>NC_008255.1:3216609-3824913 GCF_000014145.1 Cytophaga hutchinsonii ATCC 33406 | reverse complement strand
GTTGGTGATGTAGATTACAAAGGAAAACTGTATACGAATGTTTTTCCTATGGCAAAGGAAAATGATATTCTGGGGAAATTTATTCAAGTTGCCGAAACAGGTATCACGGCGAACTTTGAATGGGCCTATGTTGTCAGCGGGGGGGACTATTGGTTTCGGTTTACCGCTGTGAAGCAAGGTGATCTGCTGGTGGTAACACTTGAAAATATAACGGAGGCAAAACAGGGAGAGATCTCTTTGAATGCAGCGCTGCATGCAGCAGAGAAGCAGGAGCGTCTCTATAATTCCATTACCAACAATACACCTGATCTGGTGTATGTGTTCGGGCTCGATTATAGTTTTACGTATGCCAATAAAGCCTTGCTCACTATGTGGGGTAAAACCGCGGAAGAAGCTATCGGAAAAGGCTTGCGGGAGAATGGGTATGAAGAGTGGCATGCACAGATGCATGAACGTGAAATAGATGAAATAAAAGCTACGAAAAAATCCATACGCGGAACAGTTTCTTTTCCGCATGCGGAATTAGGCAGCCGCATGTACGATTATATCCTTGTACCGGTTTTAAATGAAAGCGGAGAAGTAGAAGCAATCGCAGGAACAACCCGTGACATTACAGATATAAAACGTATAGAAGAAAATCTCAAGCAAAGTGAAGCACGTTTCCGTAACCTGCTTCAGGAAGCACCAGTAGCTGCAACGTTGTTCCGGGGGAACGATCTGGTCATTGAAATTGCAAATGAACTTACCCAGCAATACTGGAACAAGGGTAACGATATTATTGGCAAACCCATTGCTGAAGCCGCGCCGGAACTGGAAGCACAGGGAATGATCACGCTGGTAAAAGATATTTACGAACACGGGGGTATTGCTAATTATTCAGAAATACCTATCACCTTTAAAAAAGAGGGTGTTGTAAAAGATGGTTATTATTCCTTTTCACTGAAAGCACTGTATGACAATACCGGTAAGATTGATGGTATCCTCAGCATAGGTGTTGATGTTACAGAACGGGTGAAATGGCGTAAGCAGATTGAAGCGAGCGGAGCCCGCCTGAAATCTATGATTGACCAGACCCCGGCTCCTACACTGGTACTGATGGGCGATAATCTGGTGATTGAACAGGTGAACACGTCTATGCTTAAATTATTAGGGCACGAAGAAAACATTGTGGGTATACCGCTGCTTACTCTGATGCCGGAGCTGAAAGGGCAATACATCTGGGAGCAGGTTGAAAAGGTATATAGAGAAGGTATCCCGTTTGACCAGTCAGAAGTACGTGTGTCGCATAAACGTACGGGCATGATGGAGGATTATTATTATAACATCGCTTATCGTCCGTTAAAGGAAGACGGACGCATAACAGGCATGATTCAGGTAGCCATCGATGTTACAGAGCAGGTTGTTGCCCGTAAAAAGCTTGAAGAAAGCGAGAGCCGTTTCCGGGCACTGGTGAATGCTTCATCAGACGTTGTATACCGCATGAATGCAGACTGGACGGTTATGCGTGAACTTGAAGGACGCGATTTTCTTACCCCTGCCGGCACAGCCATGGCCGATTGGGTCGAAACGTATACATATCGTGAAGACCGCGCGCTTGTCAAGGCCACCGCGGCTGCCGCTATTGAAGGCAAGCGGATATTTGAACTGGAACACCGGGTATTAAAGGCAGACGGAACTATAGGCTGGACCTTCTCAAGAGCTATCCCTATACTCGACGAGCAAGGCAATATTATTGAATGGTTTGGATCTGCCGCTGATATTACTGCGGAAAAAGAGATGCAGGCAATTATAAAAGAGAGTGAAGAAAAGTTCAGCCAGCTGGCTGATCTTGTGCCACAGATTATCTGGACAGGAAGTTCGGATGGTTTTATTGATTATTACAATAAGCGCTGGTATGAATATACCGGTTTTGATGGAAAAGCATTTGGCGATAAGAGCTGGGTGCCTGTCATGCATCCGGATGATGTGCAGGAAGTGCTGGATTGTTGGTATGGAAGTGTAAAGAAAGGTACACCATATCAAATTGAGCTACGGATGAAGAGCGCAGAAACAGGAGAATACCGCTGGTTTTTGAGTAAAGCATTGCCGATAAAAGATAAAACGGGTGTCATTACAAAATGGTTTGGCACATGTACCGATATTCACGAACAAAAAACAATAACCACAAAACTTGAGCGCCTTGTTGCAGAACGTACCAAAGAACTGCAACGCTCTAATGAGGACCTGCAGCAGTTTGCACACGTTGCTTCACATGATTTAAAAGAGCCGGTTCGAAAAATAAAAACGTTTGCCGGACGGCTGGAAGATCAGCTTAAAGATAAGCTGGATGAATCTGCAATACGGTTCATTGAAAAAATAAATGTGGCTACAAACCGCATGTCAAATATGATTGATGGGGTACTGGCTTACTCAACAATCAATGCATCTAAACAGAAACCTGAACCTGTTGATCTCAACAATGTGCTTAAAAATATTGAAACTGACCTGGAAATTCCTTTGCAAAAAACACAAGGCGTCATTCAATATAAAAATCTTCCGGTACTGGAAGGTGCGCCTGTATTACTTTATCAGCTCTTCTACAACCTCATTAATAACTCCATTAAATTTGCCAGAGCTGGTGTGTCGCCCCAGATAACGATTGTATCAGAAAACATGACGGAACAGAGCATGAACGTTGTTCGTATTTCAGTACAGGATAATGGAATTGGTTTTGAACCGGATCAGGCCGGACAGATATTTGAAACGTTCACCCGCCTGAATTCTAAAGATAAATACGAAGGCACGGGTTTGGGATTATCGCTTTGTAAAAAAATAGTAGAACGGCATGGGGGAACGATTTTGGCAGACAGCAGCAAAGGTAACGGCGCCACATTCATTATCACACTTCCGTTCCTTCAAAAGGAAACCGGGATCTAGGCAAAAAGAAACGCGTTGTTATGATTCATCGTTGAAAGTTACGTGCATTTTCACCACAATTTTTTCAGTCTGTAATTCTATAAACAATAGCCCGGGTATACCGTAACATTTATTATTGCATGTTTACATTACTCCGAGATTAATGTATACACTAATAATCTCACCACTTATAAATGATGCATCACCTTCGCGCACTTTTTATTCTTGTCTCCGGAATATAGTGGACAACACGTTATGCCCTGTAAACACAGACCTTTGGTGAGTTCCATTCCGCAGGCGTATCGTTTTGTATTTTGTAAATGAATGCTGCGTTTCTTCCACCAATGTGTATTGGTTAAGCAAGTAAAAAAATAAGTATTAAATGAATTATGCTGTACTTGTGGGATGATTTTATAGCAAAAAAATATAATATAACATTAAAAGAATACTACAATATTTTTCGTTAAAAATATATGTTGCAGATATACAATAAATATTTTTAATCTATATATTTGTTTAGATAGGAATACTTTTACAATCTCTTTCTATTCGTTTTGTAATGTGATTTGTGTATGCAATCATGTACTATTTTAATGCCTGATACAAACTAAAATTTTAACTTTTAATTCGCGCTAATGAAAAAACAAATCGCATTATTCATGTTCCTGAGTGCTGGAATGTTGAATACATCGTTTGCCGAATCCATTTCTGTTGAAAAAGATTCAGCAAATGTTAAACCTAAAAGGCCTTTGTATGCTGGCCTGGGACTTGGTAATAATATCAGCAGTTTCAGAGATTTTGCAACTTCGCCTTTATTTTATAAAGGTACAGCTAAAACAATCTCTGTTTTTGTAGATCGGCCATCTGATAAAAAGGATATGTTCATCCAGGCAAGATACAGTGCAGGAACATACCGATATGACCGTTCAGATCAGTTAATAGTAAGCAAGCTCAAATCAGCGTCTGTCCGTTATAGCATGCTTTGGAAAATCAACCCGCTCTCAAGTGATAAATTAAATATTAAAGTGGGTGGTACCTTCGATGCCTGGGGCGATCTGAGAATTAATCAAAAACTGCAGAACAATACCTTAGGTGCGGAAATATTTACTACATTATTTTTAAGCATAAAAGCATCACACCAGATAGTGCTTACCGAACAAAAAAAGATCTGGTTTTTAAAGTTTAATCCGCGATACAGAAATACCTTCTTTCAATTGAATTTACCGGTTATGAATAATACGTTCAGAAACGGTTATATCTATACAAGTACTGCAGGTTTAGATGGCAATCCTAAGCCATCACTATTTAAAGGATATGAATTCCAGGCGTTCAGCGGACTGCGCCTTTCAACGAACCTGATGTATGAGCAGGCAATTTTTAATAACAACATTCTGCGGTTTACATACGATTGGGACCTGTTATTATCCGGAAAAAAATACGACCAGTTCCAGATGGCCAATCACATTTTTTTAGTTTCATTAGTGCTTAAACTGAAATAATATCATGAAAAAAATTATATACATACTCGCTTTATTATCAAGTACGATATTCTTTTCATGCGAAAAGATATTTATTGAAAAAGATCTGAAAACAGATGACCCGGTAGAAAATTTTGAATATCTGTGGAAACAGTGTGACGAAAAATATTCATTTTTTGAAATCAACAATATTGACTGGAACGCTATACACGATACGTATCGCGCACAGATAACCGATGGCATGAGTAAGGAAGATCAGTTTATTGTAATGGGCAATATGCTGAATGAATTAAAAGACGGACACGTAAACCTTCTTTCTGATTTCAATATCTCTGATTATCATTTTGACTGGAAAGGCCCGCAGAATATAACACCACGGGTGGTATATGAGCATTATATCGGCCAGGATGGCTATCTGAACTCACCTTTTCAGCATAATTTCGTTGGCGGCGGTACAGATGTAGGTTATATTATTTTCTCGACTTTCCCGGGCACGATGACAGACGATCAGATTGATTTCATATTAAACCGGTATAAAGATACGAAGGGCCTTATTATTGATGTCCGTCAGAATGGCGGCGGTGCAGCAACAGACATGACCAGACTTGTGTCGCACTTCATGGGCAGCGAATCTACCGTATACAGAACGCGTATCAAAGAAGGTAAAGGCCACAACGATTTTACGGCATTAGAAGATATTAAGATCAAACCTTCTGACGGTACGAAATATACCAAGCCTGTATATCTGCTAACGGATAGAGGAACATTCAGCTCCGGCTCATTCTTTACCACCGCGATGCGTAGCTTGCCGCATGTTACAGTAATGGGCGATACAACAGGTGGTGGTATGGGACTTCCGAATGGCGGGCAACTGCCAAACGGCTGGACATACAGATTCTCTGTTACACAAACATGGGATATGGATGGAAACCTCTATGAAAATGGTATTCCGCCGGATGTACTTAAGTTCATTAATCCTGCAGATACAGACAAAGATGATGTGATCGAAGCGGCTATTGCTGCCATCAAAGCACTATAATTTTATACTATGAGGGCCGGTATATTACCGGCCCTTTTTTTATTCATCTATTCATCATTCCACCCTTCACCTATGAAAAAAATATTGTCAGTATGTATATGCATTTGCAGCATATGTTACCTGGTAAAAGCGCAGCAGCAATGCGAAAACGTGCTTTATACGTTTAAAGAAGGTGCAACCCATGAATTTTCTGATTACAATAAAAAAGGCAAACAGGCCGGGCATACTACTTTTATACTCTCTGATATTTCTGCCGGAGATTCAGTACTTACAGGCCAATTGAAGAAGACAAGCTATGATGAAAAAGATAAGCAGCTTGCTTCAGCAGATTTAACACTGAAGTGCAGAAACGGTGAAGCCTTGATTGATATGGAGTCTGTGGTTTCCGAAAAGCAATTGGAATCATACAGGAACGGAGAATTCAGGATTATAAATCAGGATCTGTTATTATTTCCTAACGTACTGGAAGTAGGGGCTAAGCTTAATAATGGTAAATTAAGTGCCGAGCTTGACAGTGATGGAACAAAAGTGGGAAAATTATTATACGAAATAACAGAACGTCTGGTGCAGGCTAAAGAATCTGTTACAGTTCCCGCGGGAACATTTGACTGTTACAAAATTTCAACAAAGGTTCATTCAATAACAACGATAGCAGGAGTAAATCTCAATTACGATTATGTTTTGATTGAATGGTATGCATATGGAATAGGCCTTGTTCGTTCTGAAACATATAAAAAAGGAACGCTTGAAACGTATAGTACACTTACTAAATTAAGCAAATAGAAATACGCTGTAAGAATTAAACGTAGGCATGTACCTGCTAATAATCCATCTGATAAAAAGACCGGTCGTTAAAATCGGTCTTTTTTATTGGATATGTTACCAGCGAAGATTAATTTAAATGTAAAGAGTATACGAATAAAAAGATCATATAAAGAATAACGTATGAATAGGTTTCTTCTCATTGTTGCTGTACAATTTTTAATGATAGCCGCATCTGGCCAAACGCTTTCAGCTAAACCGGATACGGCTCTACAAGAGGAACTCTTATACCAAAAATCATTGATAAAGGACGAAGCAGGCAAGCGTGCAGAACAATTTAACGAAGACAAGCTCGTACTGAATCAGGAGCTTGCATTAGAAAAAGTTTTACAGGCTGCACGTATCGCAAAACAATATCTGAAAAGTGATATGGATACAGCAGCATGGCAGATCCAGATTGATGATATACAAAAAAAATATATAATCGCCGGTGATGGTGTATTTTCAAATAAAGGTACAATACAGACGCATCGAAATCTTACAGTAACTTCAAAAATATTGTGGGAATTATTAAATGAACTCAATGCCCGGAAAGTTAAAATCAATATATACAAACATAAACTGGTTGATTGCAGGAATGACATAGACTCTTTGAGCAGTGCCCCAGCCCTGTTCATCGTTTCAGAAGACTCCGTACGATTGAGAGGCCACCTGCAAAGACTGTCTGTTATAAGCAGAGAAGTACGTCCGGTGAATAATGCGTTGGAGCAATCCATTAACAGGTTGCAAAAACTAAAGGAGCAGATCGATTATACGGTATTTGAAATAATGGCTGCCCTGGATCATATTGAACAAAGTGAAATAGAACTTTCCAGCAGATCGTTTGAGAAGGAAATGAATTACTTATGGGAGCCGTCAATACCTGAGCGGCCCTTTCATGAAATTATATACCAGTCTTTAGAGAAAGATTCACTAACGCTTAAATACTACGCTGCTAATAATAGTGGCCGTGTGATCTTGCTGTTGATATTTATTAGTATGTCGGTTTATTTTATTTCTTCACTCAAAAGGAAAGCACAGAATGAACACTTGATCCGGTCAGATTTTTCCGATCAGTTGGTGATAAAATATCCGTTACTTTCCGCTCTGATGATTGTAATAAATATTTTTCAGTTTATTTTTCCTAATCCGCCTTTTATATTCAACTGCTTGTTGTGGGTAGTATCTACTTTCTGTCTCACAATTATATATATGAATTATATCACGAAGTATTGGATGTGTTTCTGGTTATTAATGTGGATGCTGTTTTTACTTGCATGCGGCAATAATTTGATTTTGCAGGCTTCAATGACTGAAAGATGGATCATGTTGGCGATTGCCTCGGCAGGTTTGTCGTTAGCAGCATTCATAGCATCAAAAAAGAGAAGGGAAGAGTTGCGGGAAAAATCGACCGTATACTTTATTATATTTATTATCATCATAGAAACGGCGTCTATTGCTGCTAACATGTACGGCAGATTTAATATATCAAAGTCATTATTGACAAGCGGTTTTATTAATTTGATTATAGCCATTTCATTTCTGTGGACAGTCAGGCTCATCAATGAAGGGTTATCATTAGCATCCCGAATGTTTCGTACGCCCGAGAGACGCTTATTTTATATAAACTTTAGTGTTATTGGTCACAAAGCACCCTTTTTTTTATACGCGTTGCTTGTGATCGGATGGTTCATTGTTTTTGCCCGGAATTTTTATGAATTTAATTTTGTCACACAGCCTGTAACCGATTTTATACATTCAGAAATTCATATCGGTAATTATAGCTTTTCTATTTACAGCGTTGCTTTATTCATCGTAATTCTGCTTGTTGCTGCAATTGTATCAAAGATTATATCTTTCTTTGGAGCAGACATATCTGCATCTGCTGCAGATAACAGAAGGCCGACCCTGGGAAGCTGGATATTGCTGATACGTATCACCATTATTGTTACGGGCTTATTAGTAGCCTTTGCTGCTGCTGGCATACCTTTAGATAAGGCTACGTTTGTACTGGGTGCATTAGGCGTCGGAATTGGTTTCGGGCTTCAGTCACTGGTGCAGAATCTGGTCAGTGGTATTATACTTACATTCGAAAAACCAGTTAACGTTGGGGATTTTGTTGAAATAAAAGGTCAGAAAGGTACTATTAAATCAATAGGTTTTCGCAGCAGTACACTATTAACGATTGAAGGATCAAAGGTGATCATACCCAATGGTGAAATATTAAATGATAATGTAACTAACTGGACACACGAAAGGGGTATGAACCGCCGCACACAAATAGTTATAGGGGTGGCTTATGGTACAGACCTCGAATCAGCAAGAAAAATACTTTTAGATCTGGTCGCTGATCAGGATAGTATTTTAAAGAATCCAACACCTTTTGTACTGATATCAGATTTTGATTCAAGCTCTATCAGGCTGCAGCTTTTCTTTTGGACATCCACACCTTTTGCAGGTAATTTTGTAAAAAGCGAATTAATCATTGCTATTCAAAACGCATTTAAAACGAACAGCATTCAGTTTCCACATCAAGATATATTTATTAAACCTTTTCCTTCCAATGAAAAATCATCTGATAGCTAGAGGCAAGCAGTAGGTGCATGCAAGGTGGGCTTTTATCTTTATACGACATGCTTAATGCAGAGGTGGCATGTCAATTAAAATAGTACTCAGTTAAAGCGATTGAATGTATATAGATACAAGCATCATTTTTCAATTTCGTTATAAGCATATTAGTAGTAATATAACCCAGGTAATTTAACAGCATTTAACATGAAAAATACCATTGTACTTTCCATCAATCATCCCAATGCAAAACGCATGGAATATTTTTTGAACCGGATAGATGAAGTGCTTGTTGCTGCTCCTTTTGAATGGCGCAGCTGGAAGAAATCAGATTGTATCCATGATGGCTGCAGGTTTGTTTCTGTAAAAGAAAAAGATCCGGTTAAAATCACGATCTTATTTTGCGATTCCTATCATGAGGCCAATACGATCGGTAAGGAAAACAAACTGCCTTACCTGCCAACGGCAAAATGGAGTATAAATGGAGATGTACTGTATCTGGTGGAGTCTGCGGACGCTGATAAAGTAAGCGATATACTGGGTTTATTTGCCGGGGAAGAATAGATCTTCTTCTACTTGTTAATTGCAGGATCAGCCGGCAAGTGATATTTATCTTTTACTTTGGAATAATGCTTCAGATATTTATCATTTCTTTTTAATCCGACGGAACTATATACCCCCTGCAGCGTGGCTTTCAGCCAGTAGTTGAAAATCTGTTTTTCTGTATTGCGTTCAAAGAATATAACAGAAGGTTTTTTATTGTTTTTATTAATGATCTCTTTTGCCACTTTATTCTCAATCAATAAAGCAAGGTTTGTATGCGATGTATCATTTTTACTTAAGACATGCACCGCAAGATCTTTATATATAAAATCCATTTGGCCGATTGTTGCATATTTATTGCCCGACCATTCCGCATGCAGTTTATTAGAGTAACCATTATCGATAGACACTGCGGCAAGCGGTATCGTGATCGGATTCAGACTGGTAAATTTACCGGGCACGATGTGGCTGGATGCATGAAAATAAGAAAGCGAATCAGCGTATGATTCTGTATAAGCAAAAGAACGGATTGCAACACCCAGAATGTCTGCATGGGCGGTTAAATAAAGGCTGTCTTTTACACCCGCTCTATTTGTAATGTTTGTAATGGTTGCATTGATATTGTCTATCGGGATCATGGCTTTTGCATACGTATTCGCTTCAATCTGATGTACCACTACTTTACTGTTCCGTATGTTTACAGAATCGATAGCAAGTGGGATGGGGATGGCCTGAATAATTCGTGTTGGCATTTCTTTGAGCTTAACAATTTTCCTCGGAACATTTTTATCACGTGTTGAAGATAATTCCAGGTGATCCAGCAGAATATTCTGAATATGAATAATGGAATCGTTGGTAGTACCGCCAATGTTCATATTTTTTATGCGGATTGATTTACCAGTTAAGGTTAAGTAATCAAATTGTGTAGACGCGTATTTAATGGCATCTTCCAGCTCAAGCTTCGGGTGGTAGCTGATGTTATTAAAGGATAATAGATTCAATTTGTTCTGCCAGGTGATTTCATTTATTTTGAAAACAGCATGGTCACTTAAAAAGCTGCCCGTCCCTTTGTCAATGCTAAGACTAGTTAATAGTGATTGCCATGGTATAGCCGTATGCGTTGTATAAGAAAATTGATTTTTTATAAAGCTGCCTGATACATTTTTTAATTGAAGTACACCGTTATTTTTAATTCCGGCTTTACTGAAATGCATGTCTTCCCAACGGATAGCTATGTTCGATTCAAACGCGACGGAATGATTTGCTGCCGGATTTAAAGAACCATTTGTTACGTTTATTGAAGCAACAGGGATATCCAGATCAATTGCATTTTTAGCAAAGTGCAGTTGATGGAGATTTACCTGACACGCATCAAACTGAATGATTCTGTTACCGGTTTTTGAAGCAGCAATGTTTTCTATTTTAACCGTAAAATTTCCGGTGCATGAAATGGTATCGTTTACATGTATCTCCTTATAATGAACCGATGCATTAGAAACAATCAGCTCTTTCGTTTTAAGGTTTATTGGAATGCTGAATTCTTTTTTTGCAGCAGGCTTTTTCGGTGCATCCGAAATACTGGAATAGTTTATAACAGGATCCTGAATGTTCAGTTTCTGAATAGAAACAGATGAAAAATCGGTGGAATAGAAATTGCCTAAAACAATAACGGAAGGGATTTTTACATGAATATTTGTGCCAGTGTCTTTTTTATCCAGCGATATATTTTGAAGAATAACTTGAGTCAAGGCATCAAATTTCAATAATTGTATATGTGCCGTTACATGATCTTTTTTCATGTGAATATTTTCATAGATTCCGTCAACCTTTTTCCAGGCAAAAAAACGTTTTTGAGTACGCAGCGAATCTACGGTTACATTATGTGCAGTAAATGAAAATGTATCATCTGCAATGGCAGAGTGCACTAATAACTGGCCGATGTTTAATTTGCCAACACGTATATCCGGCAGATTTTTGCGAGGTACATCGGATGATTTTTTTTCTTCTTCTGCACCAGCTTTGACAGATAATTTTTGCGCTGAAAATTCTTTGATATCGATACGCTTATATTTCTGGAAAAGATCCCAGTCAAAAATTTCCCAATAAATAGTATTTCCTTCAATATCTAATTCATCCCGCATTTTTAAATGAACATGATCAGCATAATTTTTTCTTTGCACACCATTAAAAGCAAAGCGGTTAATAGTAATGTGAGCATGATCAGATTCGATCGAAATTTTTGCAATCTTAATGTCAGGAAGCGCATGTTTTATGTCTAATAACGCTGAACTGTTTACAACGTTTATAGGTAGTATTAACGCATCAATGCCTTCCATATGCAGGCTGGTATGCTGTTTGCCGGAATTCCTGATGTGTATGTTGCCATCTATAATGTTTAAGCGTTCAACGCCTACAAGTTCTCTGAAGCCATGTAACGAAGAATAAAAATGTTCAATGTTTGTAACAGCTGTATCGGCTCCGGATGCATTGTCCTTCACCGACTTTATAATAATATTGGGCCGGTAAAGTTCGGCTTGTTTTGCATTTAACTTCCGTTGAATGAGGTCAACAAAATTAATGTCATTCAATCGGAATTCCGGTGCAGAAAAGGAAATACTTTTTCCGGTTGTGCTTGTATGGGCTGGCCCAAAAAATGAATTCCGTAATACAAGATCATTATTAATAATCAGCAGTTCGCTTGCAACAATTTCGAATGTGCTGTCAGGCGTTATAAACTTTATGTCTTTTAAGCCAAATAATATACTATCTGTTTTTAGAAACGGAACTCTGTTTTCATTCAATGACAGGTTATAAATTTTCAGATTGCTTTTTTGTACCAGTGCATCTGTACTGTCCATTTTTTTATTTTTTAATAAAATCTGTCCATCTTCTATATTGATATAATTGATATGCGATGCTTTAAATAAACCCGGTAAAAATTTTGCTATGGATTTAGATGTATCCGCAGGCGTTGCTTTATTTTTTGCAAGGCTTAATGTTAAAACAGGACGGATACAAAGCAGCGTATCAATTGCTAATGTATTGTTCTGGTACATGGATTCAAGTTCAACAGAATTAAAAAAGAATTTTTCCGTATAAAGATTTATCTCTTCCTTATCCGCATTAGCAGCACTGTTAATAGTAAAGGAGTCCAGTTCAAAAAATTGGTTCTTGCCTGAAAAAGATAAGCGTTTAAAACTTACAGTATGTATGCCATCAGGTAAGTGCCATTCCTGATTCTTCATGTCGAGTGTTATATCCTCTGAATAAAGGAGATGGCCTTTTTTATTTTTTTCAGATAAATTCCGGATAGAAAAATTTATACCCTGGCCGGATAATGTTTTAGGTGAATGAATTGTTTTATAAGAAAAGCTTCCATTCTGAATGGAAAAGGATTTTACTTCTAGAAAAACAAGTATTTTTTCGAAGGTTTTAAATACTTCCTGTATATCAACATTTCCTTTTGGTTTTATTTTATGAAGTGTTTTTTCATAGACACCTATTTTTGAATCAATGAAACTTAAACTGTCAATGGATATTTTACGCTTGAAAATAATATCACTCCACGATTGAATCTGCATATACATCTGTGGAATTTCAACGGTGTAATGCATTTTTGATTTACTGGTATCAAGACTTATAAACTGAGCCTTTTCAATAACAAAACTTTTATTCCAAAATGAAACTTCAATTTTTGATGCATGGAAAGCATAGGTGCTATCCGATTCCTTTTCAATAAGAAGCTGTAAAACGTTTTTTATTTTATAGGAAATCGTATAATGAAGCATTCCTCCCAATAATATGGGAATAGATAAAAAAAGAAGAATCCGTTTGAAACGATGTTTCATTTAAAAATTCAATATGTTAAAAAACCTATAAAGTTCATTATGAAGATACAAAGTAATTTGATTGCTTTGGCTGGCGTCAACATATTAATTCATAAAAATGACACAATTTAGTGTCTTTAAAGCTGTTTTTAAATCAACGGTATGCAGTGCTGAATTTTGAGGTATACTGGCAGCGTGTTGCGTGAGTGGATTGGAACTAGCTTTGAATTGTTTTGGTTTGAACATATAGAATTTACTACATACCCCCATGAACGTTGAGTCTTATTTAACTTATTTCGAATCCCTGGTTAAAAACCCGGAGCCACCGGCACCATACAACAATCCCGATTATTTTAATTATGCAAAATTAAACTGGTCTAGAACAAGCCGTTGGCTAAAACATGGTACATTATCTCACCAGATAAAAGAGACTGTTGTAAGTATAAAGGAACCTCAACACTGGATCATTATTACCGAGCCCTGGTGCGGCGATGCTGCTCATGTAGTACCGTTTCTTCATTTAATCGCTCAGCAAAATCCGCTTATCACGGTCGACTATGAGCTTCGTGATGCAGAACCGTTTCGGATAAACCAATACCTTACAAAAGGCGGCAAATCAATTCCTAAATTAATTGTCCGTAACGCCGCCGGAGAAGATCTTTTTACCTGGGGGCCAAGACCGCTGGGCTGTCAGGTAATATACGATAAATTAAAAACCGAAAATGCCGACTTTGAAACCATCAAGCTGGAATTACAAAAATGGTACAATCAGGATGAAGGTAAAGAAATTATGCAGGAGTTAAATGAGCTGCTGAAGTAGTTTTTGGGCAATAAACATAAATCCTGCATGCATACAATTAGGTATACGTGCAGGATTTTTGCATCCATTTTGAAAACAGAGGGTAGAAATGTTGATTAGTTTACGCGTATTGCTTTTTTTGTGATCAGCTGTTCTCCTTCGTAAATATGAATTAAATAGGCTCCTTCTTTGAATCCGCTCAGATCAATCTGTACATCATCAGCAAAGGATACATGTGGTTGATGAAATAATATATTGCCGGCTAAATCAGAAACTATAACTGAAGAAGGATTGATTGTTTTAGCGGCATGAATGGTGATCAGCCCATTGCTTGGTACCGGTGAAACCGTAATGTTATCGCTTGCTGCCTGCATATTTTTGGTTGATGTAATGAGTTGTGTTGTCAATACGATTTCACCTTTATCCGGAACAGCATGAAACAAAATACTATCGTTGCGAATGCGGTCGATTGGGAGAGCTACACCGTTTTGTAATACAGACATATAGTTTACGCCATGCATCTTCAGTTTAATACTTAAAGGCTGATTGTATATGGTGTTGTTTGAAAGCGTATCTGTAAGTGTAAATTTCCAGGTGGTACCATCAGGTACCTGTGTCTGGGTCAATGTGGCACAGGCTTTTTCTTTGTGGTATTTTATAGCCTGTGAAAATGTGGTGATCCATACAACATCTTTAACAGAAACTAATTTGTCCAGCTGTGCCTGCAGATCAGCCTGCTTTACCTGCGAATACCAGTTGTCGCCATGGCTAGTGGTTGCATCATCAATGCTATGGTATAAGAAAGTCAGCAAACCGCCGCCTGTGGTTACATTTTGTACCAGTCCGTTAAAGGTTGCTATCGTAACTGTTGGTCCCATGGCATACGTGGCTATGTTGTAATACGCATTTTCCGTTGCTGCAAAATTGTACGGGTAGCTGGATGCGGGCTGTACACCACGTGCAGCAATGTGTCCGCTTTTTTTTACGGAATCTAAAACAGCAGCATTGTATTCACCGAACGGATAGGCAAAGGTTGTAACTTTTTGTGTAGTGATATTTTGGTCAATACTAATTTTCATGGCCCGTATTTCATCATTCAGCTGTGCAGGCGTTAATGTTGTCAGGTGCGGATGGGTTTTTGTATGGTTCCCGATTTCATTGCCATCAGCGGCAGCAATTCTTATTTGCGGCCAGGAATATGATCCGGTTGAGTTGGTTGCAAAGAAGGTACCGACAAGATTCCGGCTTTTCAATTCCGGCACAGCAATGGGATAATGCCCCGGAGACCAGTCATCAAAGGTCAATACAATGGCAGCTTTTTTATCGTTGTCCCAATTGCAGATGCCGCCTGGTATCTGCGCCTGCAATGTATGCATTGTCAGTATAAGACAGGCAGAAAGAGATAGAAGTACTTTTTTCATATGTTTGGTTTAGTTGTTTGCAATCAGTTTAGTATTATTTCTTCCCAGGTAACAATTTTCTGTTTCTTTTCCAGCAGCAGCGTTTTTTCCATAACCTTTGCCCGGAATTTAGAAGCGGAAACAATACTGATACCGGCTATTTCAGAAATGTGTTCAAGTTTAACATCGCCTTTTCTTGTATGAATGAGATAGATGAGGTATAAGGCATGCGTGATGGAAAATTTTATTCCATGAAGAAAGGTATTTGCTGTAACAGACTCCGGATGGCTGCAACGGCTGCACTTGCGCACATAGGTATGCTCTACTTCTTTGTATTTTGTGTATTGGCATTTAGTACAAACAAAACCATTACTCCATTTCAATTCATCTAAAAAACGCAGGCAGGTTATATCATCTTTAAAAACAGTTTTGAATATATCGATGCTTACTTCCTGTCCGGTGATACGTTGTACCAGTTCATGACGCACATTTTTTTTCAGCTCCCAATTGTCGAGATCTAATTTTATGTTCATCCTGTTGGTTTGTTCGATCAGTGATTGCAGCTTAACGTTTGCAATCTCTAACTCTTCAGAGCGGCTGCTTAATTCTCTGGTCCGTTCGGTTACTTTTATTTCAAGCTCCTGATTTATGCGTTGCTGCATTTCCTGTTTTTCCTTCAGCTGTTTGTTCACCTCAATCTGCAGTTGTTCTTTTTCTTTTAGTTCCTTAAGCACACTGGCCTGTGCCGCTTCTTTTTCTTTTCGTATGATGCTGATCCTGTCTGATAAGGCGATAGATAAAATAATGGACTCAATAATTAAGCTGTAGTTGAAAATGTAAACGGTGAAAATTGAACCCATGATAATAGCCAGAGCACGCAGCTGAATTAAAATGATACTTGTTAAAATTAGTCCGGCACCAAGAATAAAAAATCGCGCAGATTTATATCCCTTACTATAAATAATGATTGTTGAGATGAAGACCATCAGGAAAGGCAATGGGGTCAGTATCCGTATTGCAAGTAATAACGGAAAATAGAAATTCAGTATGAACACCGCGATGTAAAAAGCAAACGAAGCCCATACTAAAAAAAATAAAGATTTGATTCTTTTATACAGCTCCAGAAAATTTGATGCATACACAATGAAGCAGAACACCAGCAATACAGGTGCAACATGAAACGAAAGCAACGGATTCAACTCTGGCTGTTCAGGCCATAAATACTGATAACCCAGCTTATCTTCATTAATAGAAATAAGCATACCTGAAAGAAGATAAAAAATATACAGGATATAAAGCCTTGCACGGATGGTAAAAAACAAAATGATGTTGTACAAAATCAACAGTAAAATGATACCGTAATAAATTCCTAAAAAGAAATATTCGGTTGTACTGTAATGGGTAAAGGAATGCTGGTTGTTTATAACAAAATTAAAATTGACATATAGTCCGGAATAAACCTTGAGGTAAAACGTCCGCTCATTTCCTGCCTGCGGTGCAGGAAGATCAAGTACTAAATTTTTATGGGAAAAGTTTCTGTTTTTATAGGTTACATATTCACCGGTTTTTTGCTGAAAGAGTTTTCCATGTTCCTGATAAAAAACAGAAAACTCTTTTGCATGCGCATAGTAGTTTTCTATTACATATTGGGTAAATACATCTCCTTCATTTTTTACTGTGAACTTTATCCAATAAACAGAAGCCGGATGTATGTTGAAATTATACGATGCCTGTTTAAACTGTTGAGCAGAATCAGCGGCAATAACTTCAGTAATGGAAAAGGCTGCTGTTGTATCTTCCAGTATGGTTATGTAATTATCGGATAACGATATGCCATTTACCTGCGCGTTGGATAGTATAAGTACATCCGATGCATGTGCATGGACTGTACATAGCAGCCAGATAAACATAACAGGAAATCGGTTCATCAGATAAGCAGTTAAAAGGTTAAACAGACTCTGTGCAATCAACAGAGTCTGTGAATAAGATATTACCAGCCTGCACGTGTTTTAATAAATGTTTTTATCTGTGCAGCCATGGATTGATGCGTTGCAGCAGAAGGATGCCAGTCTTCACCATATGGCGCATTCTGTGGTGCAAGAGCGAAATAAAATACATTGGCATCTGTTGGGACGAAATGGTCTGTTACCGCTTTTGTATAACGCGTCATACGGGTTAATGCTTTCAGGCCAACCGGGTAATAATCTGTTAATGAATTCGGACGTACACAAATAATTTTTGCTGCCGGATAATAGCTTCTCAGTGTTGTAATAAAATTAATGTACCCGCTTACAAAGGCTGCCGAATCTACCATGTCTGGTGTTGACAGCTGTTCAGGCGCAAAATCGTTTGTGCCAAGATGAATGACGATAACATCCGGAATGTACGTTGCGGTGTTCCATTGAGAGGATGCATCATCCGGATTAATTCTGTTATAAATAGAAGGTAATACGCCTGTAGCAGCGCCGTTGTTGTTACGGTATATACCTCTGCCAGAATAAGCCGTACAATGATATTCGGCATCCAGCTCACGTGCAACTATCGCTCCCCAGGCCGTGTAATTGTTTTCATTTACAGAATGAAAGCCTGTGTCGGGATTACCGTTGGGCGGTGCAGGTATACTTAATTCATTTCCGTAGCCACAGGTATAAGAATCACCAATGAATTCAATTTTGTGCGCGGGCTTTGCTGAAGCTGTCAGGTTTTTATTGGCCTGCAGACAAAATCCCTTAAAGCTGGAAGATCCAACCTGCGCCTCTGTGCGTTTGAAAACTTCTATCGTATGGTTTGCATCTGTAAGGTTACGGGCAATTTTATACAACGTATCTTCTGCGTTTACTTTCAAAACGGTGTGAAGCTGCTGATCAATAAAGATGTTGTAATAATTTGTACCCTGATCTGTACCTGAAGCATCATCTTTAATAACCACATCAATAGAAGGTCCCTGAAAAGATGCCTTTATTGAAATGCCGGGAAACCAGAAAGCAGGTGCTTTAGGGTTGCTGAAATCAATTCTCCCTGAATAGTGAATGTTTGTATTTGAAGCATCAATAAACACCATATTGGTATCTACTGCTGGAATGGGTACAGACGGGCTTACCGTATCCTTTTTGCAGGACAGGAAAATAAGTCCCGATAATAATAACGCAATCGCCATTTGCAGCTGAAACTGTGGAATCCGTACATTTCTTGTATACATCATATTATTATTCCTTTTTTTTCTAATACTATTCGAATATACGGGGCAATTGATTTTTTGAATAAAAATGGATCGGGATTATGCTCCCAAACAGCTTTTTGGAAGAAGAAAAAAAGGGTAAAATTTAAAGCAGATATACAGGTAAAAATAATCCCTGAGTCAAATTAGAGGCATTATTTTTTATTGCTTAAATAAAAAATACAGGCATTAAAATGTTGGTGTTACATAAGACCCAAAAGCTGCCGGAAATTGACCCGGAGGGTAATTTTCATTCTTCTTTTAAGATTCGGCCAAATTGCTCCTAAAAACTGATTTTCAATACAAGCAGCGTTTTGACGTGGTGCATCAGGAAATAAGGATTGCGTTTTTTTAATGCAGCTGCTTTATACTGTGTTATTTACACAAATAGTATGTTAGAGAAACAAAGCATAATGTATAAAAACACCTGCAATTCAAAAATGTTTTACAATTATGATTAAATTAGCATTCCCTATAGAGTGGACTAATCTACATAATACATATTCAGTTGAAGGAATATTTTTATAAGAAGCGATTTCGCATTCAGTTTATTGCGGTTATCACATTTTTGCTGATAAGTTGTTTCGCTGCATTTTTGGTTGAAAGAAAGGAAACCATAAACCTGCTGGATTCAAAAGAATATATCATTGAACCTTTTTCAGATGTTTGGGACGGAGGATATTCAGAAACGAAAATAATATCCAGGACAAACAATGCACTAACATTCAGCTGCTGCCTGAAAAAAGGCCTGATGTATCCATATGCAGGCATTCATATCCGCAAAACGGACAGCACATTTTTTAGTTTGAAAAACTATACATTAAAAATGCACCTCTATAGTCAGGAAAAACAACGTCTGGCAATACGCATTTATAATTTTAACAAAGGAATCCATGATTCGACCGTTAGAAATTCATTCCCGCTTTATCATAATATTTACATTGTTGAGAAAGCCGAAAATAAGCTGAAAATAGCATTTGACAGTTTTACAACCATTCCGGAATGGTGGTACGCAAATAATCATATTGCCGAATCGGACATTAAATCCTGGGATAAAGATTCTGTTGGGTATATATCTGTTTTTAGTGATCCCGGGTTTATTATTAATAAAGAACGGGTCTTTAAAATTACACAGCTTGAATTGGCAGGTGATTATAGCAGCTTATATCGGGTACTCGCTCTTTTTGTAAGCACTGTTTTAATTGTATTTATTGGTATACATAGTATACTATATCAAAAACAGAAAAGAATACAGTTAACCGTAAAATATTCAGAGGATTTCGATTTTGAAACAAAAGATGAGGATTTGAAAAGCCAGATTCATGCATTTATATCCGAGAATTACGCAAACAGTGAATTGAAAGCTTCAGATCTGGCCAACCAGTTACATGTTCCCGAATATAAAATAGGGGAGATATTAAAAGAGAATGTGGGAATGACTTTTAAATCATTTTTAAATCATACAAGAGTTGAAGCCGCAAAATTATATCTAAAAAATTCTTCGTATTCGATTTCTGAAATAGCATACAAAACAGGTTTCAATTCACCTTCCAGCTTTAACCGGGTTTTTAAAGAAATTGTTAAGCAAGCGCCCGGAGAATTTAAAAATTAGGCGATTTTTTACGAATTGAGAAGTTTTTTTGGAATGTTATCAATCGGTTTAGGCAAACTGTAAAGTCAAATTTTAAAACTGAAAACTCTTTGAGATACGGTTTGGATAGCTTGCATGAGCAATCTAAACCGTATTCAATATGAAAACATGTGTCAAAATCAGCTTACTAATCCGGAGTCCGGCAACAGGTATATCTGCGTATACACAAACCACACGTATCAGGAATAAGTTAAAACACCACAATCAAGGCAGCGTATATTTTTCTGATCCGGAAGTGCCACTCTTTTTCCTGCCTGGTAAATTCCATCAAATAACACGTGCAGGGTATCACGGTTAATGTGTAAAATAATTTTCATAAAGAGCGTTTAGGCTAAAAAATTCTTAATAGCATCATGAAAATCTGATTGATTAATCTTACTTCTTTAAAAAATGAAAAACCGATATATAATACTAAGTATACTTTTGTTTTCCGTTGCGTGTAGAAAATTTGAGCCGTATCCTGTTTTTTCAAAGCTTGCGTTAAAAAAAGCATTTGTTGATTTAGGCACCCATAAACTGGCAACATTCTCTGTTATTAGAAATTCAAACTATTTAGTTGTTTTTGAATCAGGTTTAGGTGATGACCATACTATCTGGAACAGCAGCAATATTGCACTAAAAGCAGCAGATACGATAGATGTTGTTACCTATGACAGAGCAAACCGCGGGCAATCAGGAAACGGCCCTGTACCAAGAGATGTAGCTCGCTTACAAAGTGAATTAGGGAGTGTTATTGATTCATTTGCGAACGGGCGGAAAGTGGTGCTCATTGGCCACTCGTTAGGCGGATTTATGATAAGAGCCTGGGCTGTTAACAATCCAACCAAGGTTGCGGGCATGCTATTTATTGATCCTTCACATGAAAAAGCTGGCTTAGATTCTGCTCAAAATCAACAGGCGGAAGATTATATGTATGGGAAATGGTCTTCTTATGGAACAAACTTTGGTGCGGCATTGGAATCCAGAGAATGGGTAGAAGACAATATGTATATGGCAACATTAGGCAATTTACCCGATGTGCCGGTAATTGTATTAACGGCTATGAAAGTAGACCCGCCAAACAAGGTAGAAATTTTAAAGCCATGGTATGATGCACATGAATCATTAGGAACTGGTGTAACTGATTTTACTCATGTCAGTATTCCCAATAGCGGACATATGGTGATGATAGACCAGCCACAGATATTACTTAACTATATACATGTGTTACTTGCTAAGCTGCATTGATAAAAAACGCATAAAAATTTAACTGGCTGCCTATAACAAAGAATAGCTATCATCATAGATAGCTATTCTTTGTTATACTATACTTATTCTTTTGGATGATCTGCCCATACAGTTGTATCAGCCCAGGCATCATAATCTTTTTTCAATACATCCAGTTTTGCTGTTGCACCTTTAAGCGCCGCTGCACCAAGTAATAAACGTAGTGGCGGTTCTTTTGATTCCACTGCTTTTACAATAGCCTGTGCCGCACGTTTCGGGTCGCCTGGTTGATTGCCGCTGTATCCGCGTATAAAAGATTTGTTTGCACCCGCACTTTCAGCATAATCATCAATAACAATTTTACTATTCTCTGCAGAACGACCCGCCCAATCTGTACGGAAGCCGCTTGGCGCAACAATGGTTACATGAATACCCAGGTGCGCAACTTCCTTGGCTAACGATTCAGACAAACCATCTACGGCAAACTTACTTGCATTGTAATAACCTAAAGCCGGAAATGCCACCAGGCCGCCGACAGAAGAAATATTGATCACATGTCCGCTGCGCTGTTTGCGCATGACCGGTAAAACGGCTTTGGTCATGTTGGCTAAACCAAAGAAATTTATTTCAAACATTTTTCTTACGGCTTCATCTTCACTTTCTTCCACAGCACCAAAATAACCGATACCTGCGTTGTTTACCAATACATCAATCCGTCCGAAACGGTCAATTGCTTTATGAACCGCATTCTTAATTTCATCCGGCTTTGTTACATCCAGCGAAAGCGCCAATACATCGGATTCATGTCCAATAATAAGATCGCTGATATCAGAAATCTTACGTGCGGTAACAACAACTTGCTGGCCGATACTTAATACATGGCTGGCAAGCGCACGGCCAAAGCCAGTGGAGCAACCTGTGATGAACCAAACTTTTTTCATATCCATGCGTGCTATGAATTACGATTAAACAAATTGTGTTTTTTTAGCCAATGCTTTTATATCCGGCACTTCCAGCACCTGCTTGTTATGTCCGAAGAGGGTAACACGGATCATTGCCAATCCGACATCTTTCAAGGTAGAAACATAATTTTTAAAAACCAGCTTTAAAAACGGATACATCCAGCTCATGTATGTATAGTATTTCTGCGTATTCTTTAGCCCTGGTGTTGGCTGCATATAGCCCGGCCTGAAATTATATACATCTTTAAATGGAAGTCTGGTGAGGTCATTTTCTGTTTTCCCTTTTACGCGTGCCCACATAGACTTTCCTTTTTCTGTGCTGTCTGTAGAAGCACCCGATACATAACAGAAGGTCATATCTTTGTTTAAGCGGCTAAGTGTTTCGGCAACATGCATGGTTAATGTATATGTCATTTTTGTATAGTCAGCCTCATTCATTCCGATAGAAGAAACGCCTAAGCAAAAATAACAGGCATTATAGCCTGCGAGTTGTTGTTCGACTGGAGCTAGGTTAAAGAAATCGGTGTGAATGATTTCTTTTAATTTAGCATGTGTAAAGCCGGAAGGTTTGCGGTTGATGATAAGTACTTCTTCCACATCCGGATTCAGCAGGCATTCGTGCATAACGCCTTCACCTACCATACCCGTAGCGCCGGTGATTATAGCTTTTATTTTCATAAGAAAAGATTAAAGTTAAGAGATAAGAAAAAACAACAACGTCTGTTTATTACAGACGTTTATAAAAGATAAATATTTTATTGAAAAGACACAAAAGGTATATTATCTGGGTGCAAATAAAATAACCGATGCACCGATCAGGCAAATGCCTACGCCAATGTAATCCCAGATGTCGGGTGAAAACTTTTCGATACCATACATCCACGCTAAGGAACAGACAATATAAATACCGCCGTATACTGCATACGCTCTTCCGGCTGTTGCGGTGTCTATTTTAGTGAGCAGATACGCAAAGACCAATAAGCATGCTGCAGCTGGCAGTAAGAGTAACGCAGGTTTGTCCGATCTGAAATGGAGCCAGAATAAATAGCAGCCCGAAATTTCACAGAAAGCAGCAAGAATAAAATAGAACAGGTTTCCCATATAACGGATTATAATAATAACGAATCAATACGATGCGCCTGTACCATTTGATCTTTAGGTGACCAGGCAAAAACGGTAAAACGTCCGTCCTGAGAAGCCACCAGTGCAATGGCATTGTTTTGGTCCTGCACAAACTGAGCTGCGGATAAATGCCGTGTACCGCCAGTTTTAGAAGGGAACACTACATTTGCAGTGTTTTCTTTTATGGGTTCTGTTTCAATAACTTTCTCTATAATTGGCTGACCGACACGCTGAACAATTTTTTCACCAAAGGCCAATAATTTATATTCATCATTAATGATCGTTGCACCATCAATCGCAGTTAGTCCGCCGATAATATCAACTTCTTTAGCAAGTAACGCCTGCCAGTTGGGAATTGAATTATCTATTTCATTTTTCTTAATTAAATCGGCCAGACCTGAGAAGGCTGGCTTGATCGCATAATGCAACGGATGACTGATTGATTCGCGCCACTCTTTGGTTTGCGAAGGTACAATCAATAATGTACCGCCGCGTTTGTGTGCCCGCATGGACACAGCAAGCTGAAGCGTAACATTTACCGTATCGTTACGTGATGTTACGGATGCAAAATCAAGCAGCGAACTGATGATTTTCGGACAGGAACCATTTGTAGAATTCTGTTCGTCTACAATTTTAATTTCGTCGCCAGCTAAAACAGCTATGTTTGAAAATTTACCAAAGCCATCTATACGTCTGTGTTTAATTACAACCTGGCCTGCTTCAGAAATGTCCAGTACAAAACAACAGTTGGGTAAGGTAAGCGTAGCACCCCAAACGTAGAGTGCATTATCCGCATCGTGCCACAAACCAAGATGAATACCTGCGCGCTCGTAGCCGGGAGAAAGTTTGGTTAATGTTTTTGGGGTAAACGGAATGGGCTGTGCAAATATGATCGGAGTGCCTGCCTGTTCGGGTTTAAGATATGCTAACGATATTCGAGGTGAACGGCCTTCTTCATGACGCAGGCTCGTCCAGAAACCGACATCGATAAATGATTCTATGGTAGAAGCAGTCGGTACAGAGGCTAAATTCTTTTCGCCTAGCTGTATTGCTTTCTCCAGGTGGTTTGAAAAAATTGTTTCTACAGATTCCGCTACAATACGGGCTGCTTTATACGTTGATTCACTTTTCATTAAACTGTACTAAATAATCGGATTGATTGTAACTAAGATAAGAAATATATAGGATTAAATGTTTGCTAAAAGTCAGAATAGGACTTCCGGTTTAAAAACAAACACAAAAAAAGCCCAACAAGTTTGCGTAAGCGTGCTTGTCGGGCAAAGATATTGATACAGAGGATAATTAATTTAAGGAAACGCGTTTTAATCTAAGTGCATTTACAATTACCGAAACCGAACTTAGACTCATAGCAGTAGCTGCAAGCATCGGCGATAACAGCATGCCGAAAGCAGGAAATAATATCCCGGCAGCAACCGGAATACCAAGGGTATTGTATATAAATGCAAAGAATAAATTCTGTTTAATATTTTTCATAACAGCATGACTTAATTTTTTTGCTTTTAAAATTCCGTGCAGATCACCTTTTACCAATGTGATCGCAGCACTTTCGATTGCAACATCTGTACCTGTGCCCATTGCAATACCAACGTTTGCCTGAGCCAGCGCAGGCGAATCATTAATGCCATCTCCGGCCATAGCAACAATTTTCCCTTTGGCCTGTAATTCTTTTATCCGGTTCAATTTATCTTCCGGTAAACATTCTGCTTTAAAATCCGTCAGCTGTAATTCGCCGGCAACTGCTTGGGCTGTATTTTTATTGTCTCCCGTAAGCATGATTACCTCAATACCATTGGCACGTAAATCGGCAATGGCCTGTTTGCTGGTTGCTTTTATTGCATCTGAAATGACTACGCACCCCAATACCTGTGCATCAACAGCTATGTACGAAACAGTCTTGCCGGATTTCTGTTCTTCGACAGCTTGCACAGATAATGCGTCGGGAACAACTGCCTGTACCTGCTCCAGCAAGGTTGTATTTCCCAGTATAATTTTTTTTCAGTCAACCGTTCCTGCAACACCTTTTCCTGTGAGTGATTCAAAATCATGTACATCATACAGAGAAATATTTTTTGCCTTCGCATACTCCATTATTGCGGCTGCCAACGGGTGTTCGCTGTATTGATTTAAAGAAGCAATTTTTTGGAGCAGTTCATGCTCTTCATTTCCAGGCGTAACAATGAGTTTATAAACAGAAGGTTTTCCTTCGGTGATCGTTCCTGTTTTATCGGTAATAAGAACATTCACTTTGTTCATCAATTCCAAAGCTTCTGCATTTTTAATTAATATACCTGCCTGTGCACCTTTGCCTATGCCCACCATAACAGACATGGGCGTTGCTAAACCCAACGCACAGGGGCACGCAATGATGAGTACTGCAACAGCATTTAAAAATCCATATACATAAGCAGGCTCAGGCCCCCATATGGCCCAGAGTACAAAGGTACTTACGGCAATCAGAATAACTGTTGGTACAAAATACGTTGCAATTACATCGGCTAGTTTCTGAATAGGTGCACGTGAACGGCTTGCTGTCTGAACCATTTGAATGATTTGGGAGAGCAACGTATCAGCGCCGACTTTCTGTGCTTCCATCACAAAAGATTTTTTTCCATTGATGGTACCGGCACGTACGGCATCCCCTTGCTGCTTATCAACCGGAATAGGCTCGCCGGTAATCATGGATTCATCAATGGTACTGTTGCCTTCTTTGATTATGCCGTCAACCGGAATTTTATCGCCAGGCTTAACACGCAATAAATTACCAACAGCAATGTTGTTGATAGAAACAACTTTGTCTGTGCCATTCTGAATCAGGATCGCTTCTGATGGAGTCATCTTCAGCAGCTGTTTGATAGCACCGCTTGTCTGGCTGTGGGCACGGGCTTCGAGGAGCTGACCCAGTAATACCAGTGTTAAAATAACTGCAACGGATTCAAAATATAAATGTACCGTTCCATGGGCTGTTTTAAATGCATCCGGAAAAGTATCCGGTAAGAGCAATCCCGTAATGCTGAATAAAAACGCAACACCTGTGCCAATGCCAATCAGGCTGAACATATTTAAATTCCATGTAATAAAAGATTTCCAGGCACGTACAAAAAATACCCAGCCGGTATAAAAAACCACGGGCAGTGTTAAAATAAATTGTATCCAGTTGCATTGCTGTGAACTTAACACGTTTGACAATGGGTTGTTATGAAACATATCACTCATAGAGATAATAAAAACCGGCACTGTAAACACAAGCGCTATTTTCATTTTCTGAGCAAGATCCTTATATGCTTTATCTTCTGTGCTTTCATCTGGTGCCAGCGGAATCAGATCCATGCCGCAGACAGGGCAAGAACCAGGGGCATCTTTTATTACGCCGGGATGCATAGAACAGGTGTACTGCTGCTGCGAAACCAAGCGCGGCTGTTCAACCAGATCCATACCGCATACCGGACAATCCCCGGGTTTGTCGTATGTTTTATCGCCTTCACAATGCATCGGGCAATAGTAAATTCCATTGCCAGGTTTTACAGGAATTTTTGGTACATGTGTATGCGCATGATTGTTGCTGACTGACTCACGTACTGCTAGTGTATAATGAAGGCCGGCGCTGTTTAATGTTTCCTGTAATTTTTCCAGTGGAATGTGCGCAGACATTTCTATTACTGCTTCTGCTTTTTGAACATCAGCTATTACGGCAGTTACTTCAGGTAAGCTGCTCAATGCCTTTTCTACCCTGGCTTTACAACCAGAACAAGACATGCCTGTTACACTGTATGTATGTGTCATGTATTAGTAATATAATAGAGTAATAGGGGTTAGAAGGGATTATGAATTGAATACACAATATTTCTTCCTTTCGAAAACATATTGTGGTCGGTTCATAAGAATAAAATCTATTTGTTTAAAAGGAAATGGACAAATAGTGTATGTTTTAAACAAGAATTTATGCAGGCACAGGTTCGGCTTTGTGACCTACTTTTTCCAGGATTTCTTTAACTTCAGCTTCAGTGTAATCAGTCGTAATGGTTAAAATATTATCCGGGTTTGTGATATCAATACTCCAATCCTGAATTTTATCTTTAAACTCCAGCTCCGGACTTACAGTTGCAATGCAACTTGAACAGTTAACATCTGTTTTGAAATGTAATGTTTTCATAGTGCTTGTTGTTTGATTGAGGGATAAATATATGGATGAATGATAAAAATGTGTTACAAAAATTCAGAAAAGCTTTATATAATCATGGAATTAAATTATCCAGTGATTTTCTTGCCTGATCACTTGATTTAAATTTAGAAGGTGTAATTCCGGTAATACTTTTAAACTGGGCAGAAAGTGCTGCAACACTGCTGTAATTTAATGTATCGGAAATTTCTGAAACAGTTAACTCATTGTAAGAAAGTAATTCTTTTACGTATTCTATTTTCTGAAGAATCACATATTTTTCAATCGTGATGTGCTGACTGGCTGTAAAAAGTGAACTGATGTGAGAATAATCATAGCCAAGTTCTTTAGATAAATAGGTAGATAATTTTGTGGAAGAATGCTTGTCCGGATTTTTTACCAGCTGAATGACGTGCGTTTTAACTGCTTCAACTATTTTGTCTTTTTTATCTTCAAGTAATTCAAATCCCTGCTTTAATAATTTGTCTTTTAATACAGCAAGCTGATTGACCGATAAGGTTTCATTTAATACAGCTTCGCCCAGTAGAACCTGCTCAACAGAATAATTTAATTCATGCAGAATATCTTCTACCGATGCAATACATCGCGGGCAGACCATATTTTTAATGTGCAGAATTTCTTTATTCATGATTGTTCAATTTAGTTAAATAATATTCGTCAGGCCAGTATACAGGCCCGACGAATAAGAATTAATGCTTACTTGCAGCATGCAGCCTGGCAGCAATCTTTTGTGCAGGCTTTATCTGTAGTACATTCAGCTGTGCAGCAATCTTTTACACATGCTTTCTTTTTACAGCATTTTTTCGCGCAGCAATTTTTATCAGCATTGTTAAACTGGCAGCATTTTGGCAATGCTTTATAAGCAGCGTCTGTCGCTTTTATTTTTTCTGTATCATGCCCTGCATCTGCAACAAGCTGTTGCAATTGGTCAACCGTAGCAGCATGCGGATTATATACTACTGTTACTACTTTTGTGTCTGCATCCCAGGTGGCGCTTTGCACGGCTGTGTTTGCTTTAAGAGCAGTTTCAATTCTGTTCTTGCACATTTCACACATACCGCTTACTTTAAAAGTAGCCGTTTCATAGTGATTTTTTGTTGCAAATGCAGTCTGTATAAAGCCTGCACATACAAATACTATTGAGAAAATAATCGTTTTCATGATTTATAGATGTTTAGTAATTGATAATTTTTTTAAGAGAGATGTATATTTATTCTGTTGCTGTTTTATTCGATTAATATCGTTACAATACATTAAAATCTTCACGAAGACTCTAGTGTACAGTAATAGATTGTTACAATGCTCATACAGATCAATAATAATTGATCGGCGCATTATCGTTTAACAGTGTGTCAGAATAGGAATTTGAGTGCAGCCGGGAATGGTTTGCACAAGTAAAAATAACAATCAAATGATCAGGCTTCTGTACAATATATAATAAGGCTGTGCAGAAAGGTGAGGAGGTGCATTACAGGTAACAGATCCTGTTAAAATTTCAGAAGCATAAGAGATCTGAGATGTATAGGTAAATGTAACCGGGAGTGCAATAGCAGATTGCTGTGCTGTCTGAAAAGAAAAACCAGAAGTTGTAGTGTCGTCTGTATGAATGATTGCTGCTATATTTTTACAGCAGGATTCAGCATTAATCGAAGAACCTTTTGTTTCGCAAGATCCGCAACCAGTACTTTTTCCAAAAAAATCAATAGAAGAAACGGCACCTCCGCAAAAATGTATATTTACCGCCAGGTTGCTTGTAGCAATCAGCAGCAATAGAATACATAGTATGGAAATGAATTTTTTCATATTCAAAGTAACAAATTTTTAACCGGTTAATTGTTATAAAATTTAAGTTAAAAAGTATAATTAAATAGAATTTCTTAATCAGAAGCTATTTATGCTATTTTTACGTATAAATAACCACATTGGTTTACAAAACGTTCCTGTGATGCTTTTGTTCATAGATTTTAAATATAAATGATTACTCTTAAAAACGATTTATATACCTACTGCAACGATTATGTATTAGAGCGTATTACACGCCTTAAAACAGAAATAAAAAAAACGCAATCGTCTGCAAACGAAGAAACAAAAAGCAGTGCCGGTGATAAATACGAAACAGGCAGGGCCATGGCGCAGCTTGAAATAGAAAAAAATACCAAACAACTTTCAGAAGCAGAAAAACTAGAGGGTATGATGCAGGCAATTGTTACGGACCGGATCTCTGAAATAATTATTCCAGGTTCTCTGGTAACAACATCTAAAGGAATTTTTTATATCTCGATCAGTATCGGTTTAATTACGTTCCAGGATAAGCAGTATTTTATCATTGCACCGGATTCGCCGATAGGTAAATTATTTATGGGGAAAAAAACCGGCGATACGGTAAGCTGGAATAATACTGTTTATGCAATCCAATCCATATGTTAATACTCTTACAAATTCTTTTACAACAGCAGCAATATCCGGGTGTGGCGCCGGATCAGAAAACAAGCCCGTGGTGGTTTATCGGAACGGTTATCGTAATTGTTTCAGCCATCATAATCAATCAGTGTATTATTTACGAAATTCATTTATCGAAAATATTCCGGTATTTATTGCCCTTAAGCAGTTCCAGATGCGCCATTCTTGAAGAACGGTTTTATTATTATAACCGCTTATCAAAGGATGATCAAAGAGCATTCAGAAAACGTGTGCATCATTTTTTAGTGAATAAAAAATTCACTTCAGAAGATTCCATTGAAATAACAGAAGAAATGAAAGTAATGATTGCAGCTGCTGCAACATTGATCATGTTCCACCTGGAAGCATATTACTTGTCACATTTTGATGCCATACATATTTCAAACAACGAGCTGGAATCGCTTCAGCATATGCATAAGGCAAAAGAAGTTGAAATTCCCTGGGATGATTTTCGTGCTGGTTTTGATTCTTTTCACGATGGGTATAATCCGGGTTTGAAAATTTTAGCTATGGCTTTTACACTGGAACATCAGTTAAATAACCTTTCATCTAAAATGTTTCGATTCAACCGGTATTATGATTTGATGCAGTTATATAAAAACGAAGCTGAAAAATATATAGCAAGCGGCAAATCAAAATACAAGGAATATAGTGAAGTAGATCGGAATGAATATTTTGCAGTTGCTGTAGAATATTTTTTCGAACGGCCGGGACATTTTTATGCAAACCAGCCTGCCATGTATATTGCATTGACAAAGGTATTGCGGCAGGATCCATTAGGTATGTATACGTATAAAAGAAAGTAAGCTGTAAATCTGTTGGAAACTTAAACTGTGCCAATCAACAATTGCCACAGACATGTTTTATATCAAATAGTTTTTAAATTCTATTAATTTTAAACAAACGTATATATGGGAAACTTGCTTTATTTAATTGCTGTGATCTTGGTTATTGCCTGGCTGATCGGATTGTTCGGTTACAATCAGGGCGGTATCATTCATATTTTATTGGTGATTGCAATCATTGCCGTTTTATTACGCGTAATCCGCGGATGAAAACATTGTTGATAGTAAAATAAAAATACCGTTCCGGTGACTGTCGGAACGGTATTTTATTTTAAACTACCGTCGTGATCTCTTTACGGATCTTTTGAGCGGCAGCTACCATGTTAATCAATGCTGCTTCTGTTTCAGGCCATCTGCGTGTTTTTAATCCGCAATCAGGATTTACCCAGATGTTGCGTACCGGAAGCACATGCATGGCTTTGTTTAACAGGTCTGCCATTTCATCGGTTGTTGGTATCCGCGGGCTGTGGATGTCGTATACACCGGGCCCGATCTCATTCGGATAATTGAAGTCCACAAAGGCGTCGAGTAATTCCATTTGTGAACGGGATGTTTCAATCGTAATCACATCCGCATCCATGGCAGCAATATTTTTTATGATATCATTGAATTCTGAATAACACATATGTGTATGAATCTGTGTTTCATCTTTCACACCCGATGCGGAAATACGGAAACATTCTACCGCCCAGTTTAAATATGTTTCCCAATTCTCTCTCCGCAACGGCAACCCTTCACGGATCGCAGGTTCATCGATCTGTATAATCTTAATGCCGGCGGCTTCCAGATCTACAACTTCATCGCGGATAGCAAAAGCAATCTGCATACAGGTATCTCTGCGTGGCTGGTCATCGCGTACAAACGACCATTGTAAAATTGTTACCGGACCGGTAAGCATGCCTTTCATGTATTTTTTTGTAAGCGATTGGGCAAGTGTTGTCCAGGCAACGGTCATTGGTTCTGTACGTTCAATGTCGCCATAAATAATAGGCGGTTTTACACAACGCGAACCATAGCTTTGTACCCAGCCGTTTTCAGAGAATACATATCCTTTTAATTGTTCACCAAAATATTCAACCATGTCGTTGCGCTCAAACTCACCATGCACCAATACATCAATGCCAATTTTTTCCTGCCACTCAATTGCCTTTGTCATTTCGGTTTTTACAAAGTCTTCGTATTGAGCTAATGTGATATCGCCTTTTTTATATTTAGCGCGGTTTGCACGTACTTCATCTGTCTGCGGAAAAGAACCGATTGTTGTTGTCGGCATTAAGGGTAGCTGCAAGGCTTTTTCCTGAATCTGCTGACGGGATTTAAATAAACTCTTACGTTGTGAGTCTGACGGCTGTACTGCTTTCACTCGTGCCTTTACATGTTGTTTATGAATGAGTTTAGATTTGGCTCTATTTTCAATCGATTCTGTATTTGCTTTCAGTAACCGTAACTCTTCCGATTGCATCGGCGCACGATTCAGTTTTTTCAGTGCAGCAACTTCATGCAGTTTCTGTTTGGCAAATGCCATCCAGTTTTTAATTTCCGGCGTTAATACATTTCCATTTTTTTCATTGTCCAGGTCGCACGGTACGTGCAGCAGTGAGCAGGAAGGGGCAATCATTACGCGCTCTTTACCCAATGCAGCAATAGCTTTGGTAATGAATGTACTTGATGTTGAGAAATCATTTTTCCATACATTGCGGCCATCAACAACACCAAGTGAAAGCATGGTGTTTGATGAAATGAAAGCCGGTGTAAGAATATCGCTTAACTGAGACGGACAACGAACCAGATCCAGGTGTAAGGCATCTACCGGAAGTTTGGCAGCTATATCAATATTGGTTCCTGTGCATTCAAAATACGTAGCAACAATAAATTTTAAAGACGGGAATAAATTGCGTAACGCGGTATAGGTTGTTTCGTATGTTTTGCGTTCCTGCACAGTAAGATCCATCACTAAGAAGGGTTCATCCAGCTGAATCCATTCTGCACCGTTCTGCTGCAGCGTAGCAAGAAGCTTTGTATACACAGGTAATAAATTTTCAATTAATTCAATGCGGTTGAAGCCGGCTTCTTTTTCTTTTCCGGCAAGCAGATAACTTACAGGGCCTAATAATACCGGCTTTGCAGCTTTTCCTATAACAACTTTTGCTTCGGTGTATTCACGGATCGCTTTTTCAGAAATGGGTGAAAATTTCTGATCCTTTCGAAACTCGGGTACGATGTAATGGTAATTGGTATCAAACCACTTTGTCATTTCCATAGCAGTGATATCATAGCCGTCTTTCTGGTATCCGCGTGCCATAGCAAAATAAATATCCAGCTCGGTAAGATCTTTTTTTTGTAATAACGAAGAAAAACGTTCCGGTATCAGGCCAAGCATAAAAGACATATCCAGTACCTGATCGTAGAAAGAAAAATCGTTGCAGGGAATCAGATCAAGGCCGGCATCTTTTTGTGTAAGCCAGTTGTTGGTACGGATTGCTTTCGCAACGTCCTGCAGCTTCTGCTGTGTAATGGCACCCGACCAGTATTGTTCGCATGCTTTTTTAAGTTCGCGGTTATCACCGATACGCGGGTAACCTAAATTGTGTGCTATCATAAAATTATCTATATTTAGAATATAATTCTATGCAAAAGTATATATGTGGATTTATAAACCACAATATTTCAAAAAAGTAAGTAAAAGTTACTGATTTGATTATTTATTAAGAAAAATACTCTAAAATACATACATTAAAGTACAGTATTCAGAAAAAACATCTTATGCAGCACTTAGACGAAATTGATTTAGACATACTGCGTGCCCTTCAGGAAAACGCGCACATTACAACAAAAGAACTGGCGCATCAGCTGCATTTAACCACAACACCTATTTACGAGCGTGTAAAACGGTTAGAGCGCGAAGGCTATATTAAAAAGTATATTGCCATACTCGACAATCAGAAATTGAAACGCGGCTTAACGGTATTCTGTAACGTATCGCTGAAGCAGCATACCAAAGATATCGGTAAAAAATTTGTGGAAGAAATTATTGCCTTACCGGAAATTGTAGAGTGCTATAATATCTCCGGCGAATACGATTTTATGTTAAAGATTCTGGTAGAAGACATGCCGCACTATCAGAATTTTGTCATGAATGGGTTGGGTTCCATAAAAAATATTGGAAGCGCGCATAGTATTTTTGTGATTGGCGAGATTAAGCATTCAACAGCAATACCGATATAGTAACAACCAAAAGTAACCTGAAGAATAGTAACAACTCAATCAGTCTTGCACGTGAGAAGTGTTGCGTTTTACTTTGTCGTTTGTTACGTTTAAAATTAGGGAATACGTATATTTATGTAAACCTAAAAATCTAAGCTATGAAAATACCATCCGAATATCTGCCCGTCATGCCGTATCTTATTTTAAAAGATTCGAAAGGATTTTTAACATTTGCGAAAGAAGTTTTTGGTGCAACGGAACAGATGATTGTTCCCGCAGAAGACGGCAGCATCATGCACGGCGAAATAAAAATTTTTGATGCCGTGATTATGTTTGCACAGGCGGGAGACAGCTGGAAAGAAAAACCTGCCGGCATGTATATTTATTTGCTGGAAGTAAATGCGGTGTATGAAAAAGCACTTGCAAAAGGTTCAATAAATTTAATGCCTCCGGATAAAAAAGAATACGGCTACACAGCAGGTTTTGAAGATCCGTTCGGTAACCAATGGTGGATCGTAGAAGGAGAGAAAGATTAATCGCGCTTTTCTGGCATCAGTCTTCAGTCCGCGGCGGCCGAGGTATCTGTCATTCCGTAGTTTTTGATTACATTGTTAATTGAATGAAATGCAGTCAAAGACTACCGAATAGGAAACAGTAGTTCCACTGCGGTATACTAGAGCCAGTAGGCCAATAAATCTGATAGTGTTTCTTGCGGTAAATATTTCTGCATAGTGGTTGGTAGTTTAAGTGAAACGATTAGTTGTGATCTTACAAAAAGTGCTACCACTTAAACGTACCGACCCATGGCATGTTTTGGGTCGAATGTAAGTAAGCCATGGTCATGCACGGTTACACAAATTAATTTAAAATAGATCTGTAGTTTATTCGCGTAAGCTGCCAACCAGTCAGGTGTTACAAATGAAACTTATAAACAAATCCATACCCAGCATTCGGCTCTCCGAATTTATTTCAGAGATAGAAGATTGCCTTGCTGCTACCTTTTATGGCGACACGTTTTGGATTACAACTGAAATAAGCGACGTAAATAAAAAGCCCGACAAACGCTGGTGTTATTTAAAGCTCATCGAAAAAGAAGGCAAGAATGTTACGGCAGAAATCGGTGCGGTATTCTGGACACCCGGTTATGCCTACATTGAAAAATTTGAAAAAGAAACCAAACAGCTTTTTAAAGACGGGTTAGAAATTACCTGCAGAGTGAAAGTAACCTTTCACAAACGCTGGGGGCTAAAACTTGAAATCGTTGAAATTGATTATGCCTATACATTAGGTAAGTTAGAGGCAGAACGGCAGGAAACACTGGACCGATTGGTAAAAGAAAATCCGGATTACGTAAGGCTGGTTGGTGAACAGTATTATACATTTAATAAATCACTTCCGCTGCCGGCAGTAGTGCAGCGCATTGCATTGATCACCGCGCCGGAGTCTGACGGGCAGCGCGACTTCAGGCAGGAATTGGGAAATAACCCATATGGCTATGCGTTTCATGTGGATGAATTTGTAACGCAGATTCAGGGAGATAAGGCACATGAATTCATTATCGGCAAACTGTTGCTGATTGAAGCGCAAAAGGAAAAATACGATGTTGTTGCGATTGTTCGCGGCGGCGGCTCTCAGCTCGACCTTAAAGCATTTGATGCATACGATCTTGCACAACGGATCGCTTCCTTTCCCGTCCCTATCTTAACCGGTATCGGGCATGACCGGAATACAAGCATTGCAGATTTAATGGCGCGGCAGGAAAAGACACCAACTAAAGTTGCCAATGTTATTATTCAGCGGAATTTTCAGTTTGAACAAACCGTGCTGATATTGAAGGAACGCATGGTACATACCGTTGATGGATTATTTACAAACGCGAAAAATAATCTCAAGGAAATAAAACGATTTGTAAAAGCATCGAACCCGCTTACAATATTAAAAAAAGGTTTTGCCATTGTAAAACAGGATAATGTCATCATAACAGATCCGTCTGCTATTGACGTGGGCACAGAGATCCAGATTCAATTTGATAAGGAGACCGTTCAATCAACGGTTACAAAAAAGAAAAAAAATGGAAAGTAATTTAACGTATACCGAAGCACTTTTAAAGCTGGAAGAAATTGTTGAGCAGATAGAAGATGATTCGATCATGCTGGATACACTTACTGAAAAAGTAATGCAGGCGAATGAACTGATCAAATATTGCGAAACAAAACTGCGCACGATAGAAGGCGATGTGCGGGATGTGCTGCAGTAATTTTATTTCAATGCAAAATCCATGTTAATTAAGCCTCTAGGTTAATCCTTGCAGGCTTAATTATATATCTTTTATCATACATAACGTCCGATTTTTTTCTTACGGCTCACTTCAAAAGCACTAAAATCTTAAAAAGCTTCATTTTTTGTATAAGTCTGTTTTACAGATATATAATTATACATTTCTTCCATTAGTTGGTCCGGCACTTTTTCACAACGCATACCGCCTTAATAAAGCAGGATACAGGCAATTCATTTCAAATTGTATTTTATTAAGTTTTAATTTAACCCCCGATAAAGCATTTTTTTATATATTTTTAATAAATAGCTTACATTTTGAACTCATTTTTTTAAAAATGTATTGTTTTTAAATAAAATGGGGTTAGTTTTGAGGTATAATTAACGAACAAGTCGATTATACAGTAAAATATTCTAAAACTAACCCTTTTGAATTATGTTAAAAAAATTCGCCCCACTTATTGTACTTCTAGTAGTTTGCGTACTAGCATTATTAAATCCAGGACTGCCTAAAGAAACCATAACCGAAGGGTTAGATTCAGGTGATATTGCCTGGCTACTCACATCAGCAGCCTTTGTATTGCTTATGACTCCGGGTCTGGCATTCTTCTACGGCGGTATGGTGAACCCTAAAAACGTAATCTCAACCATGCTTCAGAGTTTTGTTGCCATGGGGATTATCAGTATCCTTTGGGTTGTAATTGGTTTCAGTATGGCATTCGGAGACAGTTTCGGTGGTTTTGTAGGTGATCCAAGAACATACTTCATGTTTAACGGCGTATTAGAACATGCTCCATTCGGAACAATTCCTTTCGTATTGTTTGCATTCTTTCAATTGAAATTTGCGGTAATCACGCCAGCACTTTTCACAGGTTCATTCTCTGAAAGAATCCGCTTTACTTCATACATCATTTTCATGATCTTATTCTGCTTATTCATCTACACACCAATTGCTCACTGGACTTGGCATGCGGATGGATTCTTATATAAAATGGGAGTTCTTGACTTTGCAGGTGGTACCGTAGTGCACATGTCTGCTGGTTGTGCTGCATTAGCAGGTGCGATCTACTTAGGTAAAAGAAAAGATAAAAATCACCCGACTGCAATCAACGTTCCTTATATCTTATTAGGTACTGGTTTACTTTGGTTCGGTTGGTTCGGTTTCAACGCAGGTTCTGCTGCTGCTGCTAATCCATTGGCTGCTTCTGCTTTTGCTGCTACAAACGTTGCTGCAGGTGCTGCAGGTATTGCCTGGTTATTTGTTGAAGCTGCTCGTGGTAAAAAACCATCTGCAATGGGCTTCTCCATCGGTGCCGTAGTTGGTTTGGTTGCTATTACACCTGCTGCTGGTTTCGTAACTGTTTCTCAGGCGTTATTCATCGGTTCTGTTGCCAGTATGATCTCTGCTGCAGCAATCGTATTGCTTGCTAAAACATCAATTGCTGATGATACACTGGATGTATTCCCTTGCCATGGTGTAGGTGGTATGACTGGTATGATCATGACAGGTTTATTCGCGAGTACTGCTGTAAATGCTGCAGTTGCTGAGCAAGGTTTATTTATCGACGGTTCAACTACATTGATCTTAAAACACTTATTAGCGTTAGTGATTGTAGTTGCATATTCTCTAATTGGTTCTTACATCTTATTATTCATAACAGATAAAATCTCTCCGTTACGAGTAACTGCTGAAGAAGAAGAATTAGGTTTAGATACAACGCAGCACGATGAAAAATTCGTAATTGCTGATTTAGTTAAAAAATAAAAATCATCTTATTCTGATAAAACGAACAGAAAGAGAGGCGCTAACCCGTGCCTCTCTTTTTTATTTTAATCTGTAACGATCGGAAATCAACTGCAATCTTTGGGTAGTTACGAAAATACATTATGTGTCTTGCGGTTAACATGACCAGCCGTATGTTAACTGCTGCGTTAAGCGACTTAAGCTAAAAATTCTCTTTGCCTTTACATTGATTTGAGTATTTTTACACCATGAGAATTGTTGTTATTGGCTCAGGAAATGTTGCATACCATTTAATACAGGCTTTTTACACGGCAGCAGATGTAACGCTGTTTGTACACGCACGCAATAAGGCAGCGTTAGATGTACTTAAACGTGAATTTCCTGCACTTACGATTCTCTCCACCCACGATTTAACTTCCATCAACGCAGACCTTATACTCATCAGCGTTAAAGATGATGTATTGAATGCTGTGTTTGAGCAGTATTCCTATGCACGTGAAACACTTGTGGCACATACATCAGGTACGCAAATCCTGCAAAACACAGGCTTTCATCAGAATGTAGGGGTATTTTATCCCCTGCAAACATTCAGCCGGACTAGTAATGTCCGCTGGAACAATACACCAATACTGATTGAAGCCGGTTCAGAAGCAGCCATTCAAGTACTGGAGCAGGCCGCAGCATTATTGCATGCACCATATTTTGAAACGGATACCGAACAGCGAAAATACATCCATCTGGCGGCAGTACTTACAAGTAACTTCGCAAACCACCTGCTGGGTAAGGCAGCAACAATTTTGCAGCAAAAATCAATTGACTATCACATTCTTCAGCCATTGGTTGAAGCCACGATACAGAAAGCATTTACAAAACATCCGGTTGAGGTTCAGACTGGACCGGCGGTCAGAAAGGATGTATTAACAATGGAGAAACATCTTTCTTTATTAAAGGAAGATGCATTGCTTCAAAATATTTATCGCAACATAAGCGAAAGCATAGATAAAACAGGTAATTTAGAATCGGAATAATAGTTCTTATGGCAGAGTTTTCAGATATAACAACATTCATTTTCGATGTGGATGGTGTATTAACAGATGGTTGTGTAATTGCATATGAATCTGGTGAGCAGGTTCGCCGATTTTTTGTAAAAGATGGTTATGCCATTGAAAAAGCACTGGCTGCCGGTTATCACATCGTGATCATTAGTGGCGGTGAACAGGAAAGTGTCCGTAAACGTCTTAAATTTCTGGGTATTACAGATGTATTCCTTGGAGTGAAAGATAAGCTCACATTGTTTAATGAATATACACAAACAAAACATGTTGACCCGTCAACCATTTTATATATGGGCGATGATATTCCGGATTACAAAATGCTGAAACTGGTAGGTTTTCCAACCTGCCCGGCAGATGCATCCATCGACATCAAACCCATCTGCAAATATGTTTCTCCGAACAATGGAGGCCAGGGTGCAGTACGCGACGTGATCGAAAAAGTAATGCGCGCGCAGGGTAAATGGCATCCTCAAAATTGGTAAGCACATATGCCGGTTAATAAAATACATATTAAGAAATCCCTGTTTGCTTTTTTAAAGCTTACACGAAGCCTTAATCTTATTATCCTGGCATTTACACAATACATGTGCCGGTATTTTATTATTGGTAACGGCACCCCGTCTTTTTATGAAATATCAACCGACTGGAAGTTTTTTCTGCTCGTGGTATGTACTGTATTTGTTGCCGCGGCAGGGTATATCATCAATGATTATTACGACGTAAAAATTGATCTCATAAACAAGCCCAAGCGTGTGGTTATCGGCAAAGTACTGCACAGAAGAGTTGCTCTCGTTTCTCATTTTATACTGAATACGCTTGCCTGTTTTCTGGCAATTTTTTTAGGCTGGAAAATCTTTGCCATAATCGTTGCTACAACAATACTCATGTGGCTTTATGCAAATGAACTCAAACGAACCGCACTCATCGGCAATCTGCTGATCTCCGTATTAACGGGGCTTTCGGTATATATGCCTGTATTTTTATATGGAACAGCAAAACAAACGCTGTTACTCTATGCGCTGTTCGCTTTCTTTATTTCTCTTGTACGGGAAATAATCAAAGACATGGAAGATATAAAAGGGGATGAAGAATTCGGCTGTAAAACACTGCCGATTATATGGGGCATCCGCAAAACAAAAAATGTTATTTATCTGATCAGCCTCTTATTTATCGGTATCATCAGCATCATTTTAATTCAGGCACAACTAAATACGCAACTGTATTTTTTGATTTTTCCGGCACCCTTATTTATCTGGCTGCTTATAAAGCTTTCAAAAGCCGATACGAGCGCACAATTTTTACAGCTCAGTTTTTTATGCAAATGGATCATGGTGGCAGGCGTTATCAGCATGGTTTTGCTCTGAAAACACGTTTTCGGTACTTTTTTCCAAACCAAACAGGCATTTTATCATTTTCAACATGTAACGTCTAACATGGTAAAATTCACTATATTTGCGACTTAATTACGTTTCATGCAGGTTTCCAAACCCATTAAAGTAGCAATATTCGCATCTGGTTCAGGCACAAATGCGCAGCGGATCTTTGATTATTTCAAAGAAAAGGAAGGCGTTGAAGTTGCCCTGCTTTTATCCAACAACCCTGATGCTTACGCGCTTACACGAGCAAAAGCAGCGTCTATACCTACCCGTGTATTTACAAAAGCAGAGTTTAAAGATTCAACCATCATTGTGGATGAACTTAAAGCAGCAGGTATTTCCTGGGTAATACTGGCCGGTTTTTTATGGCTGGTTCCAAAAAGCCTTATCCAGGCATTTCCAAATAGTATTTTAAATATACACCCTGCCTTATTACCTGCTTTTGGTGGCAAAGGTATGTACGGTATGCATGTACATAAGGCGGTTATTGAAACGAAAGCCAAACAGACCGGAATCACCATTCATAAAGTAAACGAGGAATACGATAAAGGTGAAGTTGTATTTCAGGCAGCCTTTGATGTATTATCGCACGATACACCGGAGTCCGTAGCAGAAAAAATACACGAACTGGAGCACAAACATTTCCCTTTGGTAATTGAAGAACAAATAAATAAGTCCCTATAAATTTCATATTCGATCATGGCAAGCAAGAAGATCAAATCTGCATTAATATCTGTTTTCTATAAAGACAATCTTGATTCATTAGTGAAAAAACTTCATGCAAATGGAGTGACTATATATTCTACAGGCGGTACGCAAAGCTTTATTGAAGGGTTGAATGTTCCTGTTGTTCCTGTTGAAGACCTTACCGGCTACCCATCTATCTTAGGCGGAAGAGTAAAAACACTTCACCCGAATGTCTTCGGCGGCATCTTAAACCGTCGTGAAAACACAAGCGATCAATCTGAAATTGCTCAATACAACATACCTGAAATTGATCTGGTAATTGTTGACCTGTACCCGTTTGAAGAAACGGTTGCATCGGGAGCCGAAAAACAGGCCATCATTGAAAAAATTGATATTGGCGGGGTTTCATTGATCCGTGCAGCTGCTAAAAATCATAAAGATGTTGTGATCCTTGCTTCCAAAGAACAGTATCGTGTATTGGAATCTATCCTGGATGCAAAAGGCGGCGCTACAGATATCGAAGACCGTTTCAGATTTGCAGGTGAAGCATTCGACATTACGTCTCATTACGATACCGCAATCTACCGTTGGTTTGCCGGTGATGATATTACAGGTTTCAAACACAGCATCCGCTCTTCTCAAACATTACGTTATGGCGAAAATCCGCATCAGGCAGGTACGTTCCACGGCGATCTGAATGCCATGTTTAATAAATTGAACGGTAAGGAATTATCGTACAACAATTTATTGGACGTAGATGCTGCGGTAGGCTTGATCGATGAATTTACAGATACAACATACGCGATACTTAAGCACAACAATGCCTGTGGTATTGCAACGGCTAAAACCGGTAAAGACGCATACCTAAAGGCATTGGCGTCTGATCCGATCTCTGCATTTGGCGGAGTGATCATTACAAATACAAAGGTTGATAAAGCTACCGCGGAAGAATTACACAAGCTGTTTTTTGAAGTGTTGATTGCTACCGAATACGATCAGGACGCATTGGATCTTTTGAAAGAAAAGAAAAACAGAATTCTGTTGCTGCGCAAACCGGTTACATTTGCCAAAAAACAATTTAAAACATTGCTGAATGGGGTAATCGAACAGGATGCAGATTCGAAAACAGAAACCCTGGAAGATTTCAAAACGGTTACAAACCGCCAGCCGACAGATGCTGAAAAGAGAGCGATGCTGTTTGCAAACAAACTGGTAAAACATACTAAATCAAACGCCATTATTTTCGCTACGGAAGATCATATGATCTCAAGCGGTGTCGGTCAGACGTCCCGTGTTGATGCGCTTAACCAGGCGGTTGAAAAGGCTAAGGCTTTCGGGTTTAGTCTGAAAGGTGCCGTGATGGCATCGGATGCTTTCTTCCCGTTTCCCGACTGTGTGGAACTGGCAAACCTTGCCGGCATAACTGCCGTAATACAACCTGGCGGTTCAATCAAAGACCAGGAGTCAATTGATTATTGCAATAAAAATAATATGGCTATGGTTTGTACCGGCTTCCGTCATTTCAAACATTAAAAAAATATTGAAATTGAGGTTTTCGAATAAATCATTGATTTATATCGGAGATATAAATAAAATTTGTAATTTAAAGAATTAAAGTTCAAGAAATTTAGGAGATACAGATATGGGAATGTTTGATTTTTTCACGAGTGATATTGCAATTGACTTAGGTACAGCCAATACATTAATCATTTACAAAGATAAAATTGTTGTTGATGAGCCTTCAATCATTGCATTGGATAAAGTTACCGGTAAAGTAAAAGCCATCGGTCGTGAAGCCATGCAGATGCATGAAAAAACGCATGAGAATATAAAAACCATCCGTCCGCTTAAAGATGGGGTAATTGCCGATTTCCACGCAGCAGAAGAAATGATCCGTGGACTGATCAAATTGATTGATAAAGGTAAAAGCTTTTTAGCACCAACATCATACCGCATGGCAATCTGTATTCCTTCCGGTATTACGGAAGTTGAAAAAAGAGCTGTACGTGACTCCGCTGAACACGCCGGAGCAAAAGAAGTATACATGATTTACGAGCCAATCGCAGCAGCTATTGGTTTAGGTATTGATATTGAACAACCGATCGGTTCTATGATCGTTGATATCGGTGGTGGTACAACTGAGATCGCCGTTATCGCATTATCGGGTATCGTTTGCGAGCAGTCGATCCGTGTAGCGGGTGACGTGTTCAGCAAAGATATTCTTGATTACATGCGCCGTCAGCACAACTTATTGATCGGTGAACGTTCAGCAGAACGTTTGAAAATCGAAGTTGGATCCGCATTAACTGAATTGGATAATCCCCCGGAAGATTTTGAAATCCGCGGTCGTGATTTGATGACAGGTATTCCGAAAGTTATTAAAGTATCGTATTCTGAAATCGCATTCGCATTAGATAAATCGGTTTCTAAAATTGAAGAAGCAGTTCTTAAAGCACTTGAAATTGCGCCGCCGGAATTGTCTGCAGATATTTATGATAATGGTATCCACTTAACGGGTGGTGGTGCATTATTGAGAGGCCTTGATAAACGTTTGGCAATGAAAACAAAACTACCGATCCACGTTGCAGAAGATCCGTTGCGTGCAGTAGTTAAAGGTACAGGCATTGCTGTAAAAGACGTGAAGAGATACCGTGCCGTATTGATGATTTGATCTTAGTAATCTCAGATGTATCGCTTACTCCAATTTATTATTAACTTAAGAGTGTTCCTGGTATTTGTATGCCTGGAACTCTTTTGTTTAGGATGTATTGTACGTTATAATCCATATCAGGGCGCCGCTTATTTCAGCACATCTAAAAATGTAGTTGGTAAAACACTTGAAATGGATAAAGCGGTTACAGGATATTTTAATCTGACGCAGATCAATGAAGATTTAGCAAAGCAGAATGCCGAGCTGAAAAACCAATTATTTATTGAACTGCAGAAAAATAAAATAAACGCTGACACATCCGTTCCGATCTTAAAAGTGAAACAGTTTAACGTATCTGTAGCACGCGTTATTAATAATAATACCATCTACGCAAATAATTTCTTCACACTGGATAAAGGTACACACGATGGAGTCGCTATCGGTATGGGTGTCATCTCGCCAAATGGCATAGCGGGACAAATAAAAGCCTGTTCAGAAAATTTCTCTACAGCAATTTCTATCCTCAATACCAAGTGGTCTGTTTCTGCCCGGATTAAAAATACAAAGGCTGACGGGATCATTGAATGGGGCGGTAAAAATCCCAACAATGTACGCTTCACCAATGTTGGCCGCCACCATAAAATTAAAATAGGAGACACCGTAGTGACCTCCGGATATAAAGAAAGCTTGTTCCCGGAAGGTTTGTTGGTAGGTGTTATACAAAATGTTGTTGAAGAAGGCGGGGCTTACTGGACAATCGATGTGAAGCTCGCAACAGATTTCACCGCAATGGATTATGTTTTCATTATAAACAATTCATTGAAACAGGAAAAGGATAGCCTGGAAGCTCCATTCGTAAAAGATATGAAACAATGAATGTAACGGATATAATAAAGCAATTCGTTCAGGCACTTTTAATATACTTGCTGCAGGTATTGGTATTCAGAACAACGGCCCTATGGGATGTTGCAGCCTGTTTTATTTATATAGGTTTCATCATTCAATTGCCTTTTTATCTGCCCAGACTGGCATTGCTGTTTATTACATTTGCCTATACCTTTGCAATAGATATTTTCTTTAACACGCCAGGTGTACATACGTCAGCCGCATTGCTGATCATGTATGTGCGTCCGTCTGTTGTAAGGCTATTGAGCCCGCAAGGCGGCTATGATTCGTTTGAATCGGTTAATATTTTCAACATGGGTATTCAGTGGCATGCCATCTATGCATTTATATTAATACTCATTCACACAACGGTTGTTTTTTTAATTGAATCATTAGGCTCAACACATTTTGGTGTTACCTTTTTGAAAATTATCTCTACCACCATGCTTACGCTTATTGCGGTGATATTGTATCAGTTTTTATTTTTGTATAGACACAACTCCCGGTAACGTTTATGCTGCAGGAAAGAAAATTGGTTGTTCAGGCAATCATGGTTGCAATCGGATTGATTTATGTAATCCGTCTGTTTTTCCTTCAGGTATTAGATTCGTCTTATAAAATCGAGGCTGAAATAAATGCAATCGAAAAGGTAGTGGATTATCCCTACCGTGGTTTGATATATGACCGCAATGGAGATTTGCTGGTATTCAATACACCAGTATTTGATATTACCGTTGTTACAAAAGAGTTTAAATTAACTGATACTGTTTTATTCTGCAACCGTTTTGGTATAACTCCTGAGGAGTTTAAAAAGCTGATGGTTGATATTAAAAATCCGAAAAAAAATATCGGGTACAGCAGAAACAAACCGCAAACACTTTTTAAACAATTATCCTTAGAAGATTTCGCACACATTCAGGATTACATGAATGATTATCCGGGCCTGTATACACAGGCACGTACCGTACGTTCGTATTCGTATGCTTCGGCAGCAAACGCCTTGGGCTATATAGGTGAAATTGGTCCGAAAGCATTGGAAAAGCAAAGCGATGGATATTACAAGCAAGGAGATTACATCGGGCAAAGCGGTTTAGAATTGTATTACGAAAAAGAACTGCGAGGTAAACGAGGCGTAAAATATATCATGAAAGATGTACATGGTGTATTGAAAGGAAAATACAGAGGCGGCGTATTCGATACGATTTCAGCACCCGGGGAAAATTTAATTTCTACGTTTGATATTGATCTGCAGCAGTACGGCGAAAAATTACTGCAAAATAAAATTGGCTGTGTAGTGGCTATTGAACCGCAGACAGGGGAAATATTAGCGTTTATTTCTTCGCCTACCTATGATCCTAATTTATTAACGGGAAGAAAATATTCCGCGAATTATAAAGAATTAGAAAAAGATCCCTATAAGCCATTATTCAACAGGCCGCTTATGGCCATGTATCCGCCGGGTTCAATCTTTAAACTGGCGCAGGCTGCAGTAGCTTTGCAGGAAGGTGTGATCACAGACAAGAGTCGTTTCCCGTGTGATAAAACATTGGTGAATTGCCACAACCACCCGTCTCCGCAGGACTTGAGAGGGGCTATACAATGGTCGTGTAACCCATATTTTTATATGGTCTACAAAAAAATGATCAGCCAGGATAAAAATCCGAATAAGTTTAAAGACACCGAAATCAATTTTGATGAGTGGCGCCACAATATGCTGACCTTAGGTTTCGGACAAAAAATGCTGGTGGATCTTCCAAGTTCAAAAAGCGGAAACATTCCGAGTAATGCATACTACGATAAAATCTATGGTGATCTGCACTGGAAATTTTCAACCATTTATTCATTAAGTATCGGTCAGGGAGAAATAAATGTTGTGCCGATTCAGATGGCCAACCTTGCTGCATTGATTGCTAATAAAGGCTGGTACATAACTCCGCACTTTATCAAATCCATAGGTAAGGATGGTCACATATTAGAAGAATATAAAAACAAACATGTAACGTCTGTTGAACCGAAATATTTTGAACCCATTATTGATGGTATGGAGCAGGTAGTTTTGGGCGGTACGGCGTATTGGCTAAAAATAAAGGATATTGATATTTGCGGAAAAACCGGTACGGCTGAAAACCCGCATGGTGATGACCACTCTGTATACATTGCATTTGCTCCTAAAAAGGAACCTAAAATTGCCATTGCTGTCTATGTTGAAAATGCCGGCTTTGGTGCCATGACAGCAGCACCGATCGCTCATTTAATGATTGAAAAATACTTAAAGGATACAATCACCAGAAAACCTCTGGAAGATATGATTCTGAATAAAAATTTATTGCATAAAGTTAAAGTAAAACCTTAATGCGCTCCGACGATAAAATAAATATCACCAATAACCTCGACTGGATAGCCGTTGGGTTCTACATCCTGTTTGTATTCTTAGGATGGCTGAATATTTATGCCGTTGTATACGACCCGGAAGCGGTAAGCAATATCTTTGATTTTTCGATCAACTCCGGCAAGCAGCTTATGTGGATCGGCGGGGCATTCCTGCTGATTGTAGCTATATTGGTTATTGATTATAAATTCTATTCTACCTTCTCGTATATTTTTTATGTATTGTCCATGCTTATTCTTCTTGCAACCATTTTCATCGGTACAGAAGTGAACGGATCGCGCTCCTGGCTTGATTTGGGAATTGTACGGGTACAGCCCGCAGAATTTGCAAAATTCACAACGGCATTAGCGTTGGCCCGTTTTCTGGGAAATATAAATACAAACATTCAACGCCTGGATACCATGCTGAAAGCAGCTATACTATTAGGTATTCCATGTGCATTAATTCTATTACAAAATGAAACCGGAGGTATGTTGGTATTCTCCGCATTTATTTTGGTTATGTACCGGGAAGGGTTGCCGGGTACGCTTTTATTGATCGGCGTTTTTGTTACATTGTTGTTTGTGCTGACACTGGCTGTAGGCGTTAAACCAATTTTAATCGGTCTGGGAATTTTATTCGGATTGATCATTGCGTATTTCCTGATCAACCGGTTAAGAATGACCCGCAAACAATTGCTGAACCGGTTAAGCATAATCTTACTGATATTTGCTATGAGTGTGGGCTTTGTTTTTGGCGTACATAAAATCTTTTTTGAAATACTTCAGGAACACCAGCGAAACCGGATCATGGTATTGTTTGATACCGAACTTGACATTCGTGATGTGGGTTACCACGTACACCAATCAAAGATAGCCATCGGCTCAGGTGATTTTTTTGGAAAAGGCTTCCTGGAAGGAACACAAACCAAATTTGACTTCGTGCCGGAACAAAGCACAGATTTTATTTTCTGTACAATAGGTGAAGAGCACGGCTGGTTTGGCAGTACCATTCTGATTATACTGTATGTGCTCTTTATGATGCGGCTTGTCTTTTTAGCGGAACGCCAAAAGGATAGTTTTTCCAGAATATATGGGTACAGCGTAGCAAGTATTATCCTGTTCCACTTTATGGTGAATATTGGTATGACCATCGGTTTATTCCCTGTTATCGGGATACCGCTTCCTTTCTTTAGTTACGGGGGCTCTTCACTTTGGTCGTTTACAATATTACTGTTTGTTTTTCTGAAGCTTGATTCACATAGAGGTCAGGTATTGGCGGGCCATTAAAAAATAATCAGCACACACATAAAAACAAAACCCGGATCAATTGGTCCGGGTTTTGTTTTTTTTAGAAGCGTTCAGGATTAATAGAACTTCCGTTCTATGATCTGGAAGAATTCATTTTTTTCTTCCGTATGCATATCCCATTTATTTTTCTTGCTGTATTTTTCGATTAATACCTGCTGAGCCGTTTCAAAATCAGAGCATTCTTCAATATGCGCCAATGCTTCATTGTACTCAATAACCTTACCGTCAAATAAAACATTAATAAATAAAAATTTCAGGTTTAATGGAATCGACGATTTAATGTCTTCAATTTTACTTTTACTTAATCGCTCGGCAATAGAAGTACCTACAGTAGATCCTTGTCTTAATTCTTCGTTAAGCGTTAAGGCGGGCTTAGAAAACTGCTGACTGATCCTGTTTTCCGGAATTTTAGTTACTGGCTGTTCAGAGCCAGCAGGAAGCGGCGTTTCGTTGACGGAAGCAGTTTCTGCAGGCGTTATTTTATATAACCGGTCAACATTCGCTTGTTGCGAAGCTGCAACAGCAATGTTCAATTTTAATAACTGATTGAATTTGTCTACAACCGGATCTGAATATTGAACGGTATGCTGACGCGGTGCTGAAGCTTTGTATAAGTCAATAATTTCTTTGGCAGAAAAAAATTCTTTGGAAGACTGTTCTATCTTTTCAAACCAAAGCGTAATGGTATCTTTATATAATTTAAAGAACTTTTGTTTATCTGCCAGATCCGATTTTGAAAGCTGATCGATTTTGCCAAATTCCTGTTCAATGAATTCTACAGGGCTGATTAAATAGGTAAGTGTATCAACAATTGCTTTTTGTACAAGCGGTTTGAAAAACTCTTTGCGTACAGCAATATGTCTGGAAACTTTATTGACAAATGATTTTAATGCAAGGGAAACTTCTTCTTCTTCGTAATTAAAATAAGGGCTTTTAAGTCTGTTTATCTCCTCTTTCCAGCGGTCAAACAAATTCATTAAAATGAAAAAATTCAACTGTTCGATATCTGTAAACCGAACAATTTCTTCCCCTTTAATAACGTCTTTTGATGAAAAAAAATCAGTTGTTAGTTTCTCAGAAAGGGCAACTCCGTAAGATTGTATCGTAGGTTTATCTAATTGAAGTTGGCTCATATCGGTATATTCGGTTAAGTTTATCAAAGTTACATTAGAAGATTCAATTTTGAAAAAAAGTCACTTAAATAAGTTAACGAAATTATTTAAGTATAATTTACTCTAACAGAAATAATTTTGATTCAAATACCATAAAGTAATTGTAAATTCGTTTTAAATAAAGGTCTAAAATTAACTTCGTATGCGCCTTTTCGCTACATTATCACTTTTTATAATCGTATTGGGTAGTATTGCTCAGACAAATTCAAATATCCCAATTGGTGTATGGCGAACGCATTTGCCTTCAAAATCTGCTTCAACCATCGCATACGCAAATAATAAGCTGTATGTCTCTTCAGCAAAAAGCAGTTTTACATTTGATCTTTCCGAAAATTCCATGGAACCACTGTCAAAAATTGACGGGCTTTCGGAACATGAGATTTCGGTTATCCGGTTTAATGAAGAAACGAATACAGGACTCATTGGTTATACCAGCGGAAATATAGATATCATTAAAAACGGACGGCTTGAAAATTTTGATGTAATCTACCGGTCAAGTATTGTTGGCTCTAAAAAAATAAACAACATTACCATATATAAAACAAGAGCGTTTGTTTGCTGCGACTACGGCGTTACAGTGATTGACCTGGTTAGGAATGAAGTTGTAGAATCGTGGATGAATTTAAGAATAAATGCATTGCCGAATATCGTATATGCCTGTGTGCTCAATGCAACTCAGGACTCGGTGTTCCTGGCTACACAATACGGTATCATGAGTGCCTCTTACAATAAGCCGGGAATTAATTTAATGGATTTTGTTAACTGGAAAGTATACACGAATATTTCTACCAGTCTGTCACGTTCCGTAGGTGAACTAAATGGAAGGATTTATGCAGGCGTTTCTACTATTGGTGTTTTTGTGTTGAACGGAAGTTCCTGGCAAAATATCGGATTGACACTGGATGCAACATCCACTTGCTGGAACCTGATTAAATCAAACAACCAGCTTTTGGTCTGTGCCAACAACAATCTGTATACCATTGATAATCCTACAACCTACACAAAAGTCTTTACTACAAACTCATTTAAAAATTTACGCGAAGCTATATATGATCGTAAAGGAAATTTGTGGCTGGCAGATGTAAACGAAGGATTAGTCGGTAAAAATGGAGGTGATACCTATTCGTATTTTCAATTAAACGGCCCTTCCAGTACTACAACGTTCAATTTATATTATTATAAAAATACCATCATCGCAAATAGCGGAGGGTACAATAGTGTATACTTTCCTCAATACAGACCGGATGGATTTTATGAGTTTCAGGCGCAGGATAAATGGAGAAGTTACGATCAGTACAACAGTAATTATCCGCCAGGCATTGGAGATAACCTTACTTCCAGTTACAATTCCTTTGATGATACCTTGTATGTAGGCACCTTTGGATATGGTTATGTCAGTTTTCAGCAACCTAATACCTTTGTCAGACACGATACAACAGACACCCCAATGAAAACAATGAATGTAACGGGAATTGATGTAGATTCTAAAGGCACGGTATGGTTTGCAACCTATGGCACGCCGGTTTTTCAGCCTAGTTTGTACGCACGGACTAAAAAAGGTGTATGGTCCAGTTACACATTAAATACGTCTAAAAATGAAAGCAGGTATTTACTTCAAGTAAAAATTGATTCGGTTGGCAATAAATGGATGCGCTATGGAACCAATGGAATGGATAAAGGCGTGATTGTCTTTAATGAAAAAAATAATCAGGTGCGCTATTTTACAACCTCTTCCACACAAGGCAACTTACCAAGTAATCGGATTAACTGTATAGATATTGACCAGAAAGGTGTAGTGTGGGTTGGAAGTGAGCAGGGACTTTCCGCATTTTATGATCCGTCAAGAGCCTTTTCCGGATCTTTTTCTGCGCCTATTTATAATGGGTTTGGGGTATTGTTTGATAAAAATGTTACGTGCATTAAATCAGATGGCGGTAACCGTAAATGGGTTGGTACAACGGAAGGCTTGTGGTTATTCAATGATAATTTTACAGAAGCACTTGCCTTTTATACAATTAATAACAGCCCGTTGTATTCGAACAATATTGTTTCTATTGATATTCATGCGATCACAGGTGAGGTATTTATTGCTACAGATAAAGGAATTATTTCATACAGATCAGATGCTACGGAAAGCAACAAAGATTTCAGTGAAGCTAAAATCTTCCCTAATCCGGTGCGCCCCGGGTATAGCGGTGTAATAACCATTGAAGGGCTAAAGGATAATGTGATGGTTAAAATTACAGATATGCAGGGAAAACTATTTTACGAAGCAAAATCGAATGGCGGTACTGCAACCTGGAACATGATTAATTATGCCGGCATTAAAGCAGAGACAGGAATGTATTTAGTGTTTGCCACAACCGATAAAGGGGAAGAAAAATTTGTTGGTAAAATAGCAATTGTTCAATAATGCTTCATAAAACAAAAGGTATTGTTTTAAATTATATTAAATACAGTGATACGTCTATTATCGCTAAAGTATATACAGAAGCATTCGGGCTGCAATCCTATATCATAAATAGCGTGCGGAGTGCAAAAGCAAAAAATAAAATTGCGCTTTTTCAGCCTTTAACATTATTAGACATGGTTGTATATCATAAGAACAATCATGGCTTACAGCGTATCTCAGAAATGCGTTGTGCTGAGCCCTATTTTTCAATTCCATTTGACATACATAAAACGAGCATCTCCATTTTTTTATCTGAACTGCTGTTAAAAACATTAAAAGAAGAATCCGATAATCAGGAATTGTTTGATTTTTTATTTCATTCCCTTCATGCATTAGATAAGATTGAAAAAAACGTATTGAATTTTCACGTTTCGTTTATGCTGCGCTACTCTTTTTATCTGGGATTTTTCCCGCAGGAAACAAAAAGTGTTTGGGAAAACAGTTTGTATAAACCGTCTGCTGAAATTATTACGTACCTGGAAAATTGTATGAAGTATACCTATTTCGAAAGCTTCTCTTCAACAAATGTTCATCGAAGAGAGGCTTTGGATATAGTGATTGCTTTTTATAAAAATCAAATAGAATCTTTTGGTGATATGCACTCCATCGGTGTGTTGCGTGAAGTGCTCGAATAAGACACCTGAATTATTTAGTAAGCGTAATGGTACGCTCAACAACATTGTATTTACCCGGGATCGGATTTTCTGAGGCATCAAGCAATTCTAACTTGATTGTTGACTCACCCATTGGTAACCCTTTAAGAATATAACCTCTCCAGTCTGTAATAAGGAATGTTTTACCATTGATGGTAGCACGTACTTTATTACCTTTTTCAGATAAAACGGTATTTGTAAGGAAGAAATCCAATAATACATTTTCAGTATCTTTTCCTTTGTACTCTCCTTTAGGTCTGCTGTAAAAAAGCATCGGCTTTGAAAGGTCAATTTTTTCTTTTGCTACTTTACCAACCGTAAACTGTCTTACATCAGAAGCGCCAAAATGCTTTAAGCTTTCGTGGTATGAACGGGAAAGAAAAGATAACGCAATGTAATTCCCATCCGGTAAGCTATCCGTGAATGATGGTTCGTATTTAGCTAAATAAGGTGCATTGTTTAATATTAAGTGAATATGCTGTCCTTTATCTGAGTTCGCACAGCTGATCGCGCAAGAGCCTTCAACCGTAGGTTTAGCTAATTGATAATTTTTTATTTCATAGTTGAATGTTACTTTGTTCGACTTTTGAACAGAGCCATCTTCAGGTGCATTTAATTCTAAAATAGCATCTGAAAATTCAGGAGAATCCTTTAGCGGAACAAGTTCAATTTCTTTAACCTCCCCTAAAGATGTGGAATCGTTAAGGATCACATCAGATGAATCGGCACCTTTTTCTGTAGGGCTTTCTTTCGGATTTTCGCAGGCAAATAAAGCTGCAATAAGAGCAAGGCTTATAAAACTTTTTTTCATGGTTGTATGGTTTAAGAATGAAATTTATGAAATGATTGAAATCGGTAGTGTTAACATTTTGTCATACGATTTAAGTTTGCGGTTGAGTGGCCAGCGATCGTATAGCAATAATTCAATGGGTTTCCACATGCTTACCCAGCCGAATATGTATAAGGATTCTTTCAGAATGAATTCGAAATAATTATGATCTTTTTCGATCACAAAGTTGAGGCTCAGTGCAGCAATCATAATAGGCACACCTTTGCTTAGGGCGTCCAGGGATTGCGTTTTCATTACCATAAGCTCACTTTTCAGTTCAATCGTATGAATGTGGTGAAATTCACGAAGTTTAGCGGAGATGCTTGCTACATCAAGTTCAGTAAGCGATTTTGGAACGTGGATAAGGATAGAAAAATCTTTTTTACTGCCATAGGCACCAATCGTTGAAGTAATGGTAAAAATCCAGTCTTCTACTTTGGCATCATCCAGGTCATAATTAGGGCCATCAGAATCACGAATACATTTTTCCGTTATAAATAAATCGATAACGATCATAGCTGAAACTTTAATGATTATAAATCACCTCTCATTAAAGTTATAAAAAAAATGCTACTACTCAATCTTTCTTACCAAATATGCATCAATTACTAAACGATGTTTACGCGGGCCATTATAATACTCTGTGCGCAGAATCATAGTACCTTTATTGAGCGCCTTTACATATACACCATGGCGTGACATAATATCAGGGCATTGTCCGTCGCAGATAAGCTGCCTGTCTGCGTAGGTGAGCTTTAGTACATTTTTGCTTGTAAAGTCCCAATCACCCTGTGTATTCGGCGGACAATAAAAATTATTTCCTTCCATAAAACACATTTGCAGATGATTGGTTGAATAGGTGTGATTGGAATTAAAATCGATATGGCCGGTGGTAAAGTACGTCGTATCCATCCCTTTGCTGTTGGTGTAGATGTGGTAGGACTGTAATTTCCAGGAACCATAGATGGATGTTGAATCAGTTGCGAAGGTAAGTGTAGTTAATGAAACTACTAAAAAAAGTGTTAGTATACATTTAGTTTTCATAGATATAAAAAGGGTTGTCTAACGTTACCAGGACAAAGGTACGAGGTTATTTCTATTGAGTTAACAAATGTTAAAAAAATATATCAAAAATTATTATTCAACAATTTGTATCTCTGTGAGTTATAACAAAAAAGAAGCCCTAACACATCGTTAGGGCTTCTTTTTATTTTCGAATTTCTGATACAAAAGTTAGAATATCTCGTTCAAGATGTTTGCTTTGAGCAAGCAGGCGTACAAAGGCCGATCCGATAATTGCGCCATTTGCATACGTGCAGGCATCGGTGAATGTTTTATGGTCTTTGATATTGAAGCCAATCATACGCGGGCTTTTTAACCCCATGTTTTTAATTCGGCTGAAATAAGCGTCGTGATTATCTTCTGTTTTTTTAGCATCGTTTCCGGTAGTGCTGTTTGTAGAAACCATGTAAATGAAACCTTGTGTGATGTTATCAATTACAAGCAGCCGTTCGTCAGAAGTATTCGGTGTGATCAATGAAACGTTTGAAATGTTATTCGACTCACAAATGGATTGATAGTGCTCAATGTATTCATCCAATGGTAAGTCAGGAAGAATAACACCATCTATGCCAATTTCGCTGATCTCTTTCATGAATTTCTCGACGCCGTACTGCATAACCGTATTGAAATAACCCATTAATAAAATCGGAATGGTAACTTCTTTACGAATATCTTTTAATTGCTGCAGCAAGGTTTTAATGGTCATTCCATTATTAATTGCGTCCAGGCTGCTTTGTTGAATTACCGGTCCGTCGGCAACCGGATCGGAATAAGGCATACCTATTTCAACCATGTCAACGCCCGCTTTCTCCAAGGCTTTCAAAACAGTTACCGTATCGTGTAACGTTGGGTAACCCGCTGTAAAATATATGTTCAGTAAGTTGTTGCTTTTATTTTGAAACAACGCTGTTAATCTGTTTGAAACCTTTGTTGTTGTCTCCATATTAGTTGTTTGTTAAGAATTCTTCTTTTCTTGTAATGTATGTCATCATATCTTTATCGCCGCGGCCGGATAAATTGACAACTACCACATCAGATTTTTTCAATGCAATATTTTCAAGGGCGGCCACTGCATGCGCTGATTCCAAAGCAGGAATGATGCCTTCTGTACGAGCCAGCATGAATGCGGCCTGGAACGCTTCTTTATCTGTTATGCTAAAGAATTTTGCACGGCCGGTTTCAAATAAGTTGGCATGCATGGGCCCGATGCCCGGATAATCCAGGCCTGCAGAAATAGAATGTGGTTCTACAACCTGACCATCTTCTGTCTGCATCAGCAAGGTTTTGCTGCCGTGCAACACACCTGGTTTACCTAAGAACGTAGTTGCGGCAGAATAACCGGAATATACACCTTCACCTGCAGCTTCAACAGCAATCAATTCTACATTCGGGCGATCAAGGAAATGATAAAACGAACCGGCTGCATTACTGCCGCCGCCAACGCATGCAATCACATGTGTAGGATCAGGATTACCGGTTGTTTCCTGCAGCTGATCAATAATCTCTTCGCTGATTACTGCCTGTAAGCGGGCAACCATATCCGGATATGGGTGCGGCCCCACAACAGAACCAATGATATAGAATGTATCAACCGGGTTATTGATCCAATCGCGTAACGCTTCGTTTGTCGCATCTTTCAGCGTGCGGCTACCGGTCATAGCAGGTATAACTTCAGCACCTAACATGCGCATGCGCTCAACATTTGGTTTTTGTCTGTCCATGTCAACAGCGCCCATATGCACCACACACGGCATGCCCATTAATGCACAGGCTGTAGCCGTTGCAACACCGTGCTGGCCGGCACCTGTTTCAGCAATAATACGGGTTTTACCCATACGCTTTGCGATCAGGATCTGGCCGATCGTATTGTTGATCTTGTGTGCACCTGTGTGACACAGATCTTCACGCTTTAAATAAATGGTAGCGTTATATTTTTCAGATAAGCGTTTTGCCAAATACAAAGGAGTAGGTCTGCCTACATAATTTTTAAGGAGGTCTTGATATTCCTTTTGAAAAGATTCATCGTTGATAATCTTTAAATAATTTTCACGAAGTTCTTCAACATTGGGATACAGCATTTCGGGAATAAACGCTCCACCGAAATTTCCATAGTATCCTTTTTTATCTACGTTATAGTTCATTTTGTGTATGCTTAAAGCTTAAGGCTTTCCGCCGCGGCGGAGCCTAAAGCATGTGGTTATATTATTATGATAATTAAGATTGCTATTATATGCTGCGCCATCGTTCATGTACGAATTCTGAGCGGGTTGTTATACGATGAAATAAAAAGCAATCCATAATATATTATTTTTTAATTGAAAGCAATTGATTTCCGTTTTTCTGAAACTCGTAAGCTACTTCCTTAATTTCTACAGTGTAGTCTTTGCTGAAGTGTTCAACAATTTCGTCCAAAACGTCTGATTTTTCAGCATTCAGATTTAACAGCGGAAATATCCGTACTTCTTTGCAAAGTCTGAGCATTTCAGTTATTGATTGAATATGAAAGTCCAAACCTAATGTTGAATACAGAATCAGAAAATGTGAACTTAATCCAAGATCAAAGCTATTATCTGGGCAATCAATGGCCGTAGGCATTTCATGCGCTACATATCTATTCTCAGCGTTACCGGCTGCAAAGTCTTTAATAAATGCAGACATAGCCTGTAACCGGATTCGTTCTAACTCATCCGGATTTTTTATTGTTGTCCAGACAAATTTTTCTGCATTGTTTCTTACCTGCATCATTACTTCTGTGCGGGTTTCCTGGATACGATCCAGAAGCTGTTCAGTAGAAAAGGCATAAATTGGATCCAATGAAAGCACACGGTTTCCTTTTTGATGCATTTCACTATTAAAACTTGCCGGACCGTCACCTATACTTAGAATATTTTTATGTAAATCTTCTTCTGTTAACTGAAAAAATGTTTGATATTCTTCCAGTGTCCTGCCCCAGGGAACAACACTTTTTAATTCGAATGAAGATTTAAGAATGGTATCCATCGGAAGCAGAAATTAATGCTGACTTAAATTTTTTAATCCGGGCTACATCTTTCAAGCCCGGCTCTGACTCAAAGCGGCTGTTAATATCCAGCGCATAGATGTTAACGTTCTTAAGTATATCCAATTCTTCTAAAATCGTTTCATCCACACCGCCGCTTAAAAACAGCGGAATTTCATTGTCATATTGTTTCAGCAATTCCCAGTTGAAGCGGTTACCGCTACCACCATATTCAGGTGTTTTAGTATCGAACAGGAAATAGTCTGTGGCCTTTTTATACGGTTCTAAGATTGACCAATCCATTTCTTCGCCAACATGAAAAACTTTAATGACTTCCAGACCAGCTTCTTTACAGCTTAAACAGAAATCCGGTGTTTCGTGGCCATGTAGCTGAACAGCTTTGAATCCGTACGATGCACAAATGCGGAGAACTTTTTCCAACGATTCATTTACAAAAACACCTGTTGTTATAATAGAAGCAGGTAATCCTTTTACAAATGCTGGTGTAAGTGTTTCGCCACAATATCTTTTGGATGGTTTGTAGAAAATAAAACCCATGTAATCCGGCGCCAGTGCTGTCGCTGCGCTTACATTATCGGGATACTTCATACCACAAACTTTCAGTTTCATCGTTACTTTATTTAGAAAAACCTCATAGGTTTTTTTACTTGGACTCCGCTACTAATTTTTTCAGCGCCGCTCCGGGATCATTGGTTTTCATAAATGATTCACCAATCAGAAAGCCCGTGTAGCCGTGTTTTTTCAATTCAATAATTGTTTTCGGATCGTCGATACCGCTTTCGGAAACTTTGATGTAACGCTCCGGAATGTGTTTGGCCACATCAATGGATGTCTGAATGCTTACGTCAAATGTCTTTAAGTTCCGGTTATTTACACCAATAACATCAACCGTGTCAATTAAATTTCCTTCAAGCTCTTCCGCATTGTGTACTTCAAGCAACACTTCTAAGTCAAGTTTGTGTGCATATTCCGACAATTCTTTAATCCGCTGCGGTGTTAAGCAGGCAGAGATTAATAGAATAACATCCGCTCCCATGGCACGCGCTTCTTCAATCTGGTATTCATCTACCATGAAGTCTTTGCGTAAAATAGGAATCTGTATCAGTGCACGTGCCTGTAATAAATCTTCGGTTGTTCCGCCAAAGAATTTTGTATCTGTTAAAACCGAACAAGCGCTTGCACCTGCAGCCTGATAACCTGTAACAACTTGTTTCAGATCAACGTTCGCATTGATTACGCCTTTTGAAGGTGATTGCCGTTTATGTTCAGCAATAACACCGCTCAATGCCGGATTACTTAAATATTTTTTGAACGAAAGGGTAGGTCGGTTATATAAAGAAGACCTGCGAAGTTCTTCAACGGGAACCGCTGCTTTTCTGTCAGCTATTTCTGTCCACTTATGTTCAATTATTTTATCCAGGATATTCATGATCTTACTTAACTGCTTTTTTAAAACATTCGTATGCCTGTCCGCTCTCTAACGATTCGCGGGCTGTTGCGATGGCGTCGAATAAGGAAATATCGGGTTTGGCGATGGAAATGGCTAAGCCGGCATTTGCCAGTACCACTTCTTTCTGTGCACGTGTTGATTTATTTTCCAATACTTCAATGAATATTTTTGCTGCATCTTCAACCGTTTTACCACCCGATAACTCTGCTGCTTTATACGTATGCAGTCCCATATCATCCGGCTCAAGTACGCGGTCAAGCTGATTGGAAATAACTTTGAAACCTCCCGTTAATGAAATTTCATCGTAACCGTCCAGCGCATGTACAATAGCAAATTTACTGTTTAAGCTTTGGTGAATGTATCCGTACAAACGTGCCAGATCCATATTAAATGTACCTAATAAATGATATGTCGGTAGAGCAGGATTCACCAGTGGCCCGAGCATATTATAAATGGTACGCATACCCAGTTCTTTCCGTACCGGAGCAACATTTTTCAACGCAGGGTGGAACAGCGGTGCATGCAGCATGCAGAAGTTTGCTTCTTCAATCTGTTTACGCAATACATCTTTGCTGTTCGAAAATTTGTATCCTAAGTATTCCACTACATTGGAAGAGCCGCAGCTAGAAGATACGGCGTAGTTCCCGTGTTTGGCTACTTTAATACCTGCACCGGCTACTACAAAACAAGACAACGTAGAGATATTAAAGGTATCTTTTCCATCTCCTCCGGTACCAACAATATCAATCGGATCGTATTCAGAAAGATCAGCATCCAGACACATTTCCAGCAACGCTTCGCGGAAGCCCTGTAATTCAGCAACCGTGATACTGCGCATCATATATACAGAAATAAAAGCTGCAACCTGAGCGGCATTTATTTTTCCGTTTCCAATAGCCAACATAGCCTCTTTCGCTTCTTCTTTCGTTAAGCGGTAGTGACTGGTCAGTTGTTGTAATAAATCTTTCATATTTGTATCAATAAATTGATCTCGTATTTATTCTTTTGCTCCGTGGTCTGTGGCACACAGAACGGAAGTGAGAAGTGGTCTGTGTGTCACAGACCACGGTGATGGGGCTTTCAGCCTTTTAGTCCTCGTTCCCCGGTCTGTGGCACACAGAACGAAATTTGATTTTTTGAAATGGTCTGTGTGTCACAGACCATGGTAAAGCTGTTTGTTATTTGTCTTTTGGAATTTGTTATTTGGCCCTAGGCTTCCAGCCAGTTCTGTACCATCTTCTTCCCGAACTCTGTTAAGATAGATTCCGGATGAAACTGCACGCCAACCAGATCAAGCGTTTTGTGTTTTAATGCCATGATTTTTCCCTGTTCATCGGTTGCCGTGATTTCAAGCACGTCCGGGAAATTTTTTGTATCCACTACCCAGGAATGATATCTGCCTGTTGTAATTTCTTCCGGCAATCCTTCAAATAAAACACCTTTATTCAGAATCTGTGTTTTGGAAGCAATACCGTGATATACTTTTTCAAGATTGGTTAATGTACCACCAAATACCTCACCAATAGCCTGGTGACCGAGGCATACACCGAAAATACTTTTTTTGCCGGCATACGTACGGATCACATCCTGCAGAATACCTGCTTCTGACGGAATACCCGGTCCGGGAGATAACAGGATTTTATCAAAGCGCTGAATTTCGTCCAGTGTTATCTTATCGTTTCTGTGTACTTCAAGATTGGTATACCCCAATGCTTTTATAATATGTACCAGGTTATAGGTAAACGAATCGTAGTTGTCTAAAACCAGTATCGATATATTTTTATTCATAATACTTCCTGTTTAAATTTTTTCAGCCATTTCAATGGCTTTTTTAAGAGCGGCCAGCTTGTTGTTTACTTCCTGCAGTTCACTGTTAATGTCTGATAAGTCTACAACACCGGCACCCGCCTGGTAGAATAAAATATTGTCTTTACTCATAATGGTCCGGATCATAATGGCGTGATTGAATTCACCATTGAAACCGATGAAACCGATTGCACCGCCATAGAAACCACGGTTGCCGTGTTCATTGCGGTCAATGATCTGCATGGCATTATGTTTTGGGGCGCCTGATAAGGTACCTGCCGGGAAGGTATCACCAACAATATTCATGAATGCATCTTTATTATCCATCTTGCCTGTTACTTTTGAAACCAGGTGAATAACGTGCGAATAGTATTGAACTTCTTTTAATGTTTCAACTTCCACATCGTGGCAATGTCTGCTCAGGTCATTCCGTGCCAGATCTACCAGCATGATGTGTTCCGAATTTTCTTTCGGATCGTTTAACAACTGCATGGCAAGATCATAATCTTTTATGTCGTCTCCTGTGCGTCTGAATGTACCGGCGATCGGGTAGATGCTTGCTTTATCTTCTTTTACCACAATCTGCGCCTCAGGAGAAGACCCGAATAAACGGAAACTGCCGTAATCGAAATAAAATAAATACGGGGAAGGATTTATTGAACGCAAACTTCTGTACACGTTAAAATCATCGCCGATATATTGTCTGGAGAATCTGCGCGAAAGTACGATCTGGAACACATCGCCTCTTCTGCAATGATCTTTACCTTTTTGTAATACTTTTAAAAATTCTTCATCCGTAAAATTCGACTCTTCCCGATCTGCCAGACGGAATTCGTATGAAGCGAAATTACGGCTGTTTAAATAAGATTCAATCTGTTCGATGGAGCTGTTGTCCGTGTATTCAACGCCTTCCGGGTAATTTTCAACAATGGTTAATTCATTGTTAAAATGGTTGAATACTAATATAAAGCGGTAGATGTGGTATTGCAGATCGGGTATTTTGCGGTAATCGGTTTCAAACGTTTTGATTTTAATATCCTCGAAATAACGAACGGCGTCGTATGCCGTGTAACCGAAAATTCCGCTGCTGGTAAATGGAAACTTCTTTTCATCTACCTTAAATCGTTTTACAAATTTGGTAATCTGTTCAGGAACGTTTGTTTCTTCAATATCCAGATTATTCAATGTGCCATCCGGATAATATTCTGTAAAATATCCTTTGTCAATTTTTATCCCTGCAATGGGATTGCAGCAGATATAGGAATAAATATCCTGGTTGCCATGGTAATCGGAACTTTCCAGCAGCATGGTTTGCGGAAACTTGTCGCGCAATTTTAAATACATGCTTACCGGTGTAGTAGTATCGGCAAGTATTTTTTTATAGGTAAGCTTTAATGTATATGTTTTCATAATTGAAATTTCCTAAATCCTAATAAAATAAAAGAGGCTTGCCGTGAACAGCAAGCCTCTTTTTTGATATATTTTCAAACAGGACACAGCAGCATGTTCACGAACTGATTAGTTCACGCACCACCACAATTGTTTAGTTCCTGTAATTGTTTTCATGGTTACAAAGATATGGGGGAATTTTCAATTTCCAAATGGCACCACCAAAAAATTAGCTTATACATAGATACGCTTCTGTATTTCTTTTAAAGATCTGCATGTATACGTTCATTCCCGGCTTTTATAACCAATAATGCATCTGACTTTAATAAACACTCGCAATCTTTACTATCTGATACCAATCAAGTGCCATTTTTACTTAAAAACAGCAGGATCACCGAAGTACCCCAGGGAGAGACCAGAAAGAGACCACAAGGAGACCTTCCTTCACGTTAGCAAAATAAGCACATCGAACGCATGGCAGGCCAAGGCTTCAAAAAAACTATCAAAAAAGAAACAAGGGTGAACAATACGATTTACACTTAGTATATTTGTATTTCATAAGTAATTATTACCCTGTATGCAAGTAACAAACCGCACGTACGAATTTCAAGGAGTTTCCCTGACTGAATTAGCAACCGAATATGGCACGCCATTGTATGTTTATAACAGTGAAAAAATACTTTCTCAATATAAACGGTTACACGATGCTTTTTCAGGCGTGAATGTGCGCATTAAATATGCAGCGAAAGCATTAACCAATCAGGCCATTTTAAAATTATTAAAAGGTGCCGGTGCAGGAGTAGATGTTGTTTCCATTCAGGAGCTGCAACTGGCGCTAAAGGCTGGTTTTGATAAAAAGGACATTATGTTCACGCCAAACTGTGTTGATTTTTCAGAAATTGAAGAAGCAGTAGGGTATGGTGTTCAGATAAACATTGACAACATTCCGTTCTTGAAACAATTCGGCCAAGTTTATGGGAGCAGCGTTCCATGCTGTGTACGCATCAATCCGCATATTGATGCCGGAGGAAATGTTAAAATCATGACCGGTCACAAAGGTTCTAAATTTGGAATCTCCATTGAACAGGTGAATGAGATCTATGAAGTAGTAGACGAATATGAAATCCTTGTAAACGGGGTACACGTACACAGCGGATCGGATTTCAAAAGTGCCGATGCATTTGTCCGCGCAGCTGAAGTTGTTTATTCCGTAGCCATGCAGTTTGATAAACTTACGTTTCTGGATTTCGGAAGCGGCTTTAAAGTTTCATACAAAGAAGGTGATTACGTAACCGACATTGAAGAGCTTGGTAAAAAAATGACAGACTCGTTTAATGCATTCTGTTTAAACTATGGTAAAAAATTAGACATCTGGTTTGAACCGGGAAAGTTTTTAGTAAGTGAATCGGGCATGCTGCTGGTTACGTGTACGGTGATTAAGGAAACGCCTGCCTGTAATTTCATTGGTGTTAACTCCGGACTGAATCACCTGATCAGACCAATGATGTATGGCTCTCACCATGACATTGTGAATGTGAGCAACCCGGATGGCGATAAAAAAATGTATACCGTGGTAGGATACATTTGCGAGACGGATACATTCGGTTCGGATTTATTTATTGAAGAAACAAAAGCCGGTGATATCATTGGTTTAAAAAATGCAGGTGCATATGGATTCAGCATGAGTTCAAATTACAACTCACGTTTCAGACCTGCCGAAGTTCTTGTTCATAAAGGCAAACATCAGTTGATTCGTAAACGCGAAACGATGGAAGATTTGTTAAAAAATCAGATCGATGTAGAATTGTAGAAAATTTTTTCGAAAAAAATAAAATTTTTTTTCGGGTACGTTTTCCCTGGAAAAAATAAAAAAAAGGATTGGGTCATACAGGATATTTTTCTGTGTGACCTTTTTTGTTATCTCTGAAAATGGCATGAATAAAGGGATACAGGCGTTTGATACTATTTCTATAAAAAAATATTATCAATAAAAAAATCTTCGGGCAGATATAACCTTTTGAATTATCCACCGTTAAAGCAATTGAAAACGTAGTTGGTTGGTTGTTTGGTATTTGGAAGTTTAAAATAATTTATATAGTATTGAATTAACTTTTAGTCGAGTATTTTTTATATAGGATTTATTTAATTACAAAAAAGGAGGATTACATCATGGCAAAAGCAAAAGCTTCCGCTAAGAAACCAGTTGCGAAAAAAGTAGCAGCTAAGAAACCAGCTGTGAAAAAAGCAGCAGTTAAAAAAGTAGCTAAAAAAGCAGCAGTTAAAAAACCAGCAGCTAAAAAAGTAGCTAAGAAAGCAGCAGTTAAAAAACCTGCAGCTAAGAAAGTAGCTAAAAAAGCAGCGGCTAAAAAACCAGCAGCTAAAAAAGTAGCTAAAAAAGCTGTTAAGAAAGCAGTAGCTAAAAAAGCTGCTAAGTAATTCGTTTCTTACAAGAATTGAAAGCCCGGAGCTGATGCTTCGGGCTTTTTTATTGCCCTTTCATTTAGTCTGTACTATTTTTTAACTAATAACAGGGCGCTAATATGTTAAGCCCCTGAACACGCTTTACCGTCCGGATACTAATGCGTATCTTTGTACTATGAACGAGGTACAGGAATTGATGCATGAACTAGCCCGTAGTTTGTCTGATCATACGTTTGTAAAAATGACAGTGAGTAACCCTGTCAGCAAACAGGAAAGTCTGCAGACACTTTATGTGCGGTATATTGAAATCAAACAGGTGGGTAATTTATCCATCACCTATCGGTATAAAACAAACGATCAGGTAAAAAACCATACAATCGAAGCAGGAATCCGCGAAATTGAAAAATGCTTAACCCATACATTTCGGAATGCAGTATTATTTACGACCGAAAAGGATTTTTCATTCTTACGCTCTAAAAAGGGAAAGATAACGGTGCAAAAAAGCAAGCCCACTTTTTCCGCGTCACAGCATGTTTCGCACGACCGCCAGAAAGTCAAACGTGCATCCGGAGATCAGGCATATTTAATGCATTTGGGTATTACAGATGCCAACGGCATATTGATTCCGAAGATGGCCGATAAATACCGCCAGATAAATAAATATTTAGAGATTATAGAAGACCTGATTGAATCGGTAAAGTTGCCTGAAGAGGTGCACATCGTAGATATGGGTTCCGGTAAAGGATACTTAACCTTTGCGCTTTATGATTACCTCGTTCATGATAAAGGATTGAACGTACGGGTAACAGGTATTGAGCTGCGCGAAGAGTTGGTTACGTATTGTAATGACATTGCTTCAACATGTGGTTTCAGCAAACTCTCATTTATCTGCAAGCCTATTCAAAAATATACAGAGAAGCAGATCGACATATTAATTGCTTTGCATGCCTGCGATACGGCTACCGATGATGCTATTTACAAAGGCATTGTGTCGGATGCAAAACTGATTGTGTGTGCTCCCTGCTGCCATAAGCAGATTCGCCAGCAGGTAAAAGGAATTGAACAGGAAAGCCCTTTGCTGAAGTTTGGAATATTTAAAGAACGTCAGTTTGAAATGGTAACGGACACCATCCGTGCGTTGATCCTGGAGCAGCACAGCTATCATACAAAGGTGTTTGAATTTATTTCAAACGAACATACCCGCAAGAATGTAATGCTTGTAGGAGCCAAAGCGGAAAATATAATTGAAGACCGGACCCTGCAATCCAAAATTGAAGGTATCAAAAAAGAATTTCATATTGATTTCCATTATCTGGAAAAGCTGGTCAAATAAAATATAAAAATTAAACATACCAATCGCGTATTCACACGTATAAAAAAATGCCAGACGGCACAAATAGAAATCCCCATTCAACATTAGATTAAATACTACCATGCCTGAATTTAATTATCAAAAAGCGTTTCCTCTAAAGAAAGACCCTACGCCGTATAAATTGATCAGTACGGATTATGTTTCAACCATTGAAGTTGATGGCCGTAAAATTCTTAAAATTGATCCCAAAGCACTGGAATTAGTGGCGGAGAAAGCATTGGCTGATGTATCATTTTATCTGCGCTCCTCGCATTTAGAAAAACTTGCAAAAATTATTAAAGATCCGGAAGCAACGGATAACGATCGTTTCGTAGCATATACCTTATTGCAGAATGCATCTACTGCCGGTGAAGGTAAGCTCCCTTCCTGCCAGGATACAGGTACTGCCATTGTAATGGGGAAAAAAGGTGAAAACGTTTGGACAGGTGCTAATGATGAAGAAGCTTTGTCAAAAGGAATTTACAATACATATCAGGAAAAAAATCTGCGTTACTCTCAGGTAGTGCCGATCACGATGTTCGAAGAAAAAAATTCCGGCACAAACCTGCCTGCTCAGATTGACATTTATGCCGAACAGGGAAACGAATATAAGTTTTTGTTTATGGCAAAGGGCGGAGGCTCTGCAAACAAAACATATTTGTATCAGCAAACGAAAGCGTTACTGAATGAAAACAGTTTAGCCGAGTTTGTTAAAAATAAAATCAAAGACCTGGGTACGTCTGCCTGCCCTCCATATCACCTGGCATTAGTGATTGGCGGTACATCGGCCGAAGCGAACCTGAAAGCTGTTAAATTGGCATCAGCAGGTTATTACGATGAACTTCCAACAGAAGGTAACATGGGCGGACAGGCATTCCGTGATCTTGAATGGGAAGAGAAAGTACAATTGATCTGCCAGGAGAGTTTGATCGGTGCGCAGTTTGGCGGTAAATATTTTACACACGATGTAAAAGTGATCCGTTTACCACGTCACGCGGCGTCTTGTCCGGTTGGTATTGGTGTAAGCTGTTCTGCTGATCGAAACATCAAAGCAAAAATTACGGAAGAAGGTATTTTCATCGAAGCATTGGAGACCAATCCGGAGAAATTTTTACCGGCACAGGCGCCACATCTGGAAAAGGCTGTAGAAGTTGATCTGAATCAGCCGATGGCAGATGTATTGAAACTGCTTTCTCAGTATCCGATTAAAACCCGTTTGAAATTAAAAGGCACATTAATCGTTGCGCGTGATATTGCACACGCGAAGATCAAAGAATTGCTTGATGCAGGAAAACCAATGCCGGAGTATTTCAAAAATCATCCGGTATATTATGCCGGCCCGGCGAAAACACCGGAAGGTATGCCATCCGGAAGCTTTGGTCCGACAACAGCCGGCCGTATGGATTCCTATGTGAATTTATTCCAGAGCCAGGGCGGCTCCATGATCATGCTTGCAAAAGGAAACCGTTCTAAAGCAGTAACAGATGCATGCAAAGAATTCGGTGGGTTCTATCTGGGCTCTATCGGCGGACCAGCAGCGATATTAGCAAAAGAAAATATTAAATCGGTTGAAGTAGTTGACTTCGAAGAGTTGGGTATGGAAGCCGTACGTAAGATTGAAGTCGTTGATTTTCCGGCTTTCATTATTTGCGATGATAAGGGAAATGACTTCTTCGCGAATCTGTAAATTATATAAATTTATCAGACCTGTGAGATTTTGAACTCACAGGTCTTTTTATGATTGCGATTTTTATTGATTTATATTTGGCCTATTAATACAATTAGCAGCAATTAAGATTATGAAAAAATTATTATGGTTACTATTTTGTTCATTCGGTGTAATGATTAGTTCAACAGCACAGCAACAGGTATGGAAACATTCAGGATATAATAGCAACGGATATCAGATTCGAAACATTGCTTCAATTAATAATAAAATTATTTATTTAGCATCTTCTATAGAAATGCAAAATGTGTATGCTGTTACAGGCAATGAAAATAGAGCTCTGTTATTAGATGAATTTAGTGAGGTAAGTAATTTTACTGTTTTTGGTGATAAAGTAGTTTTTTGTGGTAGAAAAGATTACATATCCACTCTTTGGATTACAGATGGAACGCTGCAAGGTACTGTATCGCTTACAGGTATACAAAACCTGTACGCTACTAATATTGCAATATTTAATAACAAAATATATTTTACAAATGGGAATTCAATTTATTACACAGATGGAACATTGAATAGTGTACAACTGCTTTTAACTGTTCCTGCAGATGAAAATGAAACACCTTCTGTACGTCCAATCATATTTCTGAAAGCCCTGCAGGATAAATTAATTTATTATTATTACGGTCAATTAGGAGTAACAGATGGCACTTCGTCTACAATAAAATTTTTATCTGACAATGCAACTTCAACTTTAATAATAGGTGCATATGTAACAGCAGATGTAGTAAACAACAAACTTATTTTTATAAATGCGTCTGCTGATATCGGGTTTGAGCTTTGGTCAACAGATGGTACTGATGCGAATACAGCTTTATTAAAAGATATCAATCCCGGAACCTTAAGTTCATTTGAAGAAGAGAACCATAATTTAAGACCTTGGTTTACTTCTTCAAATGGCAAACTTTATTTTGTAGCTAATAAAGGTACTGGTAAATCTGTTTGGGTTACGGACGGTACTTTAAATGGAACAAGTGAATTAAATATGGGAGCAAGGTATTATAACCCTGAGAATTTAAAATCAATTGATGGGAACGTATACTTTACGGGGAGCGGCTTATGTTTTTCAGACGGGCTAAATAATACCGTACAAAATATAGCAGGCGTTCAAAATCCTAATTATGCATATGGTTTTATAAAATTTGATGGCAGTGTTTATTTTGTTGCCAGTGATGCAGATCATGGTTATGAACTATGGAAGACTGAGAATACAGCAAGCTCAACTACCCGGGTAACGGACATTTGTGCCGGGACTTGCGGTTCATTTAACAGTAATACAGGTCTTGCTGTCTGTTGGAATATTTTATTTTTCTCTGCGAGTGATATTGCTCCCGGATATAATGAAGTTGATCATTCATATGGTCCGGAATATCAGCTCTGGAAATTGGAAGGTAGTTCTGTTGCTGCATCCACACGCGATGTGACTGTTCCGAGAGTAAATGCTTATCCGAATCCGTGCAAGGAATATGTTTCTATAGAGTTTCAACAACCTGTATCAAATGTAAAAATAATTTCTGCAGTTGGCAGTGAAGTAGATGCAAACTGGCAACAGGATTCAAATACATTACGTGTACAAGCACACGCTTTAAATCCTGGTATGTATATGCTTTTAATTAACGGAAAAGAATCCGTACGTATCATCAAAGAGTAATTGATGATACGTACGGCATTCGTACACCAGTACACTACATGAATAAAATTAAATAGAAAAGCCCCTGCATCAGCGGGGGCTTTTCTATTTAAGAACATGTATCGTCCTGAAATAAGTTGACACAAAATAGTCAAACTTATGGAAAAGACAGGAAAAAGAGTTTATGTAAAGCGGACTCAAAAAGATTACAGTTTAGCCTTTAAACTACAATTAGTAGATGAAGTAGAAAAAGGGGACTTAACCTACAAGCAGGCACAATTGAAATATGGTATCCAGGGAAGAAGTACCGTATTGACTTGGTTACGAAAACATGGTAGATTGGATTGGAAAGAATCTGACCAGATGAAAAAGAAGGCCCCCAATAAGCAAATCAAAGAACTGGAGCGTAAACTAAAACGCCTGGAAGCCGAGAAAGAAATTCTCAATGCCGCTATTGACATAGCAGATGAGCTGTTTGATACAGAAATCAGAAAAAAGTATTTGCCCCTCTCAGAAGCCGCTTTCAAAGAGAAGGGGAACAAAGAAGATTTATCACAGTAAAAGGTATAGCTTCAACGTTAGGTTATAGTCGTCAGTATTTATACAAAATGCTCAAGCAGGAGTTGATACTCATTGACAGAAGAAAGGCTATCAAACAACTGGTAGATACACAAAGAAAGCAGCTTCCTAGATTAGGAGGAAAAAAGACTTACCATATTATAAAGCCGTTTATTGATCAGGCAGAACTCAAAGTTGGCCGGGATAAACTCTTCTCAATATTAAGGTTTTATGATATGCTTATTAAGCCCAGGCGCAGATATATTCAAACAACGATGTCTAAGCATTGGCTCAGGAAATATCCCAATATAGTGAAAGGGCTCATCATACATAGACCTGAGCAGGTATGGGTTAGTGACATCACATACATAAAAACAGATGAAGGAAACTGCTATTTAAATATGGTCACTGATGCCTACAGCAGAAAAATAATGGGCTACTCTATAGCAGACTCTATGGATACAGAATCCATGATAAAAGCGTTTGAAATGGGATTGAAAAATAGAAAGTATCCTGATTCAAAATTGATTCATCATTCTGACAGAGGGCTTCAGTATTGCAGTAAAGAATATGTAGCATTGTCAAATAGCAATGGAGTAAGCATAAGTATGACCGAACAATCTGACCCTTATGAAAATGCGTTAGCTGAAAGGATGAATAGAACGCTCAAAGAAGAATTTGGATTAGGTCAAAAAATAATAACCAGACAAGTAGCAAAAGAGCTTACTGAGCAAGCAATACAATTATATAATAACGTAAGACCTCATTTATCATTAAAAATGAAAACGCCAGAAATGGTGCATTAAACAAAAATCCCAGTTACTTTTGATAACTGGGATTAGTATTAAAATCTGTCAACCTATTTCAGGACGATTCAACATTAATTAAAGAAGTATTACTTTTTCTCAACCATTCGTAAGAAATCAGAAACCTGTTTCTTCATTTCTTTTCTGTCAACGATGAAATCAAGGAAACCATGTTCCAGTAAAAATTCAGATGTCTGGAAACCTGCCGGCAAATCTTTACCGATCGTTTCCCTAACAACCCTTGGTCCGGCAAAACCAATCAAGGCTCCCGGCTCAGCAATATTGATGTCCCCTAACATTGCATACGATGCAGTAACACCGCCTGTTGTTGGATCTGTTAAAATAGAAATGTACGGAAGACCTTCTTCGGCAAGTAATGCAAGTTTGGCAGATGTTTTAGCCATTTGCATCAAGGAGAAACCAGCTTCCATCATACGTGCGCCACCTGATTTACAGATCATGATAAAGGGCACTTTTTTAGCCCGGGCTGCATCAATACCTCTGGAGATTTTTTCACCCACTACAGAACCCATAGAACCGCCAATGAAGGTAAAGTCCATACAGCTGATTACAACTTCTTTACCGCTTACTTTACCGTGCGCTGTACGCACTGCATCTGTTAAGCCGGTTTTAGCCTGAGCAGCTTTGATACGTTTTGGGTACGGTTGACTATCGATGAATTTTAACGGATCAGAAGAACTCAAACCAGCATCTAATTCTGTAAATTCATTGTTATCAAAAAACAATTCGAAATATTCTTTTGAGCCTACTCTTGCGTGGTAATTACACTCAATACATGTCCAGGCATGTTCTTCGTGCTCTCTTGTATGTACTACTTTTTTACATTCAGGACACTGATACCATAAACCATCCGGTACTTCTCTTTTCTCTTCAGTAGGGGTAGTGATACCTTTTTCAGTTCTTTTAAACCAAGACATCTATGTTCTTTATTTAAGTTCAATTTAAACACCCCTATTCTCTATATTTCTGCTAGAGTTTAAGGATAACAAAGATAACAAAAAAATAAATTCAGGATGCCAAATGTGTAAGTTTTTTACAGATTCAGTAAATGTAATATGTTGTAAATCAGCTAAAAATAAAATATTTTTTGATTATTTAACCTCTTCAAAATCAATATAATCGTCTTTAGGGCTGTTGTTGATTTTTTTTGAAGTTTTCTGATCTGGAATATGGTCTACATGAATAGAACCTTCCGGATATCTTGGCTGCTGTTGCTGACTGTATTGCTGCTGCATATTTTCAGCCATTTTCTGCGCACTTTTAATTACCATAACCTTTAGAAAAGGCTTTAGTAACCAACGTAATACGAAAAATATAACAATCGTCCAGAATAAGAATTTCATAATGATGTTCTAAGTAATAAGTTCTATGTTTTAAGACGTTGGAATAAAAAAAATATTGTAATCGACATCCCTCTTAAAACTGGATTCTTATTATAATTTAACGTTTTAAGCAATAAGTTCAAAGTGCTAATCCTAAAACTTATTACTTAAAACGTATTACTATACCTATCGGCTCAAATAAAGATTTCTTTCAGAATATAATTTCACGAATGCATCGTCGTGCAGATCGTCGATGAATAAGATGGCTTCTCCCGTTGATTTCATTTCAGGTCCAAGTTCCTTGTTTACATTCGGGAATTTATTGAAAGAGAATACAGGAATTTTGATCGCATAACCGTTTTTCTTCGGGTTGAAGGTAAAGTCGGTTACTTTGTTTTCACCCAGCATCACCTTGGTAGCATAATTTACATAAGGCTCATCGTATGCCTTACAGATGAACGGCACCGTACGGGAAGCTCTTGGGTTGGCTTCAATGATGTAAACGATTTCGTTTTTGATCGCAAACTGAATGTTGATCAGGCCCACTGTTTTTAGTGCTATAGCAATTTTCTTCGTATGCTCTTCAATCTGTCTGATCACGTCATCACTTAAATCAAACGGAGGCAATACAGAGTGCGAATCACCGGAGTGAATACCTGCCGGCTCTATGTGTTCCATGATACCGATGATGTGTACATTCTCGCCGTCGCAGATGGCATCTGCTTCCGCTTCAATTGCATTTTCAAGGAAATGATCCACAAGAACCTGATTACCCGGATGATCTTTCAATAAGTTCACCACGTGTTGTTCCAGCTCCTGTTCGTTGATCACAATCTTCATGCTCTGTCCGCCCAATACATACGAAGGACGAACCAATAACGGGAAGTTTAATTTTTTACTGATCGCAACAGCTTCGTCTGCGTTCTCAATGACACCAAATTCCGGATAAGGGATGTTGATCTCTTTTAATAAAGAAGAGAAACGGCCGCGATCTTCAGCTAAATCCAGTGACTGGAAATCAGTACCGATAATTTTGATGCCATATCGTTCTAATTTCTCGGCAAGTTTAAGCGCTGTTTGTCCGCCAAGCTGAACAATAACGCCAACCGGTTTTTCAAGAAGAATGATTTCGTAGATATGTTCCCAGAATACAGGTTCGAAATATAACTTGTCAGCAATATCAAAATCTGTAGAAACCGTTTCAGGGTTGCAGTTGATCATGATCGTTTCATAACCGCATTCTTTCGCTGCCAATACACCGTGTACACACGAGTAGTCAAACTCGATCCCTTGTCCGATACGGTTCGGGCCTGAACCTAATACAATAATTTTCTTTTTATCTGAAGGAATGGATTCGTTCTCACCTTCAAACGTAGAATAGTAATAAGGCGTTTTTGCTTCAAATTCAGCAGAACAGGTATCAACGATTTTGTAAATACGCTTGATTCCGAATTCATGACGTTTTGAAAATACTTCACTTTCCATACAACGGAGCAGGTGCGCGATCTGGCGGTCAGCGTATCCTTTTTGCTTAGCTGTTTTCAGCATTTCTCTGCTGATGTTCTGGATCGTTGTTTTCTGAATTTCTTTCTCAAGAAGCACAAGCTCTTCAATCTGTGTTAAGAACCACGGATCAATTTTTGTCAGCTTCTGAATGGTCTTGAACTGAACCCCTAATTTGAAAGCATCATAAATATGGAACAAACGGTTCCAGCTTGGGTTCGCCAGACTGTCCAGGATCTGATCCTGGTTTGTTAATTCTTTACCGTCAGCACCTAAACCGTTACGTTTAATTTCTAATGACTGACATGCTTTCTGTAATGCTTCCTGGAAGTTACGGCCGATACCCATTGTTTCACCAACAGATTTCATTTGTAAACCAAGGGTACGGTCAGCACCTTTAAATTTATCGAAGTTCCAGCGCGGAACTTTTACGATCACATAATCCAATGCCGGTTCGAAGAAGGCACTTGTTGTTTTAGTGATCTGGTTTTTTAATTCATCTAAGTTATAACCAATCGCAAGTTTCGCAGAGATCTTTGCAATCGGGTAACCCGTAGCTTTTGAAGCAAGTGCAGAAGAACGTGATACACGCGGGTTAATCTCAATACCAATGATATGATCTGTATCCGGGCAAACGGAGAACTGTACGTTACAGCCACCCGCGAAATTACCGATCGCTTTCATCATTTTGATGGATTGATCACGCATTTCCTGATAGATGGTATCCGGCAGCGTCATAGCAGGCGCTACAGTAATAGAGTCACCGGTATGAATACCCATCGGGTCAAAGTTCTCGATCGAACAGATGATGATCATGTTACCGATACTATCACGTAAGATCTCCAATTCGTATTCTTTCCAGCCTAAGATACTTTGCTCAACCAATACCTCATGCGTTGGCGAAGCGTGAAGACCTTTTGTTAACGCTTCATCAAATTTATCTGCCGTGTGCACGAAACCGCCGCCTGTACCGCCAAGGGTGAAGGAAGGACGGATTACCAGTGGAAAACCGATTTCCTGAGCGATTTCTTTTCCCTGTAAGAAAGATGTTGCTGTTGCGCCTTTACAAACTCCAACACCAATCTCAATCATTTTCAAACGGAATTTCTCACGGTCTTCTGTAGTCTCAATCGCGTTAATATCAACACCGATCATACGGACACCAAATTTTTTCCAGACACCGGCTTTATCACATTCCATCGCAAGGTTCAAGGCAGTCTGGCCCCCCATCGTTGGCAATACCGCATCGATTTTGTGATTTTCAAGGATCTTAATGATTGATTTTTTCTCTAATGGCAATAAATACACATTGTCCGCTACAACTTTATCAGTCATAATTGTAGCCGGATTCGAGTTGATCAGGGTAACTTCAATTCCTTCTTCACGAAGAGAACGTGCAGCTTGTGAGCCAGCATAATCAAATTCGCAAGCTTGTCCGATTACAATTGGACCGCTACCGATAATCAAAATGTGTTTGATACTTGTATCCTTAGGCATGGGATTATTTATTATTTTTCAATGGTTCGATGAATCAGAATTTGAAGCCAAAAGAGGAAAGTACACCTTCTTTTACACAGTCAAATTGAGCAAATTTAAAGGAAAAAGATGGTATATGAAAGATTAAATTAGTGTTGTTTATAATAAGTTTGTCTACAAGCCTGTTATTGAACTAATTCAAGAAAAAATGATAACCGTTGATTGTTTCATCGCATTGGTTGAGACGCAATTTATTGCGTCGTGAATGGTAACACGTTTTGCTTTCACCAATTCTTATTATATTTGGCTGATAGTTGGAAACGAGACCCCGATTCAAAACACATAAAATAAGTATAAAACATCGATTATGAGAAAGAAAGTAATTGCAGGAAATTGGAAAATGAACAAAACACTTGAAGAAGGCTTGTCATTAGCTTCTGAAGTGGCAAATATGGCAAAGGATGAAGTTCCTGCAGATGTAAATCTTGTAATGTGTATTCCTTATATCTCATTGGCTGCTGTTTCAAAAGTAATCAACGATAAAGTAGCTATCGGCGCGCAAAACGTATATCAAAAAGAATCCGGTGCATTTACAGGTGAGATTTCAGCTCCGATGTTGAAGTCTGTAGGTGTAAAGTATGTAATCATCGGACACAGCGAAAGAAGAGAATATTTTGGTGAAACAAATCAGCAATTGGCTGATAAAGTAACTATTTCCCTGGCAAATGGTTTAACGCCATTATTCTGCTGCGGAGAAACACTTGCACAAAGAGAAGCAGGTATCCACATCAATTTTGTAAATGCTCAGTTAACAGAAAGCTTATTCCATTTATCACCGGAAGATTTCAAAAAAGTAGTTATTGCATACGAACCAATCTGGGCAATCGGAACAGGCGTTACAGCTTCTGACGAGCAGGCACAGGAAATGCACGCGAAGATCCGTGAGCACCTGGCATCTAAATATGGTGCTGCAGTAGCAGATGAGATCAGCATTTTATATGGTGGCAGCATGAAACCGGACAATGCAAAAGGCCTGTTGGCTTGCAAAGATATTGACGGGGGGTTGATCGGCGGTGCATCGTTAAAGTCACGTGACTTTATTGATATCGCTAAGTCATACTAATCACTTGCTTGGTAGTGCGGATCCCCGGTCTGTGGCACACAGAACGGAATGATGATCTGTGTGCCACAGACCATGGTGAAGAAGGCTGGTGCCAGATTAGCTTGCGTACATTAAATTATTAATAAAATATAATATACAACCCCGATTCTATCGGGGTTTTGTTTCTTATGGACCAATACATTAAAGTTGATATTACCGTTGAGGAAAACGAGCAGGAACGCATAATGGCTGAGTTATTAGCCATTGGGTTTGATTCTTTTGCGGAACATGCAAACATGCTGGAAGCATATGTTGAAAAAAGTGCTTTTTCAGAAGCTGACCTGAAAGAAGTACTGCATGAAGTAAACCCTGCGTATACATATACGTTTGCTGAAATGCCAAACATCAACTGGAATGAAGAATGGGAAAAGAACTTTGATCCGTTGGTTATTGCTAATCAGTGTTATGTACGTGCGTCGTTTCATGCTGAAAGACCTGAATTTCAGTATGAAGTTGTGATAAACCCGAAGATGTCTTTCGGAACGGGCCACCATGCAACAACTTCTTTAATGCTTGAATATGAATTGGAAACCGACCTTCAGGATAAAATAATGATCGATGCAGGCTGTGGAACAGGTATTTTAAGCATTCTGGCTCAAAAGAAAGGAGCTAAGAAAATATATGCGTTCGATATTGAAGACTGGGCTTTTGAAAATTTGATTGAAAATTGTAATTTGAACGGATGTGATAGGATTCAAACAGGACAAGGAACAATTACAGAAATCATTTCCGCAGCTATTCAGGTAGATATTTTGCTTGCAAATATTAATAAAAATGTATTGTTAGCTGAAATGGATGAATATAATAAGCGTCTTCTTCCCAATGGATTGCTTTTTCTGAGTGGGTTTTATGAAGAAGATATTACAGACATTTTAACACGAGCAGAAGATGCAGGTTTTAAAAAAGAAAGCTTCAAAGTGAAAGATCGCTGGGTATCCATGAAATTAATAAAAAAATAAAACGGCTCAAAAACAGTTAACCGTATTTACTTAGATTTTGAACATGCAGAAAATCCAAAAATATACCATTCTTTTTTTTATTGGTGTGCTTACAAACATTTCCGTGTTTGCGCAACAGAAATTTTCAGGTGATCCTGCAGCTTACCCCGCAGAGGTAACTGCCATGATGGATGTGACTAAAAATCAGGAATGTATTGAAGCGGGTGCTGCTTTAGGTGGTGCATGGGGGCAATTTAGTGCTGCACAACAAAAGGCAGTTGTAGAACTTTCTCAGAAATTGGTAAAAAGTAAAAAGCTCCGTGCCAATCCGCATTTCAGAGACTTTTATCTTACCATGGCAGCCATGAAATCTAAGGGTATGGGCGGCGCACAGCTGGATACCTTTTTACTCATTACCAGTAAATTTATTGAGACGTTACTGAGCCCTCAAATGGAATCGTTTTTTAGAACAACACGTCTGATTACAAATGAGGGATTACTGTATCAATCTTCTTATAATACCTTAGCCATGCAGGGCGGGTCGTTTGCCTTTCATATGATCGCAGCGGCTCCCGAACCAATGATGCCGGATGAAATTCCTGCCGATACAGCTACAGAAGACCATTTCGAAGATTGGGACAATTTTGATCAGAATGAAGATACCTGGAGTACACTGGAGGAAGAGCCTGCCGCAAATGAATCGCAATTACTGGATGCAGGCTATACACCGCCTGAGCAGCCCGCCATTGTTGGATCTGTACTAACTATTACAGGAGCAACACTTATTTTAACAACACCGGTAGATACCGTACAGATAAAAAATACTTCCGGGTCAATATTATTACAAAACAACTTGTTTGTTGGTGAAGGCGGTACCTTTGATTGGTCAAGCGTGGGCTTGCCGGAAGTGTATTGCGAACTTGGCGGGTATAATTTTCCTATAAAAACATATAAAATCACCTCTGAAGGTGCGCGTTTACATTACCCATCTCAAACAGATTCAATTCCGATCGGGGTGTTTGAATACAACAGCGTAAAAGCAAAAAGCTACGCCGATAAAAACTATCCGCGGTTCAAATCTTTCTACAGCAATATTCCTGTAAAAGGCCTGGATGCGAACATTCAATACCACGGCGGATTTTCAATGTCTGGTAAAAAGATTTATAGTTCATCATTAGACGAAGGGTTTGCAGAAGTGAAAATCTTGAAAGATAATGAAGTAAAAATCAAAGCAATTTCAAATCGCTTTCAATTAGGTGATTCATTGATTTCCGCGGATTATACCAAACTGGTCATTTATCAGGGCAAAGATTCTATTTTCCACCCGGGCACTGTTTTTAAATACAATAAAAACAAAAGCTTTTTGCGGTTAACAAAAACAAATGGATACAGAATGGCTCCCTTCCTGGATTCGTATCATAAAATTGAAATTACAGCGGATGCCTTAACCTGGGATTTGAATACAGATAAAATTGATTTTAATATCGTGAACGGACGTACAGAAGTTCCTGCCTTGTTTGAATCGCAGGAGTTCTATGAGCTGGCTAAATATGCGCGTTTGAAAGGCTTGTATCAATTCCATCCGTTACAGCTGATCATGGGCTATACAGAAAAAATCCAAAGCAGCCAGTTTACTGTGCTGGATCTGGCAGAATCATCAAAAATTTCTGAAACAACATTACGTGGTGCCATGGTGCAATTGATGAAACTCGGATTTATTGATTACAACACCAAAAGCGGGATGATTGTTGTTAAAGACAAAGCACGTCACTATGTGCTTTCCAGAAGAGATAAAAAAGATTATGACAACATAAACTTTGTATCGATCAATCCTTCCGGTGCAAATGCTGAATTGGATCTGACAACAAAAACATTGACGGTACATGGTGTTAAGCGTGTATACATCAGTGATTCACTTTCTGTAAATTTTGAACCGGATAGCAATACAATTGAAATTTTAGCCAACCGGGATTTTAAATTCAACGGAAAGATCAACACGTCAAACTTCCAGTTCATCGGTACCGATTTTGCATTCAATTATGACAGCTTCTATGTGGTGCTTACAAATATTGATGCGATTAAATTAGCCGTATCTGAAATAGATACTGTTGATTCAAAGAAATCAGGTAAAGCAAAAGTATTGGGTAACGAATTGCGATATTCTTCCGGGATCTTATACATCAATAAGCCGCATAACAAATCTGCCCGCAAGCGCCATCCGGAGTATCCAATATTCCACGCATCAACGGGGGCATCTGTATTTTTTGATAAAAAAGATATTGCCGGCGGAGCATATGATACAACCTTTCAATTTAAAATACCTCCGTTTACGGTTGACAGTTTAAGTAATGATGACCCAAGTGTGATCGGGTTTGATGGTTCTTTCGAATCCGGTGGTGTATTCCCCACGTTTGAAGAACGATTGGTTGTAATGCCGGATTACTCTCTGGGCTTTACACACCCTACACCCGTTGAAGGGTATAAAATGTACGGCGGTGATGCCACGTATAACAACATGCTTAAACTGGATAACCAGGGCTTGAGAGGTAATGGTGAAATAAAATATTTAAATACAACACTTACATCGCCGGACTTTGTATTCTTTAAAGATTCTACGTTAACAGTTGGTACAAAAATGATCACAACGCCCGGTACCAATCCATTGCTTGCGTCGTCGGTTACTATGCCGGATGTAGAAATTGAAGCCTATCGTTTACTCTGGAAACCAAAGGTTGATACAATGTATATGTCATCAATCGACAAACCATTCCGGATTTATGACACTACTGCAACGCATGTAGGTACACTTGCCTTAACCCATAACGGTATGTTCGGCAGAGGGGTATTATCTACAGATGATGCTGAAATTGAATCTGAAAAATTCCATTTCGAGGATAAAAATTTACAGGCTAACGATGCTATTTTCAGAATCAAGTCAGATAACCCGGAAAAACCGGCATTAAAATCTACACAGGCAAAAGTTGAATACAATATTGCAAAAGGTATGGCAACATTTGGTCCGGAGAAAGAAGGTTTTGCCAGTACAGAATTCCCCTATGCACAATATAAAACCAGTATCGGTAAAGGTACCTGGGATGTAGACAAAAAGAGAATATACCTGGCAGCAACCGATTCGTCTAATATTGCCCAGTCTTATTTTTATTCAACAAGAAAGGATCAGGATTCACTTGTATTTAATGCTTCAAGAGCAGAGTATATTATTGATTCATTAACATTAAGCATATACGGCGTTCCATATATCGTTGTAAATGATGGTAAGATTACGCCTGATAAAAAACATGTAGTAATCCACGAGAATGCTGTAATGGAAACATTAAACAATGCCATATTGGATTTTGATACACTGACCAATTACCACCATTTGTATGATGGAAATATTGACATTCTTGGAAGAAAGAACTTTAACGGAGAAGCATTGTACCGGTATGTAAACCTTGGTGCGGATACGTTACAGATTCTGTTCAGTAATTTCCAGTATACACTTGCCGATAAAAAGAAAGCAGGTGGCTTTACTACCGGTATTGCACAGGTACAGGAGTCAGATTCTCTTTTTGTGGGAGATAAGATTTTATATAAAGGAAATATTACCATGAAATCACCGGAGAAATTCTTGGCGTTTGAAGGATACATTAAACTTGCACTAAAAGGCCAGCTGAGTTATTCTTCGTGGCTGAAATATGTAAATGCCGGTACATCCAATACCGTATCTCTCGATTTGAATAATGCGGTATCAGAAAGAGGCAAAGCGTTGGTAACATCACTTTCTTTTGATAACAAATCAAATCAATTATACCCGAACTTTATATCTGAAAAAATTCACGAAGAAGATCTCGATTTCCTTCCTGTTACAGGTATCTTAAAGTACAATCCCGATTCGCTTGAATTCAATGTAGGTACTGCCGATAAGCTGAATGGTAAGTCGTATAAAGGCAATTATTTATCATATAATGACAATACATCGAATATTAAGTTCGGCGGTAAATTTAATATGCTGCGCCCGGACCCAAGTGTTAAAGCATTTGTAAGCGGTAATGGTAAAGCTTCACTGATAGAAGACTTCTATACATTTGATTACCTCTTAGGTTTTGCATTTAAAGGAAACATTACGCCATTGGTTGTAATGGGATCAAACTTGTCAACGCTTTCGATTCCGACGACTCAGGATACAGATGGATTCTCTTTTGACGCCATGACGAAAGAAAATAAAAATGATGATATTCTGTTTCAAAAACTCGCTGAATTCATTGACAACAGTGGTGTTGAAGCATACAAATCAAAACGTGCTGCCGGACAAAAATCCATTTCTGCATTAAGTTCTGATTTTCAAAAAGCAATTATTTTTTCTAATGTTAAAATGAACTGGTCTCCGGAATACAAAACATTTTATAGTGTAGGACCGGTTGAACTTTCAAACATTTTGAAATCAGACATTAATAAATCTGTAAAAGGATACATTGAAGTGAAGAAGGCTATTGCAGGGGATATTATAACCATCTATCTGGAACCTTCTTATGGAAACTGGTATTTTATTAAATACGATCAAAACCGTTTGGCGCTTGCTTCATCAAGCTCGGATGTAACAGCTGAGATCGTTAAAAAATCGAAAGGTGAAATGGCAGACCGTTCCAAGTTCTTTATGGTACAAGCCGAAGCAATGGAAGTGAACCAGTTTAAAAATAATTTCCAAGAGCACTACGGTGTAATGGAAGATGACTATCAGGAACCGGCTTCAGAAGATTTATTTGATACCTCAGATACACTCGCTACAGACTCAGTTTCCGTAGAACAGCGTAAAAAACAACTGGAATTAAACGATACCAATAATACAAATGAACGTATTCAGAATACCAATCCGGAGCAATATCAGGACGATCCAAGCAATCCGGATAAGTACAAACTAAAGGAACAGGATACGAATTACGAACAGCAACAGGAAGAAAAAAATAAAGCAAACAATAAATCAACGATTGAAGAGCAGCAGCAAAAACAACGCGATCAGGAACAGCTCAAAAATCTGTTTAAATAGATTTATCCCTTGTTAAATTCGAGGTAAAATTCGAATTTGGTTATTCATTGAATGAATTTAAGCGTATCTTTGCGCATAAAATGCACGTTAATTCGATAGTTAGAATTAATGAAACGATACACAAATTCATTTCGTACAATTAAAATATGGCAGACATTTTATATATCATTTTAGGTGCCTTAGTAGCTTATTTAATGGGCTCCTTTATTACCGCAATATGGTATGGCCGGCATTATCATAATGTTGATATAAGAACGTGCGGAAGTGGAAATGCAGGTGCAACAAATACATTCCGTGTTCTGGGAAAAAAGGCCGGAACAATTGTAATGCTGATCGATATTTTCAAAGGCTGGCTGGCAACAAGCTTAGCTGTTTTTTTAGTTTACTTTGATATTATAGACAAATCTCAGCTTGATGTTTATAAACTGATCTATGGTCTTTCTGCAGTAGCGGGCCACATCTTCCCGGTATTTGAACGCTTTAAAGGCGGTAAGGGCATTGCTACGCTGCTTGGGATGGTATGCAGCATACAATTTGAAGCAGCACTTGTTTGTCTGGGTGTGTTTTTAATTGTTCTGATCACCTCAAAATATGTATCACTCGGCTCCATGATCTCTACACTGGCGTTCCCGCTGATGATTATCTTTATACCAAGATTTCATACAGAAACCCCAATCATCATCGTTTTTGGATTTGCTATTTTCTTAATGGTTGTATTGACACATAAAAAAAATATCAAGCGATTGTTTTTGGGAGAAGAAAACAAAACGTATTTGATTAAGAAAAGAAGTCATTAAGGCTTCCATAAACTGCACCGCCAATCGTATTTACAGAAGCACCGGTAACGGTGCTTTTTGCATTTGGTATGTCATACATACGTAATAACCCCAGGAATGCAAAAATGATCGCTTCTTTATACTGAATGGTAGTTGTGTCAGGCACTACAATTTCTATCTGACTGCCTGCATGTAAACGGATCTGTTCCACCAGAAACGTATTGAACGCACCTCCTCCCGTTATCAGCAGATTCCGGGTATTATTTTTAACAGGCAAGCCCTGAAGTGCCTTAGCAATCTGTTGCCCGCAATGCACAACAAACGTATGCATCATGTCTTTGTTTGAATGGGACGAATAGTTTTCTAACAGAGGAAAAATAACGGCATCTACCCATTCGCGGCCCAGAGATTTTGGGCCGGTTTCAGAATAAAAAGGAAGGGCTTCAAGTTTTTCAAGCAGTGCCGGTATTAAAGATCCGCTCTCTGCGATTCTGCCGCCGTCATCATATACTTTGCCTTCTTTTAGTGACAGTGCATTAAGCACAATATTCACCGCACAAATGTCAAAGGCTACATTCATGCCCGAATGCATATAACCAATATTAGCAATCCCCCCTAAATTGAGACAGCCGCTGTATGCGGAAAATAACAGTTCATCCCCTAACGGTACCAGGGGAGCACCTTGTCCGCCGTATGCCACGTCAACCGATCTGAAATCACACACAACCGGAATTCCGCATGCAGCATATAAGCTGGCACCGCTGCCGATCTGCAGCGTATACCCTTTCGCAGGATTATGAAAAATGGTGTGCCCATGTGCTGCAACCAAATCAACCTGCAGCCCTTGGGCATGCAAAAAAGCTTTTACTTCTTCTCCCTGAAAAGCACCGAAAGAACGGTCTAGTAAAATCAGTTCCTCTCCCGGTAAACGCATAGCCTGATTAAGCTCCTGTTTAAAACCGGCACTGTAATCAATCGTGGTGGACGCTACAGTCGTATATACCCATCTGTCATTTTTATATTCAAACGTGCATACAGCTATGTCTAAACCATCCAGAGAGGTGCCCGACATTAAACCTGCAACGGTATGTTTTTTATGTATCATATTTGAAGTCATTTGTAAGCCATACGTGGATTTATTGCTCCAAGATACGAGGAAAGCAGAATAACCGGTAACAGAATAGCCTTGGAAAATTTTTAATAAACAAGACTGGAACTGGTTATATTTGGCAAAGTAAAATCAGACAACATGAATATTGTAATAGATGTTGGGAACAATTATATCAAGATAGGTGCATTTTCGGGCGGGAAATTGCAATGGACAAAGACTTACAGCCGGTTACACGATGTACTGCAGGCGGTACAAGCCGAAAAACCGGTTCATGTATTCATTTCAAGTGTACGCAATCAAACAGATTTTTCTGCTCTTGAGACAGTTACGCAGGTTCATTTTTTAAATAAACACACACGCTTGCCGATTGATATTGATTATGAAACGCCGCACACCTTAGGAACAGACCGGATCGCCGCCGCTGTTGGTGCTGCAACATTATTCCCGGGCTGCAACAATCTGTTTTTTGATCTGGGAACGTGCCTCACGCATGGGTTTATAAACACAAAGGCTGTTTTTGAAGGCGGAAGCATAAGTCCGGGTGTAGAAATGCGTTTTAAAGCACTGGCACACTTTACAGAAAAATTGCCGTTGGTAAAAGCTGAAAAAGAGCCTCCATTGACCGGAAAATCAACTTCAGGTTCAATCATGAGCGGCGTTTTGAATGGAATTCAATTTGAAATAGAAGGTTTTATTGAAGCCTATCAAAATAAATATACGCCTATTAACGTATTATTAACCGGCGGCAATGCTTCTCTTTTTGAAAAGAGGCTAAAAGAACCCATCTTTGTAATAGCGGAGTTGAATTTAATTGGTTTAAATCGAATACTGAATTATAATGTTTAATGTCTATAAAAGGCTAGCCCTTCTTGCAATATCTTTTTTTATTTCAATTTTATCATTCGCTCAAGGGCTGGGAAATTCTCCTTATTCAAGAGTCGGGCTTGGGGATATAATGAACCAGAGAGGAACCATCCGGAATATGGGAATGGGATATGCCGGTTCTTCCCTGACAAGTAAGGAATACATCAATTTCCTTAACCCTGCGGGTTTGGCTAATTTTAAAGGCAAGTATTCCGATTCCCTGGTAAAATTTGATGTAGGTTTTACCATACAATACAAAACGGTTACAGGCGGAGGTATTTCATCCAATTCAAACGGTGCAAACATCAACCACCTGGCTTTTACATTTCCCGTTTCAAAAGTATATACCATGGGTTTGATGCTGGCTCCCATGACAACCGTACAGAATAAATACAGTTATACAAGTTCGGTACCTAATGATCCCAATAACTATTCCGCCATTTATAAATACGTTGGCGATGGTGGTATTTATCAGTTTCAGTGGATGAACGGGATCGGTATTACAAAAGACCTGTCATTGGGCGTTACAGCAAGTTATAATTTTGGAAACATTACACAGGAAGCTTCTTCACAACTGATAACAGATGCGTCAAATCCCGATAAAGAAAATGAGATCGGTACAAAGAGAAAAACAAATTACAGCGGACTTTCTTTCAAACCAGGTTTTATTTATAACAGGCAATTAACCATCGGTGATACTGTTTTTTACAGAGATTCTACAGGCCGCAGATTAAGCATTAAAAAAATACCTGAACCAATCAGTTTTAAGTTTAGCGGGGCACTTGAAGTGTTCCCGGATATTAAAGGAACAGAATCCCGCGCGTTAATTATCCGTAATCCAAAAAACCAGCTGACACTTGATTCTACGTTGTCGAAGTCTACCAGCCATGCGTACATACCAACAACCTACCGTATCGGAACAAGTTTTGAAAAAGCCGGAAACTGGACACTTGCCGGAGATATAGCTTATACAAACTGGTCAAATTTTGATAAGAACAAATTCAAAAACGATTCGTTGAGCAGCGCTTCTTACAGCATTTCAATAGGCGGAGAATGGACACCGCAAAGTGTATATAAAGATAAATCAAAAGGATACCGCATGCACAGATTAAAAACGTATCGTGCAGGTTTTTGCTATTCACAAACACCTATCGTTGTTGCCGGAAGCAGATTGTATGACTATTCCGCTTCAATCGGAGCTTCCATACCGGTTGGTTTCCGTACAAAAGACAAACCGCTTTTGCCTAAATTAAATGTAGCTTTCGTTGTCGGACAGCGTTCTACATTTTCTTCTGACCAGGTTTCAGAAATGTATTACAGATTGCATTTAAGTATGACAATTTACGATAAATGGTTTCATAAAAGACGTATTCAATAATGTTGAGACTGGTACTATTTTCAGCATGCATCTTTTTGCTATACAGTTGCCAGGCAGATGTTGAACAGGCAAAATATGTAGAGCCCTACACTGGCCCTATGATGATTTCCGACAACATTCAAACCATATACAGTGATTCGGGAAAGATGAAGATGAAGCTGGAAGCACCTGTTCAGTTGCTGCTGCAGTCAAACGACAGAGAATTTCCGGAAGGTATTTATGTGGAATTTTTTGAAAATAAAGAAACACCCAAAGCAATACTCACTTCTAATTATGCGATTTTTTATAAAGAACAGAACCTGTATAAAATCTCCGGGAAAGTAGTGGTTGACAATAAGGAAGAAGGCAAAAAACTTACTACAGAAGAACTCTTCTGGTCGCCTGTAACCAAAAAAATATATACCGAAAAGCAATTATTTATAAAAACAGCAACCGAAACAATTGAAGGAGTGGGGATGGATGCGAACCAGGATTTTTCCTCCTATACCATCCGCAAACCAGTCGGTATTGTTTCAGTTAAATAACACACAAACCTGATGAAAAGTAAAAGTACCTTTACCGTAGTTCTTTTTTATTCCATGGTAGGTTTGCTGATGATTTCCATTCATCAGAATATGACCAATGGATTTGCCGCCAGTTATGTCTTTTATATGTTAACATTCATGTTTTTTTTAGGTTTTACATACCGCAAAATGAATGAATCCAAAGAAGATAATAACTTGAAAGACAAAGGGGATTCTAAGCCTGAAAAGCATTTTAAACAAAAACACAAATAATTAATTTTCAAAACGGTACAAGACTTTTGTTTTTACGGAGGTTTGTCGTTATTTTGCAATTCTTTAGAAACGTATAAAAATGGGTATTTTCAATAAAATCAATCAAAGATCCGGCCTGGTAGTAGGTACTATTGTAGCAGGTTTATTATTATTCCTTTTAGGGGATGCTTTTACATCAAAAAATTCTTTTTTCTCTAGTTTTAATAACAAAGTAGGTGAAATCGATGGCAGTAACATTACTGTTGAAGAATTCCAGAAAGAAATAACAAAAGCAGAAGCATTATATGGCGGCAACGGAAACAATGCCAATATGGATGATCTTGCGTGGACACAATTAGTGTTTGAACGGGTTAATAAAGTTGTTTACGAAAAAGCAGGAATCGAAATTTCTGAAGGTGAAAAAGTTGATTTGTTAGAAGGTGAACACATGTCTGATGTTGTAAAACAACAGTTCGGTTCAGCAGAACAATTGAAACAATTTTTAAAATATTTAGATTCTGACCAAATCCAGTCAGAAGAAGAGCGTGCAAGCATTAAAGGCCGCTGGAGAGCATTAAAAGAATACGTATATAACGAGAGAATGCGCAGCAAATACGAAACGATCATTAAAAAATCGGAGTATGTTACAAAAGCAGAAGCAAAACGTTATTACCATGCGTTAAATGATAAAGCAGAAGCTGAATATGTATATGTGCCTTATTTTTCAATCAATGACACAACGATTACGGTTACAGATGCAATGCTTGAAGATTATTTAAAAGCACATAAAAATGAATTTGAAGTTGAAGCAGGCAGATCGATTGAATTTGCAGTATTCAACAACGTGCCTACAGGCGTTGACAGTTCTTATGTTAAAAAAGATTTAGCGGAATTAAAAGATGAGTTTGTGTTAGCTAAAAACGATTCTGCGTTTATCCGTTCAAATTCAGATGCACCGGCTGATCCTAGCTATGTTCAGTTAAATCAACTGCCTCCAGCACTTGCAGCACGTGTAAATTCATTACAGATTGATAGCGTTTACGGACCGTTCTCCTATGGTACAGGATATTCACTAACTAAAATATTGAAAATTGAAAGTGATACAAATGTAATGGCTAAAGCCAGTCACATTTTATTCCGTACAAACGAAACAGACCCTGCAGAGAAAAAAGCGGAAGCCAAAAAACAGGCACAGCAGATCTTAGCAGAAATTCAAAACGGCGCAAGCTTTGAAAAAATGGCCGCTCAGTACGGCGGTGATGGTACGGCTGCAAATGGCGGTGATCTTGGATGGTTCGGCAAAGGCCAGATGGTTAAACCGTTCGAAAATGCAATCTTTGGCGCTTCTAAGCCAGGTTTGTTACCAAATATTGTTGAGACACAATTCGGATACCATATTATCCGTGTAGATGTTGCAAAAACAGGCCGTAAGTTTTTGATTGCATCGGTTCAGAAAAATGTTGAAGCGTTTGACAATACCGTTGACTCTATTTACAGAAACGCTGACGCATTTGCTGCTTCAGTAAAAGATACGGGTACATTCAGAACAGAAATTAAAAAATACACAGCAGGTGTTGCTAAATATGAGCAGGCAAATGTTGATGGCGCTGCAAAAGGAATTACCAGCATAAACGAAGCAAGAGAAATTGTTAAGTGGTTATACAGCGACGACAGATCAGTAAATGATGTTTCTTCGGTATTTACTGTAGAGAATAAAAACGTTGTTGTATTACTTACAAGAATACGTGAAAAAGGAACCGCTTCTGTTGAAGATGTAAAAGATCAGATCAAACCAAGAGTGATCATCGAAGCAAAAGCAAAACTTATTAAAGAGAAATTAAAAGTTGAAGGCAATGATTTTGCTGCAGCTGCTAAAGCATACGGTAAAGATGCTGTTACAGGTACTGCTTCAGATATTTCACTTTCTTCAGGTATGATTACAAACGTTGGCTACGAACCGGAAGCAGTAGGTGCTTTATTTGGTTTAGCTAAAGAAAAAAAGACAGAAGCATTTACCGGTGAAAACGGTGTATTGGTATTAAAAAACAAAAACATTACCGTTTCTGAAGTTGCAGATTACAATCAATTTGTGACGCAATTACAGCAGCAGCGCAATAACAGATTGGCATATGGTACAGTTGAAGCGGCAGTTAAAAAGACCGTTGAAATTGAAGATATGCGTTACAGATACTAATTTTTTTACAATTACAAAAAGAAAGTCACGCCGAAAGCGTGACTTTCTTTTTGTAATTGATTTTATTTATATAATATATTTTCACTCTAATAACATCTTATGAAAACTATATCACTAACCATTTATATTATCCTTAGCGCGTTCCTATCGTTTGGACAAATTCCTTATGCATATAATGATGAAATTATTACAGATGGTAAGCCAGTAAAGGTTAAAGAATATAACTACGATTACGATAGCCAGGAAGAGCAGTATATAAAAAATCATACGTTTACATATAATTCAGACGGAAAACTTACAGAACATATTGAAACGGGGAAAGATATTACGGAGATGTATCAGACATTTCGGTACAGATTCCAATATGATACAGAAGGAAGATTGTCATACTACTGGAATGAACAGGAAACATTGTCAGGTTATAAAAGCCAGTATGAGCAGCAGTGGTTGTACGATAGCCATGGTATGATAACGGATGTAAATATCTGGAGTGTTGTGAACGACACAAAATATCTGATACCTAATTCTTACAAGAGATTAATCAGCCGCGATGGAGAAGATAAGGTCCTTAAAATAGAAAAATACATCTATGGTGTTGTTATTAAAGACGGAGAGTATGAAGAGAAATATATCTTAGAAACTATTTCTACATTCAAATATACAGATATTAATACTCTGGACAGTATTATTGTATATCGCAGTACTGATCTGACAAACGGCGGCACTATGGCATTGGATTCAAAACGTTACAATTTTGATTTTAGAAATTACAACGTTTTGAATACAGACCTGATAACATACGATTCATACGAAACATCAAATTACAACGACGAAAAAACGAAGTTACTGAACACCTATGATTTAGAGGGAAGATTAACTTCACAAAAAATAACAAATCTGAATGACATTATTATTAGTAAAACTGCGTGGATATATGAGTTAGATAAAGTGACTGCTACAGGAATGTATGAAAAGAAAATTGATTATATAGATGCGTCTGGCAGAAACCGGAAAACAGAAACATATTCATTTAATGGCACTGATTGGGAACTTCTATATCCAGCGAATATGCAGAACATAAGAATGTTTCAGGACGGTAAAATTGTTTCTGACTTACTTGAAAATTATTATGATAGTGAAACGGGAATGTATAAAAACGACACCAGATTTGATTATGAATATTCTCTGACAGCAGGTATTTTAAATCAAAAGGCTTCGGATGTTATATTGTTATATCCGAATCCTAGTACTGGAATTGTTTATTTAAAAGACTATCAGAAGATACAAAAACTATCTGTTTCATCTATAAGCGGAACACCAGTTATAGTACCTGTGCAGGAACAGGTTGACCTTTCAGGGTTTTCGGCTGGAATTTACATTGTAACTGCTGAGTATGCAGATAAACGCTTAAGCATACAACGCCTGATATTGAAATAGTTCTTAGCGTTAATTACATTGAAAATCCCTCATGTAGCGTACCGTCTATATGAGGGATTTTCAATGTATGTCATTTTTGTTATTTACTTACTTCAAATACGTATATTGAAATACGGAACTCCATTTCTATTATGTCTTCAAAAGCATCAAAATACGATCTACTTTTTCAGGAACAGCTGGCCAGGCTCAACACTGCACAACGTGAAGCAGTTGAAACCATTGAAGGTCCTGTGCTTGTAATTGCCGGCCCTGGCACCGGTAAAACACAGATCCTTTCCGCACGTATCGGTAAAATTCTGGCCTCACCTGATTTACAGGTGCAGCCGCATAATATTCTCTGCCTTACCTTTACCGAAGCCGGTACAGTTGCCATGCGCAAGCGCTTACTTGATTTTATTGGTCCGGAAGCATATCGCGTGCATGTATACACGTTTCATGGTTTCTGTAATCAGGTCATTCAGGAAAATCTGGACTACTTTGGCGTACGGAATTTACAGCCAATCTCTGAATTGGAAACGATTGAGTTATATCAAAAACTCATCGATAACTTTGATGCAACAAGTAAGCTGAAGCGCTTTAAAGGAGACATATATTATGACCAGATTGGCCTGAAAGAACTTTTCAAAAATATGAAAAGTGAAGGCTGGTCGGAAGAGTCCATGTATATCCTGATTGATCGTTATGTAGACGAATTGAAAGATGATCCCGAACATCAATATAAACGCAAGTCAGGAAACAACAACAAAGGGGATTTAAAGGCTAGCTATTATACAGAGATTGAAAAGATGGCCAAACTTAAAGCGGCCATTGCAGAGTTTGCAAACTTCAATGCTGCTATGGGTGCCATACGTCGTTACGATTACAACGATATGATTCTTTGGGTGCTGAAAGCGTTTAAAGAAAATGAATTGCTGCTGCGCAACTATCAGGAACGGTATCAATACATCTTAGTTGATGAGTACCAGGATACAAGCGGCTCGCAGAACGAAGTAGTAGATCTGCTTGCTTCGTACTGGGAACGCCCGAACTTATTTGTTGTTGGCGATGACGATCAATCCATTTACCGTTTTCAGGGAGCAAATATTAAAAACATCATTGATTTTAATAGTAAATATAACCCTGCACTTATTGTGCTTAAAGAGAATTACCGTTCTACACAAGCCGTGCTGGATGCTTCCATGGCTGTTATAAAAAATAACAACGAACGGTTGGTAAACAGTGTACAAGGACTCGATAAACAACTTACGGCTAAAGGCATAATTGCAGCGTCGCATGTTGAACCGAAAATTATTGAATATTATAATGAACTGCATGAAGAAGCGTCTGTTGTTGAACAGCTGGAAAAACTTCATCACGAAGGCGTTGACTTATCTGAGGTTGCAGTGATCTACCGCAAACACTCAAAAGTAGCCGATATTATAAAGGTGCTGGAGAAACGCAAAATTCCGTTAAACATTAAACAAAGTATTAATGTACTGCACTTGCCATTCGTTCAGAATCTGATTGATATTTTAGCTTACATTCAAAAAGAAAATGAATACCCGGATTCAGGAGAAGAACAGTTGTTCCGGTTAATGCATTTTGAATATTTTAATATTGACCCGACAGATATTGCAAACATTTCCAGAAAAACACGACGTACGTCTGAAAGTTCCGCTATCCGCTGGCGCGAACTGATGTCTAAAAAAGAAGAGCTGGCAAAACTGAATCTGCATTCGTTGCCATCCATTCTTTCACTGGAAGCAAACTTAACCTATTGGCAAAAAGAATTTCATAACATTACCTTACAGGTGTTGTTTGAAAAAATTACAACACGCGGCGGCATACTTTCCTGGATCATGAATTCGTCTGAAAAGACCTGGTACATGCAGGTATTAACAACGTTCTTTGATTTCTTAAAAGAAGAAACCGCACGCAATCCATTGCTGTCGCTGAAAGAATTTTTGTCAACCATACAGAAGATGCTTGATAATGATGTGCGGCTTAATCTTCAAAAAATTATTCATGCAGAAAAAGGTGTAAATTTTGTTACCGCGCACTCTTCAAAAGGATTGGAATACCGGTATGTGTTTCTGATCGGCTGTAACTCCAGGCAATGGGAGGGACAGGCCGAGCGGAGTTTTGGATTTAAAATTCCAAGTACTATAACAGAAAACGTTGAACACGATAAAGAAGAAGATGAACGCCGGTTGTTTTATGTTGCATTAACACGTGCGAAAGAATATTTATACATATCCTATCCGGCAAAAGATGTTAATGAAAAGGAATTGGTCTGCAGCCGTTTTCTGGTAGAACTTACCGAACAGGAAACAACAAAAACAACTTTTGTAAGCCTTTCAGATGATGCTATTGTTCAGTATAAACTAGACATTCTGCAGTTTACCGAACCTCCGGTAATTCCATTGATAGATGCCGTTTATTTAACAGAATTATTAGAGAGCTATCAGTTGAGTGTAACACATCTGAACAAATATCTTTCATGCCCGATTGCTTTTTATTTTGAAAACATGTTGATGGTGCCAAGTGCACGTACAGCTTCATCGGGCTTTGGTACTGCGATACACGAGGCACTAAAAGATTTCTTTGCAGCTATGCTGGCAGATGAAGAGAAGCGTTTTCCTACGGTACAGTATTTGTCTGAGGTATTTAAATTGAAATTGAAAAACGTGCATTCGCACTTTACATTGATTGAATATAAAAATTATGAAACATATGGCTCTACAGTAGTTTTGCCTGAACTGTATGAAACATATATTGGGGAGTGGGAAAAAAATGTGTTGCTCGAACACCGCATCGATAATGTTGAATACAAAGGCGTTCCTATAAAAGGGAACGTAGATAAAATTGAAATTCATGGTTCTGATGTAAATGTGATTGATTATAAAACCGGTAAATATGCAAGCAGTAAATCCAAGCTGCTGCCGCCGACAGAGAAAGAGCCGAATGGCGGTGATTACTGGCGCCAGATTATTTTCTATAAACTTCTTATAGAAAATGACCGGAAAACAAACTACAAAGTTGTAACCGGCGAACTTGATTTTGTTGAGCCGGATGCTGCAACAAAAAAGCCAACCAAACATAAGATTTTCATTTCGCCGGAAGACGAACAGATTGTTGCCAATCAAGTGATTACTGCGTATGCAAAAATAAAGAACCATGAGTTTTCACAAGGCTGCGGCGAAGAGGATTGTACCTGGTGCACGTTTGTGCGCTACAATTACAAGCCAATGGAACTCACACACAGTGAGCAGGAGTAACAACAAAAGGCACACCAATTTAATATATTGTAGGCATAATTCATTTTGATGAATTATGCCTTATTTTCTTACAATAGTATAACTTAATATTGGATTGATTAAATTATTTACATAGATTTAAGTTAATCTGTTTCTTCACTACAGTATCATCCGCGCGCATTCATGTCGAAATCACTTCTAAAAATACTTCCTGTATTAATACTCTTTTCACTGCTTTATTTTTCATGTAAAAGAGAATTTGATAAACCGCGTTGGGATACCAAGGTATTGGCTCCTTTGGTAAAAAGTAAATTGTCTATCAATAATATTATTACCGATACTTCGCGGCTTCAAACAGAATCAGATAATTCAATCTCGCTGGTAAATCGCCAGCAGATTTTTGGATACACCATTGATTCGTTGGTTTCGCTGGAAGCACCTCAATTTAAAAGAACCGTTAAGTTAAGCAGTCTTGTTTTATCGGATGAAAGTATTACCAGAAGAATTTCATTAGGTGAAATGGCATTGCAATTAAAGGCACAGGGTAATCCGCTCGGTGATCAGATCATTGCAGCAGGTAGCTTAGGTTTTCCTGTTCCTTTTCCGGGAGTAAATGATATTACTGCAGGACCGATTACAATTGATGTTGACCAGTTTTTTAAAACAGCCGATTTATTAAGCGGAGAAATGATTGTTTCGGTTACAAACGGGCTTCCGTTAACCATCACAAATCTTCAGTTCTCATTAAGTAATAATGATCCGGCATCTGTTATTACAACGCAGACATTTACAAATATTCTTAAAAATACTACCCAGACAAAAACACAGGATCTGTCCGGTAAAACCATCGGTTCGGTAATTGATGCATCGATCGACGACATGGATATCGGATCGGGCTTTGTTGTTATCGACACTTCCAATGCGCTGGTTGTAACACTTTCTATAAAAAACATTAAAGTGTTTTCAGCTACAGCTATTTTCCCGGAACAGGATGTTGTAAATGAAACATCAAACGTAGAATTGCTGGGATTGAATAATGTTGAGCTTACAGAAACAATTATCCGCCAGGGTACCGTGCGTGCTGACGTATACAGTACAGCCGAAGACACTGTGCGCTTTACCTATGAAATTCCGGCAGCAACGAAAGATGGCCATACATTCATATTCGAAGCGGTGGTACCGCCTGCACCCCCAAATGGAAATTCGTATGCGCAATTCAATTCTGATTTTTCAGGTTACCTGCTTGATCTCACAGGGATAGGCGGAACAGAGTACAACACCTTTGTGAACGTATTAAAAGGAAAAATAAATTATACGGGAAGATTGGTGAGTCTTTCGCTGGAAGACAGCCTGGATATTACCCTTACGCTGGTTGACCCCAAGCCAAGTTATATTAAAGGATACCTTGGTGAAGATGCGATGGCTGTTGGTCCGGGAGAAATTAACATTGATGTGTTTGACAATATTTCTGCGAGTGTGCTGGATTTTGCATCAACGGATGTTTCCATTGTATTTGAAAATGCGTTGGGTATTCCTGCAGAAGGTGTCTTACAATCATTAACTGCTTACAATACAAAAACAGGAGCAAGCCAGAGTTTAACCGGCAGCCCTGTAAACCAGGCTTTCCCTATCGGGCCTGCACTTGAAGGGGGCGGATTTCCGATTAGTACTACTTCCTCCATTGATGTATCTACCGGGTCTAATGCTGCTGCACTATTAAATATCCTGCCGGATAAAATTGCATACGAAGGAGCGTTTCAGTTTAATCCGAATGGGAACAGCACGATTAACCCGCATACGGATTTTGCTTATTCGGGTGTTGATCTGAAAGCGTTTCTGGATATTAAAATTCCATTGCGCTTAATCGCATCAAATCTGGTTCTATCGGATACAGCCGATTTTGATATCCCGGCATTAAACTCCGGTGGGTTTCAAAGCGGGAAATTTAATTTGCTTGTCTGGAACGGATTTCCATTAGATGTAAAAATTGATATGATATTTTTAGGTAAAAATGGTTTGCCGATAAAAAGCATTGAAACAGATAACATTATTCAGGCAGCTGCTATAGACGGCAGCGGCAGAGTAACGGTAAGCAAATACAGCGTTGTACCTTTTGAGCTGAGTGGTGCTGATGTCGCTACACTCATCAGTCAGGGAGCAAGCATTATATTTAAAGCACGTTTCGATACGCAGCCTGCAAATACACATGTGAGCATATACAATGATTATGCAATTGAATTTAAGTTAGTAGGGGATATGGATTTCCAGGTTAATAGCGGAAAATGAAAAAGATCAGTAGCATAATAGTATTTATTTGTAGTGCAGGGACCTTGTTTGGCCAGGTAGATTTTGACCGGCCTGAAGCCTTTTTATTTGAACGTAAAAACAGACTTTCATATGTAAGTCCTGAAGTATATGTATTTCATGCTGATAGCGAAAAAGTTCAAATGAAATCAAAAAAAATTCGATTTGTTGTTTTAAGTCAAGAATTGAATTATGCCGGATATTTCTCTGCGTATGGTGCTGGCTATGTGAATTCCAATTCACTTACAAATGCTTTTTTTAAATCGTATTCGTATACGAAATCATATATAGATGATGATATGAAACAACAGCAGGTTGATCGTTTTAAAAAATCAAATACGGTTGGTTCAGATATCAAAGTTGGTGTATACGGGCAATATAAGTTCAATACAATCCGTGTTGAAGCAGGGCTTATGTATCGCGATTTTAATTCTGCTCAATTTTCTTCGGATGCATTTAAGCTTCTTTTTTACGGAAACTCCATGTATGCAGGCCAAACGGCAAGCTTAGATCCGATGAACATGCATAATGTAAATTATCAAACGGTATACATGGGTATTAAAAAGACCGTTGGTAAAAAACAAAACATACAGCTTGGCGCACGCCTGGGAGTTGTCCGGGGCGGCAGGTTACAAAAAATACGCTCAAAGAACGCATCACTGTATACAGATAGTGCCGGCGGTTATTTAACGCTGAACGGCAAATTTGATGTTGCCTATACAGACGATACGGTATATGCGCGTGTGCCGCAAATGCACGGCGGCGGATTAACTTCAGATTACTTTTTTTCCATTAAAGGAAAGCGGAGTGAATTTGCTGTTGAATTATTAGACGTTGGTTTTATCCGCTGGAATGATATTACCACATTCAGCGGCGACGGTTCATACACGTATGATGGCGTTCAGATCGATAATCTCATTGGAGGAGGAAATGGCATTCAACTCGATCCGGTAAGTTTTACAACAGTACTGGAGAATATGGGCGTAAAGAAAAATGTAAAGGATGTAAGCTACATGCTTCCTTCAACGTTACATCTTTCTTATTACCGCCATCTGTCGCCTAACGTAACTGTTACAGGCGGCGTGCGCCAGCAATTTGTGCGCGGGTATATGCCTAGAATATACGGTAAGCTTGCGTATTATCTGACAAAAGATTTTGTACTTATTCCCACGTTATCGTATGGCGGTTTTGGCAGAGCCGATGTTGAATTTGGCATTGCAAAAACGTTTTCAGATCATGTTGTTGTTTCAACCAATTTAATGTGGTTTGAATACCTGGTTGCACCTTCTAAAACTTCCGGCCACGGAATGAGTGTGGCATTCAGTTATTATTTTTAACTTGTAGCATGATTGCTACCGGTGATGCACTGAATTTACTTTCTAAAATGACCTTCAAAAGGCTTATAACGCTTTTGAAGGTATTTGTCAGTTATCAGTATTCGAAGATCACCGGCAATGTAGTACATCCTTCTGTGCCGTACTCCATTGCAATAGAGCCAACAACATCCTGTAATCTGCGCTGCCCCGAATGCCCGAGCGGGTTGCGCTCTTTTACACGGCCAACAGGCATGCTGAACATTGCCATGTTCTCTAAAATTATTGATGAATTATATCAGCAGATCAGTTACCTGATTTTTTATTTTCAGGGAGAACCTTATTTGAATACCTCTTTTTTAGAAATGGTTAAATATGCGTCTTCCAAAGGAATTTATACGGCTACTTCTACAAACGCCCATTATCTCACAGACGAAAATGCACGCAAGACCGTAGAATCAGGACTTGACCGGTTGATCATTTCGATTGATGGCACTACACAGGAAGTCTACGAACAATACCGCATCGGGGGAAGCTTAGAAAAAGTTCTGGAAGGAACTAAAAATATTCTTGCCTGGAAGAAAAAACTACACGCTTCTACACCGCATGTAATTTTTCAATTTTTAGTGGTGAAACCCAATCAACATCAATTGAAGGAAGTGAAAAAAATGGCAAAGGAATTGGGTGTTGGTGAAGTGCGTTTTAAAACAGCGCAGATCCATGATTATGAAAACGGTTCGCCATTGATTCCCGATATTGATAAATACGCCCGCTACAGAAAAAATGCAGATAATACTTATTCCATAAAAAACAGTTTGTTAAATCATTGCTGGAAGATGTGGCACTCCTGTGTGATTACCTGGGATGGTAAAATTGTACCGTGCTGTTTTGATAAGGATGCGCACCTTGTAATGGGTGAGCTGAAAACAAATACGTTTAAGGAAATCTGGAACAGCGCACCGTATATTCAATTCAGGAAATCACTTTTGAAATCGAGAAGTGAAATTGATATGTGTAAGAATTGTACCGAAGGAACTACAGTATGGGCATAAGGAATTCCAAAACGTTTACTTCAACCGATATTGCAACCTATTACGATGTAAGCGAAGATCATTACATGTACTTTTGGGATCTGAATCAAAGCCATTCTCTGCACTATGGTTATTGGGATGCGTCAACAAAAACATTCCGCGAAGCACTCGCAAACATCAATAGGGTTCTGGCAGAAAAAGCTTCAATCACTGCCGGTACCAGGGTGCTCGATGCTGGCTGTGGTGTAGGTGGTTCTTCCATCTGGCTGGCAAAAAATAAACAAGCAAACGTTACAGGCATTACCGTAAGTAAGAAGCAGGCTGCCCGTGCCAATACATCTGCAGCAGCTGTAAACCCCGGCGGCACTGCAGTATTTGACGTGCAGGATTACACAAACACGCCCTATCATTCAGAATCGTTTGATGTTGTCTGGGCGATTGAAAGTGTGTGCCATGCTGCCAACAAAGAAGATTTTATTAAAGAAGCATACCGTTTACTTAAGCCAGGCGGACAATTAATTATGGCTGATTTTTTTATTGTAAAAGACGGTAATGCTGACGATCAGCGGAGCATAGATGCATGGGGCCATGGCTGGGCAGTACCTTTTTTTGAAAAGAAAGACGCCTTTCAGCATATGTTACTGAAGGCTGGTTTTAACACCGCTGATATGATAGACAGTACAGAACATATCCGCAGGTCGGCAAAAAGATTGTATTATGCTTTTTTCCCTGGCTGGATCATTTCAAAGCTATATAATTTAGTGAACAGAAGGACAACAGAGTTCTCAAAAAACAATGTTTACACAGCTTATTACCAATACAAAACTTTGAAAAAGGAATTGTGGAAGTATTATATTGTGCATGCAAAAAAATAGCTGAGAAACTTATTTTTTCTCTTTTTTAAGTTCTGCAGAAGCGCAGCCACAACCACCACCACAGCCATCTTTTGGTACGTTAAACAGGCCATAAATCTTTCTGAACAGATAGACACCTGCCCAGCCAACAATGGCCCCTATAATAATATATTGAATCCCTGTACTCATATTTCCTGCGTAAAATACAACTATAAAATTGATTTAGTTCCTCAACCAATGATATAATGGCATGATTTTTATATTTTAGCAACGATAATGCTTTTTGAATCCGAATCTATGAAAAGATTGCTACGAATTACAGTACTGTTCTTTATAACAGTAAGCACATTCCTGTCGAATGCACAAACAACTCCTTATAATAAAAAATGGCTATTTGGAATGAACTGGGGGGGAGCGTGGGAAAATGCAGACGTGCATTCAAGAATGGGAACAGGTTGGGGCTTGACACTGGAGCGGGAAATTATCGCGAATAATACAAGTGTATTTGGATTCTCGCTTCGGGGAAGGTATTTGCATACGTGGATGTGGGGCAGGGATTCCCGTCCGTTTTATGGAATTGCAAACGATGAAAATCTAAACGGAACGGCAAATCCTGCGATCGATTATACCGCAGCTGGTTATGCCTATAGAAATTTTTATACAAAGACAGATGAATTTTCATTAGAAGGTTTGTTAATACTCAACAAACTGCGGGCACATAGTGGTTTTAAGATATATGGTTTCGGAGGAATTGGTGCAACGGGGTTTAACTCAAAGATCAATCAGCTTGATGGAACCAATACACAGTATGATTATTCTAACGTGTCTACGTTCAGCAAAGCAATTGCAAAAAATGATCTGAATTTACTGTGGGATAAAACATACGAAACAAATGGCATTGCCGGTCAATCAAGAAATTCGTATGTATTATCAGGTGCCATTGGTGTTGGTGTTGGTATCAAACTTTCTTCCAATGTATATTTAGGCTGGGAGCATAAATATACATATACATCTACCGATATGTTAGATGCAAGCAAATGGAATAACGATGCATCGCCAAGTTTAAAAAACGACAGGTACCATTACAGCAGTTTATTTTTAACGGTTGCGATCGGTGCAGGCAAAGCAACTGCACAACCTACACGTGATCAGACAACCTATTATCCACCGCCTGTAGTGCCGGTTACAAATCCCAGACCGGAAATAACAGTATTGTACCCGCGTGAAAATCCGGTTTATCTGAATGATTGTAATGCTCAAATAAAAGTCAGCATCACAAATCTTGAATCCATAAATCAGATTACCGTATTGCGTGATGGGAATGTATTGGGTTCTGCGTATTATACATTTGACCGGACAACAGAAGTTTTAACAATCAATACACCGATTGCAGGCAATACTGTTTTTTCAATCATTGCTCAAAATGCCGGCGGGAAGGATACCAAATATGTATATACCAATTGCGGACCGGTGTTAACTACTCCGGCTCCCATTACACCTACAGTTGCCTTTGTCAGTACAAGTTCCAACGACTGTATCGCACATGTTGTAGCTTCTGTAAAAAATGTAACCGATGAAAAATCCATTGAGGTTATTATGGACGGAATTGTTTTATCACCCCGCCAATATAATTTCAATCCATATAATGGTTCGGTTATTATTCAGATGCCATTCAATCAATTCACTTCTATATCTGTGCGTGCAACCAATGGCACAAGCTCTGTAGTTGAATCCATTAATTTATCCTGTACGCCAAAAAATGTGCTTATAAAAGAACCGCCGGTAATTTCAATATCAAATTCTCAGGTGGATAAAAATACAGCAGGAGATTGTGTTGCAAAAATTACAGCTACAGTAATTGGCATTGAAGGTATCAGCAATATCGAAGTTACACGCAACGGAACAATTCTGCGTGCGCCGTCTTACACGTACAATGCATCAACAAAAGTATTAACTATATCGAATCAGATAATAGGATCAAACACATTTATCATACGCGCGCAAAATGCTGTAAGCTCAACTACTGCAACAGTCAGTTTAAATTGCGTACCGCAAACAGTTTTAGTAACACCTTCAATTGTTTTGATTCAGCCAAATTCAAATACATACGAATCGCAGGACTGCAAAGAGCAGATTTCTGCAAAAATGGTACATGTTACTTCCGTACAAAATATTGATGTGCAGATAAACGGCTCAACGATAAATAAAAATTTACTGCACTTTAATCCCACAACAGCTATTTTAACATTTGATGCTGTTATAACAAAACAAGCAACCATTATTATCAGCGCTTCAAACGATGCAGGCAATACATCACAAACGATCAATATTAACTGCGCACCGGTCATTACACCAACGATAGACGTTTCTTATCCATCAACAGAACCATATGTTTCTGCTACATGTAAAGAAAATGTTACCGCAGTTGTTACAGGTGTTTCAGATCTTTCCGCAATTCATATTACGCTGAATGGAATTGCTGTTAATACAGGACTTGTATTTGATGCCGCAACAGGTAAATTATCTATACCGGTTAATTTCAGCGGGCGCTCCGAACTATTGATTAATGCTGTAGGTAAGGGTGCTGCAACATCTAAAAAAATTACACTGATCTGCCAGACACTTGCCAAACCAGTGATTACAGTTGTATCACCAAATGCAAATCCATACATTTCAACAGGATGTCAGGAACAGGTAACGGCACAGGTAGAGAATGTTGAATCCGTTAAGGATATAACTGTAACACTGAATGGTGTCGCACTTGCTAAAGGTGTTATGCAGTATGATACTGTTACCGATATACTTTCATTTCCTGTAAGTATTAAAGGTACTGCAACGATTGTTATTTCAGCGGTTAATGCAAGCGGTTCTGAAATGAAATCAATCAGTATACAATGTAAGCCGACTATTTTACCTGCCCCTACCGTAAAATTAATTACGCCGCAAACAACCAATACCATTTCGAACACCTGTATTGAAGCGGTTAAAATTCAACTGACAAATTGTGCATCGTTAGAAAATATTACGGTTACTGAAAATGGCAACACCATTGCTTCTGAAAATTTAGCTTACTCAGCAATAACCGGTATATTATCATTTCAGGTGAACGTTGCAACAACATCAACACTTGTTGTAACGGCAAAAAATAATGGGGGGTCAGCATCTACTACGTTTGTCATTCAATGTAAACCAACGGAATTGCCATCGGTAAGTATTTTAAGACCTGTAGGTACTCCATTTATTTCAACCACGTGTTCAGAAAACATTGAAGCCATTGTAAAAAATATTTCAGGTGTTAATCAGGTTGATGTGTTGTACAACAACGTTGCTCTTGATAAATCGCTTTTGACATATGATACAACATCTAACACATTATCTTTTGTTCATACTTTCACCGCAAATGGAAGTTTGATTATTAAAGCGCAGAATGAAGCCGGACAGGCTTCTAAAACAGTGGCGTTTGAATGCAAGCCGGTACTGCCGCCGGTTCTTGTTATTAACAGCCCAGCAGCAGACCCGTTTATTTCTGAATCCTGTTCAGATACAATCATTGCTACGGTTCAGAATATTGAAAGTATAGATGCCATCACGGCATATGCGAATAATGTTTTAATTCCGAAAGATAAGATTGTGTTCACCAAAGCAAACGGACGTATCCGTTTAATCTATTCTTATAACACTGATACAGAAATTAAATTAATGGCCGTGAATGCAGCCGGCACAGCAACTAAACTGGTGCACCTTACATGCGCTCCTGTTTTACAGCCAACAATTAAACTGGTGAATCCGGTAGCAGAAACGGTCGTTTCTACTTCATGTGTAGACAATGTATTGATGACATTAACAAATGTTTCAGAGATGAATCAGATTCAGGTTAAAATCAATTCCGTTTTACTGAACAATACACTTTATACATATAATGCTGCAACAGGCTTGCTGACAATACCCGTAACAACCACGACTGTTTCTACGGTTGAAGTTGTTGCAACAAACAAAACAAAAAGAGCTTCTAAGACAGTACAGATAACGTGTAAGAAACTGCCATTGCCGGCAGTACAAATAACGAGTCCTTCAACTACGGTACTTACAAACTGCAGTACTTCAGTGAAGGCAACCGTAACGAATGTAACGTCCAAAGAACAGTTAGTAATTACAGTTGATGGCAGATTGCTGAATGCTGCCAGCTATACATTAACAGCAAATATTGTTTCTATACCGGTTACTGTTTCCGGACAATCTTTGGTCTCTATCACAGCTACAAATGAAACCGGTGCAGTAACAGAAAAAATAGCGTTAACCTGTAATGTTTCTCAGGTTATTACCGGACCTTCAACGAACTCATGCAGTACAATTTCTAAAACTCCGTTTACAACCTGTGCAACCTGTAATGATACGGTGAAAGTTTCTTCCGGAAACATATCGGTGGATGCAAACAGGAAAGTGTGTATTACAAATACATTTTCCGGAAATGTAAATATGAATGGTGGCCAGCTGGTGATCTGCGGAACAGCAACAATACAGAATATTAATTTCAACAGCGGAGATATTGTGGTGACAGGAACGGCATCATTTGACAATGTTAATATGAATAGTCAGACTTCTGCTATCCGTAATTATGGAACGATTAGATTTTCGAACTTTACGTACAATGGCAGATTTGAAAACCACGGACAGGCAACCATACAGGCAGACTTCAATATAAATTCAACTGCTGTATTTATAAATACCGGTACATTAAATGCAAATACAAGCTTTAATAATAACAACGTGGCCTGCAACTCCGGAACGATTACCATTAACGGAAATCTGAAAGATAATGGGTCCGCTGATTTTATAAATTCATGTAAACTTATTGTTAACGGACAGTTTCATGTAAATAATACCTTTGAAAACTCAGGTTCTATTCAGGTGGCATCTACTACATTTATTAATGGCGCAGGTACATTCAAAATGAATGCAGGTTCAAAACTGATTACAGACGCATTAATTATAAATGGAACAATTAATGGTCCCGCACAAAGTTGTACGTCAATAAATGTAGCATCGCAGACACAGATCAATAGCAGTGCAAGAGTATCGGGTAAGATTGATATTTGTGATGTAAATGGCATTGAATTAAAGTCGGGCATACTTGCCGCAACGGTTACTACAGATTGCAGCTGTATGATTAATATGTCTGGTGGATGTGGTTCAAATGGTGATATGAATGATCAGATAACGGTTTGCCATAAATCCGGAGATAACATACAAACGCTTACGATTTCAAAGTCGTTATTGGCAAGCCACCTGGCACATGGTGACCATATCGGTACGTGTACAGAAGCGGATAAGACGGTTATAAAACAAGAGCCCGCAGTAACAGAACCTGTTGTAACGCCGCCTGTTATTGTTGCGCCTGTGGTAGTACCTCCGGTAGAAGACAAACCTGTTGAAGAAGAAAAAGTGACCATCTGTCACAAGCCGCCGGGTAATCCGGAAAATGTGCAGACATTAACAATATCAAAAAATGATTTGAAGGCTCACCTGGCACACGGAGATAACATTGGTGCATGCGTGAAAGGAAGTAAAACGGTTGAAGATGATCCTGCAGTTCCGCCGGTTAAAGAAGAAAAAATAATCATCTGTCATACATCCGGCGGCGGTGTACAAACATTAACCGTTTCAAAAAGTGATTTGTCTGCACACTTAGCACATGGAGACCATATCGGTGCCTGTGCAGAAGAACAATCGCCAGTTAAGGAAGAGACAATACCAACCGTTCAGGAAGAAGAAAAAGTAATCATTTGTCACAAACCCCCGGGCAACCCAACAAATGTACAAACCCTGACGGTTAAGAAGAGTGATCTTAAAGCACACCTTGCGCATGGAGATTATATTGGTGCATGTACGGTTGTAAAAGAACAGCCTGTTGTCGTGCCTCCGGTTAATGAACCAAAAGATGAAAAAGTAATTATCTGTCATAAGCCTAAAGGCAGTACAAGTATTGAAACACTTACTATTTCTTCCAGAGATTTGGCTGCACACCTGGCACATGGTGATCATGTTGGTTCATGTACTGATGCGGACAAGCCGGTAATCCAGAGAGAACCTGAAACTCCTGATGTAATTGTTCCGCCAAAAGCAGAAGAGAACAAAGTAATTATCTGTCATAAATCTAAAGGCGGTACGAGTATTGAAACGCTTACCATTCCGGAGAGTGCTTTGTCTTCTCACCTGGCACACGGCGATCACGTTGGTTCGTGTACGGATGCGGACAGGCCAAAACCGGTTGAAGAGAAAAGAGTGACCATCTGTCACAAACCGCAGGGAAGCTCTACCATTGAAACAATTACCATTCCGGAGAGTGCGCTGTCTTCACACCTTGCGCACGGAGACCATGTGGGTTCATGTACCGATGCAGACAAGCCCAAGCCGGCTGAAGAAGAAAGAGTAACCATCTGTCACAAGCCGCAGGGAAGTTCAATTGTTCAAACGATTACCATTCCGAAGAGTGCCTTGTCGCAACACCTGGCGCATGGTGATCATGTGGGTTCATGTACCGATGAAGATAAACCGAAGCCGGTTGAAGAAAAGAAAGTAGTAATCTGCCACAAACCTAAAGGCAGTTCAATTGTTCAAACAATTACCATTTCCGAAAGTGCGTTGTCGCAGCATTTAGCACATGGTGATCATGTTGGTACGTGTACAGATGCCGACCAGCCGGTCATTCAAAAGGAACCGGAAGTTGTTTCGCCGCAAACTGTTCCGTCAACGGAAGAAGCGAAGGTTACCATTTGTCATAAGAAGACAGACGGTACAATGGAGACACTAACAATTCCTAAGAGTCAATTGTCCTTCCATTTGCAGCATGGCGATCATGTAGGCGTATGTACACCGCAGGAAATGGTGAAATAAACTGATTCAGATAGAATAAAAAAGGGACATTAATACGTCCCTTTTTTTTATTACCATATTTTTTTAAATGTATCAATCATCAGCGGATGAATGTGTCTGCCTGCCGCACAGACTTCTTCAGCAGTCTGGCAATGGTCATCGCCGCCGCTATAGTTGCTTACGATACCACCTGCTTCACGCACAATTAAAATACCTGCTGCAACATCCCATGGTTTAAGGTTGAATTCAAAGTATGCTTCAAATCTTCCGCAGGCAACATAACATAAATCTATTGCTGCACTGCCCAAGCGACGCACCCCATGGGTCGTTTCAACAAAATGACGTATTAATGTAAAATACTGATCTGATTTTCCGCGTAACGAATATGGGAAGCCGGTTGCAATTAAAGCATCTGATATTTCGGTGATGGAAGAAGTTTCAATACGTTCGCCATTCATGTAAGCGCCCCCATTTTTCCATGCATAAAAACATTCATTCCGGGAAGGTTCATGTACAACTCCGATTAGTAACGTTTCATCCTGAACCAGCGCAATGCTGATAGAAAATAAAGGCAGCTTATGCAAAAAATTGGTTGTGCCATCTAATGGGTCAATGATCCAGCGTAAGCCTGATTGTGTCTGTTCTACCGTTCCTTCTTCTGTTTCAAAACCAGCTTCAGGTACAAGTTTTGTTAAACTTTCTATAAGTAGTTTTTCTGTTTCTTTATCAACATACGAAACAAGATCATTGCTTCGACCTTTATGTTCAATGTTGCTTCGCTCAAAATTTTTGAGTTCGTTTATTTGAAAATCACCGGCAACACGGGCAAGTTTCGTAATTTGTAACGTAAGCTGTTTTAATTTATCAGCGCTGAATGTCGCGTTTGCCATAGAATGAATAAAGAAATAATAAAGGAGAAAGCAACAATGCAAAGAAACCGATAAAGTCGCCGTGCTTTGTATAAAAAGTGATGAATGAATTTAATGTAATTTTTTGAACCAAGGCATCCTGTACCCAGTATTTATTTTCCTGCAGAACATTTCCCCGCTGATCAATAAACCCGGATACGCCGGTATTGGCAGATCTGGCAACCGATCTGCGCTGTTCAATAGCGCGTAAGCGGGCGTATGCAAAATGTTGTTTGTGTCCGGCAGTGTTTCCCCACCAGCCGTCGTTTGTAATGATACCAATGAAGTTCGCATTGTTTTTTGTATAGCCGCTTACATATTCTCCAAAAACAGATTCATAACAGATTACCGGTGCTACGGCGATACCCGATTGGTTATACAAGGCACGTGCTATACTGTCTCTGGCAATAGGCTGAACAATGCCGCCAAGACTGGAGGTAACAAAGCCAAATACCTTCGGATAGGGAAGGCTTTCTACTCCCGGAACCATACGCGATTTATGATATATCTGATAACTTTCATCCGGGTTTATAAGTAGTGCTGTATTATACGAATCGTAATAGTAGGATGCATTCGGTGGTTTTCTTGCGGTAGCCGTTTTTGTATGTTCATCCATAAAACGATGAGAATCAATGCCCGTTAAAATGCTTACATTATTTTTATTGCAATAATAAAGCAGCTGCTGAATAAACGGGTGCTGCAAAACTTTATCTTCATTAATATCCGCAGGGATAGCTGTTTCAGGCCAGAGTATAAAACGGGTTTCAGGCGTACGTACTTGTTCGCTTAAGCGAAGCATGCGCTCAAATTGCAGATCATACGGAATGGCATTGCGTGAGCCTCTGAATTTTTCAGTATACGGATCAATGTTTGGCTGTACAACAGCTACTTCAATTTCTGATCCTGTTTCGGTATAACTGAAATAAATAATAGCAGAAATAATTACCGGCAGCAGAACAACAGCAGCAGTAATGCCTCGGAAGATCCTATGGGCAGCGTATTTAATCGTAATATAAATAAAAACATTGCAGAGTAAAATCCAGAGTGAACCTCCCATCACACCTGTGTATTCGTACCATTGTATGATAAACGTATTGTTTGCAAATACATTTCCAAGTGTGAGCCATGGCCAGGACAATTCCCAGTTTAGATGCCAGTATTCAAAGGTCAGGAACAAGCTTACAAAAGCAATCAGGCCATACACTTCTTTTGTTTTTTTTCGGATGGTATAGAAAAAGGCAAAAGGAACAGTCATGAGCAAGGCGTTTACAACCATAGCAAATATGCCGCCTGCAGCAGTTGAGTTATAAACCCACCACGTTGTTCCAACATTCCAGATTAACAGACTAAGATAGGTGTAAAATAAATAACGCAGCCCTTTGCGTTTTTGTGCGTCTGCCCGGATCGCATCAAATAACAGCAGATTGGGTACAAATGCGAAGAAGGCAAGCGGCCCGAAACAAGTCGTAGGCCATGCCAGTATTAATAGAATACCGCTTACAAGTACATATGCCATGTAAGGTAAATTCAGTAATTGTTGATATGAAATTTTAGGCATAACTTGGGGTAAAGATAGGGACGGTATGTATATAATCCCTTTCGTTACTGAAAGGTAATAAAAGATTAATATGCAAAAAAATATAATACAACATTGGCCAGGTGAAAATATAATCCGGCATTCCCGGATGCTTATTGAGAGCTATCGGGAAATAACAGGCATACAACTTTTTGATACGAACTATTCGGATGAATACCTTTCCTGTTTGCTGTATCATGCACCGTTTGTTGTTGTATCGCATGGAATAGAAGCAGATCCGGTTTTCAATTACGGTAATTTAACAGCACAGCAACTTTGGCATATTGACTGGGAACAGTTTACAACCATGCCGTCAAGATTATCTGCAGAGCCCGAACGGGCAGAAGACAGGCAGCGCTTATTAGACGAAGCGGCAACACACGGCTTTATAAGTAACTATACCGGAATCCGGATCTCTTCAAAAGGACAGCGTTTTAAAATTGAGCAGGTATTATTGTGGAACTTAAAAAACAACAGCGGAGAAAAAATCGGACAGGCGGCTCTATTCAGAAACTGGACAAACGTAAAGTAATAGGTATTAAGTAATACGTATTAAGAAAAAGTCTATCGCTTTTTGTGATATGACGCGTTATGCGTAAATATAATATGTGAGTTGGCACGAACAACAGAAACATACGAGAGGCTAAGTAATATGTTTTCAAGAAGTAATTTTAACATCTTAAAAACATATTACTTAACACGTATTACTTACTCTGTTTTAAAAACCACCCGTTTGGTTCCTGAATAAAGCTCATACTGCATGAGCCTGCATTCAATTTTCGCACTGAAAAATTTTATTTTTCTTTTAGGTTTTAATCCGATGCGTTTTGCTAATTCAAGGTTGCCGGTAAATACAAATCCTTTGTAACCGCCGCATTTCTGCTTAAAGAAATCACCGATCTCTTTATATGTTAATACTAAAGATTCTTCATCGCCCAGCCGTTCTCCGTATTCAGGGTTCAGAATAACCACACCAGCCTGGTTTTCTTCTACAGGCGTATCCTGAAAATCGCTTAATACAAAATCAATCAAATGATCTACACCCGCTTTTTCTGCATTAACTTTTGCTGCGTCAAGCGCACGCTGATCGTGGTCGGATGCGATAATTTTAAATGGTAACGCAGGCAACACTTTTTGCTGCGCCATTTCTCTCATTGTTTTCCAGGTTTCAGCAACATAGCCGTGAATGTGCTGAAAGGCGTAATCTTCCCGTACCAGTCCTGGAATTTTATGTGTGCCAATCAGCGCAGCTTCAATAGCTAAGGTACCGCTGCCGCACATAGGGTTTATAAAAGGAGTAGTTGGGTTCCATTCAGATGTTATAATTACACCAGCCGCTAACGTCTCTGCCATTGGCGCTTTCCAGGGGTTTAACCTGTAACCGTGTCTTGAAATCGGTTCACCGGATAAATCTAAATAGATCGATAAATCATTTTCTCTCCAGTAAATAAAAATCACAACTTTATCGCGCAGCGGCCCTGAATCCGGACGCTTAGTTGTTTTCTCAACAAAATAATCTGCAATAGCATCTTTGCATTTAACATTTGCAAAACGTGTATCACGGATGGTGCTGTTTTGAACGAAAGAATCAATGCTGAAATAAGAAGTGTTATCAAAAAAATTGTCCCAGGGAATATTTTTCGCCACCCGGTACAAATCATCCGGTGTAGCCGCTTTTGCTTCTTTCAGTAAAAACAATACTTTATTAGCAGTTCTCAGGTGCATGCAAAGATACATAGCCGTTTGGGCCGTGCCTTCTACAACAATACCATGAGGAAGAATTTGTTTAATGGGGATTGCAAGATTATTAATTTCCCGCCCGGTCAGTTCACTTAAATCCGGTGCACAGGTAATTAAAATATCGCTTGATTGCTCAAATATGGACATTTTTAAAATTAATTCAAATTATTTCATAAAGATACCCATTTAATTGAAACTATTGAATTTGATTCTACGTTAAGTATTATATGAAGAAAAAATAGGATATTAATCATACAATTAATATCTTTGAATTAATTACTACAATGGATATAAAAACAACGTTTGAGGAATCAGTTGCAGCGTCAAAATCACTGCCAAATCAATCAAACGAAAATTTATTAAAGTTGTATAGCCTTTATAAGCAGGCTTCCGAGGGAGATGTAAACGTAGAAAAGCCTACTAATTTTTTTGATTTTGCTGCAATCGCAAAATTTAATGCATGGGAATCCTTGAAAGGAGTATCAAAGGAAAATGCCATGCAACAATACATTGATTTAGTTAAAAGCTTGGGTAATTGACCCAACTTAAAAAATAGTTAAGATTCTGTTGGCTGTAGACACCGTATATTTCAGGATTTAGTCCATCGAAAATGCATGTTACAGCCAACTTTTCACATTATTAAAATACATTTCTGGTTCAATAACCAGAAATAAAAGGCTGTTAAGATTTTGTTGGCTGTAGACACCGTATATTTCAGGATTTAGTCCGTCGAAAATACATGTTACAGCCAACTTTTATTTTATACGGATTTTTAGCCCTTCCTTTTCAAAAATCAGATAAGTAAAAAGTGCCATTGAAAGGGTATAAATTACCATAAAAAGCCTGTTCTATATTGTATCTTTGTACTGTTATGGAAAAACACATACCTGTATTTGATATCTGTACCCTTTCAGAAAATAAAGAAGATGATATTTTAATAAGCAGGCTTTCAGAATATTTTTTGAAATATTCCAATCTGCATTTTCCGCATCGGCACAGTTTTTATCACCTGATCTTTTTTACAAAAGGAAGTGGTTCACATTCAATCGATTTTGATCGTTTTGATGTGCAGCAATATCAGATCTATTTTATGATTCCCGGTCAGGTGCACACCTGGGAGTTTGAAGGAGAAGTGGAGGGCTATGTGGTAAATTTTTCTACCGCGTTTTTTCAATCCTTTTTGTTGCGGCCTGAATACATAGAAACATTTTCTTTTTTTGCTGGAAACACAAAAGATGGGGTAATCAATCTGCCGAAAGAAAAGGCTGGTATCGTACAGACAATATTTGAAGAATTGGTTGAACAATCGAATGCTCGTAAAGACCACCGCTGGGACATGATACGGGTACTGCTGCTCAAAATATTTATTACGATTGAACAAAAAAATGTTGAAGAAAATAAGCAGGATACAACCAGTTACAATTATGCATTGCTTAAAAATTTTCAAAAACTCATTGAAAAAAATTATAAAAAATTAAAATTACCGATGGAATATGCAGAGCTCCTGTATATCACACCAAATCACCTGAACGGTCTCTGTAAAGATTACACAGGAATTGCAGCCGGTGAATTGATTCGTAACCGGATCATACTGGAAGCAAAACGTATGTTGATCAATCAGCATTTGAGTATTGCTGAAATTGCGTATGAATTAAATTTCAAAGACAATTCATACTTTACAAAATTTTTCAAAAAGCAGGTAGGTGTTACGCCGGAAGAATTCAGAAAAAAATCACATTGATCAATTAATACAAAATAACTATGAAAGCGTTCAATAATACTTTATTCGCCTTACTAACATTAAAATGTCCGAGATGTCATAAAGGTAAAATGTTTACGCATTCAAACATGTATGTCTGGAAAACATCACACCTGATGCCTGAGAAATGCAGCTGCTGTGAGCAGCCAATGGAGCCGGAAACAGGCTTCTATTACGGTGCCATGTATTTAAGTTATGCATTATATGTAATGTTGTTTGTACCTATGTTTATGATTACGGTTTTTTTCGATCTGCCGTATTTTGAATTTTTTATATCCTTTGTAGTGCTTACTGTTCTTATATCGCCTTATTTCTTCAGGCTTTCCAGAGCGTGTTATTTATATCTGTTTGTACGGTATGACAAAGAAAAATCAAACTGTGTACACTGATCCTTACTTGCGGTAGATCATTTTAAAGCATAAAAAGTATTCATGTAAAAATAAAAGCGGACATGTTAAAGACATGTCCGCTTTTTTTGTGTACTCGCATACGGTATATCGTTACTGTACCTTACTCAAACGCGCAGTTGTAACTGTATCGTTATATGTTAACACAACCTGGTACATGCCTGCACCAAAATCAGCAGCAATTTTTTGATCACTGCCAGTAGACGTGAATGAGCCGCTTGCTACCAAAACACCTGTCAGATCCAGGATTTCATAACTTACCTCCACATTGCTTTCCGGCATTTCAATACTGAACCATGCTGCAGTTGGGTTTGGAAATAATTTTATGCCGGATTGTGCAAGTGATTGAACAATGGATGTTGCAACGGTGTTGATCGTTGCTGTAGTAGTTTTTTTCTGACCGTCCGGATTTGTTTCAGTTACAGAAATAGCATACGAAGGAATAGTGGTACGTGCCAGTGTATTGCCTGTAGCCGCATCCCAGTCTACGGTTACGGTGTTAGTATTTTGCCCGCTAATAATGGTACCGCCAGTGATTGACCATTCATACCTAAAGCCTGTCTGGTTTGGCACACGATATACGGCGTTTTGCTGTCCGGGTATGATTGGGTTTGGGCCGGAAATGGCTGTGCTGAATGAGTTACATGAAATAACTGTTTTAGCTACAATGTTGCTGTATGGATTTGTATAGCTGCAATTGTTGTAACTTTCTCTTTTGTAATAAGTAGTTTGTGTAATTTTCCAGGGGAGATATTGTGCATTGGTTGCACCGGCTATGGCCGTCCAGTTTGAAATACCATCAGGAGAAACCCACCATAAATAGCCTGTACCTGTTAAAGATCCACCGCTTGCGGCTGTTACATTTTCTATTATTGCTGCATCTGCACCTTCGCAAAGTGTTTCATCGCCCGTAATTGCTCCGGGATCATACAGAGGTGCTACGGTTATTTTGATTGTATTGCTCGTTGATACATTGCATGGTGCCGATGTGCGTGGATCAGTTGCAACCCGGCGTATGTAAGTGTCAGTAGTAAAGGGAAGAGTTGAATTGTAGGCAGCAGTGGTTGCTCCTGGTATTTCATAAAAAGACCCGGTGATACCTGATGCGGATGTTTCCCAGGTATATGTTGGTGTGCTGTAAGAGTCCGTTTGAGCGGGTGTCTGAGTAATTTGATTTGGGGAAGTATTGTAGCAAATGGTTTGATCGGAGCTGATTGTGCCTGGAGTAATTCCAGAACTTACATGTATATAGCTCCATGCTGAAGCTGAACAGCCAGTCGTATTGCTTGTTAATATAACCTGTATTTTATCTGTACTTGATAGTATATTTGTTGTTGAGAATTCAGGAGAAGAACTTGGAGTACCTTGGCTTATATCATTGATGAACCACTCAAACATAGGGTCAGGATCTCCATTACGTACTGTAGCAGTAAATGTTACCCGGCCATTTTTACAAATAACTGTTTTATCAGAAGAAATATCTACGGGTGTAGGAACGGTAATTTTTACGATGTTTGATGTAGCAGGTTTACAAACGCCTTTTGTGTCTATTCTTCTGTAATACATATCGGCTATGAGAATACCCGGATGATAATCTTTTGACGTTGCTCCCTGAATTACGACCCAGCCTGAACCGCCGATCCGGGATGCCTCCCATATATACATGGGTGTTGCTACAGAACCGCCTGATACCGGAGGTCCGCCAATTGGATTTGGTGCTGTACCTGCACAGATGGTTTGATCGCCGGTGATTACTGGAGTTACTATTTCTGGGTCAACGGTAATTTTTATAATATTGGATGTAACGCTTGGACAAATTCCTTTGGTATCCTTTCTTCTAAAATATGTATCTGCTGTTAATGCTTGCGGAGAATAATCTTTAGTATTTTCTCCTGTTACATCAGTCCAGGCAAATCCAGCTGTAGATGATTCCCACATGTAAGTAGCTGCGGAATTTTCTGATCCACCTGTTATTGCAGTACCCATGAGCGGTGAAGGCACCGTTGAGATACAAATGGTTTGATCCGCTGAAATTATTCCTGGTAATACAGCCGGCTGAACGGTTACTGTTATCAAATTTGTATGCGCTGTGGCGCATGTGCCCGAGGCATCGGCTCTTCTGTAATAGGTAGTTCCTGTAATTCCGGATGGAGCATCATACGTTGCAGCAGTAGCGGCTGCAATATTTGTGTACGGACCAGATCCTGCAGTAGCTATCTCCCACTGGTATGTATACACGCCTGTGCCACCTGCAGGCGCTGTTGTTACTGTAAATGCTGCGGGGTCACCTTCTGAACAAATTGTCTGGTCTGCTGAAACTACTCCCGCTATAACTGCCGGATTTACAGTGATGCGTACCGGTGCCGTTACTACCTGAGGACAAATACCGGAAGTAGCCTTACGGCGGTAGTCAATAGTCATCGGCTTTGTTCCGTTGTTGTTCACTACACCTTCATCAAAGGTTTCTGCTGCAACCGCCGGGCTGATATCTGCATAGGCTGCCCCATTCATTGACTTTTCCCATACATATGAATATATTCCTGTACCACCTGTAGCTGCTGCTATGCTTGTAAAGGCTGCCGGATTTTCACCACTACAGATTGTTTGCGCTGAAACAATGGAACCTGCTGTTACTGTCTCATGAACAGTTAAAATAAAATTTGCTTCTGTATAACAGGAAGCATTGCCTGCATTGCCATCTTCAACGCGTAGTGTGTAGGTACCAGCATCGGTAAAAGCTCCCGTGATGCCGGTATACATTGGAACAGCTGTAACCGTATTTGCAGGAATAGTAATGGGTGCTGATGCAGTTACTGCAACTGAATTTTTTATCCATGAAAACGTAAAAGCTCCATTTTGAGAAGTACCTGATACAAGTACAGTAGCAGATAAAGACAGAGGAGTGCCCAGGCAAATAGGAGTTTCTGGTGTTGTAATCGTTACGGAAACAGGCTTTGTGCATTGGGCATAAACCATTGTAAGACTAAAAACAAAAATGATAACAGCCAGTAAAATTTTTTTCATAACGAAAATTAAAATAAGTGAAACTTAAACGTTAATGAATTTTAATTTGAAAAGGTAACCACATTGATTAAAAAATAATTTATTTGATTAATTATTTTTTAATCAATGTGGTATTCTGTATTTATAACCTATTGAGGTTTGACAACAAGTGCTGCGTTTTTATTTTTCAGTTGCTTTATTAAATAAGAAATGGATACGTATATTTTAAAGCATAAAAAGTATTCATGAAAAATAAAAGCGGACATGTTAAAGACATGTCCGCTTTTTTTGTGTACTCGCATACGGTATATTGTTACTGTACCTTACTCAAACGCGCAGTTGTAACTGTATCGTTATATGTTAACACAACCTGGTACATGCCTACAGCAAAATCAGCAGCAATTTTTTGATCACTGCCAGTAGACGTGAATGAGCCGCTTGCTACCAAAACACCTGTCAGATCCAGGATTTCATAACTTACCTCCACATTGCTTTCCGGCATTTCAATACTGAACCATGCTGCAGTTGGGTTTGGAAATAATTTTATGCCGGATTGTGCAAGTGATTGAACAATGGATGTTGCAACGGTGTTGATCGTTGCTGTAGTAGTTTTTTTCTGACCGTCCGGATTTGTTTCAGTTACAGAAAGAGCATACGAAGGAATAGTGGTACGTGCCAGTGTATTGCCTGTAGACGCATCCCAGTCTACGGTTACGGTGTTAGTATTTTGCCCGCTAATAATGGTACCGCCAGTGATTGACCATTCATACGTAAAGCCTGTCTGGTTTGGTACACTATACACAGCATTTTGCTGTCCGTTTGTTATAGGATTTGGTCCGGAGATGGAAGAACTGAATGCACCGCAAGGGTCAACGGTAAGCGGAGAAACTGCTGAATGTACGCTGCATATACTATTGTCTTCTTGAATAGAATACATGCCGGATTGTGTAGCAGCAAATGTACTATTTGTAGCTCCGGTTATAGCAGTACCATCTTTATACCATTGCACTGTTGTTCCTGTACCAATGGTTGCTGTATAGATAACAGATTCATTAACACAGATTGTTTGATCACCCGGGTTAATTACCGGAGAAGGAACAGGTAAGACTTTCACGTTGATTTTATTTGAAGTATGTGGGTTCTCGCCAACTCCGCAAGGCAGATTTGAAGTCATTTCTACATATACTTCGTCTCCATCTTTTAGCGTGCTGCTTGAATAGCTTAAGCTTCCTGTTCCAACGGGTATAGATACACCCGAAAAACTTTTCACATACCATTGGTATGTGGGTGCATTACCAGTGCCTGTTGTCTGTGATACTGAAAAGCTGATAGGTAAGCCTGTACACTCAGAAGTAGCGGAAGAAGTAATACTTACTGCTGGTATGGTAGCAGCTACAATATCCAGCGTTATTTCATTTGAGATAGCAGGGCCAGTATTGCAGTCGGCAGATGTGATTACTTTTACATGTAATTTTTTTCCTGTATCATTTATAGAGTTTGAAGTATAAGAATAGTAAGGGCTGTTTGTTCCTACAGTTAATCCGTCTAAACTCCATATATAGTCAAGTGTACCGGCTCCTGAGTTGGTTGTTGCTGCTGTAAACAAAACCGGGGCTGAAATGCATATTTGGCCGGGGTTATTGATACTTGCTGTTACAACATCAGGAGGTACAATAGTTTTAGTTACAACATTACTGGTAACATAACCGCAGCTACCTGATGTTTCAACACGTCTGAATAAGGTTGTGATTGTTAATGCAGGCGGACTATAGCTTTGGTTTGTTGCTCCTGGTATATTAACAAAAGTACCCGAAACAGATTGTTGCCATTGGTAAGTATATGTTCCTGTACCGCCTGTTGGCAAAACCGTTGAAGTAATTGCTTCGGGCGCAGCACCCGAACAAATTATTTCATCTTGTGAAATAACACCTGCCATCAATCCAGGTCTCACGGTAATGTGAATGGCGTTGCTTGTTGCTATATTGCAGGGTGCGGGCATTGACGGGTCCATAATAATTCTGCGTAGATACACATCCTGTGTTAAAGGAACAGGAGGCGTATATGTAGCATTAGTGGCTCCGGGTAATGTAACATATGCACCTGGAGTGGCTATTGCAGATACTTCCCATTGATATACGGGTGTACCTATGTTATTGGTAGGTGCTGTTAATTGTGTAATTGAAACGGGTAGACTATTGTAACAGATGGTTTGGTCAGATCCGATTGTGCCCGGTGTTAATGCATCCAAGGCAGAGAGTGTAAGTTCATTCGAATTAACTGTTGATGTACTTGCACAGGATGCATTGCTTTTGACAGATACATATACTTTATCAGCTGTAGCTGAAAACGCTGAAGTTGTAAATGTATTAGCTGAAGTAGAAGCTGCACCTTGGGATATGCCCACGGTGCCTGTGGCAGATTTTATAATAAACCATTCATAACTTGGTGCAGGTGTTGCGCCAGATCCCGTAACTGTGGCAGTAAATGTTACCGGCGTGTTTGGACACATTGCTGTTTTGTCTGCTGTTATAGTTACAGCCATCACTGGAATGGGTGTAACAGTTATGGCTACTGAATTTGATGTAACGGATGGGCTTGTAACACAAGATAAACCTGAAGTCATGACAACATCATATGTATCCTGGTGTGCTGTAACAGTCGCATACGTTGAAGTTGTTGCTCCTGGTATCACTGCTTGATTTTTTCTCCATTGATACGTTGGCCCGTTGGGTGCCGAACCTCCGTTTACACTCGTGGTAACGGTAAAATGCACTACCTCACCCGGACAGATTGTTGCTTTATCAGAAGTAATATTGATTGCCGGCGTAACAAGTTCTTTTAAACTTACAGTAGCAGTTGCCAAGGCCAGAGCAGGCTGTGCACAAGCAAGACTGCTTGTCATTTTTACCGTGATTACTTCACCGTCGATTAACGTAGCACTTGAATAAGTAGCTGTTGTTGCGGATAATATACCATGAATAGACGATGTCCACTCATAAACAGGTGTTCCGCCATTTACGGAATTTGCTGTAAATGTAACATTGGTGCCTAAGCAAATAGCGCCTGATGATGATTGTGTTAGTGAGACACCTGGTGTGACTGGTGAGGGGCATTGCGCAGAGAGTTGCAAAAACGTATACATAAAAAGTATACAAGCCAGTAAAATTTTTTTCATAGGTAAATACGTATCAAACGGTATGTTTTAAGGGTTAATGCAAAGAATGATGTAAAAGTAACCTTAAATAAAATAATAATTATTTATACTTAAAATTATTATTGATATGTAAATGTATACTAGTTATGGAAGAAGAATATTATTGCCTGAAATAAAATTGGATATCAGTTGGGAACAAATGTTTGACCTAGATCTTTTTCAAAAACATATTTGAAAAAATAAAAAGAACAATAATATACTTGAAAATAAAAAGATCAGTCACTGTACAAATAACTGATCTTTTAAATAAAATATAATAAACGCAGCTTCTATAAATTACTCTGCGTGCTTAAATTGTCTCAAGAAACGTACATCATTTTCTGTAAACAAACGCAGGTCCTTGATCTGATATTTCAGCATCGTGATACGTTCGATACCCATACCAAACGCAAAGCCGCTGTATACTTTCGGATCTATCTTCGCATTGATCAGTACATTCGGGTCCAGCATACCGGCACCGCCGATCTCTACCCATCCGCTTTGTTTACAGATGTTGCAGCCCTTACCGTTGCAGATGAAACACGAAATATCCATCTCTGCGCTTGGTTCTGTAAAAGGGAAAAACGACGGACGGAAACGGATCTGTGTATCCTTACCAAACATCTCTTTAGAGAAATGATACAGCGTATTTTTCAGATCGGCAAAACTTACATTTTTATCTACATACAATCCTTCGATCTGGTGGAACATGCAGTGCGCACGTGCAGAGATCGCTTCGTTGCGGTATACACGTCCGGGTGAAATCGTACGGATCGGAGGTTTCTGATTTTCCATGACACGTACCTGAACACTTGATGTATGCGTACGTAACACGATATCGGGATTACGTTCAATAAAAAACGTATCCTGCATTTCACGCGCCGGGTGGTTCTCCGGAAAGTTTAATGCAGTGAAATTATGAAAGTCATCTTCAATTTCAGGCCCGTCAGACAAATTGAAACCCATGCGTTCAAACACGGTGTAAATTTGTTCACGTACAATATTGATCGGATGGCGGCCACCCAATTCATTTGGTATAACGGGTAGCGACGTATCAATTTTTTGATACACGCTGTTATCGTTAGAACCTGTATTAAGTTTATCCTGTAATTCTTCGAACTTTGTTTGAGCCAGAACTTTTAATTTGTTCATCTCTTGCCCCATCGATTTTTTAATCTCAGGTGCAACAGTTTTAAAATCAAAGCCATCAAACATGCTCGTGATTTTACCTTTTTTACTTAAATATTCAAGGCGGAACTGCTCAAGCTGTTCTTTGGATTCGATTGAAAAATCTTCAATCGTTTGTGTTAATTCTTTAATCTTATCTAACATAGAGATTACAAAAATAATAAAAGTTTAATCTAGTTACTAGTTTCAAGGTGCTAGTTACTGGATTAAACTTTTGGCTTTACTGGGGGCCTTGCCCCAGTTATAGTATTTCAGCCTTACAGCCTGAGTATCCAATGTGAAAGGATAAGCCTGAAGGGCTTAAATAAAATAGCTTGGGGCAAGGCCCCAGGAAACAGGGCAACACAGTCGGATACGACAGATCATTTTATCATTTAAATCACAAAAATCAGTGTTTGCCGCTGCGAACAGACAAAAAAAGCCTAATTTTACGCCATGTCCTTAATAAGCGAAACTACAGCCTTAGTCAAAAAAGAATTTCTTCTCGAATTCAGGCTGCGTTATATGTTTAATGCTGTTCTGGTGTACCTGGCGGGAGCTATTTTTATCTGCTATTTTGCTTTTTTCGGCAGAGGCGGGGATCTATCACCTATGACCTGGAATGCCTTATTCTGGATTATCGTGTTACTTGCTTCTGTAAATGCAGCATCCAGAAGCTTTTTATTAGAGCGCCCAAGCCGGCAGTATTACTACTACTTTATGGCATCACCGGGAGCCATTATTTTATCAAAACTCATTTATAATATTGTATTACTGTCACTTATGGCATTGCTGGGTTTACTGCTGTTTGCGTTTGTAATGGGTAATGTGGTACAGGATATGGGCATGTTTGTAGCAATTGCCTTGATCGGTGCCAGCTGCCTGGCAGCAACCTTAACATTTATTGCCGCAATAGCGGCTCAGACTCAGCATAGTATGACCCTTATGGCGGTATTGAGTTTTCCCGTTGTAATTCCTGTTCTGCTTATTCTGATAAAAGTTTCAAAAAGTGCCATAGATGGATTGGAACGAAGCTTATCGTACCAGGATTTACTGGTTTTAATAGCAGTTAAAGTGATTACAATAACGGTTTCCTATCTATTATTTCCGTACCTTTGGAAGAACTAATGAACCGGATAAATCTGTTATTGGTTTAGCTCAAACGCACCAGTAATTTCAATATAAAATAAGTATATGCGTTCTAATGCTTCCCCCTTCGCCTGGTGGAAATTACTTGCCTTTGTACTGCTCATGTATGCAGCAACAATGGGCCTCCTGGGTAATGTTCCGCACATCGCAATCCTGAATGAAACCATTCGTAATTTATACTTTCACGTACCCATGTGGTTTGCCATGACCTTATTTTTATTGGTGGCATCCATTTACTCTATTGTGTATTTGAACAAAGGAAATTTAAAACACGACCGCATTATTGTTGAGTTTACACGAACCGGAATGTTCTTTGGCGTGCTGGGCTTATTAACCGGTATGATGTGGGCAAAATTCACATGGGGTACTTTCTGGACAAAAGATCCAAAGCTGAATGCGGCAGCAATTGCAATGCTGATCTATACGGCGTATATGATTTTACGCGATGCAATTGCCGATGAAGATAAAAAAGCGCGGATCACAGCTGTATACAACATCTTCGCGTTCCCGGCGTTTATGGCATTGATCTACATCATGCCGCGTCTTACAGATTCGCTGCATCCGGGTAATGGGGGTAATCCGGGCTTCAATGCCTATGACCGTGATCGCGAAATGAATATGATTTTCTATTCAGCAATTATCGGGTTTATGTTATTGGGTACGTGGATCACAACATTGCGTATCCGCCTGCGACTGCTGGCAGATAAAAAAGATGGTTTAATCGTTGACTCTAAAAAATATGCTTCAGAAGATTTATTGGATGCTTAGTTTGCTTGTCTTTACAAGCATCTCTGCAGTAGCACAGCAAACAGCAGACTCCGTTGAAATGGCGGACAAATTTCGTGCAGACGGAAAAATTTATGTTGTAGTAACCGTTGTTGCTATTATTCTTGCCGGGTTATTTGTGTACATGATTATGCTGGATAAAAAAATCGGCAAACTGGAAAAAGAACACAACGAACAATAAATAAGCAAGAACACATGAAACTGAGTTATATACTTCTGTTGGTTGTGATAGCTGTTGCTGTTGGTGTTATTATCTCTACAACAGGCAGCGCTAGTCAATATGTAGATTTCGAACAGGCAGCTAAAATGGCTGAGGAAGGCGATGATGAAATGGTCCACGTGGTTGGTAAGCTGCTGAAAAACGAGCAGGGGGAATTTGTTGGCATGAACTACAATCCCGGCATTGACCCCAATCATTTCGAATTTCTTTTAACGGACACAAAAAATAAAATACAAAAGGTTTTATTTTTTCAGCCCAAACCACAGGATTTTGAAAAAGCGGAACAGATTGTAATCATCGGACATATAAAGAAAGATGTATTTGTTGCGGATAAAATATTAATGAAATGTCCTTCAAAGTATGAGGACAAGGAAGTAAAAATTTAATTATGGATTTGCTTATCGGCGATTACGGCCATCTATTTGTAATCACTTCGTTCTTTGCTGCTATTCTTGCTTCTTATGGTTATTATGAAGCATCTAAAGAAAATCAATCAGGTAAGCAGTCGTGGCTTATGTTCTCACGCATAGCCTTTGGTGTGCACGCGTTGTCAGTAGTTGGTGTGGTTGCAACACTGTTTGCCATCATCTATAATCACCGCTATGAGTACCACTACGCGTGGAGTCACTCATCCAATCACCTGCCGGTTTATTACATGATCTCCTGTTTCTGGGAAGGGCAGGAAGGAAGTTTTTTATTGTGGATTTTCTGGCATGCCGTATTAGGTACGATTCTTATTAAAGTAAACAATAAATGGGAGGCACCTGTAATGTCTGTGTTCATGCTGGTACAGGCATTTCTGGCATCCATGATTATTGGTATTGTACTTCCGTATCTGAATACAAAAATCGGTTCTTCGCCATTTATTCTGATGAAAGACGCGATGCCTGATCTGCCGGTGTATAACGTACGGCCGGACTTTATCGCAGAAGATGGAAATGGCCTGAACCCATTGTTACAGAATTACTGGATGGTTATTCACCCGCCTACCTTGTTCTTAGGTTTTGCTGCAACGATTGTTCCGTTTGCTTACTGTATGGCAGGCCTGTGGAAAGGCTGGACAAAAGAATGGATCCGCCCGGCATTGCCGTGGGCATTATTTGCCGCTGTAATTTTAGGTACCGGTATTATGATGGGCGCGTATTGGGCGTACGAAACCTTAAACTTCGGCGGATACTGGAACTGGGATCCGGTTGAGAATGCCGTGTACGTTCCATGGTTGATTTTAATCGCGTCGCTGCACCTGATGATCTCATACAAAAACAGCGGAACAGCATTGCGTATGGCCGTGATCATGGTGACGCTTTCGTTCCTGTTAATTTTATATGCAACATTTTTAACCCGAAGCGGTATTTTGGGAAATTCATCTGTGCACTCATTCACAGATCTGGGTTTGTCAGGTCAGCTGTTAATTTATCTGTTAACCTTTACGTTTTTAGCCGGCGGGTTAATTATAAAATCCTGGAAAAAAATTCCGTTTGATCAGGAAGAGCCTTCAGCCTATTCACGTGAATTCTGGATCTTCATAGGCGTTGCAGTATTAAGCCTAGCGGCTTTCCAGGTATTGGCCATGACATCTATGCCGGTATATAACACCATTGCAAAATCCTTTGGTATTGAATTAGATGCAGCTCCGCCTTCAAGCCCGGAAACATTTTACAGCTACTGGCAAATGGGTTTCGCAATTTTCATCGCAATACTGTCTGGTATGGGACAGTTTTTCTGGTGGAAGAAAATGGATAAAAAACAATTGTGGGATGCCTTGTACTTACCCATTATTGTAGCATTAGGCTGTACATGTGTAATCATTTTAACAGGTCTTCTGGATGCTTATACAGGTGAGGAAATTCACTATCTGGTAAAGACGGCGTATATCTTACTGGTCGCTGCCAGTTTATTCTCAATCTTCAGTAATATCATGATCTTTGTAAAAGTAGTACGCAATAACTATCGTATTACTGGCGGAGCATTGGCGCACATTGGTGTAGCTATGATGTTGATCGGCATTCTGTTTTCTTCGGGTTATTCCAGAATTGTTTCATTGAATAACACAGGCCTTCTGTATTCAAAAGAATTTACAGATGATGTAAACAGAGACAATCTGCTGCTTTTCCGCAACGCACCGGAAAAGATGAAAGACATGCAGCTGATCTATAAAGGCCAGCGGATCGAAGTGAATGGATACGGAGGTTATGTAAACAAAGACTGGACATTCCCTACACAGGACCCATACAAAGTTATTATCCGTAAAGACCTGAAAGATAAAGACGTGCTGGTGTTTAAAAAAGGAGACACCTTAACAACCAATCCGGAAAACACATTTTATGAAGTTGCATATGTAAAAGCAGCAGGAGATACATTCACACTATATCCGCGTATTCAGCAGAACCCGCGTATGGGCAATGTTGTTTCCCCGGATATCAAACATTTCCTGAGCAGAGATTTATACTCACATCTTTCAGCTATACCGCTTGAAGCTGATGAACGTGATTGGTCGGAAGTGGAAACACATACCATCAAACAAGGAGATACCATTTACATCAATGATTATGTATGCATCTTCAAACATGTAGATGTAATCAAAAATGTGCCGGGAGTTGCTTTGGGTGAAGATGATTTCTCTGTTGTTGCTCATATGTTGCTGCTTGGTCCGGATGGAGCTGCGTACCCGATGCATCCGAATCTTGTTATCTTAGCTCAGGAAAGTGCTTCAGGCGCTATCCCTGAATTGAACGAAGAATTAGGTGTAAAAATCAGTCTTGAAAAAATCAAACCTGAATCGCATGAATTCGTATTCAATGTACAAACCTGTCAGAAAGATTACATCATTATTAAAGCGATTGAAAAACCCGGCATCAACCTTTTATGGATCGGTACGCTGCTGGTAATCCTTGGTTTGGGAATGGCTATGTTCCGCCGCTACAAAGAGTTTGTTGCCATGCGTAATAAGGGACAGGAAGTAATATAACGACACATAATACAAAGAATAAAAATGCGCAGGTGTCTGTAATAAACAGACACCTGCGCATTTTTATTTAGAGAGTTCTTAAATATAATGTAAATGGGAATGATATAAGATTAACTCATAATCATGTAAGTTCATTTCCTTGTATTGTCAATACCTTTATGGCATAAAAATGATTTATAAAAAGAGGTTTTGAAATATGAAAAAGCTTATTCAGGCAAAATATGTTGTGATCTTTGCTATTACATTATTAATTATGATGTTCGTTTTGTTCAGCATGATAAGCATTTTTTACATGGATAGAGGATACACCATTCCGGTATTGTTTTTAATAGTAATCGCTGTGGTGCTTATTCAAAAGTCTGAAAAAGAGGATCATTTATTTTAATAAAAAAATTTAACAGAAGCATATCTATATGCGGTAATGCGGGGGCCTAAATCCATATAATAGATATGCTCATCAAATTAATACATGCTATTCAACCAAAACAAATTGTGTTATGGATAAAGTAAATGGAAAAGAGCTGATTATTATTTTTTTCGTTATGGTACTTGCCTGTATGTTGAATTCATGTAACATTACAGGTATAATTATGCATAAGAGCATGAATGCAGTAATAGTGCTGACAGCAGTAACCATTACTGCCGTTATTTTTCTGATGCTGCGCATCAGTATCCATATCAGAAAAATAAAAAGACAATCACAATTCAATCGCTAGTTGATAGAAAATACTGTTGAGATATATTTAAAAAAGCAAAAGGTTTTGTGTCAACACAAAACCTTTTGCTTTTTAATTGTTTGAATAAATTCGGAGTATTAAAAACCACCTGAAATTACGTAAGACATTTCTGCCGGCGTGAAGTACTTTTTTGCTACCGCCTGAATATCGGCTGCTGTTATAGATTGTATCCGTGCAAAGAAGCGGTCATAATAATCATCACCCAATCCGTTAAAATAAATCGTTTTGTATTTATCCGCGATAGAAAACGGTGTTTGAATATCACCTACAAAACTACCAAGCATATAATTTTTCACTGTTTCCAATTCATTATCAGAAACAGGTACATCGATTAACAGCTGAAGTTCTTTTTCAATTTCTTCAATTGTATTCTTGGTAAATTCTCTTTTGACATCTGTGCCAATTACAAAGTATCCGTCTTCCTGCATAGGTACTATGCTTGAATGAATGCCATAGGTGTAACCTTTCTCTTCGCGGATATTCTGCATCAGACGTGAACCGAAATAACCGCCTAATATTTCATTTAAAATATAGGCATCAAAGTAATCTGCATGAGAATGATTGAATAACATGCGTCCGTAGCGTACAGAAGACTGTACGCTTCCTTCTTTCTCCAAAACAATTTCTCTTGTTGGTTTTAACAGGCTCGGTAACGGTTTTTTTGTATTACAGCCAACTACGCTATCCTTACCGAATTGCTGCTCAAGTAGAGATATGCTTTCTGCGCTGAAACCACCTGTTATAATAATGTCACATGTTTTATTTAAAAGCTCTTCCTTAAAAAAGCGGATCAGATCTTCTTTTTTAATGGCATCAATAACTTCTAAATTTAAATGTTTGCCATACGGGTGATTGTTGTTGAACAATAATTCTCTGAAAGCAACACCCGCCACATACGCTGTCTTTTCAAGGTTTACCTGTATGCCTTGAGATTGTATCTGTTTCATTTTTGTTAACTGCTCTTCGGGGAAGATACTATCGGTTAACAGATTTTTAATGAACGGAATTAATACAGCTAAATGTTTTTCTAAGCTGAATAACGTAATGTTGATGCGTTCGTTTCCGGGATTAACTTCAAGAAAAGCACCAAACTGAGCCAGAAATTCCTGTATTTGAGGAGATGTTAGCGCGCTTGTGCCTTCTGCTAACATTTTTGATGTGAAAAAAGAAGTACCTGTTTTTTCTTCCACACGGCTGCCCGTATTAAATATCCATTCAACACGCACAACAGGTTGTGTACCTAAGGCAAATGTATGCAGCTTGTTTCCGTTAGAAAACGAAACCGTTTCCACTTTTGGTAAGTGGAAACGGTCAATTGGGTTTATTGCAGGAGCAACCGTCCTGTCTAGTATGTGTGTCATTAATTATCTATAACAGAATCATCAATTTGTTTTTTCGATTCAAAGTTGAAATGTAACGTAAATCGAAGTGTTTCAGCCAATGGATTGGATTGTTGAATCGGTATCAGATAAGCCATATCCAAACCAAATACTTTGTAACGGATCCCGATACCAACGTTTGCATAACGACGGTTTCCGTTTTGCGGATTTTCATAGTGATAACCTCCTCGGATAGCAAACAGGTTATCATACCAATATTCAGCACCCATACATAAGATGATTTCTCTCATTTCTCCTTTAAAGCCATATTGAGAATCTGTGAATGAACTGAACATACCTTGAAGCATGCCCATATCTTTTGGATTTGTACCTACACTATCCCACTTGCTTGGTACCATCAATTTATTGGCATCAAGAGAGAATGAAAATTTATTGTAGGCATCAGCCTCAATGGTGTATGTACCGCCAAGACGGAAGTTTGTAGGAATAAAGTTTTTGTTGTCAATATCCGTATAAGTAACCTTTGGTCCGATGTCATTAATAACCGCACCGAAAGCAATGTTTGAATTTTTTCCGCCTACCAGCAGATCTTTTGTGTAATACGCGCCAATATCTGCAGATACACTATTGATTGCTTTAGCAACCGTTCCTGTACCTGACGTGTAACTGCCCACTAAATCTGAACGGAAATATTTAACACCTAATCCAAGCGAAAAGTTTTTAGATAACATTCTTGAATAGGTTAACCCAAACGACAATTCATTCGGTTGAAAATCGCGGATAATGTTACCGCTGTTATCTGTAAATGTTACCTGACCTAAGTTGAAGTATTTAAAACTTACGCCAACGGCATCTTCTTTACGTAATTTTTTATAAGCGGATAAATAAGACAGAGACATATCGTTTACCAATTTGCGCAACCAGGGGTTGTACGAAATTGCGGCACTCATGTCATATTTGGCAAAGGCCAGTTTTCCGGGATTCCAGTATGTTGCATTTGCATCCGGTGAAGTGGCAGCACCTGCATCGCCCATCCCCCCGGCACGTGCATCCGGAGTGATACTTAAAAATGGAACCGCAGTGGTAATGGTTTGTGAATATTGGTTTTGTGCAGATTGACCAAACGTGTGGAAAATACCAACCGTTGTTAAAAACAATACTGAAACGAGTAATTTTTGCATATTTTAATAATTATCAACAACAAATATAAGTTTTTATTCAATTAAATTAATTCAAGAGCACCAGTTTCTCAAAAACATGTGTTGTTGAACCGTCCTGTAGTGAACGAATTTTTAGTTTATAAACGTATACACCACGGCCAATTTTATCTCCATAATCATCTAAACCGTCCCAGGTGAGGTTGGCAACATGCGATGGACTGTTAAAAATGGTTTCATCCAGTGTTTTAACCAATTTACCGGATACCGTATAAATTTGTACCTGAACCATTAAATTGTCGCCAAAACGGTTGTGGTCAAAGTGAAAAGTGGTATTGGTGGTAAATGGATTCGGATAATTAAGCACATGGCTCAATTGTATTTTTGAAGTTGCTTCAATGGTAAATTCCAATGTTTCTTCCGTAGAATTATTATAGGTATCCCAAACTTTAAAGCGCAGGGAATAGGTGCCGGGGCTTAAGTCTTTAAGTGGAAATTCTACTTTCCCTTTTGAATAATCATCTTTTGAAGCCGTGTAATACTTGTTCAGAATAATTACCTCCGAATTATTGCTCAATACCAGGGTTATTTCATGGCCAATACCGGCGGCAGAAACATTTATACCATTTTCGTCTGCAACATCGGCATAAAACACCGGATTTTCACGCGATACACCACCCGATACAAAAGAAGGATCATTTAAATACAGTTTTACTGTCGGTGGAATTTTGTCTTCCGGAGCATTGGCATTTGAACCGCCCACAACAATATTACTTAAATATCCGCCGGCATCGGTGGTGCCGTTTGTAAGCTCAGAGTATAGGCTGATTTTTCCGTAATCAAAATTATACGAAATGTCTTTTGGTACAATAAAACTTACTTTGTATGCTCCATTGGTAACCGTTACCAAACCATCAAAGATGATATTGTTTTGAAGTTTGAATGTTGTTTTAGATGATCCGGTTGAACCAAGAGTCGGAACGGTTGTAGGTTTATCAAAAATGGTAATCCGTGATACTCCGCTGTAAGAGGTTAATGTTGTTCCGGTATAATCCTGCACCAGGCCGTCTAAGGTAACTTTGCTTAAGGCTTTTAATGTATCGGGTACACTGTTAACCGGCGTGCCGTTTACAGCTATAATAATCATCTTCTTCTGCGGGTAGCTTATTTTCATACTTGGATCTCCCAGCAGCGTATAATTTCTGTTGTAAACACCTTGCAGGGCGGCTGCATTGTTTTTAGTGTTTTTCATAATATCGCCAAGTGTGTAATAACTGCCGTCAGCATTTGTTAAAAAAGCATAGCTATAAAAGGCATTATTAATGGCAAGGTTACTGAATGAATAAACGGTCCGCGTTGAAGTTAAATTACCAAAACTACCGCCATTGCTGCTCATCAGTACGTTCTCTGCACCGGAAACGAGTCCTGGTTTGTCAAAGCGGCCGAAACTGCAGGTAGCAGTTATAAAGAAAGGCAGCTTGTTGATGTTGTTCCAGGAATTGATGGTTGTTGTAGTAACAATAGCTTCCTGTGCTAAAACATTATTTCCGCCATGGCCAACATAGTTCCAGATTAATGTACCGTCTTCAATGTCGCGGTAGATGGCTTCATTTACCAGGCTTGCGGTTTCTCCTCCTGGTGTAGCTTCCTGCTGGTAGGCATCTACATATATTTTATTAATGTTAATCTGTTTGTTTCTTGCATTTACAGTAGCAGATAAAACTTCTGCTGCCTGCAAGTGCGTTATGCCATCACCGTCATCGGCAAGTAAGGTCATTTTATTTTTCCAGTTGCCGTTTGTATTGGTAGATGGTTTAGATGCATTGATCAGTTTGCTTACAATCATATCTCCCTGTGCAGCACTGCCGATCGGAAGACGCCCTACACCAATATTAAGCGTGTTGTCATCTAACGGAGTTTCATCCCAGTAGCCTTCTGTATTATCCATAAAACCAAAGTAATCGTCGGAGTTATAGGATTGAAGTTCTTTCAGACTTTCTCTTGATTCGTATGTAGGTACAAAATTGCCGCCAATGCCGGTGTGGTTTTTATAATCGTATGTAGGTTTTCCAAACAGCAACAGATATTTCAATTGCGAACCAGCGGAACCACGGTCATACACCATTTTTACAAAATCCCGAATGGCTGTAAGGTCTTTTTTACCGCTCCCGAATTCATTGTAGATCTGTTCGGTCGTGCATACATATACACGAAGACCGTCATTAGTTGTTCTGAAGTTTGCCAGCCGTTGTGCCTGTGATTGAAAATCCGGGTGGGTTACAATGATCATATCCGGTATATTGCCTGAAGTTATGTCGTGTAAATTCTGGTTTGAAACCCGTTCGATAAAAGTTGGCGCAGAGAAATTATTTCCGGAGAAAATAATAAATTCTTTTAAGGACGTACTCGATGATCCGAATTCAATAGCTGAACCCGTAAAATCATATGCCTGATTGACTACATTTAATGGATTACTCACATCCCAGACATTTTCCGTTCCGGAAGCATTGCTGATTGAATATTGTGTGGTTGGTTGAAGTAAACTTTTAGAAGATCTGAATGAAGTATAGTTGCCGTATAAACGCAGCGACTTTTCAAATACCACTTCCAGATAATTTAAGTGAGCCATGGAAGTAGCAATACCTCCTGTAAGTGTCATGCCAATAGACAGCGATGTATTGCTGCCAAGCGAAGCTGCATTGAGCGTGTCTATTATAAATGAATCTCTTCCAAGATCTGCATGTTCTTCAGTTGTTAGTATCGGCAGATACTGATCCGGAATAAGGTTTGCAATGTTGTTGACTTTATATACAAACCTGGTTGAAACATACGAGCGGCTCAATACAGCAGATTTCAGTTTTAAATCAGCGTTAGGTAAAATTCCTGTTATGTTAAAAGAAAAATTCTGGCTTGGCACATATTGTGTAAACTGTATGCCGTACCATTCTCTTCCTGAATCCATAATGTTGTACTGATCGGTTTCAGTAAAAAAATGTTCATCAAAGGAAGAAACTGTTTGAGCGGCACCGCCTAATGAACCCTGGCTTGAAATCCGTTTGCCGGGCTGCTGATTAACCGTTAAAAAATAAAAATTCTGATCGGAATATAAATTTAGCGTATGTGTAAATGTAGTGCCGCCAGCCGGATTATAGTTCCAGGTATGCGGAGATTCTGCATAAAATAAAATATAATCATCGTTGTCAAAAACACCATTGCCATCTTCGCTTATAAAAACCGCATTCTCAACCAGATCATCCGCTCTTGCATCGCTGTTTGCCTGCGGCAACATGCCGCCGCCATTGCCATACAGCTGAATCATGGATGGATCCAGTGAACTTGTATTGATACCAATGCTGGATAAATACGAGGGTGTTATTTTATAAATACCGGATTCGGAAACGGCTACTTTATACCAATCACCGCTTGCAAGCACTGATCCTGTTGTATTCGTTGTACGTGCATTGGCATTGGCTCTTGAATAAACATCTGTCCGGACAGGGGTTTCGTCATAATTAGAAGTAAGGCTGTATTGAACGCTTACGGAAGAAAGTTGCGCCCAATTGCCGGCCCCGTCTTTTTGTAAGATTGGAATATACAGGCGGGTTGTAACGCCATCGTTGTGGCGCACCGCATATGTTACCGTGCGGTTTTCGGGTACATTTAATGCAGGCAACACACTTTTTGAACTCGAATCACCGGCAAAAAAAGTAACATTCTCAATCACTACCGTTCCTGAAACTTTACCAACCACATCTTTTTGAAGAACCAATACCCCATCCAGATTTACAAAAGCATCTTTTGCTACCGGGTAAGTGATAGTTGTTCCGTTTAATAATGTAATAGTATGATTTACTCCCAGCCATTCAATGTCGAAGGTGGCAGAAGATTGTTGTGCATGTACCAGTACAGGAACGCAAAAAATACCTAATAGGAAGATGCCGATGGATTTTAAAAAGCTCATTGTTGAATTATTTCACAAAAACGTGTAGACGGTTTATTGGTAAACGTTTCCAGATGTAATTTAGTGTATATATTCTATTAATTAGCAACCTGGTTTTTCTCGGTCTGGTTTTGCAGCAGGGAGAAAATAATATACGCAACCATAATCAATAAAATGGATTCTTTTCCAAAGAGAATGACCAGCAAAACAGCACTTCCTGCCAATAGAAAACGGAATTTATTTGTACCCCAATCAAATGTTTTGAATTTTAACGCCATCAGCGGAATTTCTGCAATCAGTAAATATGACATTACAACACAGTACGCCAATACAAATATCAGGTTTGTAACCAACGGAAACAGAAACGAATCTGCATCAATAGCAACTAAGCTGAAAGAAGCCACAATCATGGCGTTGCTTGGCGTTGGTACACCAAAAAAGCGATCACTCTGTCTGGTGTCCAGATTGAATTTCGCTAAGCGTACAGCGGAAAACATAGCCGGCAGCGTTCCGGCCAGGATCAGCGGATTAAAGGAACCTTCAACTAATTTTACAGTAGATGCTTCTGCGTATGGTATTCCCGTTGTAATAGAGATGATCATGTAGGTTAACATGATGCCTGGCAGTACGCCAAAACTTACAACATCTGCCAATGAATCCAGCTCTTTACCGATGGGTGAAGAAACACCCAGCAGACGTGCAACAAAGCCATCCAGAAAGTCTACAATTAATGCTGCGCCAATGCATAAAGAGGCTTCCGTAACTTTTCCATTAACAAGCAGCAAAATTCCCCAAAAACCAAATCCCAGGTTCAAACAGGTAAGTGCATTGGGAATATTCTTTTTTATCATAATTATAACGCGCAATAAGGGTTGTGTTTCTTTTCAAACTGAATGGTTGTCGTTGGTCCGTGGCCCGGGTAAACGATGGTATCATCCGGCAATAAAAATAATTTTGTTTTAATGCTGTGAATGAGCGTATCGTAATTTCCGCCCGGCAAATCTGCTCTGCCAATGCTGCTTCTGAATAATACATCACCGGATAAACAGATTTTTTCAGCAGTATTGACGAACGCAATATGCCCCGGTGCATGGCCGGGAACAAAAAGAATGTCAAATTTCATGCTTCCCACTATAACCGCATCACCTTCTTTCAGCAAGCGATCCGGTGTTGCCGGCGTATATTGAAAAAAGCCATAATTAGGTGCATAAGCACCAACAGCCTGTAGTGTTGCTGCATCTAAATGAAAGATTTCAAAAGGCACTTTATACGTTTCTTTTACAAAGTAATTACCCAGTACATGGTCAATGTGCCCGTGGGTATTTACAAGCAGGCGTACCGTTAATTTCTTTTTAGCAATAAAATCGGTTAATTCTTTCTGCTCATACGCTTCATAACATCCCGGATCAACAATCATACAATCACCAGCCTCATCGTAAACGATGTATGTATTTTCCTGAAGGGGATTGAAGGTTAGTGTTTCAATGTGTATCATAAATTTGAAAGAATTAACAAAAATGGCTTAAAAGGAATGAATTATCAAAAGAAGGAGGTTAATTTAGCATAATGAAGCAGGTAGATTACATAATTGTTGGGCAGGGGCTGGCTGGGTCGTGTTTGGTACAATCGTTATGGCATGAAAAACAATCGGTTGTAGTAATTGCCAGCAGTGAACGGAAGGCATCCTCAACTGTAGCAGCAGGCTTATATAATCCCATTACAGGTAAAAAAATGCTGCTTACCTGGAATGCGGCCGTTTTGTTTCCATATTTAGATTTATTTTACCGCAGTGCAGAGCGCGAATTAGATACAACGATTTTATATCCAAAAGCCATTGTACGGCCATTTACAGATATTCAGGCACAAAATGATTTCTGGGCTAAATCAACCCCTGAAATTGCAGCATTTGCAGAACCCGAGCAGAATATTGAAAAATACGATCCGTATATCTGGTTTCCGTATGGCGGTTTGATAACAAAACATTCCGGTTATGTAGATGTACAGGCATTTTTAGGCGCGATCAAGCAAAAGCTTGTAGAAAAAGATCAGTATATAGAAGAAACGTTTGATCATGCTGCGTTGCAGTTTTCTACGAACAGCGTTGCCTATAAAGGCATACAGGCAAAAAAAATAATTTTTGCAGAAGGTTTTCACAACACACGCAATCCGATTTTTAATTGGGTGCCGGTTAAGGGAATGAAAGGTGATGTATTAACCTTAGATATTGAAGCATATGCCTTGAAAGAGGTGGTCAATAAACATTTCTTTATTATTCCATTGCCGAACGGGAAATTCCGGATGGGCTCATCGTACATAAGAGAATTTGAAGATGATGCGCCTACAGAAGGGGGGTTAAAAGAAATCACAGAAGGTGCACATACGATTCTTAAGAAGCCGTTCGTTGTTATTGAACAAAAAGCCGGAATCAGGCCGGTTGTGCCGGACCATCGCCCCATCATCGGCGAACACCCTGAACAGCCCTTAGCGTTAATCTTTAATGGTTTAGGAACGAAAGGAGTATCAATCGCTCCTTATGCTTCAAAAACATTAACAAACTTCTTACTTTTGAACCAAGAAATCGATCAATCTATGTCTGTGAACCGATTTAATTATTTATATTTCAAACAAAAAAATAATTAATAAATGCAGCCTAGCTATAGAGGTATACAAATCGTTACCCTTTTATTTTTTCTTCTATCAACATTTACTTCTGTTGCTCAGACGTCGCAGGATCAGTTTGGGAAAAATAGAATTCAATACAAAAAATTTGATTGGAAACTTATTTCCACAGAAAATTTTGACATCTATTATTATTACGAAGGTGAATCCTTTGCGGGCATAGCTGCAACACACGCGGAATCTGTATTTAAAAAACTTGAAAATTCATTAGGCTATTCAAATTACAATAAAACTAAAATACTCCTGTATAATTCGGTTGCTGATCTGCAGCAAAGCAATATAGGCTTGCAGCAGGGTACACAGGTAGGTGGATCCACAAATCTTGTGAAAGCAACTGTGGAAGTTGCTTTTGAAGGCGATTTAATGACATTCAGAAACGACATTACACAAGGGATTGCACGCACATGGATAAATATTTTACTATATGGCGGTAGTTTCAAGGAAGTAGTTCAAAGCTCGTATTTCTTATCCCTGCCAGATTGGTATGTAAAAGGGGCATCGGCATACATCGCACGAGGATGGGATAGAGAGATGGATAATTATATCCGCGATCTGGTAATAAACAATAAATTAAGAAACCCCTCTTCGTATTCCGGGGAAGAAGCAGAATGGATCGGACAGTCAATCTGGCATTTTATATCCGATCGATATGGCCCGGATATGTTTGCAAATATTTTACAGATCACCCGCATATACAGAAGTGATAAGGCTTCCATAGAGGCAGCTACGGGGTCATACTTTCAGACATTCATTGATAACTGGAAAGCGTATTATAAAGAAAATGCCGTTGCTCTGGATGGAGCTATCCTATTTGATACAACGTATAAATCGTTAAACGGAAAAAATTTTAAAGGACGCGATATTACTACACCAGTGTTAAGTACAGATGGTAAATACCTGGCTTACTCTGTTAACAACAAAGGGAGATACAGCGTTTTACTAAGGGAAGTTGAAAAAAGAAAAAAGAAAAAAATTGCAGGCGGTGGTTTTAAATTAAACGACCAGCAGCCGATTACCCGTAATCCATTACTGGCGTGGCAAACAGAATCCATCTTAGCAAGCATTACCTACAAAAAGGGTAAGATAATTTACGAAGTGGTTGATGTAACAAAAAAGAAGCGCATTGAAAAACGTGAAATAGAAGTGTTTCATCAGATCAACAGTTATGCCTTTAGTACAGATGGAAAATATGTGGTGTATAGTGCCGATGAAAAAGGGCAATCAGATATATGGCTGTACGATCTTGACCGGTCTAAGTATTTAAAAGTTACCAACGATGAATACGATGATCATTCGCCGCGGTTTGGGCCGGGCAATGCGGTGATCTTTTCATCCAACAGAAACGACGATACACTGTTTACATTAACACGTTATCAGTCGGCACCTAATTATTCGCTTTACATATATAAGCCCGGCGATAAAGTTTTAAAACGTATTCCGGCACAAGCATCTAATTTTACAAAACCTGCATTTATCAATGCCACAACCATCCTTTATTTAAATGATGAAAATGGCGTGCAGAATTTGTATACACAGGATCTGAAGACAGGCGTATCAAAGCCCTTAACAAATAATACAACAGATATTTTAGAATACGATTTTAATGCAGCAAACAATTATCTTGCTTTCATTGCACGATCAAGAGGCAAAGAAAAGATTTTTATTGATACAGCCTTTTCGTTTACCAATGCGGTTACCATAACCGGCAAAACAGATCAGTCAGCGGTGATGCGTAAAAAAATACTGCCTCCTGAAAAACCAAAACAAACAAACAACCTGATTGTTGTATCACCTAAGAAAAATGACGATGATATTGATCTGGATAAAGTATATTTTGAATCCGACACGACACTGAAACTGCCTAAAAAAGTTACACCGGCAGAGGCAAGTAATACACCGCCTAAGCGTACTATTATTCCTTTTTATGGCCCGTACCCGTATAAGAATTTATTCGGAACGGATATGGTTGCTACTACCTTACAGGTTGATCCGTTAAGAGGATTTGGTTTGCTGCTGGAATCGCAGATGTCTGATCTGATGTCTAATCACAGAGTTAATATGGGTTTCTTTGGTGTGGCTGATTTTAAAAGCAGCAGTTTATACGGCGAATATGCGTATTTGAAAAACCGTGTTGATCTAAGCACACGTTTCGACCGCATCACATATTTTCCTTCAAACGGAAGTGTAAGTCACCGCTATGTGGTAAACAAAGTAGAAATTAAAGCATCCTATCCGTTATCTGTTTACAGCAGAGTAAGTGTTTCGCCGTTTGCTCAACAAGTACGGTTTTCAGATGTAACTGATTTTAATACGGCCGTTACATATCAGGATGAAAAGAAAGCCTATGTTGGTGCAAAATTCGAATTCGTGTACGACAATACAATCAGTTCAGGTATGAATATGATTGAAGGAACACGAGCAAAAATTTTATTTGAAACAAATAAGAATACCGTTTCAAAAGCAGAAAACTTCAACCGTTTTAATATTGATTTACGCCACTATCAAAAAATTCACAGAAGTTCTGTGCTTGCATTGAGAGCATCGTACGGAAGATTTTTCGGAGCAGCACCAAAAACATTTATCTTCGGTGGTATGGATAACTGGTTTTTTAATTCTGTCGGAACGGGTGGGGTAACAAACCCGTTATCGTATGAAACAGGTGTAAACAATTCAGACATTATGTTTGATAAATATGTTACTAATGTGCGCGGATTTAAATACAACGATCAATCCGGACAAAGTTATTTCCTGTTAAATGCAGAATTCAGACTGCCGATTATTAAATATTTATATAGCGGATCGGTATCATCTGCATTCTTACGCAATTTCCAATTGGTCGCATTTACAGATGTAGGTGCCGCATGGGATGGGGCAAATCCTTTTTCAACAAACAATTCGTTGAACAGAAAAATTATTGCAGCCGGTGCCAACAATTCATCTCCATTTGAGATAGAAGTAAATAATTACAGAAATCCATTTTTATATGGTTACGGTTTGGGAGCCCGTACATTTTTGTTTGGCTATTATATGAAGGGCGATTTAGCCTGGGGTATAAAAGATGGCGAACAACTTGCGCCAAGATTTTACTTTACATTCGGATACGATTTTTAGTGTAAGGTCATGAAAAAAAAACTATTTATCGGATGTATTGGTTTCATTCTGCTTATAGTTTTGACATTGAATCTTACACACAAAAATTATTACTATAAAACCATCTGGTATAATTTACCGGGAATTTTTGATCAGGATATTTTTTATTCAAGAGGTATAGCAAAATCAGTGATACCGCTTGAATGGGAGAAACATAGATTATACAATGAGCATGCAATATCACAACCGCTTCGTGATACGCTGGAAAAATATGAAACCATTTCTCTTTTGTTTATTCAACACGATTCAATCCTGATTGAAAAATACGGGAGCGGAATTGCAGATACTTCACGAAGTAATTCTTTTTCAGTGGCCAAAAGTTATATCAGTGCGCTTATTGGCAGAGCTATTAAACTCGGCTATATCAAATCCATTGATCAACCTGTCGGAGATTTTATTCCGGAATTTAAAGAAGGTGAAAAAAAACACATTACCATACGCCATTTACTGATGATGAGCTCTGGCCTCAATTGGGATGAAGCCTATAACAGCTTAACCAGCCAGACAACAGAAGCATATTATGGTCCGGATTTAAAAACGCAAATGCTCGCACTTCCCGTTAAGAAAAAACCCGGTGAATATTTTGAATACAAAAGCTGCGACACAGAAATTCTTGCAATGGTTTTAACACAAGCTACACACATGCCGGTTGCAACCTTTTTAGAAAAAGAATTATGGCAAAAACTTGGAGCCGCATCAGATGGCTTCTGGAGCCTTGATCATAAAGATGGTTTGGAAAAAGCATATTGCTGCATGTATTCAAACCCTAAAGATTTTGCCCGTTTAGCTGCATTATATTTACATCAGGGGAACCATCGGGGAGAGCAACTTATTGATTCTGCATACATCAAACAATCTGTAACACCAACAAGGTTGATGGATATGAATTTGAAACAAACAGACTATTATGGGTTTCAATGGTGGCTGATCCCGGAATACAACGGCATTTCAGCATATTACATGCGAGGCATTTTAGGACAATATATCATTGCAATCCCAGCCCTGGATATGATTATCGTAAGGCTCGGACATAAAAGGGGAGATAAGATTGATAATCACTACAGAGAAACATATATGCTCATTGATGAGGCAATCGCTCTGCAACGTGCTGTAAAGTAACAGAATTTTTATAGCTGTTCTAACAAGCCCGTTGCATGAAGCAGTTCAATGATGCTTTTTCTGTATTCGTAATTGGTTGTATAAAATAATTTTTTTGTTTCCAGCCAGGTGCGTTCTGCTTCCCATAAATCTACATAGCCATTTTTATTGTAAATGTAATTGTGTCTGACATCTGCAACAAGTACGCCTGCTAACGCTAATGCATCTTCTACTTTGATCAGTTTCATTTTTTGAATGGTATATGCATCGTATGCTTTTTGCACTTCATTCATGACTTGCGTACGTATGCCTAATTCTTCAACGCGCGCTTTCTGTAACATGATCGCAGCTTTTTGTTTCTCTCCTTGGTTGTGATCAAGAAAAGGCAGCGGCTGTGTAATAAATATACCCGCGTAAGGAATGGTGTTTTGCGGGTTAACAATGAAACCAACTTCAGGAGAGGGAACCGAGTTAGATTTTTGCAATGTTTGGTTTACTTCTGAAATAAGAACCTGCTGTTTATAAACAGCAATGTCTGAACGCATGCGCAACGCAATAGATATAAGGCTATCCAGGTTTGAGGGAATATCAACAAGGTCTATTTTGTCATTTATATCAACAGATTTAATGTACGATGAATTAATTAAAAACTGCAGATCATTCAGTTCATTGCGCAGATCAAGTTGTGCATCTATACTGATAATATCATACTGATCATCCAGAATTAATAACCGCAGATATTCATTTTTATTTTTGGTTTCAATACCGTCGGTTTTTTTATGCTGAATCAAACTGTCTAATGAAGCAACAGACTCAGCAGCCATATTTTTATTTACCTGTGCAAACCAGGCATCAATCCATTTTATAGATACATTATACAATACATCGCGCAGGTTTGAATTGTGCAAGGCTATGGTTTGTCCGAGCTGTTGTTTTTCGAGTTCAATTTTTTCCTGACGAACGCCATAAAGCTGCATTTTTTTTGTAAGCTGAAACCAGTCCTGTCTGTTTTTACCTGTAGTAAATAATGCATCATTCGGATAATACGAATGGTCTAACAGAGCAATGGATTGAATATTAAAAATAGGATTTGGTCTGATGCCTGCTTTTACGATTTCTTTATGCTGAATAGCAATATCGAGTTCGCTGCTTTGCAACGAAAAATTCTGCAGCTTGGCGATGCTCAGTGCATCCGATAATTCAAGTGACTTAATTGTATCTTGCCCGTAGCCTGCAAAAGATACGTTTAAACAGAATACTAAAAAGATGCTGTACTTCATAGTTCTAAAAGAATAAAAAACCCTTTCAACATAGAAAGGGTTTTTGTTATGTTATTCTTTGCCTCCACCGGCAATTGAATCACGCATGCCCGTGTCTGCCTGAATGTTTTTCATTTTATAATAATCCATAATGCCCAGGTTGCCGCTTCTGAATGCTTCAGCAATAGACTTAGGAATTTCAGCTTCCGCTTCGATTACTTTTGCACGTGCTTCCTGAGCTTTTGATTTCATTTCCTGTTCACTTGCTACGGCCATTGCTCTGCGTTCTTCCGCTTTTGCTTCTGCAACTTTTAAATCCGCATTCGCCTGGTCAATCTGAAGTTTGGCACCGATGTTTGCACCTACATCAATGTCTGCAATATCAATGGAAAGAATTTCAAAAGCGGTGCCGGCATCCAGTCCTTTTTGTAAAACAAGTTTAGAAATCTTATCCGGATTTTCTAATACTTCTTTGTGCGACTTAGAAGAACCGATAGAAGTTACAATACCTTCACCCACACGGGCAAGAATCGTTTCTTCCCCTGCACCACCTACCAACTGGGCAATGTTTGCACGAAGTGTAACACGTGCCTTTGCAATAAGCTGAATGCCGTCCTGTGCAACGGCAGCAACGTTTGGGGTATTAATTACCTGCGGGTTTACAGAGATCTGCACCGCTTCAAATACATCTCTGCCTGCAAGGTCAATAGCGGTAGCTTGTTTAAACGTTAAGGCAATGTTTGCTTTATCAGCAGAGATCAGTGCTTTAATAACATTCGGTACATTGCCGCCAGCCATAAAGTGCGTTTCCAATTCATTTGCAGTAAGCTGAATGCCTGCTTTCGTAGCGGTTATCAATGATTCTACAATGATTCTTGGCGGTACACTACGGATACGCATAAGTACCAGCTGTAATAAACCGATACGCACACCGGAGAAGATGGCACCGATCCATAAATTAAAGGGCACAAAATACAGGAAGAAGAAAAAGCCGATAACGACTAATGCCATAATAATCAATAATTGTTGCATATGTATAAATTAAGATTCAATTGTTTCAACTATAACTTTAAGCCGTGCAATAGAACGTATCCGGATCGGTATACCGGCGTCTACATAATGTCCGAGTGTCTGTACTTCATATTCAGCATCATTAAAAACTGCTTTGCCCACAGGCTTTAAAACAGATTTAGTAATCCCAATGTCTCCGACAGTTAATCCATCCAGGCTGTTTTCGTTCACCTTATTTGTTAAGGTATCTGTTAATGACATGCCGGCCCACACATTGTATTTCAAAATAACAAAGAAGAGTATACCAAAAGCAAGTAAGCTTGCGCCCAATGCAATATGGCCGGCGGTACTGCCAACTTCCATATAAATTTTAACAATACCTAATATGCAAAACGCTGCACCGGCAAAACCTGCAAACGTAGTTCCCGGAATGAATATTACCTCTGCAATAATTAATACTAATCCGATCAATATAAGAGCAACGGCAATCGTCATAAGTACATATTACTATTCAGTATAAATTAATAAGCGCGCGCAAATAACACACGTTGAGCAGAAGGCTTGCCTGTAACCATACATATCCCTGGTTCAGAAGTCACATCAAGAGGGATACAGCGGATGGTTGCTTTTGTTTCTTCTTTAATTTTCTCTTCCGTTTCAGGTGTACCATCCCAGTGTGCTAAAATAAAGCCAGGTGTTTCATCCAGCATTGTTTTGAAGGTGGTATAATCGTCTGCTACAAATGTGTTCGCTTCTCTGTATGCGAATGCTTTTTTATAAATATTTTCCTGAATTTCCTGCAGCAGCTTTTCAATGGTGTCTGCTAATCCTTCCTGAGGCACAGTTGTTTTTTCTTTCGTATCACGTCGGGCAAGTTCTACTGTTCCGTTTTCAATATCTCTTGCACCAATAGCAACGCGCAGCGGCACACCTTTTAATTCGTATTCTGCAAATTTAAAACCTGGAGAATATTTATCGCTATGGTCAAACTTAACGCTGATATCTTTTGCCTTAAGTGCCGCAAGGATTGGTTTAAGTGTAGCCTCGATCAGATCTAATTGTTCTGCTGTTTTAAATATAGGAACAATAACAACCTGTATAGGTGCCAGCAATGGCGGTAGAACCAAGCCTTCATCATCCGAGTGTGCCATGATCAATGCGCCCATTAAACGCGTACTTACGCCCCACGATGTACCCCATACATATTCAAGGCTGCCTTCTTTTGATGCAAATTTTACATCAAACGCTTTGGCAAAATTTTGTCCTAAGAAATGTGAGGTGCCCGCCTGCAAGGCTTTACCATCCTGCATTAAAGCTTCTATGCAATACGTTTCTTCCGCCCCGGCAAAACGTTCGTTGGCCGATTTAATTCCGCGGTGTACCGGTAATGCCATGAAATTCTGCGCAAACGTTGCATATACATTCATCATTTGTTCTGTTTCAACAATGGCTTCCTGCTTTGTTGCATGTGCGGTGTGCCCTTCCTGCCACAGAAATTCTGTTGTACGTAAAAACAACCGGGTACGCATTTCCCAGCGCACAACGTTTGCCCATTGATTGATCAATAGAGGCAAATCGCGGTGAGACTGAATCCAGGTTTTATAGGTGTTCCAGATTACCGTTTCACTTGTTGGGCGAACAATTAACTCTTCATCTAATTTTGCTTCCGGATCAACAATAATGCCTTTTCCGTTTTCGTCATTTTTCAGACGGTAGTGTGTAACAACCGCGCACTCTTTCGCAAAGCCGTCTATGTGAGAGGCTTCTTTACTTAAATAGGATTTGGGAATAAACAACGGAAAATATGCATTGCTATGTCCTGTTTCTTTAAACATTTTGTCCAGCACAGCCTGCATTTTTTCCCATATGGAATAGCCGTAAGGCTTTATGATCATACAACCCCGTACAGGTGCGTTCTCCGCTAAATCGGCTCTTTTTACCAACTCATTATACCATAACGAATAATCGTCGCTGCGTTTTGGTAATACTTTACTCATTTTATTTCTATGCTCTTGTTAATTCCCACAAAGATAGTTTTTTGTATGGTATTTACAGCTATCTCAGCAATATTCGCATCAATAAGCGAATGGAATTGTATTGTCTATTCAGTTAATTATTAGGAAATAAGAGTTGGATGAATTTTTATCGGATTTCTCCTCAAAGCACCCAGGCGAATCGTTTTTACAGGACAATATTTTTAATCGGTTAGGTGTTGTATTAGTTGATTCCTTCATATAAAAAAGCTAGATTTACAGGTATTCAGTATATATATGAAGCACCTTATTGCTATTTGGTTATTGTTATTCTGTTTCTTTTTTTCCAGTGCAGAGAACACGCAAACACAACTTGCGATAGGAGATAAGGCACCGGATTTTACGGTACAGGATCAGTCTGGGAAACCACTTTCACTTTCATCGTTAAGAGGCAAGATTGTATTGATTAATTTCTGGACGGCCAGCTGCGAACCTTGCCGTCTGAATCATCCTGACTTATATAGAATTTACAACACCTACAAAAGTTATGGCTTTGAAGTTCTGAGTGTATCTCTTGATACAAAAAAGGAAACGTGGGTTAATGCACTTAAAATGGATCGCATCAACTGGCCCAATAATGGAATTGATCTGCAAGGCTGGAACAGTAAAGTTGTTAGCCTGTATGGATTGAAAAGTACACCCGGCAGTTTTTTGATCAGTGAAGAGGGTAATATATTACAAATCAATCAGGATAAAATTGCACTGGAACAAACATTACATTATTTAATTTTCGATCAGCCGCGTTTCTATCCGGTAGTAGCCAATACAACCATTTACTTCAATGTTATTTCGAAATATAATATTGTTGACAGTAAAGGATACAGTGTACTTAAAGGTCGTGCAAAGGAAGTATCGGTTGCAGCACTTCCCCCGGGAGAATATACGCTGACGTATGAAAATAAAACAGAAAAATTTCTTAAGGTACAACCGGAGCAGACTCCAATCACGTTCTACCCGACACGCGTGGAAGATGAAATAACGTTATCAAGAGAGGCAGATTATTATATTTATAACCAACGGGGAAAGCTTGAATTTAAAGGCAACGGCACAACCATTGATGTTAAAAAATTGCCGCTTGGCGTATATTACTTATGTGTAGAAGGTACCATTCATTCCTTTTTCAAGAAATAAGTTTTTCCTTTTTTAAGTGTTTCAGCAGTTCTTCTGCATTCAATTTATTTGTACTGAAAATCAGTTTTGCCTGTTCGTAATAAGGTGCACGTTCCCTGTATTTCGTTTCAATAAAATCCAATACCTGTTTGTGTGTTTTACCTTTCAACATGGGGCGGTTCTGTCCACCCTGGCCCACAAGTCTATTGGCTAATTCATCCGCAGAAGGATTAATAAAAATAGTTAACCCATGCTTTTTCATTTCTGTGATATTGTCAAAGTAACACGGCACACCACCTCCTGTTGAAATAATTGCATTCTTTAATTCAAACGTATCGTGCAGGATACTATGTTCTAACTCTCTGAAATAATTTTCTCCTTTATCTGCAAAAATTTCTTCTATGGTTTTTTTCTCCTGCGCGCAGATAGCATCATCCATATCAAAGAATGTATACTTGAGCTTTTGCGCCAATGTTTTTCCGATGGTTGACTTACCTGAACCAGGAAGGCCAATAAGATAAATAAGCATAACAGAGAATTATTTGAGTCGTACTCTTGGGTCTATGAGTGCGTAGAAGATATCTACAAAGATATTCGTGATGATAAATACCAAAGCTACAAATATTGTAGCTCCCATTACTACGGGAAAATCTAAATTCAGTACCGCATTAATTGTTACAGATCCTAAACCTTTCCAGCCAAAGATACTTTCAACAAAAAATGCACCTGCCATTAACGAAGCCAGCCAGCCCGAAACAGCTGTGATTACAGGGTTAAGCGCATTTTTCAGCGCGTGTTTAAATATGATGGTATAATAACCCAATCCTTTTGCACGCGCCGTACGGATATAATCCTGAGAGAGCACTTCCAGCATTGAACTTCTGGTTAACTGAATGATAATGGTCATCGGGCTTAAGCCTAATGTAATCGTCGGAAGAATAAGATTTTTCAATTTTAATTCTCGATCTCCGAAAATATTGTTCTCCCACAAACTTCCCGAAGCATTCAGTCCGGTGTAGTCAGATAACAGGTCCCCAAAGATCATTGCCATTAACGCGCCAAACACAAAAGAAGGCATGGAAATACCAATGACGGAAAATGTAATAATACTATGGTCAAGCAGGGAGTTCTGGCGCATCGAAGCGAAGATGCCTAAACAGATTCCTATAATAGTAGCAAAGCTCATGGCAGACAATGCAAGCCAAAACGTACCGGCAACATTTTCTACAATAATTTCGCTTACCAGTTTATTGCTTTGAAAAGATCTGCGCAGGTAAGGTATCTTCCAGACAACAACCTGTTTGCCTGCATGCAGTAGTGGAGTATAGTCGTACTTATTTTGATTTTTAGGCGTGTCTTCATGAATGGAAACAAGAGACAGGTCATTGATGTAATGAAAAAGCTGTTTATGTATGGGCAGGTCTAAACCAAGTTCTTTGGCAATGGCCTCTCGTGTGGCAACATCTGTTCGCTGGCCAGCCATCATATTTACCGGATCACCGGGAAGCACGTTGAATATGAAAAAAACAACGACCACCGCTCCTAGTAAAACCAGAAATCCGTATAAAATTCTTTTTATAAGGAAGTGAATCATGAAAAAGAAATGAAAACTATATAATGGAAATAATAATTACTTGGTTTTTGTAGCTATGCTACAATACTCATTTATGCCACCAAAGGTTTTGAATTTTTCAATTTTATTAAACAAAAAACAGAATAATTTATCATATCCTGATAATTTGCATCAATTCCCTCTGATATTAAGGTCTTTCCAAAATTATCTTCAATTTGTTTTACGCGTAACAGCTTCATTAAAATAATATCTGTTATGGAGCTTACACGCATCTCTCTCCAGGCCTCACCGTAATCGTGATTTTTTTTCATCAGCAGGTCAAGCGTTTGGGTAGCATGTTTATCGTACAGTTCAGCAACACGTTCCGGAGATAATTCCAGGGCATCAGCAGCCGTCATTTCCATCTGGATCAATGCAATGATAGAATAGTTGATAATTCCCTTAAATTCAGAAGTGATATCCTCATCAACCAGCATCGTACCTTTTTCCTGTATCGAACGGATGCGCTGTGCTTTAATAAAGATCTGATCGGTTATAGAAGGAAGTCTAAGTATACGCCAGGCAGTTCCGTAATCAGTAGTTTTATCAATAAACACTTTTTTACAGGTTGCGATTATCTCTTTGTATTCCTGTGCAGTTTGTTGCATCTGTTTGAATTCGTAAATTAGAACTAATATTCAGTAACCGATCGATAGCTTGAAAGATTTTAAAGATACATTTTTTTATACGAAAAAAACATGTTCTGCAAGGGGAAAACTTATAGACGTAAGTACGCCCAGGGTTATGGGAATATTGAATATTACGCCCGATTCCTTTTACGATGGCGGTACTAATAATACGCAAGAGACTGCTTTACAAAAAGTTCGGGAAATGCTGCAGGCGGGTGCAGACATGATAGATATAGGTGGTTATTCGTCGCGCCCGAATGCAGAAGATATAAGCATTACAGAAGAAATTATGCGGGTTGAACCGGTAATAAAAGCCATCCGTAACGAGTTTCCCCTGGTGTGGCTGTCTATTGATACCTTCCGGTCTGAAGTTGCCCGCAAAGCCATAGAAGCAGGCGTGGATATCATCAACGATATTTCAGGAGGAAAAGCGGATCCGGAAATATTTCAGGTAGCCGCACAGGCACAGGTACCTTATTGTATGATGCACATGAAAGGGACACCGCAAACCATGCTGCGCGAAACTGCTTATGAAGACATAACGCTCGACATCATCGGGTTTTTTGAAAAACAAATTCAACTGGCCAGAGAAAAAGGGGTTAAAGATATCATACTGGATCCGGGTTTTGGTTTTGCAAAAACAGCTGTACAAAACTTTGAATTGCTACGCCGGATGGATGCCTTAAAGGTATTTAATTTACCGATACTTGCCGGCGTTTCCCGTAAATCAATGATCTATAAAACATTGGGTGTGAAACCGCAGGAAGCACTTAATGGTACTACGGCCTTGCATGTACTGGCCTTGCAAAAGGGAGCCGGTATCCTGCGGGTGCATGATGTAACCGAAGCAAGGGAAGTAATTACGTTATTGAAAAATTATTCCCGATAGTATTTCTATCCGCGTTTTAAAGGGAATATGCGTACTTTTTATCTATATTTACAGAGATGATTTTACTGTTTCAGATCTCCTTTATTACAATTTCTTGGATTGATATATTAGATATCCTTCTGGTATCCATAATAATTTATAAGCTCTATAAATTGTTACGGGGAAGTGTTGCAGTTAAGGTTTTTATCGGAATTCTGTTCATATACGCCTTTTATCTGATAGTAAAAGCTTCCGGTATGGAACTGCTGCGTTCTATTTTAGGGCAGTTTATGGGCGTAGGTGTATTGGCTGCCTTTATTCTGTTTCAGCAGGAAATCCGTAAATTTTTACAAATGATCGGAAAAAGTACTTCACAGAATAACAGCCTGATCAAAGATTGGTTTTCGAAGGGAAAACCTGGCGGGAAAGCAGAATTGAATCTGGCACCCATTATAGATAGTGTCAAAATCTTCTCTCAAACCAATACCGGAGCACTGATTGTTTTCAGTAAAACATCCGAATTACGTTTTTATGCAGAATCAGGAGATATTCTGGATGCTGAACTGAGTAAACGCCTGCTGATCGCTATATTTCAGAAAAACAGTCCGCTGCATGATGGTGCGGTTATCGTTTCTGCCGGCAGAATTAAAGCTGCCCGTTGTATCATACCCGTATCCGAAAACGATAAAATTCCCGCGCATATGGGGTTACGGCACCGGGCAGCCATCGGCTTAACGGAAGTAACAGATGCGGTTGTGTTGATTGTATCAGAAGAAACAGGAGGCGTTTCGATCGCTTATAACGGAGAAATCTATTATAACCTGAATAAAAGCGATATCAGAAGTAAATTACGTTCCTTTATATACGATGACGATGAGCAGATCGCTCATGAAGTAAAAAATATCCGTTACGAAAGTTTGCATTAAACAATTCTATAAAAGGATTAACTTCGGAATCCAGTTATATTCCAATTCCCGACTCCTTTACAGGATGATTAATGCAGAAGATATTTTCTTCTTGTTTCGTTAATTAAAAACTTTTTTTGTTCGGTAAATGAATTCGGGTGCATCTGCTCAAATTCTTCCTTCCATTGTTTCCAGCGAACAGGTTCTTGTGCCAGAAATGCGGCCGAATCAATTTTCTTTTTAATGCAATATTCCTCAAAAGACATCATACTGCAAGATTACAAAAAAAGTTGAAGACAATAACAGGCTATTTTAGCATGTGAGAATAAATAACTGCAGAACTGTTTTTTTGAATAAAAAATATAGGCTTTCCTGGAAATTTATACTTAAACAATTGTTAAAAAACGGTTACTTTTTTAAAATGAATTAGTATTAACCATACAAATCAATGTTTTAGCAAAAGAAGTGTGATTTAATTCCTCAAAGATTACCTTTAAATAATACAAGAACATACAATAAATTGAATATAAAATTGGACAATATCAATAAAAAATGGTGTAAGGTTTAAGGTTATTACATATTTATTATGTAATTTGACCACTGAATACCAATATACTAATACCTAAAACATAAAAGATTCACCTTTTATTAGATAACATATGAAAAGGCTTATACTAAGTTTAATTTCAATTTTTGCTATCGTGTTTGCTTCACAGGCAGTCACATATACTGTAACAAGTAATGCGGATAATGGAACAGGATCACTGCGTCAGGCATTACAGGATGCAAGTAATAACGTAGGAGGAGCAGGTCCGCACACAATCATTTTCAACGCGGGTATGACAATTACATTAAATAGCAGTTTGTCATTAAGCAATGCGAATCTTAATGGCTTAACCATTAATGGTTTTGTAGACGGAACAGCTGGTCCTGATGTAGTTATCAGAGGATCTTCTGCATGTGGCCAAAGAGGTTTGGACATAAATGGTTCACTTACCAATATGAAGTTGTATGGGTTGGTATTTCAAAGTTTAGAATATGGTATTTATTTTTCTGCAAACGCCAGTGCAACAGTAAATGGAACAGTTATTAAAGGATGCTATTTCGGAACAGATATAACAGGCACATCTATACAAAACGGAATTTGTAGATCAGGTATTACATTGATAGGTGCTTCTTCAGTAACAATTGGTGGTCCGAATACAAATTTGGCAAATGGAGCCGCAAATGCTGCAAACAACTCTGAAAGATGTTTGTTCGGGGGAACATGTAATATAGGTGATAATGGCCGTTATGGCGCAATTCAACTTCAAAAGGGTTCAAACAACGTTTCTATTTTAAATAATTATATCGGTGTAAACCTGGCAGGTACTACTGTATTACCAATCGGAAATCCAACAAATAAAAAAGCGGTTACACAAAATGGTATTTCAATAGATGATGAACCATCTTTCAATACTATTATTTCAAATAACGTTATATCCGGAGCGATTGGATCAGGTATAAATATATTTACCCGTGAAGATAGACCTGCCTCAAACGGGCATGTAATCACAGGTAATATCATTGGTCTTAACCCTGATGGTACGTTAGGATATAATGTTACTGCACCGGCAAGTTCTTTTGGAAATCAGGCTTCAGGTATTTATATCAGAAACGCATCAAATGTTACAATAGGCGGTAGCACTGCAGCAACACGTAACGTAATTTCAGCTAATGGTGGCGCAACGCATACCTGGCCGGATGCAACCTGTTTTGCCTCATGGAATGATTATAACCAGATCGCTGTGTATCTTGAATGGTGTACCAACAGTAAAGTTTCCGGTAATTACATCGGTACAAATGCTGCAGGTACAAGCAGCGGTATTGGTACCAATAATATATTCGGAAACAGATCAGGCGGTATTAAAATTGTAGGTGGTAGCACGGGCGCTAATAACAATATTATCGGAGGTACAAATCCAGGTGAAGGAAATGTTATCAGTGGTAATGGTTATTTATGGGGAACATTTACAACAGGTTCCTGCGGTTCATTATCAGGAATCTCTACCGGCCACGGTATTGTATTACAATATGCTGATTGCAGAAATACAAGCATTTTAGGTAATTATATTGGTTTAACAGCGGATGGTGTTACAGGATTAGGAAACAATACGTCAGGGATAGATGTACAAGGGGCTTCAAACACTACTATTGGTGGTGGGGCTGCAGGTGCAAGAAATTATATTTGTAATAACCAGTTTGGTATAACGTTACAGGAAGATTTTGATGTACATAATGCGGCAACAAATACAATTGTGGCAGGTAATTACATCGGTTTAAATGTAAACGCTGCTGCAGTAGGAAATGGGGTGTCGGCTTCGTTTACTGAAGGTGCAGGTATTGTAATACAGAAAGGTGCAAATACAAACACAATCGGGGTATCTGTTGCAAATGGCGGAAACGTTATTTCAGGAAACCGTACAGGCATTATTATAAGAAACGCAGAAGGTGCCGGTTCTAATACGGGGCCCGCAAGAACAAATACAATACAAAATAATATCATTGGCTTAGATCCTACAGGTACAACTGCTATTCCGAATACATCGGCTACGGCTGGTTATGGCTATGGTATTGTTCTGGAAGTAGGTACAGGTTCTGCAACAACAACAATGCCTTATGGTAATATTATTGGCGGAACAGGAACAAATGAACCCAATACGATTTCCGGCAATCAAAAAAGCGGAATATATATAGGAAACGGTACTGCTGTAACTGCAGGTACTGCAAACAGCATTATAGGTAATAATATAGGTACAAATAAAGCTGGTACAGCAGCTGTTGCAAATGCGCTTCAGGGTATTGAAATCCTGAATGTAAGCAGAACAACAATTACATCGAACCTGATTTCAGGTAATACGCAAAACGGTATTTCATTAACGGGATCTTCAACGAATACAATTCAGAACAATACCATCGGAACAGCAGCTGATAAAACTGCACCGATACCAAACGGAGCAAATGGTATTTTCCTGTCGGCTTCATCCGCCAATACCATTCAGGGTAATACCATTGCAAGAAATACATCTAATGGTATTTCACTTGCCGCAGGTTCTGCTAATAACATTATTGGAGGAATTACAGCATCCTTATCGAATACTATTAATAACAATGGCGGCAATGGTGTTATTGTAGATGGAATAGGTTCAATTAAAAACTCCATTCATCAAAACTCCTTCAGCTGTAACACAGCCAGAGGTATTGTGCTTTCCAATGGTGGTAACGGAGGCTACGCTGCCCCTTCAATTACAGGTACTCCAACACAAATTACCTGGACGGGCGGAACATTCATTGAAGTTTATGAAACGGACGGGTGTGCAACATGTCCGGCAGGCGCAGCACGTTTACAGGGTAAAAAATTAGTAGGTTCCGGGCCTTCTCCTTATGTATTTAATGCTGCTGAAGGGTTTGACAAAACTAAAACCTACACGGCAATTGCTCATGAAGCGAACGCGACAACGGCACACAACTCGTCTGAATTTTCTCAGTGTTACACGCTTTGTCAGGATGCAGCCACAGTAACCGTTACAGGTGCTCCGTTAACCTTCTGTGAAGGAGGATCCGTAACATTAACAGCTACTGTTACAGGCGGTACAGGAACTCCGTCATATGTATGGAACAGAGGCGGCGTAGCTATCAGCGGTGCTACTGCAAGTACCTATACGGCATCGGTTTCCGGTTTATATACAGTAACCTATTCTTCAACTACAACCTGTGGGCCAACAACTTCAACAGGAGTTACGGTTACGGTTAACAACAACCCGGTTGTTTCAAACCAGGCAGCAGTAACTATTTGCAGCAATTCAGCATTTACTGTAACACCAACAGGTGCCGGCACCGGAACAACCTATACATGGACTGCACCTTCAATCACGGGAGGAATAACAGGCGGCTCTGCGCAAAATACGGATCAGACTTCTATCAGTCAGACATTGGTAAACCCTGGTACGTCGGCCGGAACAGCGGTTTATACCGTAACACCTAAATCCAGCGCTGGTTGTTCGGGTGCAACATTTACAGTAACAGTTACTGTTCAACCGGTTGCAGCTGTAACAACAGCAAACCCTGCGGCTATCTGTTCTGGTCAGACAACAGCCATTAGCTTAACCTCTTCTACTGCATCGGCAACATTTGCATGGACATTAGGCACCGTTACAGGAACGGTTTCCGGTCAGGCGGCAGGCAGCGGAGCAAGCATCGCTCAAACATTGATAAACAGCGGAACAGGCATTGCTACTGTTCAATATAATGTTGTTCCATCAGCAGGTACATGTCCGGGTACACCTAAAACAATTACAGTTACGATTAATCCGGTAGCTGCACTAACAACAGCCAATCCTTCTGCGATCTGTTCTGGTCAGACGACAGCTATAAGCTTAACATCTGCTACACCATCTGCAACATATGCATGGACACTAGGTACTGTAACAGGTAGCGTAAGCGGACAGGCAGCTGGAAGCGGAACAAGTATCGCACAAACACTAACAAACAGCGGAACAGGTATTGCTACCGTTGAATATGTTGTTGTTCCATCAGCAGGTACATGTCCGGGTACACCGAAGACAATTACTGCAACCATTCATCCGGTTACAGTTATTAATACAACAGACCCTGCGGCAATTTGTTCAGGTGGTACAACAGCGATCAGCTTAACATCTACTACACCATCTGTAACATTTACATGGACACTAGGAACTGTAACAGGTAGTGTAAGCGGCCAGGCAGCCGGAAGCGGAGCAAATATTGCACAAACATTAGTAAACAGCGGAACGGGTGTAGCAACGGTTCAATATATCGTTGTTCCTTCATCCGGTGTATGTCCGGGCACAGCAAAAACAATTACAGCTACCATTAATCCGGTTACTAAACTTACAACTGCAGATCCTGCAGCAATTTGTTCCGGAGAGACAACAGCTATCAGCTTAACATCTTCTACGGCTTCTGCTACTTTCACATGGACACTTGGAGCGGTAACAAATGTTCAGGGACAAGTTGCGGGAAGTGGCTCAAGCATTTCTCAGCAATTAACAAACAATACACTTAATGCTGGTTCTGTTGAATATATTGTTGTTCCGTCATTTGATGGTTGTGCAGGTACTGCAAAAACCATAACGGTTACTGTTAATCCAAACCCAACGTTAACAACGGGTGATCCTGCAGCTATATGCTCCGGCGAAACAACTGCAATAAGCTTAACATCAGCTCCGGCTTCAGCTACATTTGTATGGGTACTTGGTACGGTAACAAATGTAACAGGTGCAGCTGGCGGTTCCGGATCTTCTATTAACCAGACACTGGCAAATGCTACATTGACTGTAGGAACAGTTGAATACATTGTAAAACCAACATTAGGTACCTGCGCAGGATCTGATAAGAAAATTACGGTTACGGTGAATCCAAAACCAGTAGTTTCTAACACGAATCCAGCAGATATCTGCTCAGGAGAAACAACAGCTATCACCTTAGCTTCTACGCCTTCTTCTGCAACATTTACATGGACAATCGGAAATGTAACAAATGTTTCAGGACAGTCAAATGGCAGCGGCTCTTCAATTAATCAAACATTGGAAAATTCAACTGCTTCAGCAGGATCTGTTGAATATATTATCGTTCCTTCCTTAACAGGATGCCTGGGTGATGCTAAAACAATTATTCTAACAGTAAATCCTAAGCCGGTAGTTACAATTACTCCTTCGGTCCCAACTGCAATTTGTTCTACAGACTCGGTTGATTTAGCAGCGAATGCTACAGGTTTCACAGGCGGTACATATACCTGGTATAAAGAAACTGTAAATTATGGCATTGAAAATCCGCTTAGAGTAAAAGAAGAGGGTACATTCCATGTTATCTATACAGCCGCAACTTCCTGTTCAAGTTTACCTTCAGCAAGCATCACGGTTACGTTCAACCCGGATAACAGCGAAGCTTTTGCGTATGATACTTCTCTTACTACGTGTCTGGATCAGTTAGTATTGGCGGGAAGCAAACCTGAGTATGGTACTCCTCAATGGACCATTTACTCACCTAACCCGACAAATGCATCTCTTGTAGCAGGAACTTCATTGGATTCCGTTACAGTAATTGATCTGGAAGATGGCGTAGATTATAAATTCCTCTATAAAGTGTCAGGTGCGTGCGGTATTGATAAAACAGACACGGTGTTTGTTTCCGTAGGTATAGATGACTTTGACCTGACGGCATCAGGCCCTACAGATACACTTTGTGTAAAAACAAACAGAGTATTAACGGCAACAGTTATTGGTTCCGGCGGTTCAGGCAACTATAACTATGTATGGGCAGGAAGTGATGGATCATATATAACGACAAAATCTCCAACAATAACAATCAACCCGACACAGGCAACAACAACATATGTTGTATATGTAGAGGATATCAATAAGCTTGGGTGTAAAGCGCAAGCTATAACACCGGTAGTTGTTCATTCAGTAGAAAGTCAGAACTTATACATTCCGAATTTAATTACACCAAACGGCGACAATAAAAATGATGTATTCTACCTTGCTGACAGATCATTCTATCCTCCGATGCCAATGATTTCAGAAGGTTCTCACCTGGAAGTTGTGAACCGTTGGGGATCTAAAGTATTCGAAGCTGACAATTACAAAAATGATTGGGATGCCAAAGAGTTAACAGATGGTATTTATTATTACCACATTACTTCTTCATGCGGCAACAAAGAATATAAGAGCTGGATACAAATCTTAGGAAATACGAACAACTAAGACATGTGCAACGATTAATAAAAAGCCTTCCCGTAATTTACGGGAAGGCTTTTTTATGTGATGTCGAATAATGTATAAAACGGGAAACTATACTTATTTCTTTAGCAATGCATTCCAGGGTTCCCCTTTAGGCGGATCAGCTTTCAGCTGCATATTATCGCCTGTTACAGGATGCTGAAAGCTTAGTTTGTGCGAATGTAAGCAAATACCTCCATCGGGGTTGCTGCGCGGCGCTCCGTACTTTAAATCGCCCTTTATGACACAGCCGATACTTGCCATCTGACAACGTATCTGGTGCGACCTGCCGGTAACGGGTTTTACTTCAATTAAAAAATACCGGTCACTCGATGTTAACAAGGAATAGGAGAGTTCACAATATTTACTTTCTTTCACTTCAGACGTATGCGCTTTTGCAATATTGCGTTTGGCATCTTTTGTTAACCAGTGCACAAGTTTGGCGGAAGCGGGATTGGGTTTACTTCCGCTAACCATCAGATATGCTTTCTGGATTTTTTTGTCCGCAAACTGTTTGTTCATCCGTTCCAGTGCTTTAGACGTTTTCGCCAGCAGCACCAACCCGCTTACCGGCCGGTCTATACGGTGAATGACACCCGCAAAAACATTTCCGGGTTTGTTGTATTTCTTTTTTAAATATTCTTTTACCAGTTCTGACAAGGGCTTATCACCTGTATCATCACCTTGTACAAGCACTCCGTTTTTTTTATTTACAGCAATGAGATGATTGTCTTCAAATACAACTGTAAAAAAATGTTCGAATTCCTGAATCGGATCGTGCGGCTGTTCGGTAGAATCTAGTAACATTCGTTTTCGTTCGGAAAGTTCTTAGACTTTACATCATCAATATACGATGTAACAGCCGTGCTGATTGTGGCCTGCAGGTTCGCATAGGTACGCAGGAATCTCGGGTGGAATTCATTATTAATTCCCAACAGATCATGTGTGACCAATACCTGTCCATCTACGTCAGGGCCGGCACCAATGCCTATGGTAGGAATCTGTAATTGATGTGTAACAGTTTTTGAAAGAGAGGCAGGTATTTTTTCAAGTACTAAACCGAAGCAGCCGCTTTCTTCTAAAATTTTTGCATCAGCAATAAGTTTGTTTGCTTCTTCTTCTTCACGTGCACGTACCACATAGGTGCCAAACTTATAAATAGATTGAGGCATTAAGCCTAAGTGCCCCATCACAGGTATACCAGCACTAATGATACACAGTACAGATTCTTTAATTTCAATTCCGCCTTCCATTTTCACAGCATGCGCACCAGACTCCTTCATAATGCGTATGGCACTGCGTAAGGCTTCTGATGAATTTCCCTGATAGGAACCAAAAGGAAGATCAACAACAACTAACGCCCTGTTAATAGCACGAATCACAGAAGATGCGTGATAGATCATTTGATCAAGCGTTATCGGCAATGTTGTTTCATGGCCTGCCATTACATTTGAAGCAGAGTCACCAACTAAAATAACATCAACTCCGGCAGCATCTAAAATTTTTGCCATCGAATAATCATAGGCTGTGAGCATGGATATTTTTTCACCACGGTTCTTCATTTCCTGAAGCTGGTGTGTTGTTACTTTTTTAATATCACTTTTTGCAGTTGACATAACGGGATAAATCTTTTTCTTAAAATTACTATTATTTTTTCAATCGATAGGTTATTATTGAAAAACATGCTTAATTAGTTTGTAAATACCCAGCTGGATTTTTATGCAGAAAAGCAATAGTGAATATATTACCTTATATATTAATAAATCAGGTATTTGTAAACGCTTTGATTCAAACGTAAGCACGTTTAATTCAATACAAAATTTTGAAAAAATTGTTGGCGCAAACCTGAAAGAGATCTTTTATAAAGAAATTTTCAGCGCGCCGATTTTAGATTGGTTTACAAAGGTTAATGCAGATTTTTCAGAACTGCTGATTGAAGATACATTCATTCATTACATCGTTACTTTACAGCCCTTAAAAGAAGCAGACACTGCTGCGATCATTACACTGCATACTTCTGAGATTTCTAAACAAATCGACATATTAAAATACAAATATGAAGGCACGTTAGAAAATTCAAATGTTGGGTTGTGGTTATGGTTTAATCTGGAAGAAGATCAGGCATGGTGGTCTCCTTCTTTTTTAAAATTACTGGGATATGAAAATGACAACGTAAAAACAAGCATGCAGCTTTTCATGCAACTGATTCATCCGGAGCAATTGGAAGATTTTAAAAATCGCATGAAGAATTTTTATCGTTCAACAGATGTTTCAGCACAGCCGTATAACAGCGTTGAATTTAAAATGCGGAAAAAGAATGGTGAATATTTAGATTTATTATTCTCTTCCCGGCAGATCAAAAATGCCGCAGGTAAAATCATAAAATTCTCCGGTACTGTAATTGATATTAATAAATTAAAATCAGTAGAGAAAAAATTAAGTGAAAGTGAATCCAGATTGGAGCTGGCGTTAGAAGCGGCAAACATGGGTACATGGTCGTGGAATATAAAGCGAAATGAAATTTTCTGGTCTGAGCAGGTACTCTATATATTTGGTATTAAGCCGGAAGAATTTAAAGGGGATTTTGAAAGTTATCTGAATTTAATTCCTTCAAACGAACGGGTACAGGTAGAAGAGTACATTACAAATGTGCTGGCGAAACTGCAGAAAGAATTCTTTTTCGACCACTCTATTCAAACGCCATCCGGCGTGAAGAAACGCGTGTATTGCAAAGGCAAGCTTTATGCAGACCATGCCGGTATGCCCGATAGCATGACAGGCGTTGTGCTGGATGTAACACAGGAAAATGAATTAAAATATTTATTAGGCCAGACAACAGAACGGTATAAGTCTGTGATCGAATCCATGATTGAAGGTATCATCATTATTGATCTGGAAGGAAAAATTATTGATCACAATAAAGCCGCTACTCAGATTATTGGTTATGAAGATCTGGTGTTAATTGGAAATGATTTTTCATTAGGCCCCGGTGAAGCTATCCGGGAAGATGAAACAAAGTTTCCATTCGAAGAATTTCCCGGAATCAAAACATTGCGTACCGGAATGCCCTACAAAAATGTTATACTTGGGTGGATCATTCCCGGTAAGGATACAATTTGGCTGAGCATTAATTCAGAGCCTGTGAAAAATGAAAACGGTGAACAGGTTGCTGTTGTCTGCTCGTATTCAGATGTAACAGAAAGGCAGGTTTATCTGCATACATTAAAAGTAAAAAACAGGCAGCTCGAAGATTTCGCGCACATTACATCTCATAATTTACGTTCACCAATCAGCAATCTCAGTGTTTTATTAGACTATTATGAAACATCAAAAATTGACGCAGAAAAAGAAGATTATTTTTCAAAGCTAAAACATGTTTCAGCAAACTTATTGAGTACCATTCAGGTATTGGCAGACTCGCTTAAAATACAAAAAGATTTTATTGATGATGAAGATGATGTTTCCTTTCAGGAAATTTTTGATACCGTTTCAAACTTATTGTATGGAAATATTCAGGAGTCGGCAGTAATGTTCAGAATTGATTTTTCTAAATGCAACCAGGTATATTATTCCCCAACGTATTTGCAGAGTATTTTTATAAATCTGATTTCTAATGCCATTAAATATCGGGCAACTGACCGCAAACTAATCGTTCACATCGAAACAGAAATTTCTGAAAAAGGTAACGTGCTGCTTAAATTTTCGGACAATGGTATTGGAATTGATCTTGAAAAACATCAGCATAAAATATTTGGTTTATATAAAACCTTTCATGCGAATAAAGATTCAAGAGGAGTAGGTTTGTATATGACCAAACGCCAGATTGAGACGATGGGCGGTTCTATTGAGGTTACAAGTAAAGTGAATGTTGGAACAACATTCACCATTAAATTTTAATTTTCTATAATACCGGAACATTTACATACAAATGTCGTTTAGTACTTAAGGCATTTTAGATAGTTACTAGTAAACGCTATACCATAATTTAATATGAAATTGCCGGCTTTTTGCGTGATTGCCTGTATATTGGTTGTGTCTGTAGCGATTGAAGTTGTTTATGTAAATGAAAATCCTTTTTAATATATATTTAACATTCATTTTTATTGAATTTTTGCAATATAAATTGAAGTACTTTACACCGGGAATAAATAATCCATTAAAAAAATTATTATATTCACAAGATTTGTTTAATACGTATGGCAGATAAAGCGACTATTTACATCATCGATGATGATGAAATTTTTCAGTTCATTACCCGGAAATCCTTTGAACGTCTTGAAAGAAATGATAATCTATTCTTTTTTTTGAATGGGGAAGATGCATTAAGTTCAATTAAAGAGGCAATTTCAGGTAATAAGCCTTCTCCTGATTTAATATTTTTAGACATCAATATGCCTATAATGGATGGCTGGGATTTTTTGGCCGAATTAATTAAGCTGGAAGGAGAAATGAAAAAAACACCGCAGATTTATATGGTGAGCTCTTCAATCGATGATAAAGATTTAATTAAGTCGAAAACCTATAACATGATAAAAGACTATATTGTGAAGCCTATTAAAGACACACACATTAAAGAATTGTTGAATAATTTAAATTGAAGCGGAGATACCCGATAAATGATTGAATTAATTGATCCCATTTCAAAACAGCGTCTGGAAGAATCACCTGAGGGGTTAAGAAATGAAAATGGAATAGTTGTATATCCTTTAATAAACGGAGCATATAGAGTAGCGGCAAGCGATAATTACACATCCAATTTTGGCCTCGAATGGAATACCTTTCAAAAAACACAAATAGATAAATTTTCAGGGAACACCGTTTCAGAAGAACGATTATTTGCACAAACAAACTGGCAAAAGAATGGTTTGGAAGGAGAAACAATTTTAGAAGTGGGAAGCGGAGCCGGCAGGTTCAGTCAGATTATGCTGGATCATACAAAAGCAACGCTTTATTCGGTTGATTATTCGGAAGCCGTTGAAGCAAACTATAGAAATAACGGACCGCATGAACGCTTTAAATTATTTCAGGCAAGCATTTACGAATTGCCATTCAAACAGGCATCTTTTGATCGTGTTATATGTTTGGGAGTATTACAGCATACCCCCGATTTTAAAGCATCGGTAAAAGCGCTGGTGGAGATGGTGAAACCAGGCGGAGAATTAGTCATTGATTTTTATCCGATCCGGAATGTATTTACCAAAGTACACGGGAAATACCTGCTTCGCCCGATCTTAAAAAGAGTTAATCACCACAGATTAATGTCGCTCATCCGTAACAACATTGATTTTTTAATTTCCATTTACACATTCAACAGGCGCATTGGCTTGGGCGTATTTAACCGCTTTGTACCGATCTGTGAGATTGAACGTACCTTGCCTAAAGGTATGACGCCTGAGCAGTTAAAAGAGTGGATCATACTGGATACGTTTGATATGTTCAGTCCGGAATACGATCAGCCGCAGCGCCTTTCAACAGTGGCTAAGTGGGTGAAAGAATTCGGGATGGCTGATGTGGATGCCTCGTGGGTAACGTATCATGGAAAGCTGGAAGCGCCGACGGTTAGGGGTAGGAAGGTGTAACTTGAATAAGTCATAATATTGAATTAATGAATATAATTATTTTTTGATTTTCAAGTCTGGAGATAATATGCTTTTTTGTATATTATTATTTTTAGAAACTATATAAAAAATTAAATTTATTTAAATTCCAATCACTTAAAGCATAAAAATAAATATTTTTTTAATAAATGTAATGTGCTATATGTTAATTGCTTATTAAAATAAACCAGATCTTTTTTAAAATTATATTTTAAAATTATAATCCTGTAATTGAAAGAAAGTTTTTTTTTATCTAGTTTGTGTGTTCAAAAGATTGAAATTCCTTTTATCCTAAGTTCGAATATTCAGTTTTAGTCACTCATTCTATGAAAAAAAGCCTGTTATATTTTGATTGTTTTCTTAAAAGTGCATTCAATACAAAATTGATAATTAAAAACATTGATAAGATAAGCTATGTATTATTTATAGGATTGATGCTAGCTTATACACAAGATGCTGCTTCTCAAACTTGGTCTATAGCGGCGGGAACAGGTCCAAATGTTTTTACATGGCGTGCTGGCAAAACAGCAATTGGTGCGAATGCTAGTACAAGTGCATCTGCATTGTATTTATATAACGGTTTAAATTCAAATTCTCATTTAACGTTAGCAGGCATGGGCCCTGGTATAAAATTTAATTTATATCCAGAAACTTACCCCAATGTAGACAATGCAAGTATTGGATTAAATAGTGCTGCAAATCAATACATAACACCTTCTAATGAAGGTGACTTTGTTATGAGAAATCTTTTTATAAATGCTGATATTTTGTTTGCAACTACTTATGGAGCTAATGCGACAGAAAAAATGAGAATTACAGCTTTGGGTCGCGTAGGGATTGGTATTAATCCCACGGCTTATTTGCATGTAAAATCAAACGATGCAGGTGCAATTGCATCATTTGAATCTTCAACAACTTCAAATTTTGTGTCAAAATTAAATGTTGTTGGTTCTGCAACATCAGCTACAGATGCTAGAACAAATATCGATAGCTGGGGCTGGAACTATGGAAATTCTACAGCAACAAGTGGAGTACTGTATCTACAGTCATCAAGTGCAGGAAATGTTGGTATTGGTAATTTTTTCCCTTCTGGTAATTACCTAACGGCAAATTCTAAACTACACGTGCAAGGAGGTAATATTCAAATTAATAATTCTGGAGCCCCGGCTTTGTTAACGGACGTTACTAAATATGGCTTAACAATGGGCTTTAATGGGAATACTACTAAAGCTGCAACAGATTATTCCTGGATCCAATCTTCTAATGGTCCGATTATATTAAATCCATTATCAGGAAATACATTATCAGGTACACAAACAAATAATTATGTAGCTATAGGCTTACCTAAAAGTGCAATTGTTGGCACAGTAGGAAATGGATATAACCTATTGGTTGGAGGTAAAATATTATGCGAAGAATTAAAAATTAAACTGAACTCCGGTTCTACTTGGTATGACCATGTTTTAAAACCGGAATATAAATTAATGACACTTGATTCGCTGGAATCATTTATCACTGAGAATAGCCATTTGCCGGATATTCCGAGTGAGGCAGAAGTAAGGGAAAACGGCATCATGGCCGGAGAAATGAATGGGCTGTTACTGAAAAAAGTAGAAGAGTTAACGCTGTATATGATTGAACAAAATAAAAATATATCAACTCAAAATATTCAAAACCAAATGCAGGCAAAAGCTATCGCTGATCAGGCAGAGCAGATAAAATTTTTGAAAGAACAAAATGAATTACTGATACAGCAGATGAAATTACTGATGCAGAAATAAGTTTCATTATTTTATAAAGTAAGTTTAGATGAAAAAGTGTGTTAAAGCAATTATAATAGTACTGGCATTTTTGCAGGTATCTAATGTGTTTTCTCAAATTTGGTTAGGAGGCCCCGGAGCTAGTGATGTTACATGGCGTACTGGCTCTACTAATATGCAGGGAAATACCACAATTGGTATGTCAACAACCAGTGCTTCTAAATTACATATCTATAATTCAACAGCTAATTCACAATTGGCAATTTCAGGGCCAAGTCCAGGAATTAAATTTAATTTTGGTACAGATCCCTCTGAGTTAGCAGCAGATAGAGCAACCATTGGTTTAGTAAGTACTGCTGCTAATTATTTTTCTACTTCTAGTGTAAATGATTTTATTATCAGAAATGGTGCAAGTGGTTCTATTTTATTTGGAGGTTCTTCTGAAAAGATGCGAATTTCGAATAATGGATTCATTGGCATGGGAATTACAGCTCCATCATCATTATTGCATATTCAAGGAGGAAATTTTCAAATAACAAATTCCAATGTTGCACCTGATATGAGCAAAAGCGGCCTTACTATGGGTGTAATTGGAACGACAACAGCAAATACTTCAACAGATTATTCCTGGATTCAGGCGTCTTCTGGACCGTTGCTCTTAAATCCTAAAAGTCTTAATGATCTTACAGGAACAACGAATACAAATAATTTTGTCGGTATTGGTTTTGAAAAATCAAGCATAACATCTTTGGGTACAATTCCCGCAGGTTACAATTTGTTGGTACGCGGAAAAATTTTGTGTGAAGAACTAAAAATTAAATTGAAAACAGGATCAACCTGGTATGATCATGTTTTAAAGCCTGATTATAAATTAATGTCATTGGATTCTCTGGAATTGTTTATCAATGAAAATAATCATTTACCTGATATTCCAAGCGAAGCAGAAGTTAAAGAGAATGGTATCATGGCAGGAGAAATGAATGGCTTATTGCTAAAGAAAGTAGAAGAGTTAACACTTTACGTGATTGAGCAGAATAAAGCCACAGTAATTCAGGCAGAGCAGATTGAATTGTTAAAAAAACAAAATGAATTACTTATACAGCAGATGCAATTGCTAACGGGTAATAAAATAAAATGATTGTATGCTAAAAAATATATTGATTGTTCTATTTATAACATTGCGAGTTGATTTGTTTGCTCAGCCAAATATTGTTCAACAAAGCGGTACGCTTAATGCGCCGCTAGTGCTTATGAATTTAAATACACCCAATCAAACAGTGGTTTATAGATCTGATCTTGAAATAATTTTTAAACCAGGCTTTGAAGTTACTCAAACCGGCAATACAACAGGGAAATTTTTTTTAGGATATATAAATGTTCCCCGCCCGGTTTATTATGCTGAACTGAAAGAAGAATTAGATGATAGTTATGCATACACGTTCAACTCTAAATTGGCATTTAAATATGAAGAAAAAAATGCTGTTGCAGTAAATACGTTAGTTTCATTTGTTATTTATAATGCCTCATACCAGCAGATGGCGACTCCAGGTGGTTTAACTAAGAATTATGGGAACAATTATTTGGTTTTAGATTTAGTCGGATATGACTTTTCTCAAAATCAATATTACATTATGGAAATTACGAATGAAAAAGGTGAAAAAAGATTTTTGCGTTTTAAATTCCAAGTATAATTTATTTACACTCTAAATTATCAATTACTGAATAATGAAAAAAAATGTTTTGTTTTTTACCGGGCTCTTAGTTGCTATTTTAATTTCTATAATTATTTATTTGATTGTTAGAAAACCTGTACACGATAAAGATATTTATTTTGTTGAAACAGATAAAGTTTTTAACGAATACAATGGCACAAAGCTTATTAAAAATAACTTAATAAAAAGACAAGAGATCCAGAAACGAGTTATGGATTCTATGTTGGCGGAAATTCAGGTAAGAGAGTCCGGAATAAATATTTCTAGCTTGAATGAAGAACAAAAAGTTGCTTTTTTAGCAAAACGGAATGCTTACACTCGGTTGATGAAAGAATACCAGGAAAAAAATGAAGACGAATTTCAACAATCACAACAGGCATTGTGGATTCAGATTAATCAATACATTAAAGATTACGGGACTGAAAATAAGATTGTATATATATTAGGTGCAAATGGCACTGGTAATTTAATGTTTGCAGACACAAGTTATAATATAACAAAACCTGTTGTCGAGTACATCAATACTAGATTCGAAGGCAAACATTGAAAACACTCTTACAGGTAATAATAATCTATGTTCTTTTGACCGCCTGCTCAGTCAAAGAATTAAGTCCGTCAGACTATATTTATTGGGTAGAGGATCCCGATAATGGCTTGCATAAAATAGAACAAATTGGTGAACTTGTATATGAAGTGCAATACAAACCAGCTGATTATATTCTATGTAAAACAGGTGAACTAGATGAAGTTGTTAGTGATAAACTATTAGATAGTCTGAGAACCCAATATGACTCACTAATTTATTTTACAATTGTTTTGAAAACTACCAGCGGAAAAGATCCTGTTTCACAACATACTAATTCTAAAGATATTGAAGAGGCTGCATTATATTATTTTCAATATAATTTCCAACAGGATATACATTTGAAAATTGCTGATAAAGATGACAAGCAATATTCTCCCGTATTGTTTCACTTTGAAAGAATGTATACAATTAATAATGCGAAAGTTTTTTTAATGGCATTTGATAAGACAAGTGAAATGAAAGACAACGATTTACAATTGATCATACATTCTAAATATTTAACCTCTGGATTAGTTAAATTTTATTTTGACAAAGACATATTTGTTCAACAGACTAAAATGAAATTATAATCTGTTAGAAAAAAAATACGCATTAATAAATATATTTTATGAAAGTACTGAGAAATAGTTTTGTAGTGAGAGTTTTAGCATTGTTTATGCTGATAAACATCATTTCTCAAGTTTGTTTTCCAACGCTGTCTATGGCTTTAACAAGCGGACCCTCACAACCTGAAGTGCAATCGTTTCAACCTGCCAGCACAACAGACATGGTAAACATGTTTACAGGTGATTTTACTTATAATATTCCATTGTTTGAGTTACCTGGACCTGATGGGGGCTATCCATTTAACTTAGCATATAATTCGGGCATCAGCATGGATCAGGAAGCTTCATGGGTAGGCTTAGGCTGGAATTTGAATCCTGGTGCCTTAAATAGAGAAATGCGTGGGTTGCCGGATGATTTTAACGGAGATAAAATTACGCGGGAGATGTACATGCGACCTAATTGGACAATCGGAGTTGGAGGTAATTCTCACGCTGCAACAGGATTAGAAATATGGGGTTTTGACTTGAAAGTAGGTGTTGGGATGTCTGTTTTTTATAATAGCTATAATGGAATTGGTTATTCGCTTGACCCTACGTTTTCATTTGCTAAAACAAAAAATAACGAAAAAGAAACATCTTTAAATCTTGGTCTTACATTAAATAGTCAGGAAGGCGTGGGTTTTAATCCAAGCTTATCTATTTCAACAAAATCTGATCTGACAGATAGAAAGATGAGTATCGGTGTCGGATACAATTCAAACGCAGGTTTCTCTGCTTTAAATCTGCAGTATGAAGTTTCTAAAAGGCACAGAGAAAAAGGTGAATTAGATATATATGCTCAAGTTTTAAAAGATGCAAACGGACTTCCGGCGTACCTTGGAACACTTAGTTGGGACCAGGCTAGTAACTGGTCTGCAACTAAAACTAAACTGGGAGCTTCCTATGGGTTTGAATCTCCGTCCTATGTGCCGCGCATTAATATGCCTATGCAAACGCGCAATGTGAGCTTGAGTTTTTTATTTGGTCCGGATATCGTTGGCTTTGATGGATATTTTGGTGCAACAGGTTATTTCAGTACAGAATATGTTGCGGAAAGGTCTGTATCAAAAGCAGCTTTTGGTTATTTATATATGCAAAATGATCCGTACCAATCCTCTCTGGTTGATTTTAACCGTAGCCAGGATGGGCAAATTTTAAAAAACACACCTTATTTACCATCTCCATATTTAACACAGGATATATACTCAGCTAATGCGCAAGGAATATCAGCAATGTATCGTCCAAGCCGATCAGATCTGGGAGTTGTTTATGATGATGTAAATTTATCACAAAGCTTTGGCGGAAGTACTGGTGCAGAATTAGGTTTTGGAACTGCTGGGCTTGTTACTTCTGTTCATCTTGGATTTGATTTAAGTGTAAACTATTCGGGAACGGTAAGCGGTTTATGGAGAAATAACAATGATTGGAAATTAAAGACAGGATTTAGAGAAACAAATCCGTTTAATGTAAATGATAAGTTATATGAAACAGCTTATTTTAAAGTTTTTGGAGAACCTACATCCACCTCTATAAGTCAATTAGATGCTATTGGTGGATTTGAGCCATATAGAGTTTCGTTGGATGATCACGCAGCGTTGGCTGGGTTGGAAAATGACAAAGGAAATCAACTTGGAAATACTAATCTTGCTAATTATTTCTTGACTAATACTCAGCGTAAAATAAGACAGGCATCCATTGTTCCATTTAAAAATCAGGATATATCTTTAGTTCCAGGGGGATTAACTGAATTCACGATTGATTATTATACAAGCATTGCAGATGAATACTATAAATCAGCACCAACGTCATTTGCTTCTACAAGAAGTTCTTTAAATAAAGATCATATTGGAGGATTTGTTTCTACTAATCCAAATGGAATGAAATATGTATATGCTTTACCTGCATATAATTCCAAACAAGTTGAACATCAATTCAGCTTAGTAAAAACTGATTCAGAAGATAAGCCAGTCATAGCCATGAATAAAAATGGCGATGGTACAATAAATCATAAGGCAGACAGAACTAATTTTTATAAGAATAGAATTGTTACACCCCCTTATGCGCATAGCTATTTACTAACAGCAGTTTTAGGTGCTGATTATATAGATGCTGATGCCATTAAAGGGCCATCTGAAGGTGATTTGGGGTATTGGGTGAAATTCACTTATGTAAAGGCACACGCGCAATTTAAGTGGCGTACACCATTTTCAGGTGCTAATAATATGCCTAATTCAAATACAACAATCGTAGATGATATGGGCAGCTATGTATATGGAGAAAAAGAAATATGGCATTTAGCTAAAGCTGAAACAAAATCTCACGTAGCTGTTTTTAAAATTTTACCAAGAAATGATGCTAAGGGAGCAAACGATGAAGCCCAAAACCCTACAGACGCAACTATAGCAAGTGGTAATACAAGTTTTAAATTAGATAAAATTACACTGTATACACGCGATGAATACAACGTTGCTGGAAACACAGGAAAGCCTATTGTAAAAGTACGATTTGAATATAATTACGACTTATGCGGTTTTGTATCCAATAACCAGATTGGAAGTGATGTTAGTGGCCTGATACCGAATAGCAGTCTTGCTACAGTTAATAAAGGTAAGCTGACGCTAAAAAAAGTTTGGTTTGAATATGGAAATAATACCCGCGGAGCATTATCTCCCTATTTATTTGATTATCATGAACGCCTGATTACTCCTCCAAATAATATTAATCTGGATGAGAATCCCAATTATCTGGTTCAGGGAATGGATCGTTGGGGAACATATAAACCATATGATACAAATAATAAAACTGAAGCGATTAACTTTTTAAATAAACCCTATACAAAACAGTTTAATGAAAACGATCCAACGCGTAATGTAAATAATTTTAGAAGCGTTATGGATAAGCAGGCTGCTGTATGGTCTTTAAAATCAATCAAGCTGCCTTCTGGAGGAAAGATTGATGTTACGTATGAGGCTGATGATTACGGGTACGTACAGAATAAAGTTGCAACGCAGATGTTTACAATTGCGGGGACGAATTCTAAAGGAAATAATGGGTTTGATCATTCAAATTTAAAAGTGTTTTTCCCTCTGGAGAAAAGTATGCCGGCAGGTGCTACAACTGCACAGATTCAAGCAGAGATTAAAAAATACATTCCGGATAATAATCAGGTATATTTTAAAGTGTATTCAAATTTTGCTAAAACTGGTAATAGCAATGAAGATTTAGCGGATTACGTTTCAGGATACGCAGAAGTAGATTTAACGGATATTGGTATAAGTGATAATAATACAGGATACATCAAACTAAAAAAATCTTCTTTTGGAGGATCAAATCAATATCATCCGTTTGCATTGGCTGCATGGTTACATATAAGAACCAATGCACCGTATTTGCTTAATATTGCTGGTATGCGTGCAGATCCGGCTTCAGAAGTAGGTGATAAGCAACAAAAGCTTGCATCATTATTATCCAGTTTAACAAGCATCAAAAAAATATTCTCTGGTTTTTATGGCGTTTGTAACAGCAGAGGTTTAGGCATGAAAATAGATTTGAGCCGATCTATGATACGGTTAAATACACCGGATAAAATTAAAATTGGCGGCGGTCATAGAGTGAAGCAAATTGTATTAAGTGATAGCTGGTCTGAAATGACTACAAATGCTGAAAAAACTAACTATTACGGTCAGGTATATGATTATACGATGGAAGAAAATGGCCAGATAATCAGTAGCGGTGTAGCAAGTAATGAACCCCAGGTTGGAGGGGAAGAATCGGTTTTAAGAAGAACTGAATTGGTAAAACAAAAAGTTCCCGGTTTAACGCCAAATAGATTGCTGGTAGAATTTCCAATTAATGATGCATACTATCCAGGTGCGGCTGTTGGCTATCGTAAAGTAACTGTTAAAAGCATTGCATCAAATTATACAGGCCAGGAGGGCAACGTATATGAAATACCGGGAGGTATATTAAGATCAGGTGCTGTAAGTTATGACTTTTATACAGCAAAAGAATTTCCTGTTATAGAGAAGTATACCAATACAAAATCTCACGAATTTAATTTGCCATTACCAATACCTTTTATAGGAAGAACAGATATCAATAAACTAACAATATCACAAGGCTTTTATATTGAGTTAAATGATATGCATGGTAAAGTTAAAATGGTGTCAAATTATTCTATTGATAGAAAGGGTATAATAAATCCTATTCCTGAAAGTTATACGAAATATAATTATCAAGCTACGGCATACAACGGTAAGACTGGAGATCCTGTAACGCCTAAGTCCACCGATAATGAAAATACAAGTGTTGATTATTATAAGTTAGACAACAAAGTTAAAGTACTATTAAGCGATAATGGAGTTACTGAAACAGATGATCGCTATTTAGGACAAGATGTAGAATGTTTTTCAGATATGAGAGAATCTGAAACAACTGCTATGGATGCGGGATTCAATTTAAATCTGGAGTGGGTAATTGTACCCATTGCTGGTGTGGTGACTCCGACGTCAATGCCAAGAGCAAGTCTCTCTTATTCCAGATGCAGGACTACAGTTACCAATAAAATCGTAAATAAATTTGGAATAATAACTTCAATAGAAAATTACAACAACGGATCTAAAATGACAGTGTCGCACAAATGGTTTGATGCATATACCGGACAGCCATTATTAACAACAATCAACAATCATTTTGATGATCCTGTTTACAGTTATACATTACCTGCTCACTTAGTAAATGAATACAAACGCATTGGCGGTAAATACAATTCCCAACAGTTCGCTGCAAAAGTTTCCATTACAGGCAGCGGCACAAATTTGGATTATACACTTAATGCATTAACTTCATTACCAGCAGGGAGTAATGTGTTACAAAAAGGCGATAAAGTTTTCATAACCGAATATGATTCTGAAACAAATGATCCTTATTTTTCAAGACAACTTAGTAAAGTAGTTGCAGTCATTACTTCTACAACAACAAATCTGACAGGGAAATTAACAGCCCAATCAAACTTTAATGCTGTTGGTGGTCATGTATACCGTTTAGAAATGTACGACCCGGTATATGATAATAATTATGATCAAACTGTATTCTCAGTGTCCTCTCTACAGGATCCTACAATAAATAGAATAGATAAAAATTGTACAGTTAATTATATATATCCTTACAATGACCCAATTTGTGAGTATAAAAACATGCCCGAACAATGTTTTGTCAATGTGATGGAAAATATAAATAGTTATTTGCAAACCACGGCATATACAAACAGGTCTGCTTTTGCTATGAATGATCCTAATAAATTAATATGTAATAACACATATAGCGGAAGTACTGCAACAATGACGTATTTGCCTTCAGGAGGATTTAAAATACTTAACACCAGAACTCAAGTAGGAGAAGGTCAGTATCAAAATGTACCCATAGATGCATATTTTTATAATGCTAATGGCACTGCGGTCGATTTTGATCAAGTCGCTTCTATTACGGAATTTTTTATTGATTTAAATTTCAACGGTTTCCCCCCTACTTTTCCGCAACTGCCAGGAGTACCAATTAACGAAACACAAACAGGTTCTCAAGAACCATTAGCAGATTTAAATAAATTTTATTATTCAGCTTATAAAGCTAAAATTCTGCTGAAGAATGGGAGTACAATTTATGCTTATATACTTTTCCACAGGTTCGCAGTATATGTTAATGGCGTTAGGTCAAATGATGCTTATCTAAAAGTATATACCAAGACTGTTCCTGTATGTAGAGATTCTATTAAGCTAGCGACAGGTACACTAAACCTAAACTATAAAAGTTTAAATAAAGTATTAAATGTATCGGCAAGTACATTAACAGAATTTAAACCAATCGATAACAATTCTCTTGTCAATAAAAATCTTTCGTTAACAGCTATATCTTCGTTTGATTTATTGGTTGCTTATCTGAATGGTTCTGCCGGTACATTTCAGACAAAAGAATCGTGGGCTTATTTAGATGATCGCTCACAAACAACAACAGTAGCAACACGTACAGATGGGACATTTGATGATGTACCATTCTTTAAATTTAACAGCCCCTTATCAAAGGGTTGTCCTGCACGCTGGAAACGGGTAGTTACCTTCACAGATTACATCGCAACGGGTATGCCTGTTGAAGAAGAAGATGCATTGGCAAATAAATCTGCAGTATTGTTTGGGTACAGCAACTCGCTTGTAACTGCTATGGCATCCAATGCTTCTGTTTATGAAATTGGTTTTGAAAGCTTTGAAGATTATCCGGGTACAACAGCAATACTCATGGATAATTATATCGGGAAAAACAACCTGAATTTTTATACCGCTGTAACAAACAGAACTATGGACGCTTTTGCTAATTATACAGTTTTATCTGCAAATAAAAACATGTTGATTTTGAATAAACGGTATAATACAGATCTGGAAATTATCTCAGCTGATATTGACGGGCAGGAAATAACAACAGGTGCAACATTGTCGGGTAGGTATGCGGTGTCTGGTATTCAAGCATACCCGGGAGATGCTTCTAAAACTATTATTATATTAAATACTACGATATTGGACAATGTGGGTCCATGGATGGGAAATGGTAAATTTAAATTGAAACAATCTTCCAGAGGATTAAAAACGGCAGATATACTGTCAAATCTTCCACCTTATATTAATAGCACAGTTTCGCATACAGGAAAATCATCTCTAGCTGTCACTGTCGGTGCCGTTTTTGAACAGCGTAGACTCCTAGTTACGCCAGGTAAAAAAATGGTATTTGAAGCTTGGGTAAAAGCACTTAGTTTTCCACCAAATGCAGGCGTTCGTTTTTATGATAAAACGGGCACATTGGTTACAGCTAATAACATTAATTTTGGATTGTCAACGATTACAGTAGAAGGATGGACAAAAATTTACGGAGAGTTTGTAGTTCCTGTAGGTACAGAAAGTTTAGGAATCTATTTATTTGGCGGTGCCGGACAATCTGGTCCGGGTACTTCCTATTTTGATGATATCCGTATATATCCCGCAGAATCAAACATGGTTTCATATGTGTATGACCGTTCTAATTATAAATTACGTGCAACGTTGGATAACAATAATTTTGCCACCTTGTATTACTACGATCCTTCAGGCAATCTATATCTAACAAAAAAAGAAACGGAAAGAGGCATTGTAACGATGCAGGAATCACAAAGCCAGATTAAATCAAAATGAAAGTAATAACCTGCTGTATGTTGTATGTATTATCAACGTTTGTAGTTGTTTCACAGACGTTGAATAACATACAAATTAAAGATTCAATTACTGCTGCATACAGTAAGATGAATGAATTTCATCTTACTGTATATTCTAAAACAGATATGAAAGGTAAAGAACAATTTAATTTTACCTATCAGTTATATAAAAAGTATAATGAATTTTATGTTAAGTATACAAACATGGAAGTTATTTTTAATACGGATATGGTATTGATGGTTGTGCCTGACCAAAAAAACTTTGTAATAAGACCTGTCACAGAAAAGGAATCAAAAAAAATGCAGGAAATAGTTATCCCTAAACTAAGTGATAAATTAGATACTATCCGATATGATTTTTATGAAACAGCAAAACAGTATACAACATCCATTTTAAATCCTTCTAACGATATTGCTGAAATGAAATTTTATTATAATAAAACAACCTTTTTATTAGATAAAGTTGAATATGCCTACACAAATACCCAAGAACGGGAAAATCAGAAAACACTGATTACATACACATACGAAAAGCTTCCTGTTGGAATTAATTATTTCAATACAGATAAATACATTATTAAAACAGCAAAAGGGTATGTACCTGCTGCTGCTTATTCTTCTTATTCAATCAGCCTGAATGATCCTTATGAGAACTAATTTCTTTATTTCCTATCTATTCTTTTTTCTGCTAAGTATTTCATCAAATGCATTTGAAACGAAATATATGGTTGCTATGGATAAAGCGGCATTTGGAGCAGTGGATAATGCAATACCTAAATTAAAAATAACGGATCAATTTGCAGGCATCACACCTGTAACATATACATATAAAGTAAATCTTAAATATACGCGTTCACAATTAACAGATCGTATCAATGCTACGGCCTGGAATTATGGATTGACGATGGTTGTTAAAATTAAAGATGGATCAGGAAATGTGGTAGGTACTTCTTCTGCATTTACCCTGAATCTTAATTTTAAAGATGCCTCAGATGCAGCAGGAAGTATATACGAAGATGTTTTTTGGATAAGCAATGATTTTTCATATGTAAGTAATCCAACAGCTGAATTATATATCACCGCTTTCCCTTCAGGCAATACAGCAACGGTACCATCGGATATTGCTCTTGAACTGACACAAATTCAAACAGTGACAGATATTTTCAATCCGGCTGCAGTGGTTGCTTTTAATAAAACATCGGACAACAAAACTATTTATTGGGAGTACAGCACAGGTGCTCAGTTCTATGATCTGGAATGGGTATATATAGATGACTATGATGCTGTGACCACTTTTGCACAAGATGCAGATGCGTTTATAGCAAAAGAACCTGTACGGATTTCAACAGCATTGCAAACCTTTAATTTTCACAATACCTATTCTAAAGGAAAAATTTATTTTAGAGTAAGGGGTGTTAAAATTGATGCAGTCACCAATCTTGTAACTAATGGTGTCTGGAATTATAATGCTGCTACAAAAATCATAAATACAGATGATTTTGAAGGATATAAAAACTGGCAGGCAACAACAACATTTATTGAAAACGGAAGATACAAAAAAAGTATTGTGTATGCAGATGGTTCAACACGTACAAGACAATCCCAGACTTCTATGAATTCAGATAAAACGGTAGTTATATCTGAAACAAAGTATGATTTTGAAGGAAGGCCCGTTGTAAATATTATGCCATTTCCATATGCAGCGTCTACGTCAATGAACTACGTGGCTAATACCAATGTGTTTAATGTAGCGCTGCCAACGGATCATCAGAAAAAAGCTTACGACAATCCTAACAAATCGCTTGCACTTTCAACCGCAAGTGGTGCATCACAATATTATTCAGCATTGAATCCTTTTCCGGCAGGCGCAACAAGAACGTATACACCGGATGCGCAAGGATATCCGTATTCTCAAATAATATATACACCGGATAATACCGGCCGTGTTTCCAGACAAAACACAGTTGGTTCAGCATTTAAAATGGAACTGCAAGCAAATGCAAATATTAAAGACCAGCATTTTGTTCAGAATTACTATGGTACACCATCATCTACCGAATTGTACCGGATGTTTGGCAGTAATGTCGGGAATGCACATCATTACACTAAAAATTATACGATAGATGAAAATGGTGTTATCTCGATTCAATATCAAAATGGCGAAGGTAAAGTAATTGCAAGTGCGCTGAACGAAAAACCAACAACCAATTTATCACCTGTTTCAGATCAATACAACCAGACAGCCTTGTTTGATGGCGGAGTATCGATTCACAGGCTATCTGATCAGAATGATGTTAATACGCAGGGACGTTTTAGTATCAGTACAGACAAAATAATAAATCTTGTAAGCGGTCAGCAATATACTTTCAAATATGATTTAACGAGCGTATTGAATTCCCAGAACGGTGCCTGTTTAACATGCGGCTATACCGTTGAAATAAGTGTTATAGGGCCTGATGGCAGATCTATCCTTACAGATGACACCCCACAGCATGATACCATACCCTATTATTCTAAAGAGCTGTTACCCACAGCAACGGGATGTTCTGCAGTTACATATCCAACAGTTCAATTGGCATGTACATTTAATTTGCTGGGTGAATATATTGTGAGTAAAAAATTATATTATAATTCGGCAGCTGTACAGACATTGAATGCAATCAGTGCAGCTTCTATACCAGTTCAGATGGTATTAGATAACGTATTATATACAGATAAAAATGCATTTGTAAGTGCCTATACAGACAAAAAACTGATTGCTGCAAACTGCGGTTTTACCTGCAACGATAACTGCGAAAATTATAAAAAATCCTTTGCCGGTAAAATTAATCCGGCTACGGGGGCTATGTATACAGCAGCAGAATTGGCAACGATCAAAGCAAACTGTATGACAGATTGCGGAAATGAAGTTACAAATCTGCAAGGGTCTACAGCAGATATGCGCTGTAAATCATATAAGCAGCAAATGCTCGATCAGTTAAGTCCGGAAGGTTATTATTATACAAAACTCAATTGGATAAGTGGAATTTATGCTTCGGTAACATATACACCAGTAAACGGGGTTTCACCGTCACTTGCCGTTGTAACTAATCCGGATTCGTTTAACAATGTTTGGGCTTCAGATATGTTATCAAAACATCCCGAATATTGTGTATATAAAAACTTATGTGAAAATACAAATTCAACTTACACAACAGCTTTAAATAATAGAGACCAATATGATATTTATAAATTTGGCAGTTTTGATCCGGTTAATGGAGTAACCGGCTGGTCTGATGCAGCTGCAAAAGGATTTTTGAGGCCAATAAATATAAGCGCTCCAAGTTTTACCGTGCCAGGGCTTCCGGCATTCAATTTAGGAAGTATACCTACTGCTCAATTGGATCCTTTTTTCACAACAGGCATTTCAGTAACGAATCCACTATACAATCTGCGGGATACCTTATTATTATTTTTTAAGGAAGGTGGCATAATAGATTATAATGGAAATGGCAGTAAAGCAGATGTATTATCCGCATGGGAATTTGCATCCTTTTATTATCTGCAGGGTAATATAGATGGTATAACAGGCGCAATGAATTTGCCATTGCCTGCATTGCCTTCTGATTATGATGTTAATCGCTGGAATATTTTTAAAGGTATTTACCTGACTAAAAAAGATGCATTTATTAAAAAGACAATCCTGCAATCAGGGTGTAGCGCGCCAAATGGTTTTAAAGACCCAACGTTGGAGTCTACAGTTATACGTAGCCAGCCTGAAGTAATTAACCGGCAGAATTTAACTGATTGGGCAGCTTTACAGACCATAGGTACTAGGGGATGCAGTGAGGAAGTAAATCAAAAAAGAGCTTTAAACTATCTGAGTTTGTTAGAAACAACTTACCTCACGATCTACCCGACCATTAGCATGCCCGATATTAATTTGCTTTATTATCTGTTTTATAAATATTTGGGCAGAGGTTGTGCAACCGATAACCCATCTGGTTATATTCGTTGTGATCAGATTGCTACCGACTCATATTTAATCCGTGCACAGCAAATTCTTACCGGCTATGGTATGAGTCTTAATACAATCTGTACAAGCAATGCATACGTAACCTGTACATCCACAACTACAGGAGGAACAACACATTTTTACGGGCCGGATCCGTTATACGGAGCACTTGTGGATCTCATCAATGAATATATTCAAAGACACAGAAATGAAATTGAAATCGTAACAGGTGATCCGGATTGTGACGAACCTACCGCATCGGTATTTGATGACATAAATTCATATACCTCAGGTGTCTATAACAGCAGTATTTGGAATGTAAAACAATTCACTAAAATAGCAATCGTTCAGCATCCGGCAGGTTATCCGTATATAGGTAAAGTATTTGTGCTTTTAAAAGATGTAAATGGTGTAGAATATATCTCATTTGATAAAACGTTAACGCTTGTCCGGAATGCTGGTGTTGAACTTAATAATTTAAAAGCGTTGTCCAATCTCCAAACAATTCCTTTTACAATAGCGCCTTACAGTACCAGCCTTAGTATGGATGTTGTTAAAATGGACAATTCAAAAGTTAAAATTGAATTGGGCTATGGATATCCACAAACCGTTATAAGTTGTAATAATTATTATATATATAATAAATTTTTTATAGTAAATAAATCGACAAATGTATCATTAACTAATTATTATTCTGATTTAACATCTGTACCTACAACCACAACAGTTTGTCAGATTGATTATACCGTAACACCGGATCCGGACCCGTGTGATCCGTTGGCCACAAGCAAAGATCCGCTGTGGTTTCCATTTTGCATGCAAAAAGAAAAAGACAAATGTGAAACCGAGCAAAGAGCAATTGCCAGTATAGAAGCAAATGAATTATGGGAAGACCAGTTAAATACACAGCTTCAGGGTCTTTTGACTGTGCATTATAATAAATGTTTTTCTACGCCGTTTAAAGAAAATTTCTATTACGAAACCATTGAACTGAAACAGCTTTATTACACATTATATTATTATGACCAGGCAGGAAATCTTATACAGACAGTGCCGCCAGAAGGCGTACGCTTACTTAAGAAAGAAGCTTTTAATACAAAAGGAGAATATTTAGGTGTACTGCAGCCTACGCACGGGTTATTAACCAAATACAAATACAATAGCCAGAACCAGATTACCTATAAAATAACACCGGATGAAAGCGGAGCCAATCATGATATCCCGTCTTACACCTTTTATAACGATAAAGGCCAGCCGGTACTTTCACAGAACGCTAAACAAAAAGTTACCAATACGTTTTCGTGTGTAAGTTATGATAAGCTTGGCCGAGTAACCAAAGTAGGAGATATTGTTAATACTACCTTATTAGCGAATTTGCTGGACCGTACCAAATACGATCAGAATGTGATCAATTACTGGAATGCAGATTTATTTACAGCAGGTAATGCGCCGACCGATATTGTTGCTACTACCTACGATACGCCCGCAGGTTCTGATCCGGCTTACACCAACAGAGGGCGGGTTACGAAAATAAGCCGGGCACTGGATCTGGCCAAGCTGAACGCTTCCAATATGGATTCTTATATTACCTATCAATACGATGTACATGGTAATGTGAAAACATTGGTAAATGCTTTACCCATGTCAAGCACTGCACCAGGCGCGATACTTTCCTTTACGATGGATTATACGTATGATCTGTTAAGCGGAAGTGTGAAGCAGGTGATACTGGATAAAGGCTTGCCCTCACAGTTTATACACAAGTATACCTATGATGCAGACAACCGCTTAAAAACGGTTAAGACATCCCGTAACGGTCTTATATGGGAAGAAGACGCCCGCTACCAATATTATTTACATGGACCCATTGCCCGTACAGAATTGGGAGAAGACCGGGTACAGGGGATAGATTATTATTCAACCTTGCAAGGCTGGATCAAGGGTATAAACACCACTACTCAGCAGTCTACTTATTTTAATGGTGGAAATACCTATAATAATACCGGTGCAAGAGACGTAGGCGGCGATGGTGCCGAAGGTAAAAACAAATATGTGGCACAGGATGAATACATGATGAACCTGGGGTTTTATAAAGGGGATTATGTACCTGTATCAACAGTTCTGGCACAGCTGGGAAATGGTTCCGGAGTTCATGCAGACAATCTCTGGAAAATGTTCAATGCTTCTGCAACAAGTCTGCAGGGGCTTTACAATGGAAATATTGCTTTTTGGATCAATGACCGCTCAATGCCTAACTGGTCTCCACTAAGAGATAATGCCTATGTATTTAAATACGATCAGCTGAACAGGCTTACCAATGCCTATTATACCGAACAGTACGATTACAATTATACCACGAATGAGCTCGTATGGAAAAATCGTGAACTGACTAATAAGTATTATGATTTCAGGGCAAAATACGATCTGAACGGCAATATAAAATCCATGCTGCGTATGTCTTTTACCGTAATGGATACGCTTGCGTACAACTATTCATATGCGACTGTAGGAGGAACAAACATGCTGGAGGATAACAGGCTGCGGTATATTACGGACTTAGTTGCACCAGGTACTGAAACATATGATATAGATGATCAGACAGCAGGAAATTATACGTATGATAACATCGGAAACCTGATTGGGGATGTTTCTGAACAGATCGCTTCGATTACCTGGAACCGGGAAGGAAAAGTGACTGCACTTACCCGCAGCACCGGATCAACCAAGCCGGATTTTATTTTCAAATACGACGTAAACGGCAGAAGAATCTATAAAGAAGTTAAAGGTAAAACACCTGCCGGTGCATTAGATAATACCAAGATAACGCGTGTATATTATGCGTATGACGGTACAGGCAATATGCTTGCAACTTATGAAGGTATCACAACAACGTACCCGATCGAATTCAGGCAGGTGGATGTAAGTATTTATGGTAGTAAACGTTTAGGTGTCTATGCACACGCTACACCTGTAACGCGTACTGCGCTTGTAGGTGGTTTAATGAGGAATGCAAACTTCGATAAGTCAACCTCTCAGCGGAGACCTGCTTATACACAGTATCAGTTAGAAGATCATCTGGGCAATGTACGTACAGTTATTGCAGGCCTTAAGTTTGCCTTGGATCAGAATAACGATGGCACTCCGGATGTTTATAGTGCTTATGTATTGACGGAGAATGATTATTATCCGTTCGGCATGCAGATAGCCGGGGGGTACCGCAGATATTCAACGAATAACTATAAGTTTGGCTACAACGGCAAACCAATGGACAACGAATGGAACGGTGATGGTGCCATGTACGATTATGGTTTCCGTATCTACGATCCGCGCATCTGTAAGTTCTTAAGTGTGGATCCGTTGAGCCCGAGTTATCCGGAGTTGACGCCGTATCAGTTTGCGAGTAATACGCCTATAAATAGTATTGATTTGGATGGGTTAGAACGCCTATTGTCAATAATAGATGAAAAATCAGGTGTGACCTTAATTGCTAAAGTTGATATTAATAATCCAGATTATGTAAATGGATCAGGAGATCAATTTATTGGTTCAATGAAATTGGGTTATTCATATTCTCAAATAGTTAAAAATACATATGGGAGCAATATTAGCTTTTTAAATAAAAGTGAATTGTATATAAAAATAAAGGCAGATGGAAGTTATAAAGCATATGCTAATTATGAAAATTCAGCTGCAGAAAGAACTTTTGTTAGAGCCGAACAATTTTTTTACCACAATATGAAAGGTGCAGAAGTTGGGGGCATAGGTATTAGTGGGAAGGCATCGTGGCAAGTTAATAGTCTTGGAGTAAGAGGAGAATGGTATCAAAATAAATTAGGCGAACAAGGATTGAATTTTGAATTAGATTATTCAAGAGCGGGTACTATTAGTTATGGCGCTAAATTAGGTGATATTGCTAAACTTAGGTATAGTTGGACATCATATGTTCCTAGTTTAGAGGCAAATGCATATCTTTTTATTAAAAAAACACCATACACTGCAGGAAAATCAATAGCTAACTATTGGGAAGGAAGCGGTACTATTCCTATTGCTGGTGGAACTAATCTTAAATTTGAAGGTAATTCAACTGGAACATATAGATTTGGGTTGAATTGGAGTACTGGTGAACAGAGAGCAAATCTAAAAGCAGGTTATACCACAAAAACAACATATAGATGGACATGGTAATAACAAGAAACGGAAATAAAATTTAATAAAATGTGTCATGGAAGTATTGAACAAGCAAAAATTATAGCTAAAGCTATAATAATAATAATTGCAATAATAGGTTTGGGCTTGGGAATAGTTTCTATTTCCGAAACTATTATGTTTAAAAAGTATCAAAAAAATGGTATCATAACAAACGGAGAAATAATTCATATTTCAATTAATTCAAATGAGTCAAGTGATCTTGTTTTGAGTGAAATAAAATATATTTCTAATGCAGGAGAGGAGTTTTTTATAAAAGATAATACAAATGGTAATTATCGTATTGGAGATAGCATAAAAATAATTTATTTAGATGATACCCCTGAAAAAGCAAAAGTATACTCTAATTCAATTTTAAATATTGCTTACCTCTATTTGTTTATGATTGCTTGCCTAAGCATAGCAACACTACTGGTTTTCAATTTTAAAAAAACTGTTATTATACTGCATAAGTATTTTGGCGCACCAGTTTAAATAAGCACAGCCTTCTCACTGTGATCTGTGGCGCACAGATCATGATCTCCGAAATGGATGCTAAGACTATATTAGATAGTCGGTCGGGCTTTTCTTCAGGCAAATTAAATCCCAATTCTCTAAAGTTTTTTTCAAAGGTAGAAGCTTTAGGTGTGAAGAACTTTGCTAGGAATTTGGGTTGTGGATTTGCTGTTTGGGGTTATTATAGTACTGAACAGCAGTTTGAAGAAGGCTTAATTCAATCTAATTAGGAGAAATTATAATCACATGAACAACGCCTTAAGTGTTTATTTTCCTATAACAGGGATTCCAATTGCAGTTGGAGATTACTCTCACCGTGGTCTGTGGCACACAGACCACAATCTTCTGTATCTATTAAGCACCTTTCTCATTAACTATTGTTACAAAACTCATAAAGTATTTTTGTAATAATCTTTTTCAATATAATTTTGTACTCAGCCCGTTTCTTCAGTCTTTGTATAAAGAACAAGATGAAGTAAAGGTGTTCTGTGTGCCACAGACCACGGTGTGGGAGAACAAGAAATAAAAAAGCTTTTAAAAGATAAAGAGGAAGAACTAGAGCAAATTAAAAAAGATTGTCTGGCTTATTAGTTCGGGAAATATTCCAGATTGTCAGTTTTCCGTTATAACTCATTTGAGTGGGAAGATGTTTACATGAAGTCTGTATGGGGCTTTCCTAATAATACATATAATAGATCTGGAGAAGAGGCAGCTAGCTTTCATGGAAATGCTTCTATAGAAAATGGAGATATTGTAAATGGTTCGAAATAATATTATTAATATGCTATACATAAAATTGAAAATGTTAGAAATGATAAAAATTTTAATAATATTTATTAAAATTTTTATCATTTCTAACTCTCTTTTCTGCTCAATATCGTTTTTGTCTTTTGTTTATCAAACTATTCCTATGACATATAAATATAGAAATAGTGATAATGAACTCCATATTGGTTTTCCTTATGAAATTTTCGAACAATTCTATTGTTGTGAAAATGTTTTTCCACAGAGAAAGTGGTTTTTTGAAAATATAATATTGAATCAGATAGTTTATTTTTTTATAGCAGCCTTACTATATGTATTTTTTAAAAAAGTAAATCAAAAGTCATAAAAATCATTATTAGTGTTCTGGGCGCCACAATAGCACACAGAACGGTAATTATATCCTAACACAGAAATTTATCAATGCTAATACTCTCACCGTGGTCTGTGGCACACAGAACACCATCTGCTCTGTCTATTAAGCACATTTCTTATTTACTATTGTTACAAAATTAGCACCTATTATTGTAACAATATTTTTTAGTATAATTTCGCACTCTGCACGTTTCCTCATTCTGTGGCACGCACAAGTACATGAATAAAAAGTGTCCTGTGGCACACAGGACACGGTGTAGGACACCACGGTGTAAGTTTAAAACATTTTTTAAATTATGAATACAATCCATCCATTTCTTAAAGGCATACGCAACTCCGAATGCAAATCGGAGAAGTTTATTTTTGGACAAGCACCATAAAAGACTGGAAGAATCTACTCCATCAAGATAAATACAAATTACTCATCATACATTGTCTTAAAGAGTTAGTAGATAGAAAAATGATAAAGGTCTACGCATTTGTTATCATGCCCAATCATATACACATTGTTTGGGAAATGCTTGATCAAAATGGAAAAGAAATGCCACACGCATCTTTCAATAAAAAAACAGCACATGAAATTGTTAAAGACTTAAAATTTAATCATCCTCTTGTATTACCTTTTTTCAAAGTCAATGAAAAAGAGCGCGAATACAGAATCTGGCAACGTGATCCGCTTGCTATTGAAATGGATAGCAAAAAGAAAGCGGAGCAAAAAATAGACTATATCCATAAAAATCCTTTGCACGAACGTTGGAATTTAGCTGCTTCACCGGAGGAGTATTATTGGTCGTCGGCAATGTATTATCAAACGGGGGAAGATAAGTTTGGATTTTTGACACATTATATGGAGCGGTTCTGATGAATGGTGGTCTGTGTGCCACAGACCATAGTAACGGAAATGATGGAATTATTGCGTCCTCTGTGTCACAGGCCGCGGGCAAAAGACCACGTTGACGATGAACAACATGAAAGAAAAATGTTCTGTGTGCCACAGACCATGGGGTGGATGTTCTGTGTGCCACAGACCATGGTGTTGCTCCCTCGGTCTGTGGCACACAGACCGAAATGACAGAGTGGCCTGTGGCACACAGGCCACGGCGACCCCTTGCTATTTCTCACAATCATCTTTACCTTTAAGCATGTTTGCACGCCGATTAGCCAGTCATGCTTTATTATCCGTAGTGGTACTTTCCTTTGTGGTAAGCCTCATGCTTTCGGCGGCGATTGCGCTGGCGTATACACGCAGCACCGAAATTCTGCTGTATAAAAATTACATCAAAGGTTACCGCAACATACAATCCGCGCAGGAATATTTTTTTTCATTGCAGTTGCAAACACCCGTGAACCTCACACTCGATCTCTATCAAACCGGCGACGACAGTGTGCAGATCCGTTCGTGCCATTGGGGGTTGTGGGAAGCAGCCGGTTTTAAGTCGGCCGTATTTGGTACACGCAGTATTGAAAAAAGTATGATCTATGGTTGCCTGCCGGCAGATAAATTTAAATCAGCCTTGTGGATGTCTCAGGTTAGTTATGGTGTAGGCTTAACAGGCAGCGCACATATAAAAGGAGATTGTTATATTTCTGAAGGAGGCGTACGGACAGACATTAATGTTGGCGGGTATGCTTCCACCATTAGCAAACATCTCGAAGGCAATTCCTACAAATGTGATCCGCTTACCATTGTATCAACAGAGCAGCAGCAACAATACCTGAACAACCTGCAGCAGGGAAATTTCAATGCTGTATTTACACAACCGGAAATGTATGCCGATAAAATTTCGGATACCATGTACAGAAGCTTTTCTCAACCAACCTTGTGCATCATGCTGGATGCTGTTAAGGTTAACTTAGCCTCAGCGCACATCAAAGGAAATTGCATCCTCTATTCAAAGCAGCCGCTTTCCATACCGGCTTCGGCGAAGTTGGAACAGGTGCAGATCATCGCGCCGACGGTTTTTATTGAACCAGGCTTTACCGGCAGCATCCATGTGCTGGCAAGCGATTCCATTTATGTAGCAGAAAATGTCGTGCTGCAATACCCGTCGTCACTGGTTTTAAATATCCAGACCTTCAAAGTAAACGGCACGAATATTACGATTAAAAATACGGCTATCGTAAACGGACTGATTTATTCGTACCAGGCAGTGCCGGACATGCAGCGCAGCCTCATCCGCATTGCAGAACGCGCGGGTACTACCGGCATCATTTATTCAAACGGTCTGGTAGAATTAAAAGGCAGGCACACCGGTAATATTACAACGGCCGGTTTTCAGTATAAAAATCACGAGCAGACACTCACGAATGTATTGCCCATGGGTACCATGGATTTTACTGCCTTAAGCAAACATTTTGTAGTACCCGATCTGCTGCATAAAAAAAGTATGTATCAAACCGCATGCTGGATAGAAGAATGATCGTTTCCCTTCGGCTCAAAGCTGCCGGTATCATTGAGATCGTGATTGCGATGCTGATCATCTGTGTAGTCATGATCGGCTCTTCGGTATTATATGCGCGCCTGCTGGATGGTTCCAAAGGAATGCTGCGCATGAAGGCGGAATGCGCCGCAACGGAAATCTACGCAAAGACCTTACGCGAAAAATCGTTTGTGGCAGAAGAAGGCATCATCCACGAAATGCAGTTCATCAAAGAGATCTCTACCGAACCGGCAACAGAAGGTTTGTGTAAAGTAAGCATCAAACTGCTGAATGAAAAAGGCGCACTGATCTATCACTTCAACGCACTAACCCGCATACAGAAATGAAGAAACGCCTGGCCGCTTTTACAATTCCGGAATTGATGGTGGTAATGCTGTTAAGCACAGTGGTAATAAGTGCCATGTATGTGCTGCTGCAGTTTTCATTCGCTAATTATTTCAGGTATTATACCGCTACTGAAAAACTGAACCGCATTGCACGCATGAATTATCTGCTTACAAAAGATATTAATACTTCTGCGGTGCTCCAAAAGACAGCAATGGGTTTTACATTTACAGCGCTTAATAAAGTTGTTACATATACAGTCGTTGACAGCACACTTGTACGTGCCGACGGTATTACAGATACGCTCTATGCTTCTTCCATCCAGTATGAAGTACTGATGGATGAGATACCGGTCATGCAGGCAGAACTGGCAGACCGGATTCAATTGAAACTGCTCTACAACGGCGAAGAACTGTTTATGCAGTACGACAAAAATATGGATGCGAAAAGCTTTTTATTTATAGAAGAACGTTATGGCAATAGAAATAAATAAAATTGCATCTTCAAAAAAGAAGGATGTAAAAAAAGCTGCGCTGCAGGGAGAAACAGAATCAGTCAATTGGCTGAATAAAGACATTTCGTTTGGTCCTGCTTTTTCAAATACAAAGAAGCATTTGTTCTACGAAGAGCTGAGCGTGCTGCTGGGCGCCGGTATGGACATACAATCGTCCTTTGAACTCATCGAAGAGGAACAGCTGAATGAAAAGGACCGGAAAATTATTCATTCGATTAAAACAGCCATCATTACAGGTAAAAGTTTATCGGAAGGATTAAAAGCTGCCGGGCATTTCAGCCCATATGAATACTACAGTGTGCAGATCGGTGAAGAAACAGGCAAGACCGTACAGGTACTGGCCGATTTGTCCGTTTATTTTCAACGCCTGCTGAAACAGCGCAGGCAATTGGTCTCTGCATTAACATACCCGTCTATTGTAATGTGTACGGCGGGCGGTTCCATATTTTTTATGCTGAATTATATGGTGCCGATGTTCTCTGAAATCTTCCTGCGTTTCAAAGGCGACTTGCCGGCGATCACCAAAGCCATCATTTATTTATCGGACCTGATGAAATCCTATTTTCTGGTTTCACTGCTTGGCATGATCGCTATAGGTATTTTCTTTTACATGAATAAAAATACAGACTGGTACCGGAAATACTATTCCATCATATTGTTAAAAATTCCCATCATAGGTCCCATCTTTCATAAAATTTATCTCGCACGTTTTTGCAATTCGCTGTACTTATTAATGGCATCAAAAGTAAGTATGGTACGCGCCATTTCGCTGGTAAAGCAGATGATCGATTTTTATCCGATTGAAAAAGCCATGGAAGAAATCGAAAGCAAACTGATCAACGGGGCCACGCTGCATTCCTGCCTGGCCGCGTATCCGGTGTTTGATAAAAAAATGGTTTACCTCATAAAAGTAGGAGAGGAAGTAAATAAAGTAGATCGTTTTTTAGATCAGCTGAATAAACAGTATTCTGACGAGGTTGAATATAAATCTGCCATGATCGGTTCCCTGATTGAGCCTGTTATGATTGTATTTCTGGGTCTGGTGGTAGGAGTTGTATTGATTGCCATGTACCTGCCTTTATTCCAGCTAGGCAATTCATTTTAATGAATGTACAAATACTTTGTCTTTTGTATTGGCTTCACACCTAGTTTCAGTAATTTTATAACATTATAGTTTATTAATTATGAAAAATATTTTATCCGCGAGATTAAAAGCCTTTACGTTAACAGAGGTATTGGTTGTATTGGTAATTGTCGGCATCCTTGTTTTATTGGCGCTGCCCAATTTAATGCCCTTGATTTCAAAAGCGAAAAGCACAGAAGCTAAAATTCAGCTTGAACACGTATACACGCTTCAGAAATCAAACTTCTTCGAAAAGTCAAAATATTCAAGTGATTTAGAAGCCATCGGATTTATTCAGGAAAAACTGGTAACCGATGGTGAAAACGGAAATGCCAATTACAGAATTGAAATTGTTGCAGCCGGTCCTACTACATTCCGCGCGCGTGCAACAGCGGTAGCCGATTTTGATGGCGATGGTGTTTTTAATATCTGGGAAATTGATCAGGATAAAAATTTACAGGAAACAGTAAAAGATTAATACATGACAATTCATGTACTGCTGTTGCCGGCATTTCTGCTGATCCTGGCTGTGATTACGTATCAGGATATCAAATACAGATCTGTACCGATTTACGTATTTCTGCTTGCACTGGTACTATCCATTGCCATACAATACCAGCAATGCGGGATTGACGAAAGTTTCTTCATTCAGCTTCTTTTCAATAGCGGATTTATTGCATTCAATCTGCTGATTGTTTTGCTCTATGTTAAAAAAATAAAAAAGATTCCGCTGAGCAGTGCCATTGGGTTGGGCGATCTGGCCTTCTATATTGTATTGATTCCGGTATTGAGTACACCGGTGTATATGTATTTTCATCTGATAAGTTTAGTGTTCATTTTAATCAGTTATCCTGTTTTGAAACATTCGTTATCCTTGCAGACAAAAGCTATACCGCTTGCCGGCTTACAGGCACTGTGTCTGAGCTGTTTTATTATAGTGTTTGAATATGTTACCCCGGGCAGACCGATCATCGGCAGCTGTTCAATTATTTACTGGATCTGATTTCATGGATATATTTGAAAGCATACAATTATCTGCTAAAGAAATTCAACGCCTCACACCCGATCAGGCCTGGCATTACCATATCCTTCCGGTTCCATCCGGATATACCGATCAAGGAGATTTTTTTATTTCGGATCAGAAAAACGGCTTGCAGGCACAGGAAGATTTAGAAATTATATTCGGTTCAACGCAGCAATTGCTGGAGCTTGAGCACGAAGCGATCCTGAAACTGCTTTCTAAATATTACCGTAAAGAACATCAGACAGGTTCAACGAATACCTTAAGTTATGATTCTTCTTCAGATGATTTTTTGAAGAAGCTGATCGTAGAAGCCAAACAAATTCAAAGCAGTGATATTCATTTAGAAATCTACGAAGCGAAATGCCGCGTACGATTACGGATTGATGGGCAGATGGTAGAACGCTTTATCATTGAGCAGACGCATTACCCGTCTTTGGTGAACCGTATTAAGATTATGTCGCATCTAGACATTTCTGAAAAAAGATTGCCGCAGGATGGACGGATTTTTTTTCAGTTTGGGGAAGGCAAATTTGATATCCGTGTTTCTGTATTGCCTACCTTGCATGGAGAAAAAATTGTGATGCGTTTATTAAATCAGGACGCAACCAACATCAATATTGAAACGTTAGGATTTGCACAAACAGATTTAGAAAATTACTTAGACAGTACAAAACGCAAGCAGGGCCTGATTTTAATAAGCGGCCCCACAGGTTCGGGTAAAACAACTACCTTATACGCCACATTAAAATTGCTGAATAAAACAACGCGGAATATTTTAACGATTGAAGATCCCGTTGAATATACACTCGAAGGCGTGAATCAGGCACAATTAAAAGAAAACATTGGATTTAACTTTGGCAGTGCATTAAAAACATTCTTACGGCAGGATCCGGATATTATTATGGTGGGCGAGATCCGCGATCAGGATACCGCTAACATGGCTATACGTCTGTCCTTAACCGGTCACCTCGTACTTTCAACCATACACACCAACTCTGCCTGGGGCACGGTAGCCCGATTGATAGATATGGGTGTGCCGCCTTTTTTATTAGCAGGTACACTAAGTGTTTCTGTTGCGCAGCGTTTAGTGCGGTTATTATGTCCACATTGCAAACAGCAAACGCCATTTAGTGCAACAGATTATCCTAAAGGATTTAAAGCCCCGATGCATGTAGATGTGCACTATATATCCACAGGTTGTGAACAGTGTTTCTACACAGGGTATAAAGGCAGAAAGGCTGTATACGAGGTTATTCCTATTGATCAGGAGATGGCAGAGTGTATAAAAAATACTATCTTTGAAGTGTCGGATAAATTGAAGGAAAGGAACATCAAAACATTATCCGATAATGCTTTTCAATTGTTTGCAGAAGGCAACACATCGTTAGATGAAATATATTCATTATTAGTTAATTTTTAACAGCCCCTATGGTTAAAAAAATTTCCTGTTTTATTATCGGGTTTTTATTGCTTCCCCTTTTGATAAATGCTCAAACTAAAACAGATCGGTTCACTGAAATCGAAAACACATTAAATCAACTTGCAGCAGGCAATTCACCTGGGTTAAAAGATCCTATTGATTTTTCTGTATCGGGTGTAAGCATTCAGGAATTTCTACGGGGAATTGCAGAAGCACATGAACTGAACATTAATGTAGACCCGCAGCTTTCGTTTAAGGTCTATAATAATTTTTCAAAAGAATCGGTGCTAAATGTACTTCTGTTTTTAGTTCGGGAGTACGATCTGGACATACGGTTTTCCGGATCAATTATGTCTTTTTACAAATATATCCCTCCTGTAGAAGGCAAACCGGTATATGTTCAAAAAGATTTGCAGGTTAGGTATTCTTCTTATTCAAATCTGCTGAGCCTTGATCTGCAGGATGACAGTTTGTATTTAGTAGCCCGTAAGATCACACAGGTGACAAAGAAAAATGTGATCCTTTCTTCCGGTATCTCAAACAAACTTATTTCCATATACATTGAAGATATGCCGTTCGATGCAGCATTGAATAAAATGGCATTTGCAAACGAATTAAAAGTAGTAAAGACCGATGATAATTTTTATGTGTTAAAAGGAATCAAAGAAGGGGATAATATTTTAGCAGAAGAAAATCCGAATGCAGGCACGTTCAGGCCCACATATAATACAGGCACAAACACTACAGCTGCTGCAATGCCGTCTCAATCCGCAGCCGGCTCAATGATCCGCTGTCATGTGGATTCTTCTGCTGCCGGTAAAAAAATTCACCTGGAAGCAATTAATGCTCCGATTGCAGAAGTAATTAAAGTAGTGGCAACAAAAGCAAACATCAATTACTTTATGTATTCGGAGATTAAAGGAAATTGTACCTCATACGTTTCCGGTGTTACGTTTCAGGAACTGCTGACATTTCTGTTGCAAGGAACGGAATATACATTTAAAGTAGAAGCTGATTTGTACTTAATGGGGGAACGTAAGCTTGAAGGCTTGAGAGCGTATAAAGTAGCACAGTTAAAATACAGATCTATTGATAACATTCAGGAAGTTATTCCAGCGGAATTAAAAAAAGGAGTTGAGATAAAAGAATTTAAAGAACTGAATAGTTTATTATTATCCGGCTCGCTTCCGCAGATTTATGAGATTGAAGCATTCATAAAAGAAATTGATAAAGTAGTGCCGATGGTAATGATTGAAGTAATCATTATGGAAGTACTTAAAAACAGAATGGTTAAAACCGGAATAAAAGCGGGCTTGAATGATTCTCTTGCAACCACACAAACGAGCGGTACCTTTTTACCAGGCCTGGATGTAAAATTAAGCACCAGCACCATCAATGATTTTATTAATGGTTTAGGCATCGGCAGCATTACCAATTTAGGTTCAGTTACGCCGAGTTTTTATATGACCTTAAGTGCACTTGAAACCAATAATAATGTTGAAATCAAATCGATGCCAAAACTATCAACGTTGAATGGCCACGATGCAAACATGAGTATTGGACAAACTGTGTACTACGAAGTTCAGACACAGAATACGCTGGGTTCTTTAACAACAAATACGATAACAACTGTTCAATATCAGTCCGTGCAGGCAAACCAGACGTTATCCATCAAACCGCTCGTGTCAGGTGATGATCAGGTTACGCTAACGATTGAAGTAAATCAGACTTCATTTGCTAAAAGCAATGCAGCCGGTCCGCCCAACACAACTACAAGTCAATTTAAGTCGATCATTCGCGTAAGAAATGAAGAGATGATTGTACTTGGTGGTCTGGAAAAAATATCGAAATCAATAGATACCGAAGGAACTCCGATATTATCACGTATTCCGGTTATCAAATTATTATTCAGCTCAAAAACTAAAAGTAAAAGCAAATCCATTTTAGTGTTATTTATCAAACCTATAATAATTTATTAAGGTGAAGCTGACTGATATTACATCCTGGCTCTCTGGTACCGATGCTGTTTTCGGACTGGAAGTGCATGTAAATAAAGAACTGCATAAACAATACAGGCTTGTACACATCAGTAAAAAAAATGGAAGCTTAGTTTCAGATTCATTTATTACGTATAGCTCAATTGAAGAGCTATTGTCTGCATTGCCGGACAATAGTGCTGTATCACTGGTATGGAACGGAAAAGGAATCATACATCGTGCATTTACTTCAAAAGAAGAATCAGTCATTGAGATTGCGAAAACGGTATTCCCGGATATAAAATACGATGATTTTTTATGTCAAAAAACACAAACAGCTTCTGGTGGAATATTGTCTTTAATCCGTAAAGAACCTGTCAATGAGTTATTGGAAGTGCTGGAAAAAAAGAAGATACACGTTGTTGCTGTATCTGTCGGACCATTTGTAGTACCTGCTTTTTTTCAATTATTAAATCAGTTTTCTAAAGACATACAGTATGATTATTACCGCATCGAAACGAATAGCGATGGTGATATAATTCAATATGAAATTCTTCCGGATCAAAATTTGAATGCAATAACTATTGCTGATGAAACGGTAGCCGCAAATTATATGAATACGTTCTCTGCAGCGTGTTTGTTTTTATTAACATCTGCCAGCCACATCCCTTACCCGAAAGTTGAAGATACACTGGTTGATGTACAAATCAAGAAATATAAAGACGGCATTTTAAAAAGACGTGGAGGACTGGTTTTTTTAATAAGTATTTTACTATTGCTGCTGATTAATTTTTTTATTTTTTCTACGCTCAGAAAAGAACATAATATCTATCAGGAACAATTAGAAGTTTCTCAATCTCAGCTAAAGCAGCTGGATTCTCTTGAAAATTTCATTAAAACCAAAAAAGATTTTTTGGGCAAAGCCGGATGGATTGAAAAGGTTATTGTATCTAAAGAATGCGATGAAATTGCACAGACTGTGCCTGCTGAAATAAAATTAACAGAGTTAACCATACATCCTGTAAACGTTACTGAAAGCAGGAATGCAAAGGAAACCATATTCTCTAATAAAAGAATAATTATCAGAGGTGTAACAAAAAAGGTTACTGCATTAAATGATTGGCTGAAAATCGTTAGCCAGCGTGCTTCAATTAAGGGGCTGCACATGGAAGAATATCATTTTGATACACAGACGCAGGAAGGTCAGTTTAAACTTGAAGGAGCAATTGATTAAAAATGAAAAATATTTTTGAAAAATATCTTCCGCATTTAATTGTTGTAGTTACACTTATTGCTGTATATCAATTTGGCATTTCAAAAACCATTAATCTGTATAATGAAAATCAGGAACTGGAACAACGATTGAACAAAGCATTAACAGCAGACGAAGAAATTCTAAAGCTGAATAGCGAAGTTCGCTATTTAAAAAAACAGCTTTCAGAATATACCATCGACTCGGTAAAAAACAAAGAGTTCATTTTCCATGCATTGGCAGAATTTTGTAAAAGCACACATGTACAATTAAGAGAATTTCCTGTTGAAAGCGTTGCCAATAAAGAGAATTATATTATTGAAACAAATAAAATTGTTGCAGAAGGACAATACGGCGATTTGTTAAAACTCCTGCATTTCATTGAATTTAAAGGCAAGATCGGTCGTGTAAGTTCAGTAAGCTTTTACACATTACGTGATCATAAAAAACAAAAGGATATTTTGTTAATGAATATCTACATACAAACATTGGGGGAAGTTTTATGAAAAATATATTTGCATGTGTGTGTACAATCGTATTATTATCCGGCTGTTCAGATATATTCGAAAAACCTATAAGTAACAGTTCTGTAGAAATATATACGCCTGCTGATTCTGCCGTAAGTAAAAAAAATGTGCAGCAGTTTTATTGGGAAAAGGTTGAAAACGCATCAAATTACCGCTTGCAGATTGCATCGCCAGGTTTTGCGTCGGCGCAGCTTCAAAGCTTTGTGCTGGATACAATTGTTACAACAAACAAAGTAGACATATCATTGGATGCAGGTGAATATGAATGGCGTTTGCGTGCTCAGAATGGCGGCAGTCAGACGGCTTATTTCACACGAAAACTTTTCATCACGCAGGCAGCATTTAATGAACGGCAACTGCTTGTTACGTCGCCGTCAAATACTGTTGTTACGTATTCTAATTCTGTTTATTTTTCATGGAGACCGATTTCCGGATCCATGAAATATTATATTGAAATTGATACACTTTCCGGAAGTTTTACAAGTCCTGAAATGAAAGAAGAAATAAATGCATTTGAAACCCAAAAATATGTGGAATTAAAGAAAAGAGGATCTTATAGATGGAGAATGTATGCAGATTCTGCCGGAATAAAATCTATGTACAGTTCTACCGGAAGGATAGATTTTAAATTGGATACCGTGTCATTAGGTGTTCCGATAAGCAATAAAACAGATGTGCCCACTTCTCAGGTGTTTTCATGGGGTGTACCTGCAAACGCAATGTCCACGGATCAGTTAACGTATAAGTTTTATATACTGAACTCTACAGATCCGGCAGACGTTTTTATTCAGGATGAACTGACAACCACAAAAACCGCTGAAATAAAAAATATGGAAAAAGGTAAGGTCTATTACTGGGCGGTTGAAGTATATGATCAGTTTGGAATTAAAAGCGGTCGTACAGCATTAAGAAAATTCACGGTCGTTAGATAAGAATGAAAAACAGACCTCTCACTATTTCATTACTCATTGCTGTGGTCGCAATCTGGGCCTGGATTATGTATTCTGTTTTTGATTACATGGAAAGCCCTGATGTTGTTGCAACAAAGAAAAAATCTTTTGTAAGCAGCATTAAAGAAGATACCAGTACTACAGATTATATGTTGGCATTGAATTATAAAGATCCGTTTTTGAAAAAAGAATATGAGACATATAAAGACGTGGCTAAAACATATACCAATGACAATGCCACAGCAATACAGGTTCATGCTGTACCGAAGCAAAAGGTAAACGAAAAACCGGTTAAAGAAGAAATACCATTACCTGCTATAAATTATGTCGGAAGAATTCAGAATGCAAAAATGAATAAGCCGGTTGCAATTCTGTTGATTGATGATAAGGAGTACATGATGCAGGAAGGTGAAATAAAGGATGGCGTGTTATTGAAAGGCATTGCAAACGATAGTGTGAAAGTTGTTTTCTCAAAAAAGATATTCTATGTTAAAAAACAATAAATATATATTCATACTCTATAGTACTTTAGTTGCATTGATCTGTTCGGTCAATGTGCATGGGCAAACGGTTAAAGATTTTTCGGTCGCTAATACCAACAGAGTATATGTACAATATACGGATAGCACCGTAGAAGCTTTCTGCTACAGAGGAGACAAAAATATAAAGACACAGGATAACCTGTTCTATTATTGGTATGCTGCACAGCAAATAAAACATACACGCGGCGGATATGAAGGAAAGATTCTGCATGGCACATACACAATGTTTTACTACAATAAAGATTTACTCGCAAAAGGTAATTTTAAATATGGGCTGAAACATGGAGAATGGAAAAGCTGGCATCAGGGCGGAGAGATTAAAAGCAAAGAAAAATGGAGAAAAGGTGTGCTCGTTGGAAAAGCATATTATTATTCAAACAAAGGACGCATCCAAAGAGAACGAAATATAAAACCCACGTCTGGCAATGGTTATATAGTATATTACGGCGAAGACGGGATTCTTACATCTAAAAGCATTTATAAGAATAATACGGTAAGTAAAGAAATCAATTATCAAAAAAATGACAAGGGTAAGTTGGTTGAAGTAAAACCAGAAAAAGTAAAATCAGAAAAGGAGAAAACCCAAAAAGGGAAATCTAAAAAAGAGAAATCCAAAAACGGAAGCAAAGAAGAGAATAAACAAAAGACAGAAAAGCCTGTCAGGGAAAAGAAACAAAAAGTACCCAAAATAAAAATTCAGAAATACAGGCAGATTTCTCCCGGAGGAATCGGAGCCTGACAACAAAAAAGACCCGCTTAATTTAAGCGGGTCTTTTTTGTTGTCAGTATGAAGGATTTAAATATGCTTCTCTGCATGATAGGAGGAACGCACCAACGGGCCGGACTCTACATAATTCAAACCTTTAGATAATCCGATTTCTTTATATTCGGCAAATTGATCCGGATGAATAAATTCAGCAACTTCCAGGTGCATTTTTGTAGGCTGTAAATATTGCCCCAGCGTAAGTACATCCAGACCATGCGCAACCAGATCATCCATTGCTTTCAATACTTCGTCTTTTGTTTCACCAAGGCCCAGCATAATACCGGATTTTGTGCGTTTGCCAAATGCCTTGATACGTTGGATTTCTTCCAGGCTTCTGCTGTATTTCGCTTGCGGACGTACACGTCTGTACAGGCGTTCCACTGTTTCCATGTTGTGAGATACCACTTCCTGTCCGCCGCTGATCATGCGCTCTAACGAAGCCCAGTCAGATTTCACATCCGGTATCAATGTTTCGATCGTAGTCTGCGGGCTTTCTTCCTTCACACGCACTACGGTCTGATACCAGACTTCTGCCCCTTTATCTTTCAGTTCATCTCTGTTTACAGAGGTGATCACACAATGTTTTACATTCATCAACCGAACGGCTTCTGCAACACGTTTCGGTTCGTCAATATCATATTCCGTAGGTCTGCCTGTTGCAACTGCGCAGAAGGAACAGCTGCGCGTACATACATTTCCAAGGATCATAAACGTAGCCGTACCTGCGCCCCAGCATTCGCCCATATTGGGGCAATTGCCGCTCTGGCAGATGGTGTGAAGCTTATGCTCGTCAACTAACGCACGTAATTTTGTATATTCTTTTCCGATCGGCAATTTTACGCGTAACCAGTCGGGCTTGGATTTGCGATCAGATGCGGAGGGTACTACTGGTAATTCAATCATGACTTAGCAATCTTATGAATGGTACAAAGGTAATAAAACTAACCCTCGTTTCCCTTATATGAACACAAAATCACGCAATTTGGTTTAAACAGCATTACTTTCTGCCGCCATAAAAAATATTAATGTAAACAGACGTAAATACCTGATTGTTTTTAAAATACCCCGGGTCATTTGCAGGTGCTTCCATCATAACCATCTTCTGCGTAAAGGCTTCCAGTAAAAAGCCTGCCTCTATGCCGGTTACTTTATTTGAGAAATGTCCGTATTCAAAACTAAAGCCTGTTTTTAAATGAAGTCCGGGTACAATTTTAGATTCTCCAAAACCCGTTAAATAGCCGGAAGAAGAAATAATACTCGTTATTGCAAAATTTGGAATATCAGGACTGTATGGGATACTTTCGGATACGGTACTGTTGGGTTGCTGGTATTGAATATAATAAGGAGTTAAAATACCAAACGAAAGACCGCCGTTTATAATCAGATCAAGCTGAACCCCATCTTCATTGCCTTTATGGAACAACACAAATTCCCGCCCGTATGTTGGCCTGAGTACCACCAAGTGGTGTGACTTATAAGCGATAAATGAACCGGCCCCTGATTGATTTGCATAACGCAGTTCTTTAGGGTGTTTTACAATACCAAGATCAAGCCCGAAATTGTGAAACTGTGTTTTAGATTCAAACAGTAATTTAGTATAGCGCAACGTAATGCCTCCGATTAATCCAGCATTCGTATTAAAATTGATCCCGGCAATAAATTCCTGTTCATACTCAATAGCTCCTTCGCGCTGAGCAAAAACCGGAACTTGAAAAAGAAATAATAATACGATTAAATAAGTATTTTGTACTTTCATAAATAAAGGCTTCCGCTAAATTTACTAATTTTCCTAACAACGCTAAAATATTTCTTTTATGTATCAAATGACCGCAGAATATCTCGGAGGACTTCGTACAACAGGCACACATCTGAAATCAGGCAATACTGTTATTACAGATGCGCCAACAGACAACAACGGCAGAGGAGAGGCGTATTCGCCAACAGATTTGGTAAGCGCTGCTTTGTGCAGCTGTATGATGACAATCATGGGTATAGTGGCTGCCCGTGAGAATATTGTATTTGAAGGAATTACAGCAACTATTGAAAAGATAATGACTAAAGAGCCGCCAAGAAAAATTGCCGGAATACATATTGCTTTTACCTTGCCTGATCCGCAGCAGCTAACTCCCAAACAGGCTGAAATCCTTAAACGTGCAGCTCATACCTGTCCGGTTGCCTTAAGCCTGCATCCGGATATTGTGCAGGAAGTGTCGTTTAACTTTTAGAAGTATAAAGTACTAAGTACAGAGTACCAAGTAAAAAAGGTAAAACCAGAGATTATTTAATCTCCGGCTTTACCTTTTTTACTAATATAATTCGTATGATTTATGATTGAATTACTCTGTACTCAGTACTTTATACTATTTTCCCAGGGCTTTTTTAATTGCATCATACTGAATATCGTAATGCGAACCATCCCAGATCGATTTGCCATTTTTAATAAGTATTGCCTGCGGCGATTGGTGTTCAACATGGAGCAGGTTTTCAATTTGTGCAGATACCGGACGGTATGCCAGCAAATCTAAATAAACGGTTTTAATGGCCATTTCACTTTCGTTCCAGTTACGCTCTAAACGGCTTAGAGCCGTAGAACTGATGGAACAGCGTGTGCTGTGCTTGAAAATCATAACAGGAGCCTCTGCAGACCCCGTTATGATTTCCTGTAATTGATTTTCGGATGTTAATGGAATCCAGTTCATTTATTTTGTTTGTAAATTCCAGATCTCGGCTTCTCGCTTGTCGTATCTTGGAGTACTGTTTTTCTGTTTTTCTTTTTGCCAGTTTGCATCTTCAAGGCCTTCTGTTTTACCGTATTTCTTAAGCATTTTCTTACGGTATTTCTCTTTCTGAGCATAAGAATTCTTGACTTTTCCACCCTGGTAAACAGCACTTGGGTGCATGCCTTTCTTAACATTTTTAACAACAATGTCTCCTCTGTAGTTCGCAATATCTTTTGCTTTCTTACGCGTACGTTTTGCGCGTGCATTAAGTGTGCTAACCAGAATATCTCCTTTGTATGAGGAAACCTGTCTGTTTTTGTCTTCACGCATTTTAGAGCGCTTAGCCAGGAAATTGTTCGCAATATCGCCTGAATATTTTGCACGCTGCTTTTCCTGCTTTCTGTCCATCTCACGCGCAAGTACCATAGAACCTGAGTTTAACGGCCCATGTGAATTTGATTCCGAAGGAACAATATCACCCTGGTATTTACTCATTTGTTTGGATTGCTTGCGTTGTGCGGAATTATCAACGATTACCGTATTATCATGCAGCGGCGGTTTAACACCAGTTTTATTCGAAACAACAACATCACCGGTACTGGTACCCATCTGACGTTGCTTTTTCTGCACATTTGTACCTTTATTTGCTTCCGCTAATGCCTGATTATTTTTTGGTCCGCTGGTATGAGAGGCCGTAGCCTGCTTTGCGTTCATGGTACCCTGAGACTGGCCCATGTTTTTCTGATTCTTTGATATATTGGCGCTCTTGCTCTTCTTTACTTTAATGTTTCCCTCCGAAGAAGTCATGTCTTTCTGCTTCTTCTGAATATTTACATTTTTTTCGTGATAGCCCGTCTGACTAAAGCCGGTAAACGACAAAAGCATCAGAAAGATGCAGGAATAAATAAATACAACGTGTTGTTTTCTCATGTAAGATGCATTAAACGCGTTTGCGGCCTTTTGATTTAAGCTGCTTCGGATTCTTTTTATTGATCAATCCATTGTCAACATTAAATCGGCCGTTTACATTACTTTTCTTTTTCTTCTTGGAATCTGTTTTCAGCGCACCATTCTCATCAAACTGACTGATATCAGCCTCATTTGCCTGGCCCAGACCCGGACAAGGATAGGAAGAATGCTTGTTGCATGACGTAACACTTACAAGAATAAACAGCGCAATAAAGGGGATGAATAAATATTTCATAGAAAGATGAGTATGAGGTAAATCTACCTATTTTACAAAGTATTTACAATTAAATGCTATGCTTATAACGGGATTAGTAGTATTGAAGTTCCTTCAATTTATCCTGAATACGCTTAACCGGAAGAAAATTATCTTCCAGGGATTTAGAAAAGGGGACAGCGGTATCCAGACTTCCTACACGCATTACCGGAGCATCCAGGCTTTCAAAGGCATTTTCACTGATCCAGGCAGCAATTTCAGCTGAAATGGACCCTGTTAAGGTATCTTCATTTATAACGAGCACCCTGCCTGTTTTAAGTACACTTTTAAGAACCAGTTCTTTATCCCACGGCAGCAAACTTCTCAAGTCAATGATATCCGCAGAGGCAGCTTCTTTTTTGACCGCTTCTTTAGCCCACCAGACAGCATTTCCATAAGCTACAATGGTGAGGTCGTCACCTTCTTCAGCCAAAATCGCCTCGCCGATCGGAACGGTATAATAATCATCCGGAATTTCTTCCGTGATGGAACGGTACAAGGCTTTATGTTCAAAATACAAAACCGGGTTCGGATCTTCAATCGCTGCCAGTAAAAGTCCTTTGGCATCATACGGATTTGAAGGGTAAACGATTTTTAAACCCGGTGTATGGAAAAACCACGCTTCATTGGATTGAGAATGGAACGGGCCTCCGCTGGTACCTGCACCGGTAGGCATGCGGATAACTACATCTGCCGCCTGCTCCCAGCGGTAATGCGATTTTGCCAGATTATTAACAACCTGATTAAAACCGCTGGTGATGAAATCGGCAAACTGCATTTCGATCACCGATTTATAATCTTTTATCGCAAGACCATAACCTGCACCGATAACAGCCGATTCACACAACGGTGTATTGCGCACACGCTCTTTGCTGTAACGCTCAACCAGACCTTCCGTAACTTTAAACACACCACCGTATTCCGCAATATCCTGGCCCATTTGAATCAGTCGCGGGTACTTATCCATCGCAAGCCGTAAGCCATCGCTTATAGCATCAATAAAACGTTTCGGGCTTTTCAATGTAGTACGCGGACGGGTTCTGATATGTACATAAGGTGCATACATATCTTCTTCTTCGATCGAAGCATCCGCTACCGGTTCTTTTTCATTTTCCGTATACTGCCACGCTTCATCGATCCCGTCCTTTATTTTTTGTTTAATGGATTCAATCTCCTGTATGGTGAGAATCGCTTCATTCAGAAGATACCGTTCATAATTTTCAACCGGATCTTTTTTTGCCCAGGCTTCAAATAATTGTTCGGGAATGTATTTGGTACCGGATGCTTCTTCGTGCCCGCGCATGCGGAAAGTAATGGCTTCTACCAGTACCGGACGTGATTCTCTGCGCACATAGTCTGCAAGCACACGGATTTTAGAATATACTTCTAAAATATTGTTCCCATCAATGGTATGTGTTTCAATTGCGTATGCCGGTCCTTTTTCTTTAAAACTCTTTATTTTGAATTGCTCTTCCAGCGGCGTAGATAAGCCATAGCCATTGTTCTCTACCAAAAAGATCAAGGGTAAATTCCATACGGAAGCAAGATTCAATGCTTCGTGAAAATCGCCTTCACTGGTACCGCCATCACCGGTGAATACCAATGTGGCACGGTTGCTTCGGGATAATTTCTCTGCTAAGGCAATGCCGTCTGCTACCGCCATCTGCGGGCCAAGGTGTGAGATCATGCCCACAATGTGATGTTCTTTGCTGCCGAAATGAAACGAACGGTCTCGGCCTTTTGTAAAGCCGGAAGGTTTTCCCTGGAACTGGCAGAACAACCGGTGCAAAGGAACCCCGCGGCTGGTAAAAATTCCTAAGTTCCGGTGTAACGGTAAAATATATTCTTCTTTCTCCAGCGCACACGCAACACCTACCGAAACGGCTTCCTGACCAATCCCCGAAAACCACTTGGAGATCTTACCCTGGCGCAGAAGAAACAACATTTTCTCCTCTATCATTCTGGGCTTTACAAGCTCTTTGTACAAGCGTATAAGCGTTTCCTGATCTATATTATTCCGTTCAAATGCTATCATACCACGTATTTTTGCCTCATTCCTCAGCTATATTCCAGTACAAAGTAAAAGAATAATTTGTGTTTGGTGTAAAGCTTTTAGTCAATAAGGTATAAAAATACGGCTTCTGTTTCTATTTTTGTTGAAAATGAATTTGAAATGATTGAATATTCTTCTTTTGTATTAGATAACGGGTTGAAAGTTTTTGTACACGAAGACCGTACAACCTCCATGGCAGCGTTAAATATTTTATATGATGTAGGTTCAAAAGACGAAGTAGTTACTAAAACGGGTTTTGCACACCTCTTTGAACACTTAATGTTTGGCGGTTCTAAACACATTCCATCTTACGATGAAGCGCTTCAGAAAGCGGGTGGAGAAAACAATGCATTCACGTCTCCGGATATAACCAACTATTATATTACCATTCCGGCTAATAATATTGAAACCGCTTTCTGGCTGGAAAGCGATCGTATGATGGCGCTGTCGTTTGACCCGAAAGTACTGGAAGTGCAGCGAAGCGTAGTGATTGAAGAATTTAAACAGCGTTACCTGAACCAGCCCTATGGCGATGTGTGGCTGAAGCTGCGCCCGCTTGCATATAAAGAACATTCGTACAAATGGGCAACCATCGGTAAAGAAATTTCACATATTGAAGAAGCAACCATGGATGATGTGCGCGACTTCTTTTATTCGTACTATCTGCCGAATAATGCGTACATGGTTGTTGCCGGAAATGTAACGCTGGAACAGGTAAAAAAACTTTCTGAAAAATGGTTTGCCCCGATTCCTTCCGGTACAAGAAGAAAACGAAACATTCCGGCAGAACCGAAACAAACGGCAGCACGCTTCGAACAGACAGAAGCAAAAGTACCGTTAGACGCGCTGTATAAGACGTACCACATGGGCGGAAAATTATCGGCCGATTTTTATTCAACCGATCTGGTAAGCGATATATTAGGCAGAGGAAAATCATCCCGTCTGTATGATAAGCTGGTTCAGGAAAAAAAGATGTTCTCATCATTGAATGCATATATTATGAGTTCCGTGGATCCCGGCTTGCTGGTGATCGATGGAAAACTTTCCAAAGGTGTTCAATTGAAAGACGCGGACGATGCAATCTCAGAATTGATAGAGAAATTTACACAGGAACAGTTTTCTGAAAAGGAATTAAACAAAGTAAAAAACCAGGCAGAGTCAACGTTATTGTTTGGTGAAGTAGAAGTGCTGAATAGAGCCATGAACCTGGCATATGCAGCGATGTTAGGCGATCCGGAAATCGTAAACAGAGAAGCTGCGAACATACAAAAAGTAACCACAGCAGATATTTCACGCGTTGCGAAAACAGTTCTGCAACCTGAAAATTGTTCTACGCTGTATTATAAATCGATATAGTAAAAGATTCTTTAAATTTAATCGGCCTTATTTCAAATGGCGTTAAGAAATCAGAATTCGTGGAGCTTTTTAAACGCTGCAACTAGTCCTTTTTCAGGACGATTTCGCAGCGTTAGCGGAACGAATTCTGATTTTAGCCTTTTTGAAACACAGCCTTGATTTTTTGGTTCTTTTGCTCCGCCGCGGCGGAAAGGTAAAAGAACGGAAGATAAAAAAAGAAAGACTATACAAGACTACGATAGGAAAACTTTGTAATGCTAATATTCAAAGTAATGCTCCTGGCGCCAGTCTTAGCGAAGCGGTGACTGGTGCCTTTTATTTGGCAGTCCGCCGCGGCGGATTGACTGCATTATTAAATAATAAACAACATGAAAATTAAAGTAGGTTTCGGATACGACGTTCACCAATTAAAAGAAGGCAGACCCATGTGGCTTGGTGGTATTCAGCTTGAATATACAAAAGGCCCGGACGGCCACTCCGATGCCGATGTATTGATCCATGCTATCTGTGATGCAATTTTAGGTGCAGCAAACATGCGCGACATCGGTTTCCATTTTGCAAATACCGACGATCGTTGGAAAGGTGTGGATTCTAAAGTCCTGCTGAAAGAAGTATGCCGCATGATCCGCGAAAAAGGCTGGGAGATCAGCAACGTAGATGCTTCCCTTGCATTAGAAATGCCAAAGATCAATCCGCATATCGAACGCATGCAAACGGCCTTGTCAGAAGCCATGAGCATTCCCGTAGAAGATATTTCAATCAAGGCAACGACAAATGAAAAGCTTGGCTATGTGGGCCGGGAAGAAGGCGTGAATGCGTACGCGGTAGCATTGTTGATTAAACCGTAGAGGCAACCCTTGCGGTTGCCCCTACGCATATTACCCTGCAGGTTGCATAGCAGATCAAAAAACACATAAGTTTTATTTTATTTACTGGAATTTATGCCGGTTTTTATGGAACTTTTTCTGCTGTAAACTACTTGCACATCGTATTTTTTTAGCGGCTGGTAGCTGTATTTTTCTATATATGATCGATCGAACGGTAGTCTGATTTAATGGTTTCAGGTAGGCTTCTTAGGGTCTCCCTGTGGTCTCCTCCTGGTCTCCCTGTGGGGTACTTCGGTGATCCTGCTTTTTTTAGCAAAAAAAGCACGTAACTCTGGTATCAGATGAATCCCAGTCTTAGCGTAGCGTGGACTGTGTCTATTATTTGTAGTCTCTGACTACATTTTTAGTCAAAATGTACTCCGTACTCAATACTTAGTACTTCCCTCCTTAAGCAACTAGTACCTAGTACCTCGCAACTATTTCTTCTTACTAAAAAATTCTTCAATCTTCACTTTCAGCATCCCGCCTTTAACGGCCAGTGCCTGCTGTTCTGCCTCTTTAGCTAATGTCTGTTCAAACGAAGCCTGTCCGATTAAAAGCGACTTCAAAGATTTGCTGGCACCCGGCTGTAGCTGATATAACGATTTCAGATAAAAGCCCAGATAATCGGTCATGGTTGTTTCATCCGTAAACCGTTTCTGGATCAGCTTGTGTGCTAATGCCTCCTCAACGGATAATTTTTTCCCTTCCAACAGCCATTCAAATGCCTGATGATAACCTACCCGTTGTTTTAAATAATAGCTCATGCCCGTGTCCGGTTGTAAACCCAAACCTAAAAATGGAAACGCGAGAGAGCCTTCTTCGCAGGCAAATACAAGATCGCATGCCAATACCAACGATGCACCCGCACCGCTGGCCGGGCCGTGTAAGAGACAGATCACAGGTTTGCTGCACAGGTGTATAGCGGATGTTAATTTATTGAAGTAATTTTCAACCAGCTCAACTACCTGATCGCCCTGTATAGTTAATGCCCATTGCAGATCAAGCCCCGCACAAAAGCCTTTCCCTTCTCCTTTCAGTATAACATATTCAACCGAAGCATCTTTTTCAGCTGCTTCAAACGCTTTAATTAAAGCTTCAATCAGCTCAACCGTTAAGGCGTTGTATACCTCCGGACGGTTCATTGAAATGAATGCTGCTTTATTGATTATTTCTGAACGTACAAGTGACATAGCTATTACAGGTTAAATGAAAAACTAAAAAGATTTGGCAGTAAAAAATAAAGACCAAGCGCGCTGATAAGTATTCCCAGTAAATAGCCTGCATAGGTTTGTTCCTGTGTATGGGCGTTTAACCGTAAGCGGCTTGAAAGCGTAATGCCGCTTAATAATAATGTTGCCATGATCACATATAAAAAATGATCGCTTGGCATGATGGTATGAATCAGTATAAAGATCATTAAGCTTGCTCCGAGCGATAGTGCATGCGCACTTATTTTCCAGAATAAACTTATAAAGGCCGTTACCAGTACCGCAGCACTTATGATAAGCATTAAGCAGGTTAATAATAACGGAAAATTTAAATGCGTATAAAACATATACGACAGACTGCAATAATAAATACCTACATAAAAAAAAGGTACCACTCTGTCGCGTTTGGAATTCATTAACAATTCATCGTTTGTTATTTTTCTGCGCAGGATCAATAAATTCAAACTCAGCATGATCAAAGGGATCAATGCGGTAGTAATAAATATCAGGCCAACAACATACACCTGCTGATGTTCCGAATACGGATCAAATACATAATTACCAAAGAATAAAAACGTGGTAAAAATATATGTCGGGATAAATACCGGATGCAGAAGATACGATACAACCAACGAAAGATAATACCAACTGTTTTTTTGTGTTGTATACGTCATAACTATTATAATTCCTTTCTTAAACGTGCTACCGGAATGTTCAATTGTTCGCGGTATTTTGCAACCGTTCTTCGTGCAATGTTATACCCTCTTTTATTCAATTCTTTCTCTAACTTCTCATCCGACAACGGCTTCTTCTTTTGCTCTCCGTCGATGATTTCTTTCAGAATATGTTTTACTTCCCGGCTGCTGGCATCTTCGCCGGAGTCGGTCGCGATACCTTCAGAAAAGAAATATTTCAGCGGATAGATTCCAAATTCCGTCTGTACAGCTTTACTATTTGCAACGCGTGAAATGGTTGAAATATCCATGTTCACCATATCCGCAATATCTTTCAGGATCATCGGTTTTAAATAACTTTCATCCCCTTCAAAAAAGAATTCTTTCTGGAATTCTAAAATAGCATGCATGGTTTTCAGTAACGTTTGCTGGCGCTGTTTGATCGCTTCAATAAACCATTTCGCAGCATCCAGTTTTTGTTTTACAAACGTGACAGCTTCCTTCAGTTTTTTATCATTCTTAGCGCTCTTGTCGTACGTCTCAAACATTTCAGAATAATTTCTGCTTACGCGTAAGTCCGGTGCGTTTTTAGAATTTAAAAACAATTCCAGTTCGCCGTTATTTGTTTGCAGAATAAAATCAGGCATTAAATATTGTGTTTTGATATCATCTCCGGAAGTGCCGCCTGGCTTAGGGTTCAGCTTGGTGATGATATTAACCGCAGCTTTTATAGATTCATCATCTACGTCAAATTTCTTTTGAATTTTGTCGTAATGTTTTTTTGTAAACTCATCAAAGCAATCTTTCAAGATGTTGTGTGCAAGCATAACCTCAGGCTCATCCATATGTCTGCGTTCGATCTGTAACAGCAAACATTCCTGTAAGTCGCGTGCACCAATGCCTGCAGGGTCAAAGTCCTGTATGCGGAATAAGACCTCTTCAATCTCTTCTACATTGGTTTCAATGTTTTGAGAGAAGGCCAGGTCATCAACAATCAGATCTAAATTCCGGCGGATATATCCATCTTCATCAATGCTGCCAATCAACTGTTCGGCAATCTTTGTCTGCCGTTCATCCAGGCGTAAAAAACCCAGTTGATTTAAAAGCATTTCGGTTAAAGAAGTTGTTCCTGCTAATGGAGATTCACGCTCTTCATCGTCCTGCGATGGCCCGTCGCCCTGCATTTTATAGCCGGCTACATCTTCATCGCGGATATATTCCTGAACATCCAGTTCATCATCTGAATAATCATCATCTGAATCTGAAAATTCTTCTTCATTGGAATCTTTTTCCTCTGCCTGCTCTTCTTTTCCTTCTTCTAATGCAGGGTTTATCTCCAGTTCTTCTTCAATACGGGATTCTAATTCTGCTGCCGGTATCTGCAATAGTTTTATAAACTGAATCTGCTGGGGAGATAGTTTCTGAGATAACTGCTGCTGAATACTTAATTTTTGCATAAAATCTTAAAATAGACACAATGTAAACGTGCTTTCAAACAAAAATAGAGCATTTTTGAAATTCTTTTTGATTAAAAAGATAAAATATCCTTTTTTTGCGCTTTACTTACTGTAAACGCATACAACGTGAAAAGGATAAAAATTAAAGAATTACTAAGTAATTCAAGCCAGTACATAGATCAGCAAGTGGTGCTAAAAGGCTGGGTTAGAACGAAACGCGGGAATAAACACGTTGCTTTTGTTGCTTTAAATGATGGGTCAACCATCCATACCATACAAATCGTTCTTGATGTTGCTAAATTTAACGAAGAGCAATTAAAAGATGTAACAACGGGAGCATGCATCAGCATATCCGGGAAAGTGGTAACTTCTCAGGGTGCCGGGCAATCCATCGAAGTGCAGGGGGATACACTGGAAGTAATTGGTGTTGCCGATCCGGAAACATATCCGTTGCAGAAAAAAGGACACTCCTTAGAGTTTTTAAGAGAGATCGCACATTTAAGACCCCGTACGAACACATTCAGCTGCGTATTACGCCTGCGTCATGCCATGGCTTTTGCCGTGCACAGCTTCTTCAATGAAAAAGGATTTGTGTATGTACACACGCCAATCATTACCGGATCAGATGCAGAAGGTGCCGGAGCTATGTTCCAGGTAACAACCCTTGATTTAAAGAATCCGTCTAAAACAAAAGAAGGAGAAGTGGATTTCACAAAAGATTTCTTTGGCAAGGCTACCAACCTTACCGTTTCAGGTCAGCTGGAGGGTGAATTAGCTGCTATGGCGCTAGGGGAGGTATATACCTTTGGTCCGACCTTCCGGGCAGAGAATTCGAACACCACGCGCCATCTGGCGGAGTTCTGGATGATTGAACCGGAAATGGCGTTCTATGAAATTCAGGACAACATGGATCTTGCAGAAGAGTTTTTGAAATATCTGGTAAAATATGCCCTTGATAACTGCATAGATGACCTGAATTTCCTGAATGAAATGTATGACAAGGAATTGATCGAACGCTTGAAAAGCGTGGTTGAAACACCCTTCGTACGCTTAAATTATACGGAAGCTGTTGATATTCTGATTGCTACAAAACAAAAATTTGAATATAAGGTTGAGTGGGGTATTGATCTTCAATCCGAGCACGAACGGTATCTGGTTGAAAAACACTTCAAAAAGCCGGTTATTTTAACAAACTATCCAAAAGCGATCAAAGCTTTCTACATGAAAGCGAACGAAGACGGTAAAACAGTGCGTGCCATGGATGTTTTGTTCCCGGGCATTGGCGAAATTATCGGCGGTTCTCAGCGGGAAGACAATTTAGAAAAATTACAGGAGCGTTGCAAAGAAGTCGGAATTCATGAAAATGACATCTGGTGGTACCTTGAAACGAGGAAGTTTGGATCTGCTCCGCATAGTGGTTTTGGACTAGGTTTTGAGCGTTTGATGCTTTTTGTTACCGGAATGGGAAATATCCGCGATGTAATTCCATTTCCTCGTACTCCACAAAGTGCTGAATTTTAAACCCTTTCATTTAATTGTGCAAAATTATAGATTATTTATTCCAAAAAGTTTGAATTAAATAAAAAACCCTATAATTTTGCACTCTCTTAAAAATGGCTGAAGCACCAAAAAGTGTTTTTGAGGTTCTTAAGATTGTTCTCTGAATTCTTGAAAAGAATTTAAATTCTAAATGGGGGAGTACCAAAGCGGCCAACTGGGGCAGACTGTAAATCTGCTGACTTATGTCTTCCAAGGTTCGAATCCTTGTTCCCCCACCAGAGACTATACTTCAAATCCAAAATAATGTTCGGAAGCCGTTTGAATATTAGGATTTGTTTTTTGAAGTCTGGTCAAATTGCGAAAGTAGCTCAGCTGGTAGAGCGATAGCCTTCCAAGCTATAGGTCGCGGGTTCGAACCTCGTCTTTCGCTCTAGTGTTTCTTAACAGCCGATGTAGCTCAGCTGGTAGAGTACTTCCATGGTAAGGAAGGGGTCACGGGTTCGAGTCCCGTCATTGGCTCTATATGAAATGATTGAATAACATCTTTACGTATACTATAACATCTAAATTGAGGATTTTCAAATATGGCAAAAGAAAATTTTGACCGTTCAAAACCACACGTTAACGTTGGTACTATTGGCCACGTCGATCACGGTAAAACTACTTTAACAGCAGCAATCACAAAAGTATTGGCTGATAAAGGTTTGGCTGAGAAAAGAGATTTCTCTCAGATCGATAACGCTCCAGAAGAAAAAGAAAGAGGTATTACGATCAATACTTCTCACGTTGAGTACGCTACTGCAACGCGTCACTATGCACACGTTGACTGTCCAGGTCACGCGGATTACGTGAAGAACATGGTTACAGGTGCTGCGCAGATGGATGGTGCTATCCTTGTAGTTGCTGCTACAGATGGTCCTATGCCACAAACACGTGAGCACATCCTTCTTGCTCGTCAGGTAGGTGTTCCTGCAATGGTTGTGTTCATGAACAAAGTAGATTTGGTTGATGATCCTGAATTGTTGGAATTAGTTGAAATGGAAATCCGTGAGTTGTTATCATTCTACAACTTCCCTGGAGATACAATGAGCATCATCAAAGGTTCTGCTTTAGGTGGTCTTAACGCTGATCCAAAATGGGTTGCTACGATCGAAGAATTAATGAACGCGGTAGATAACGATATTCCGATTCCTCCACGTTTGACTGATCAGCCTTTCTTGATGCCGGTTGAAGATGTATTCTCTATCACAGGTCGTGGTACAGTTGCTACTGGTAGAATTGAAAGAGGTGTTATTAACTCTGGTGAAGGTGTTGACATTATCGGTTTTGGTGCTGAGAACTTAAAATCTACAGTTACTGGTGTTGAAATGTTCCGTAAGATCTTGGATCGTGGTGAAGCTGGTGACAACGTTGGTCTTCTTCTTCGTGGTATCGAAAAAGAATCTATCAAACGTGGTATGGTTATCTGCAAACCAGGTTCAGTAAAACCTCACTCTGAGTTCAAAGGTGAAATCTACGTTCTTTCTAAAGAAGAAGGTGGTCGTCACACACCATTCTTTAACAAATACCGTCCTCAGTTCTACATGAGAACGACAGATGTTACTGGTGAAATCGAACTTCCTGCAGGTACTGAAATGGTAATGCCGGGTGATAACATCACAATTACTGTAAAATTGATCGCTGCAATTGCACTTGAAAAAGGTCTTCGTTTCGCTATCCGTGAAGGTGGTAGAACAGTAGGTGCTGGTCAGGTTACTGAAATATTGAAATAATTATCTAATAATAAACAAGGTGCGTTTTTGATTATTTCAGAAACGCATTTGTTTTTTTATAGGATTGTTAATATCTTTGCACCCCGGCTATAAATTCCGGGGTGCATTTACGGGTGTAGTTCAAGGGTAGAATGTCGGTCTCCAAAACCGCTGATGGGAGTTCGAATCTCTCCACCCGTGCACAAGGAAAGTGAATTATGAAGAAACTAGTAAGTTTTGTACAAGGTTCTATAGACGAACTGACTACCAATGTATCCTGGCCGAAATGGTCGGAATTACAAAGTAGTTCTGCGCTTGTTTTATTTGCATCTATCATATTTGCAATTGTTATAGGTCTCATCGACTTCGCGTTTAAAAACGTGTTACAGTCGATTTACTAATTTTATATTCTTTCTGAAGGAACATGAGCGAGTTGCATTGGTACGTAGTTAGGGCTGTTAGCGGCCAGGAAAAAAAGGTAAAATCTTACCTTGAAAACGAAATTACCAGACAAAGACTAGTGGACTATGTGCCACAAGTGCTTATTCCTGCCGAGAAGGTGTATGAAATGAGAAATGGTAAAAAGAGAGTTAGAGAAAGAAGTTTTTTCCCAGGATATGTTCTGATACAAGCAGATTTAAGCCATGGTGAGGCTGCCCACGTGATTACCAGTATTCCTGGTGTTCTCGGCTTCCTGGGTGCTTCTGAAGGTGCTGCTTCAAAAAAACCAATTCCACTTCGTCAATCTGAGGTCAATAGAATATTGGGTACAGTTGATGATTCTCAGGTGGGAGAAGTTGTCCTAGAAACTCCGTTTGTTGTAGGCGAAACCGTAAAAGTTATGGATGGTCCTTTCAGCGGGTTTACAGGTAGTGTAGAAGAAGTATTCGAAGAAAAGAAGAAGCTTAACGTTATGGTTAAAATATTTGGCCGTAATACACCCGTTGAGCTTAATTATATACAAGTAGAAAAACTCCAGTAAGAAAATGGCAAAGGAAATTACCGGATATGTGAAGCTACAGATTAAAGGTGGGGCAGCAAACCCTTCACCTCCAGTTGGTCCGGCTCTTGGTTCCAAGGGTTTGAACATCATGGAATTCTGTAAGCAATTCAATGCAAGAACTCAGGATAAACCGGGCGTATTGCTTCCAGTATTAATTACAGTTTACACAGACAAATCTTTCGATTTCGTCGTAAAAACTCCTCCAGCAGCTATTCTATTAGCGGAAGCAGCTAAGATTAAAAAAGGTTCTGCAGAACCTAACCGTGTTAAGGTTGGATCTGTGAACTGGGATCAAATCCGTACAATTGCGGAAACAAAGATGCCGGATCTTAATGCTTTTAAAATAGAATCTGCAATGAAAATGGTAGCAGGTACTGCCCGTAGTATGGGATTAACAGTATCAGGTAAAGCACCGTGGGAGAACTAATTTAAATTAAAGTCATGGCAAAGTTGACAAAAAAACAAAAAGACGCTCTAAGTAAATTTGATGTCAATAATTCCTACTCTCTTTCAGACGCATCAGCGCTAATTAAGGAAATCACCTATACAAAATTCGACGCTTCTGTTGATATTGATGTAAGACTGGGTGTTGATCCTAAAAAAGCAGATCAAATGGTGCGTGGTATTGTGACGCTTCCTCACGGTACAGGTAAAGATGTTCGTGTATTGGTTCTTTGTACACCTGACAAAGCTCAGGATGCTAAAGACGCCGGTGCAGATCACGTAGGGTTAGACGACTATATCCAGAAAATCGAAGGTGGTTGGTTGGATATTGACGTAATCATCACAATGCCTACAGTTATGGCAAAAGTTGGTAAACTAGGTAAAATACTTGGTCCGCGTAACTTAATGCCTAACCCAAAAGCCGGTACTGTTACACTGGACGTGGCAAAAGCGGTGAAAGATGTGAAAGCTGGTAAAATCGACTTCAAAGTTGATAAATTTGGTATCGTGCATACAAGCGTTGGTAAAGTATCCTTCTCTCCGGAGATGATTCTTGAAAATGCGAATGAAGTATTGCAAGTGCTTGCTAAATTAAAGCCTGCTTCAGCAAAAGGTACATATGTTAGAAGTATTACACTTTCTAGCACAATGAGCCCAGGTATAACAATTGATAAGAGCTCAGTAGCAGGTCTGTAATAAGAGCCTCCTTAAACGAGTAATCAAATGACAAAAGAAGAAAAAGCAATAATCATTCAGGAGGTTGCACAGAAAATAGCAGGTGCTGCTACGTTCTATATCACTGATGGTTCTGGAATGACAGTAGATCAAGTAAACAAATTCAGAAAACTTTGTTTCTCTAAAGGTGTTGAATATAAAGTTGTAAAGAACTCTTTAATTAAAAAGGCTCTTCAGCAACTGAATATTGACCACACAGCGTTAAACGGAGCTGCTCTGAAAGGTGCTTCTGGTCTGATGTTCTCCGACACAGCAAACGTACCCGCTAAACTTTTGAAACAATTCCACAAAGGTGGTGTTGCAAAACCTGAGTTTAAAGGTGCATCTGTTTTCGCAGATTTCTATGTTGGAAAAGACAAACTTGATGCGCTTGCATCAATCAAATCTAAAGAAGAACTTATCGGCGATATCATCGCTCTATTACAAGCTCCAGCTCAACGTGTTATCGGTGGCCTTACAAACGAAAGCCGCGTCTTCGCAGAGCAAGCTTAAAAAAATTAGCTTCGGCTAATCAAACAAATACTTAAAAAATAAATTCATTAATAATTTATAATACAATGGCAGATTTAAAAGCGTTCGCTGAGCAATTGGTTAATTTAACAGTGAAAGAAGTTAATGAATTAGCTTCAATCCTTAAAGATGAGTACGGTATCGAACCAGCAGCAGCTGCAGTAGTAGTTTCTGGCGGTGGTGATGCAGCAGCAGCAGTTGAAGAGAAAACAGCATTTGATGTTATTCTTAAAAGTGCAGGTGCTTCAAAATTAGCAGTAGTTAAATTGGTTAAAGATCTTACTGGTCTTGGCTTGAAAGAAGCTAAAGATTTAGTTGATGGTGCTCCAAAACCTGTTAAAGAAGGTGCATCTAAAGACGAAGCTGAAGCTATCAAGAAACAACTTGAAGAAGCTGGTGCTGAAGTAGAAATTAAGTAATTACTAATTCTCTTCTGTTTATCAGATACGGCATTAGGCCTGACAGTTCATGTCAGGTCTTTTCCTGTTTGTATACCATCAGAATTATAGTGCTAAATTTCAGTTTAAATTATCTAACATAAACTAATTAAAGCGTTGGCAACTAACAATACTCAAAATCTTAGAAAGAGCTTTGCAAAAACTAGAAGTACGGTTGAATACCCAGATTTCCTAGATATCCAAGTTAGATCTTTCAAAGATTTTTTTCAGATTGATACTCCTGCTGAAAATAGATTCAAAGAGGGACTTTATAAAGTTTTTGCAGAAAATTTCCCAATCTCTGACTCCCGTGATAATTTTATTTTGGACTTCATCGATTACAACATCGATACGCCGAAATATAATGTTGACGAGTGTATTGACCGCGGATTAACTTACGCTGTACCTCTTAAAGCAAAACTTCGTCTTACATGTAACGATAAGGACAACGAAGACTTCCAGACAATCGAACAGGAAGTGTTCCTTGGAAATATTCCATACATGACTGAACGTGGATCTTTCGTTATCAATGGCGCTGAGCGGGTAATCGTATCACAGTTGCACCGTTCTCCGGGTGTATTCTTTGCTCAAAGCAAGCACACCAACGGAACTAAACTTTACTCCGCAAGAGTAATTCCTTTCAAAGGATCCTGGATCGAATTTGCAACAGACGTGAACAACGTAATGTTTGCATACATTGATCGTAAAAAGAAATTCCCTGTAACTACGCTGTTAAGAGCAATCGGATACGGTAGTGATAAAGATATATTAGACTTATTCGGTTTATCTGAAGAAGTTGAAGCTACTAAAGCTAATATTAAAAAAGCTATAGGTAGAAAATTGGCTGCCCGCGTACTTCGTACATGGACAGAAGATTTCGTAGATGAAGATACTGGTGAAGTTGTTTCAATCGACCGTAACGAAGTTCTTTTAGAACGTGATTCGATCATTAAAGAAGAAGACATCAACATCATTGTTGAATCTGGTTCTAAATCAATTATTCTTCACCGTGAAGACGTAAATATTGCTGATTACACAATCATCTATAACACGCTTCAGAAGGATAACTCAAACTCTGAAAAAGAAGCGGTTGAGCAAATCTACCGTCAATTAAGAAATACAGACGCTCCTGATGAACAGACAGCACGTGATATCATTCACAACCTGTTCTTCAGTGATAAACGTTATGATCTTGGTGAAGTTGGTCGTTACAGAATTAATAAAAAATTAGGTAGCGGCATGGGTAGTGAGGTTAAAGTCCTTACAAAAGAAGACATCATCAACATTGTAAAATATCTGATCGGTCTTATCAACTCACGTGCTGTTGTTGATGATATTGATCACTTGAGCAACCGTCGTGTTCGTACGATGGGTGAACAGCTTTACAGCCAGTTCAGCGTTGGTCTTGCACGTATGGCAAGAACAATCAAAGAACGTATGAATGTTCGTGACAACGAAGATTTCAAACCTGTAGATCTGATCAATGCGCGTACACTTTCTTCAGTAATCAACTCATTCTTCGGAACAAACCAGTTATCTCAATTCATGGATCAAACCAATCCATTGGCTGAGATTACGCACAAACGCCGTATGTCGGCTCTTGGGCCAGGTGGTTTATCCAGAGAACGTGCCGGTTTCGAGGTTCGGGATGTTCACTATACGCACTACGGTCGTTTGTGTACAATCGAAACTCCTGAAGGTCCAAACATTGGTTTGATTTCCTCTCTTTGCGTTCACGCAAAAGTAAATAGCATGGGTTTCATCGAAACTCCTTACCGTAAAGTTATTGATGGTATCGTTGACGTTAAAAACCAACCGGTATTCTTAACTGCGGAAGAAGAAGACGGTGCACACATCGCACAGGCAAACGCTATGTACGACGATAATGGTAACTTCATTAGCGATCGTATCAAAGCCAGATATGAAGGTGACTTCCCGGTTATTGCTCCGGATAAAGTTGACTTAATTGATATTGCAACAAACCAGATTGTTTCTGTTGCCGCATCTCTTATTCCTTTCCTTGAGCATGATGATGCCAACCGTGCATTGATGGGATCAAACATGCAGCGCCAGGCAGTTCCTTTATTAAGACCGGAAGCACCAATTGTTGGTACTGGTCTTGAAAGACGCGTGGCAATGGATTCAAGAACATTATTGATTGCAGAAGCAGATGGTGTTGTTGAGTTTGTAGATGCAAACGAAATCAAAATGCGTTACGATCTTACTGATGAAGATCGTTTAGTAAGTTTTGATTCAGATATAATCACATATAGCTTAATTAAATTCAGAAGAACCAACCAGGATACCTGTATCAATCTTAAACCGGTTATTCAACATGGTGAAAGAGTTAAAAAAGGTCAGGTATTGTGTGAAGGGTATGCAACGGATAAAGGTGAATTAGCATTAGGTAGAAACTTAATGGTAGCGTTCATGCCTTGGCAAGGGTATAACTTCGAAGATGCGATTGTTATCAGTGAGAAAGTAGTACGTGATGATATCTTTACTTCAATTCACATCGAAGAATTTGAATTAGAAGTTAGAGATACAAAACGTGGTGAAGAAGAATTAACTTCTGAGATTCCAAACGTAAGTGAAGAAGCCGTTAAAAATCTTGATGAAAACGGTATTATTCGTACGGGTGCTGAAATTAAAGAAGGTGATATATTAATCGGTAAAATCACACCTAAAGGTGAATCAGATCCTACACCGGAAGAGAAATTGCTTCGCGCGATCTTCGGTGATAAAGCAGGTGATGTTAAGGATGCTTCTATGAAAGCGCCTCCATCTTTACGTGGTGTTGTTATTGATACGAAATTGTTCTCCCGTCCTAAAAAGGATAAAGATTTGCGTATAAAATCTAAGAAGCAAGTTGAGACAATAAAAGGTAAGTACAGCAAAGATCTTTTAGCTTTAAGAGAGCAAATGATCGAAAAGCTTGCTGCTTTATTGGATGGACAGACTTCTCAAGGTGTTAAGCATAAATTCGGAGATGAAGTAATTTCTAAAGGTGTTAAATTCTCCCGTAAAAATATTGAGGCGAATGTCTTCCCGGACAAAAACCCATACAGAGATGAGAGCAATTATAACGTTCAGGAAGAAGCGAACTTATTAGGTGATTTGATTATTGATAATTGGACATCTGATAAAAAAATTAACGAAAACGTTTTACGTTTAGTTAAAAACTATTTGACAAAACGTAATGAAACTGCTGGTAAATTCAAACGCGAGCGCTTCACATTAGAAGTTGGGGATGAATTACCTGCTGGTATTGTTCAATTAGCAAAAGTTTACATTGCTAAGAAACGTAAGTTGAAAGTTGGTGATAAGATGGCTGGTCGTCACGGTAACAAAGGGGTTGTTGCCCGTATTGTCCGTGATGAAGATATGCCATTCTTAGAAGACGGAACTCCGGTTGATATCGTACTTAACCCGCTTGGGGTACCTTCGCGTATGAACATCGGTCAGATCTATGAAACATTATTAGGTCTTGCCGGCAAGAAATTAGGTAGAAAATATGCAACTCCAATCTTCGATGGTGCTTCTGAAGAAGAAGTAATCAACGAATTAAGAGATGCAGGTTTACCTACAATCGGTCGTACGAAACTGGTAGATGGTTTATCCGGTAATCCTTTTGACCAACCAGTTACGGTAGGTGTTATTTATATGATGAAACTTGGTCACTTGGTTGATGATAAGATGCACGCTCGTTCTATCGGGCCATACTCTCTTATTACACAACAACCGTTGGGTGGTAAAGCTCAATTCGGTGGTCAGCGTTTTGGTGAAATGGAGGTTTGGGCACTTGAAGCATTCGGTGCAGCAAACATTCTTCAGGAAATCCTTACAGTGAAATCTGATGATGTTGTAGGTCGTGCTAAAACATACGAATGTATTGTTAAAGGCGAAAACCTACCGAGACCAAACATCCCGGAATCATTCAATGTATTGGTGCATGAACTTAGAGGTTTAGCTCTTGAGATCACACTTCACTAATATCATAATAGTTTTAGAACCTTTTGGCTAACCAATAGACACAGAAAAAAATGGCGTTCAGAAAAAACAAAAAACTGAATAACGATTTCACAAAAGTAACCATCAGTCTTGCTTCTCCAGAATCAATTCTTGAAGGCTCTCATGGTGAGGTTACACAACCGGAAACAATCAACTACAGAACATACAAGCCAGAGATGGGTGGTTTGTTCTGTGAGCGGATTTTCGGTCCGGTAAAAGACTGGGAATGTCACTGCGGTAAATACAAACGTATTCGTTACAAAGGCATTATTTGTGATCGTTGCGGGGTTGAAGTAACAGAGAAAAAAGTTCGTCGTGAACGTATGGGTCACATCGAATTAGTTGTACCTGTAGCACACATCTGGTATTTCCGTTCATTACCAAACAAGATCGGTTACATGTTAGGTTTACCTACAAAGAAACTTGATCAGATCATATACTACGAACGTTATGTTGTTATTCAATCAGGTGTTAAATCTGAAGACGGTATCAACTACCTTGATTTCCTTACTGAAGATGAATATCTGGATATCTTAGATAAACTTCCTCGTGAGAATCAATTATTAGACGATAAAGATCCAAATAAATTCATCGCTAAGATGGGTGCAGACGCGTTAGAAACACTTCTTTCCCGTTTGAACTTAGATGAATTATCATACAGCTTACGTCATGCGGCAGCAAACGACACTTCTCAGCAACGTAAAGCGGAAGCGCTTAAACGTTTGAAAGTTGTTGAAGCTTTCCGTGATGCAAGATCCCGTATAGAAAACAAACCGGAATGGATGATTATCCGCATGGTTCCTGTGATTCCCCCGGAATTACGTCCATTAGTGCCGTTGGATGGTGGTCGTTTCGCTACATCCGATTTAAATGATCTTTACAGACGTGTTATTATCCGTAACAACCGTTTGAAAAGATTGATCGAAATCAAAGCTCCGGAAGTAATCTTACGTAACGAAAAACGTATGCTTCAGGAAGCGGTAGATTCATTGTTCGACAACTCACGTAAGATAAACGCTGTACGTGCAGAAGGTAACAGAGCATTGAAATCACTTTCAGATATGTTGAAAGGTAAGCAGGGACGTTTCCGTCAGAACTTACTTGGTAAACGTGTCGATTACTCTGGCCGTTCTGTAATCGTTGTAGGACCTGAATTGAAAATGCACGAATGCGGTCTTCCGAAAGATATGGCAGCTGAATTATTCAAGCCATTTATCATTCGTAAGCTGATCGAACGTGGTATCGTAAAAACAGTTAAGTCTGCTAAGAAAATAGTGGATCGTAAAGATCCGGTTGTTTGGGATATTCTTGAAAACGTATTGAAAGGTCACCCGATCCTTTTAAACCGTGCTCCTACACTTCACCGTTTAGGTATTCAGGCATTCCAGCCAAAATTGATTGAAGGAAAAGCAATTCAGTTACACCCCTTAGTGTGTACTGCCTTCAACGCCGATTTCGATGGTGACCAGATGGCGGTTCACGTTCCACTGGGACATGAGGCTATTCTTGAAGCATCATTATTGATGATTGCATCTCATAACATCCTGAACCCTGCGAATGGTGCGCCAATTACAGTACCATCTCAAGACATGGTTCTTGGATTATATTATGTAACAAAAGGCCGTAAGTCTACACCTGAGCACCCGATCAAAGGTGAAGGTATGGCATTCTACGGTGCTGAAGAAGTTGTGATCGCTATCAACGAAGGTCGCTTATCACAACATGCACATATCAAAGTTAAAGGTATCGTACGTACAGATGCCGGTGAATTAGTTGAACAAATGATTGATACCGTTGCCGGTAGAGTATTGTTCAACTTAGTAGTTCCGGAAGAAGTAGGTTTCGTAAACGAACTGTTAACGAAGAAAAAATTACAGTTGATCATTGGTATGGTATTCAAGATCGCTGGTATGTCTAAAACTGCGAAGTTCCTGGATGATATCAAGCAGATCGGATTCCAGATGGCCTTCAGAGGTGGTCTTTCTATCGGTTTGGATAACATTGGTATCCCCGCTGATAAAAATACATTGATCGATGGCGCTAAGAAAGAAGTTGATTCAGTATGGAGCAACTACTTAATGGGTCTTATCACAGACAACGAACGTTACAACCAGGTTATTGATATCTGGACGCGTGTGAACTCTGAGATCACAGATACATTGATGAAACAGCTTGAAGCTGATCAGCAAGGTTTCAACCCGATCTACATGATGATGCACTCCGGAGCACGTGGTTCTCGTGAGCAGATCCGTCAATTAGGTGGTATGAGAGGTTTGATGGCTAAGCCACAAAAGAACTTACAAGGTTCAGTTGGTGAGATCATCGAAAACCCGATCCTTTCCAACTTCAAAGAAGGTCTGGATGTAATCGAATACTTTATCTCTACACACGGTGCTCGTAAAGGTCTTGCCGATACAGCCCTTAAAACGGCCGATGCAGGTTACTTAACACGTCGTTTGGTTGACGTCGCACAAGATGCAATTATCAACGAACAGGATTGCGGTACATTAAGAGGTCTTACAGTTTCTGCATTAAAAGACAACGACGATATCGTTGAACCGTTAACAGAACGTATCCTTGGTAGAGTAAGCGTTCACGATGTATTCCATATTATTTCAAATGAATTGTTGGTTTCTTCCGGACAGGAAATTACAGAAGAAATTGCAAGAAGCATAGATGATTCAGGCATTGAATCTGTTGAAATCAGATCCGTTCTTACGTGTGAATCAAGAAGAGGATGTTGTGCAAAATGTTACGGTAGAAACTTGTCATCCGGTCAAATGGTTGGTATTGGAGAATCTGTAGGTGTTATCGCAGCACAATCCATTGGTGAACCAGGTACACAGTTAACACTTCGTACATTCCACGTGGGTGGTACGGCATCTAACATTACTGTTGATGCAAACATCAAAGCTAAGTTTGATGGTGTAGTTGCTTTTGATGATTTAAGAGTAATTCAATCTACAAACTTAGAAGGCGATAAAGTAACTGTAGTAATGGGCCGTTCAGGTGAGATTCGTATCGTTGAGCCGGTATCTGGCAAAACGTTATTGAGTAACCACGTTCCATACGGTGCATTCTTAAATGTGAAAGATGGTGAAACGGTTAAAAAAGGTCAGGAACTTTGCTTCTGGGATCCATATAACGCTGTTATCTTATCTGAATTCGAAGGTACAATCCAATTCGATTCAATCGAAGAAGGTGTAACATACCGCGAAGAATCTGATGAACAGACTGGCCACAGAGAAAAAGTTATTGTTGATACAAAAGATAAAACGAAAAACCCTGCAATCATTGTAAACCATAAGAAAGGCGAACCAAAAGGATACAGCATCCCGGTAGGCGCCCACTTAGCAGTTGAAGATGGACAGGATGTTAAACCTGGTCAGGTATTAGTTAAGATCCCTCGTTCTGTTGGTAAAACAAGAGATATTACGGGTGGTCTTCCACGTGTAACTGAATTGTTCGAAGCACGTAACCCTTCTAATCCTGCTGTAGTAAGTGAGATTGATGGTATCGTAACGTACGGCGCAATTAAGAGAGGTAACAGAGAGATCTTTATTGAATCAAAAGATGGTGTTAAAAAGAGATACATGGTACCGCTTTCCAAACACATCCTTGTTCAGGACAACGATTTCATCCGTTCAGGAAATCCGTTGACAGATGGAGCAATTACTCCATCAGATATCTTATCAATCAAAGGACCTACAGCTGTTCAGGAATATCTTGTAAATGAAATTCAAGAAGTATACCGTCTGCAAGGTGTAAAAATCAATGATAAACACATTGAGATTATTGTTAGACAGATGATGCAAAAGGTTCAGATTATCGAAGCCGGGGATACATCTTTCTTAACAAACCAGGCAGTGGATCGTTTCAAATTCAGAGAAGAAAACGATAATATCCTGGATAAGAAAGTTGTTGTAGAATGTGGCGACTCAGAAAAATTAAGACCAGGTATGATCATTACTGCACGTCAGTTAAGAGACGAAAACTCTAGCTTGAAACGTAAGGATCAACGTTTGGTAGTAGTTAGAGATGCTGAACCAGCAGTTTCTATGCCAACACTTCAAGGTATTACTCAAGCTTCTTTGGATACAGAAAGTTTCATCTCTGCAGCGTCGTTCCAGGAAACGACAAAAGTACTCAGCGAAGCAGCAGTAAGAGGAAAAGTAGATTTCTTAAAAGGCTTGAAAGAAAACGTAATCGTAGGTCACTTAATCCCTGCAGGTACAGGTCAGCGTGTATTCAATGACATTATCGTAGGATCAAAAGAAGAATACGATAGTTTGATCGCTTCGAAAGAAGCCTTCAATGCTGCCCGCAAAGGCGAGTTACAACAGAGTTAATAAATATTGAAAAAATAAACAAGGGCACTGGTTCTTATAACCTTTGCCCTTGTTTTTTCTAAAAGCGTCTATAAAATGGCTATCAAAAATAATCCAGCTGAAGAAATGATGCAAAATCAATTAAACATTGAGTTGCCGGAAGACATGGCAGAAGGTGTTTATGCTAATTTAGCTATGATTGCACATTCTAACAGCGAGTTTGTATTAGATTTCATTCGTATGATGCCTGGAGTTCCCAAAGCACGTGTCAAAGCGCGGGTCGTACTAACTCCCGAACATGCAAAACGCTTATTACAGGCTTTAAACGACAATATCGTGAAATACGAAGAAGCATTTGGCCCGATAAAAGATCAGGAAGAATTTCCACGTTTTCCGATGAATTTTGGAGGTCCGGTAGGAGAAGCCTGATTGAAATCTAAATAATTGAGCATTAATTAATAAAGAATGCGCAAAATGGTGATAAGATGTGGATGAATTTGAAAAAAAATAATATCCACAATTTGCAGAATCGCCAAATTAGCGTACCTTTGCAGTCCGATAAATTGAGAATAGTTAAATACTTAGGATAAATGCCTACTATACAACAATTAGTAAGAAAAGGAAGAGAACAACTTGTATTCAAGTCAAAGTCTCCTGCTCTAGATTCCTGCCCACAAAGAAGGGGCGTATGTACACGTGTGTACACTACAACACCAAAGAAACCAAACTCTGCGATGCGTAAAGTTGCGAGGGTGCGTTTAACAAACTCTAAAGAGGTGAATGCTTATATTCCCGGAGAAGGCCACAACCTTCAGGAACACAGTATTGTGTTGATCCGAGGTGGTAGAGTAAAAGATCTTCCAGGTGTTCGTTACCACATCGTTCGTGGAGCATTAGATACTGCCGGAGTAAACGGTAGAAAACAAAGTAGATCTAAATACGGTGCTAAGAGACCTAAACCAGGCCAGGCTGCTGCAGCTCCTGCAAAAGGCAAGAAAAAATAATTAGAATATGAGAAAGGCGAAACCAAAGAAGAGATATCTTCTTCCTGATCCTAAATTTAGTGACACTATGGTTACTAAATTTGTAAACAGCTTAATGTATGATGGCAAGAAAAGCACAGCATACAGTATTTTTTATGATGCAGTTGCATTAGTTGAAAAGAAAACATCTGAAAGCGGTTTAGAAGTTTGGAAAAAAGCACTTAACAACGTGAGCCCTCAGGTTGAGGTTCGTTCCCGTCGTGTAGGTGGTTCTACATTCCAGGTTCCGACTGAAGTTCGTCCGGATAGAAAGATGGCTTTAGGAATGAAGTGGTTGATTAACTACGCTCGTTCTCGCGGTGAAAAAACTATGACTGATAAATTAGCTGGTGAAATTATCTCTGCTTCTAAAGGTGAAGGTGCTGCAGTTAAAAAGAGAGATGACGTACATAGAATGGCTGAAGCTAACAAAGCATTCTCACATTTCAGATTCTAATTTTCTGCAAACAATATTATGGCTCGCGATTTAAAATTCACACGAAATATTGGTATTGCCGCTCACATTGATGCTGGTAAAACTACAACTACTGAACGTATTCTTTACTATGCTGGTGTAAACCACAAAATCGGTGAAGTACACGAAGGTGGAGCAACAATGGACTGGATGGCTCAAGAGCAAGAAAGAGGTATCACGATTACTTCTGCTGCCACTACAGTTGGTTGGAAATACAGAGATAACCAATATCACGTAAATATTATTGATACTCCAGGTCACGTGGATTTTACTGTAGAAGTAAACAGATCATTACGTGTACTTGACGGTTTAGTATTCTTATTCAGTGCGGTTGATGGTGTTGAACCACAATCTGAAACAAACTGGCGTTTAGCCAACAACTACAAAGTAGCCAGATTAGGTTTCGTTAATAAAATGGACCGTTCCGGTGCTGACTTCTTAAACGTATGTAAGCAGGTTAAAGAAATGTTAGGCAGCAATGCTGTTCCATTGCAATTACCGATCGGTTCTGAAGATAATTTTCAAGGTGTTGTTGACTTAGTTAACAACAGAGCAATCGTTTGGAATGAAGCTGACAAAGGTATGACTTTCACGGAAGTGCCTATTCCAGCTGATATGGTTGATGAGACACTTGAGTACAGAGAGAAATTATTAGAAGCAGTAGCTGATTATGATGAGACTTTGATGGAGAAATTCTTCGAAGATCCAAATTCAATCTCGGAAACTGAAATATTAACAGCATTGCGTAAAGCTGTTTTAGATATGAAAATCGTTCCTATGTTGTGCGGTTCTTCATTCAAAAACAAAGGTGTTCAAACCATGCTTGATTATGTAATGGAGTTGTTACCTTCTCCGTTAGATAAAGATGATCTAGTAGGAATTAATCCTGATACAGATAAAGAAGTTGTGCGTAAGCCGGTTGAAACAGATCCATTCTGTGCATTAGCTTTCAAAATTGCAACAGATCCATTTGTAGGCCGTCTATGTTTCGTAAGATCATATTCAGGTCTATTGGAATCAGGTTCATATGTTTACAACACACGTTCCGGAAATAAAGAGCGAATTTCTCGTATTTTCCAGATGCATGCCAACAAGCAAAATCAAATTGACAGATTACACTGTGGAGATATTGGAGCTGTAGTAGGTTTCAAAGATATCAAAACAGGTGATACATTGTGTGACGAGAAAAACAAAATCATCCTTGAATCAATGGTATTCCCAGAGCCGGTTATCGGTTATGCGATTGAGCCAAAGACACAGGCAGATGTTGATAAAATGGGTGTTGCTATCGCTAAATTGGTAGAAGAAGATCCAACGTTACACGTGCATACAGATCAGGAAACTGGTCAGACAATCCTTAGAGGTATGGGTGAATTACACCTTGAAATTATCATCGATCGTATGAGACGTGAATTCAAGGTTGAAATTAACCAGGGTGCTCCTCAGGTTGCTTACAAAGAGTCGTTAACTAAAAGCACTGAACACCGTGAAGTTTTCAAAAAACAATCGGGTGGTCGTGGTAAGTTCGCAGATATCGTATTCGAATTATCTCCGCGTGAAGATGATAAATTAGGCCTTGAATTTGAGAATAAAATTGTTGGTGGTGTAATTCCAAAAGAATTTATTCCTTCTATTCAAAAAGGCTTTGAAGAAGCAATGAAAAATGGCGTAATCGCTGGTTTCCCTGTGGAATCAATGAAAGTACGTTTAAATCATGGTTCATTCCACGATGTCGATTCAGATGCATTGTCATTTGAATTGGCAGCAAGACAAGGTTTCAAAGAAGCAGCTAAAAATGCAGGTGCTAAAATCATGGAACCGATCATGTCTGTTGAAGTTGTTACTCCTGAAGAATACACTGGTCCTGTAACAGGTGACTTGAACAGAAGAAGAGGTATGATGAAGGGGATGGATTCTAAAATGGGTGCTCAGGTTATCAAAGCTGACGTTCCATTGTCTGAACTATTCGGTTATGTGACTGACTTAAGAACAATCTCTTCTGGTCGTGCAACTGCTTCATTGACATTCTCTCATTATGAATTCGTTCCTGCAAACCTTGCAGAAACTATAGTAGCTAAAGTTAAAGGTACTGCTGTAAGCAAATAATATCATGAATCAAAAAATCAGAATAAAACTTAAATCTTACGATCACAATTTGGTTGATAAATCTTCCGAAAGAATTGTAAGAGCTGTTAAGGCTACCGGGGCTGTTGTTAGTGGTCCAATTCCTTTGCCAACAGAAAAAGAGATCTTCACCGTTTTGAGATCTCCACACGTTAACAAGAAATCCAGAGATCAGTACCAGCTTTGTACATACAAAAGATTGGTTGATATCTACTCTACAAGTTCTAAAACAGTGGATGCTCTAATGAAATTAGAGTTGCCAAGTGGTGTAGACGTAGAAATCAAAGTTTGATAGAATCTTTCTTTTGATAGAAAAAATATAGGATGTAATACGAAAGTATTACATTTCTTTTCTACAAAGGGCTCATTTAAGCGAAAATAAACGTAAACTAATTTTGGTTACATGTATTTTTTCGTATCTTTGCAGTCCCTTTTTAGCGAAGGGTTAAATAATTAAATTGTATTGTCCGTAAAATATTAGGGTGATGTCCGGTATTATAGGTAAAAAAGTAGGGATGACAAGCGTATATGATGCAGTAGGGAATTATGTTCCTTGTACTGTAATCGAAGCTGGTCCTTGCGTTATCACGCAAATCAAAACTGTAGAAACAGACGGTTACAAAGCTGTTCAGTTAGCTTTCGATGATAAAAAAGAAAAGAGCACGACTAAGCCTCTTTTGGGTCATTTCAAAAAAGCAGGTGTTTCTCCAAAAAGAAAGCTTGTTGAATTCAAAGGTTTTGAAAATGAATTGACTCTTGGTCAATCTTTAGCAGCACAAGACGTATTCGTAGAAGGTGACTTCGTGGATGTAGTTGGTACTGCAAAAGGTAGAGGTTTCCAAGGTGTTGTAAAAAGACATGGTTTTGGTGGTGTGGGTGGTCAAACTCACGGTCAGCATAACAGAGCTCGTCACGCTGGTTCAATTGGTGCATGTTCTTTCCCTGCACGTGTATTTAAAGGTACTCGTATGGCTGGTAGAATGGGCAACAACAGAGTTAAAATTCAGAATTTACAAATTTTGAAAGTTTATCCTGAGCACAACTTATTAGTTGTTAGTGGTTCTGTACCAGGTTCTAAAAATTCTTACGTTTTAATTGAGAAGTAATTATGGAACTTTCCTTATTAAATATAAAAGGTAAAGATACTGGAAAGAAAGTAGTTCTTTCTGACGATATCTTCGCGGTAGAGCCTAACAACCACGCGATCTATTTAGATGTGAAACAATATCTTGCTCACCAGAGACAAGGTACTCATAAAGCTAAAGAACGTGCTGAAGTTTCTTTCTCAACAAAGAAACTTAAAAAGCAAAAAGGTACAGGCGGTGCGAGAGCAGGTAGCCGTAAATCACCAATATTTGTTGGTGGTGGTACTATCTTCGGTCCAAGACCAAGAACATACGGTTTCAAAGTAAATAAAAAAGTTAAAGACCTTGCACGTAAGTCTGCATTCAGCCACAAACTGAAAGAAAGCAACGTGACAGTCCTTGAGAACTTCACTTTGAATGCCCCAAAAACTAAAGATTATTTAGCAATACTTAAAGATCTTTCTTTGGATACAAAAAAGACTTTATTCGTAATCGCTGATATCGATAAGAATATAATCCTTTCAAGCAGAAACTTGAAAAAAGCTAAAGTTGTTAGCGTAGACCAAATCAATACATATGATTTAGTGAATGCAGACAAAGTAGTTATTTCTGAAGGATCTGTTTCGAAAATTGAAGCATTACTCAACTAATTAGAGTCATGAGTATTTTAAAGAAACCACTTATTACCGAAAAGGTATCTGCACAGAATGAAGGTGGAGTATACGGCTTTGTTGTAGATAAAAATGCAAACAAAGTTGCCATCAAACAAGCAGTTGAAAAAATGTACGGCGTCAATGTTGAAGAAGTAAGAACCATGATCGCTCCTGGTAAAAAGAAGACCCGCTATAGCAAAGGTTCATTCTTATCCGGAAAGACATCTTCATTCAAAAAGGCAATCGTAAAAGTTAAAGACGGAGAAATCATAGATTTCTACGGTAATCTATAATCATTAAGGTTCCATCATGTCACTGAAAAAATTCAGACCGATTACACCTGGTACAAGATTTAGAGTAGCCGCATCATACGATGACGTAACTACATCTACTCCTGAAAAGTCACTTGTTGTTTCTATTAAGAAATCAGGTGGCCGTAACAGCCAAGGTAAAATGACTATGCGCTATATTGGCGGTGGTCACAAACAACAGTATCGTATTATCGATTTCAAACGCGATAAGCACGCTATTCCTGCAGTAGTTAAAACGATCGAATACGATCCAAACCGTACTGCACGTATCGCTTTATTGTCTTATGCAGACGGTGAAAAAAGATACATCATTGCTCCAACGGGATTAGAAGTAGGTAATACTATTCTTTCCGGACCTGGTATTGCACCAGAAGTTGGCAATTGTCTTCCTTTATCAGATATTCCTCTAGGTACTGTTGTACACAATATTGAGTTAAAACCAGGCAAAGGTGCTGCAATGGCACGTAGCGCAGGTACATATGCTCAGTTGGTAGCACGTGAAGGTAAATATGCTACGCTTAAATTACCTTCCGGTGAAATGAGAATGGTTCTTGTAGTTTGCTACGCATCTATCGGAACGGTTTCTAACGCTGATCACATGAACCTTACAAAAGGTAAAGCCGGCGCCACAAGATGGGCAGGTAGAAGACCACGTGTTAGAGGTGTTGCAATGAACCCGGTTGATCACCCTATGGGTGGTGGTGAAGGTCGTTCATCTGGCGGTCACCCAAGATCTAGAAAAGGCTTGTATGCTAAAGGTGGTAAAACCAGAAGCGCAAACAAGTATTCTAAGAATATGATAGTTAAAAAAAGAGTTAACAAAAGATTGAGTAAATAATGTCACGTTCGCTCAAAAAAGGCCCATACATAGATTTCCGTCTTGACAATAAGGTTCAGGCGTTGAATGATTCAGCTAAGAAGACTGTGATCAAAACTTGGTCAAGAAGATCAATGATATCTCCTGAATTCGTTGGACATACTTTCGCAGTACACAACGGAAATAAATTTATCCCTGTTTATGTTACAGAAAACATGGTAGGACATAAATTTGGTGAATTTTCACCAACAAGGACTTTCAAAGGTCACGCTGCAAAAGGTAAGAAATAATTAAGTCATTAAGTTGACAAAGTATTCCAATGGAAACGACAGTTAAAATAAAAAAATCGGTTCTCAAAAGACAGAAGATTGCAGCAGCTAAAGAAGCAGCAGCAAAGGGAGCAGTTAAGGCACACCTTAACAACGTTCCGACTTCTACTAGAAAGATGAGACTTGTTGCTGATCTTGTAAGAGGACAGCGTGTAACGTTAGCGTTAGGTATCTTAAAATACCAGGCTAAACAAGGTGCTAGAAAATTAGAAAAATTAGTACTTGGTTCAGTTGCTGATTGGCAAGCTAAAAACTCTGAAGCTAGAGTTGAAGATGCAGATTTATATATTCGCGAAATTTTTGTTGATGGCGGTAGAGTTCTTAAAAGACTTCGCACTGCTCCTCAAGGTAGAGCGTATAGAGTTCGTAAAAGATCAAATCACATAACAATCGTTATTGATTCTTTAAAAGAGCTACCTGCTGCACCAGTTGCAGTAGTTGAAGAAAAAGAAGTTGTTGCTACTGCTGCTGCTAAGCCAAAAGCTACTGCTAAAAAGGCAACTGGTGAAAAAAGCAAAGCTAAAACTAAAGCGAATTAATTACCATGGGACAAAAAGTTAATCCGATAGGTTTCCGTTTAGGAGTTGTTAAAGGTTGGGAATCTAACTGGTACGGAGGCAAGACATTTGCTGACAAATTAGTTGAAGATGAACAAATACGTAAATATGTACTTGCTCGTATTCCTAAAGGCGGAATCTCTAAAATAGTTATCGAAAGAACTATTAAAAGAGTAACCCTTACTATTAATACTGCTAGACCTGGTGTTGTAATTGGTAAAGGTGGTGCTGAAGTTGATAAAATTAAAGAAGAGTTAAAGAAAATTACAGGTAAAGATGTTCAAATTAACATCTTTGAAATTAAAAGACCTGAAATGGAAGCTCTTCTAGTAGGAGAGTCAATAGCTCAACAATTAAAAGCTAGAATTTCTTACCGTCGTGCAATGAAGCAAGCAATTGCCGGTACGATGCGTGTAGGTGCTCTAGGTATTAAAATTAAATTATCCGGTCGTTTAGGTGGTGCTGAAATGGCACGTACTGATCAATATAAAGAAGGACGTATTCCTCTACATACATTACGTGCTGACATTGACTACGCTGTGAGTGAAGCATTAACTGTATATGGTAAAATCGGTATCAAAGTATGGATCTTTAAAGGTGAAGTATATGGTAAAAGAGATTTATCACCCAATGTAGGTAATGCTGCATCTGGAGCAAGTTCTTCTTCTAACAATGATAACGCTTCTCCTAATCAAGGCGGTCCTAGAAGAAAAAGAGGCGGCGAAGGTAATAGAAAAAAGTCTAACAAATAGAACAGAGATTCTGTCTGTATATAAAATAAAGTCATGTTACAGCCAAAACGTACAAAATATAGAAAGCAGCAAAAAGGGAGAGTAACTGGTGTTGCTACCCGCGGTCATAGAATTGCTTTCGGCTCTTTTGCAATTAAGTCTTTAGAAGGTGGTTGGATTACAGCTCGCCAAATCGAAGCAGCACGTATCGCAATGACACGTGCAATGAAAAGAGAAGGCCAGGTTTGGATCCGAGTGTTTCCAGACAAACCAATTACTCAAAAACCTGCAGAGGTTCGTATGGGTAAAGGTAAAGGTGCTCCTGAATATTGGGTTGCTTGTATCAAACCGGGTACAATCTTATTCGAATCAGGTGGAGTATCAATAGAAACGGCACAAGAATCTTTGCGTTTGGCTGCGCAAAAATTGCCTTTCAAAACAAAGTTTATTGTAAGACCGGATTACGTAGCATCATAATATGAAAACTGCTGAAATAAAAGGTTTATCGGTAGAAGATTTAAAGCAACGTATCGTTGCTGAAAAAGAGAACTTGCACAAGCTGAAATTTGCGCATGCGATTTCTCCGATTGAGAATCCGATGAAAATAAGTCATACTCGTAAGCTGATCGCTCAATTGAGTACTGAACTTACTGCAAAAAGTAAATAAGTTAAGGTCGAAAGATTAAATCTACCGAACTATAATGGAAGAGATTCTAAGAAACGCCAGAAAAGAAAGAACTGGCAAAGTAGTTAGTAATAAGATGAATAAATCTATTACTGTAGCTGTTGAACGTAAGGTAAAACACGCTAAGTATGGTAAATTCATACACAAAACTACAAAATTAATGGCCCATGATGAAAATCAGGAATGCGGAATTGGTGATACAGTGCGCGTTATGGAAACAAGACCATTAAGTAAATTGAAACGTTGGAGACTCGTTGAAGTCATTGAAAAAGCTAAGTAATCATGATACAGCAGGAATCAAGGCTATCCGTAGCAGACAACAGTGGTGCTAAAGAAGTATTAGTAATCCGTGTACTAGGTGGTACAGGTAAAAGATATGCTTCAATTGGCGACAAAGTTGTTGTGACTGTAAAGTCAGCAATTTCTTCAAGCAATATGAAGAAGGGTACGGTATCTAAAGCCGTGGTGGTACGCACCAAAAAAGAAGTTAAGCGTGCGGATGGTTCATACATCCGTTTCTCTGATAACGCTGCAGTTTTGTTAAACAATAATGATGAACCAAGAGGTACTCGTATCTTCGGTCCAGTTGCGCGCGAATTGAGAGACAAGCAATTTATGAAAATCGTTTCATTAGCCCCTGAAGTTCTTTAATTCGTATGGCAAGCAACAAACAAACAAAACTACATGTCCGCACAGGTGATAACGTTATTGTTATCTCTGGTGATGATAAAAGAAAGAGCGGTAAAGTTCTTTCTGTAGATAAGGAAAACCAAAAGGCAATTGTAGAAGGTATCAATATTGTTACTAAGCACAATAAGCCAACAGCGAATGTACCTAACGGTGGCATCGTTAAGAAAGAGGCTCCTATTCACATCAGTAAATTGATGATCGCTGATCCTAAAACAGGAAAAGCAACAAGAATCGGCCGTAAAGAAGATAAAAACGGCAAAATGGTTAGATACGCTAAACAGTCAGGGGAGGTAATCAAGTAATGGCTAATCCTAGATTAAAAGATAAATATCTTAATGATATTCTTCCGGAACTAAAGAAGAAGTTTCAGTACTCTTCCGTTATGCAAGTTCCTAAGATTACAAAGATTGTAATCAATAAAGGTATTGGTGCAGCTGTAGCTGACAAGAAATTAGTTGATGTAGGTGTTGATGAACTTACATTGATCTCTGGTCAGAAAGCAGTAGCTACTAAATCAAAGTTAGATGTTTCTAACTTCAAACTTAGAGCTAATATGCCAATCGGTGCTAAAGTTACGTTAAGAGGTAATCACATGTATGAGTTCCTTGACCGTTTAACGGCAGTGGCTTTACCACGTGTGCGTGATTTCAAAGGTATCAACGATAAAGGTTTTGACGGTCGTGGAAATTACACATTAGGTGTAAAAGAACAGATCATTTTCCCTGAAATCAGCATTGATAAAATAAATAAAATTACTGGTATGGACATCACGATCGTGACTACTGCCAATACAGACGAAGAAAGTTTTGAACTTCTGAAAGCATTCGGTATGCCGTTTGCATCTCTGAAAAAATAACAATATACCATGGCTAAAGAATCGGTAAAAGCTAGAGAAAGAAAAAAGCAGGCAACAGTTGAAAGATTTGCTGCTAAAAGAAAAGCTCTAAAAGAAGCAGGTGATTATGTAGGTTTAGATAAACTACCTAAAAATGCTTCTCCAGTACGTTTGCACAATCGTTGTAAGTTGACTGGTCGTCCAAGAGGTTACATGAGAAAATTCGGTATCAACCGTGTTACTTTCAGAGAACTTGCTGCAAATGGTAAAATTCCAGGTGTAACCAGAGCCAGTTGGTAATTTATTTCAAAATACTTTATTATTAAAAAATAATATCGTACCTTTGCAGGCCCTTTTAGGGCTTTTAATTTCTTATTAAAGTTGTTAGAATTGTTAAATATATGGATCCAATAGCCGATTACCTTACAAAAATCAGAAACGCGATAAAAGCAAAGCATCGCGTTGTTGAGGTTCCTGCTTCAAATATCAAGAAGGAGATTACTAAGGTATTATTTGATAAAGGTTATATTCAAAGCTATAAATTTGAAGAGAGTGCTGTTCAGGGCTCTATTAAAATAGCTTTAAAATATCACCCGCTTACAAAAGAATCAGCGATCGTTAAGATTGAGCGTATCAGTAAGCCAGGTTTGAGAAAATACACACACGCTGAAACTATGCCACGCGTGTTAAATGGTCTTGGTGTAGCTATCGTTTCTACCTCAAAAGGTATCATGAGCGATAAAGAGGCTAAGAATCTAAATATAGGCGGAGAAGTTCTTTGCTTTGTATATTAATTTAAAAATTTCGGACGAATACTATGTCACGTATCGGTAAATTACCTGTAACTCTTCCGGAAAAAGTTGAATTATCTGTATCACCAAGTAATCTTGTGACAGTAAAAGGCCCTAAAGGTACTCTTACTCAACAAGTTGATGTAGATATCAAAGTTTCCGTAGAAGATGGAAAGGTTGTAGTTGCTAGACCAACTGAGCAAAAAAGACACAAAGCATTACATGGTTTGTATCGCTCATTAATCAGCAACATGGTTCAAGGTGTTAGCCAAGGCTATAAAGTTGAACTTGAATTAGTTGGTGTTGGTTACAAAGCAACAGCTACTAATAACATTCTTGAATTAAGCTTAGGATATTCTCACGGTATCTTTTTGAAGTTACCTTCAGAAATCTCAGCTTCAGCGTTAACGGAAAAGGGTAAAAACCCTATCGTTACTTTAGAGTGTATTGATAAGCAGTTAATCGGTCAGGTTTCTGCAAAAATCAGATCTCTAAGAAAAATCGAACCTTACAAAGGTAAAGGTGTTCGATTCAAAGGAGAAGTTGTACGAAGAAAAGCTGGTAAAACAGCATCTAAATAAATAAGACATGGCAACTAAGAAAGATCTTAGAAGGCTCAGAATAAAAAGAGGTATCAGAAATAAAATTTCTGGTACTGCTGAGAAACCGAGATTATCTGTATTCAGAAGCAATACAGGTATATCAGCTCAATTAATTGATGATATCAGTGGCTTAACTCTTGCAAGCTGTTCTTCTGTTGAATTCAAGTCTAGTAAAGGTACTAAATGCGAAATTTCAACATTAGTAGGAAAAAAAATTGCAGAAAAAGCAGCTACTAAAGGCATCAAAAACATTGTTTTTGATAGAGGTGGCTTTTTGTATCACGGTCGTGTGAAAGCATTGGCTGAAGGTGCAAGAGAAGGTGGTTTAGCATTCTAATTCAATAAAGAAAAGATATTATGTCTCAAGTCAACGTTAAAACGGTAAAAGCGAGTGAAATCGAGCTTAAAGAGCATGTTGTTGCTATTAACCGCGTTGCTAAAGTAGTTAAAGGTGGACGTCGTTTCAGTTTTTCTGCAATAGTTGTAGTAGGAGATGGACACGGTGTTGTTGGTCATGGTTTAGGTAAAGCAAATGAAGTTACAGATGCGATTACTAAAGCAATCGACGATGCCAAAAAGAATCTTATAAAAGTTCCTGTTATTAACGGAACTCTACCACATGAAATGATTGGTAAATACAGTGGTGGTTTTGTATTTGTTAAGCCAGCTGCTCCAGGTACTGGAGTAATTGCAGGTGGTGCGATGCGTGCTGTATTTGAAAGTGCTGGTATTAAAGACGTTTTAGCAAAATCTAAAGGTTCTTCAAACCCTCACAACGTAGTAAAAGCAACAATCGACGCATTAGTTAAAATGAGAGCTCCTCATAAAGTAGCTATGCAGCGCGGTGTTGCTATGAGTAAAGTATTTAATGGTTAATTATAAATAATCATGGCAAAAGTTAAAATTACTCAAGTTGTAAGTGCAATTAAAAAAACTGATAACCAAAAAAGAGTATTAGCATCTTTAGGTTTAGGAAAGATTAATTCTTCAGTTGAACAAGAACTTACACCTTCAATAAAAGGAATGCTAAATAAGGTAAATCATTTAGTAGTTGTTAGCGAGTAAGCATTATGAAATTACATACATTAAGACCTGCAAAAGGTTCTGTAAAAACATCAAAACGTATAGGTAGAGGTACTGGATCTGGTAGAGGCGGTACATCAACTAAAGGTCATAAAGGAGCCAAATCCAGATCGGGTTATTCTTCTAAAATTGGTTTTGAAGGTGGTCAAATGCCGTTACAACGTCGTTTACCTAAGTTTGGATTTAAACCTCTGAACAAAATTGAATTCAAGCCAATCAATCTTGACGAATTACTTGAATTGATAGAAAAAACAGGTGCTTCTGTTATTGATACAGCTTTAATGAACCAGAATGGTTTGATCGGTAAAAACGATAAAGTTAAAGTTCTGGCAAGAGGTGAAGTTAAATCAATTAAGGCAGAAATTATTGCTCATGCATTTTCGGCTTCAGCTTCTGAAGCAATCACAAATGCTGGCGGTAAAGTTACTCTTATAGGCTAATGAAGCGTTTCATTACTACTTTTAAGAATATATTCTCAATAGAAGAACTTCGTACGAGAATCTTCACAACGATAATGTTCCTAGTTATGTTCAGACTAGGTTCTTTTGTTGTTTTACCAGGTGTAGACCCGAGTAAAATTACTGAAGGTACGAATACTAGCGGAATATTAGGTGTTATTAATACTTTCTCCGGCGGTGCATTCAATAACGTATCCGTATTTGGATTAGGTATCATGCCGTACATCTCGGCTTCAATTGTTCTTCAATTATTGACCTTTGCAGTTCCATATTTTCAACGTTTACAAAAAGACGGTGAATCAGGAAGAAAGACAATAAACCAGTATACAAGAATTTTAACAATTTTCATTACAGTTGCTCAATCAATAGGTTATTTAGCGGCAACATTAGATGAAGGTATGATTTATGAAGGAATGAATACACCTTTCATGAATGTAGTTAGAATTGTTACATTGATTTCCGGAACTATGTTCTGTATGTGGATCGGTGAGCGTATAACTGAAAAAGGAATTGGCAATGGTATTTCAATGTTGATCATGATTGGTATTGTTTCAAGATTACCATTCGCATTAATGGCTGAAGTATCATCTAAAAATCTTGAAGGTGCATTACCATTACTAATAGAATTTGCAGCTTTATTTGCAGTAATCATGCTGGTAGTTCTTGTGCAGCAGGCTACGCGGAGAATACCAATTCAATATACCAAACAAATTGCCGGAGGTAAGCAGGTAATTGGTCAACGTCAATATTTACCGTTGAAATTGATTGCTGCAGGCGTTATGCCGATTATCTTTGCTCAATCTGTGATGTTCCTTCCTGCAATTATCGGATCTTCATTTCCTGATTCGGAATTTGCAACAACGATTGGTTCAACAATGAGTGATTTCACTTCCTGGCAATACAATGTTGCTTTTGCAACAATGATCATATTGTTTACTTATTTCTATACAGCAATCACGGTTAATCCGAATTCAATTGCTGAAGATTTAAGAAGAAACGGGGGATTTATTCCTAGTGTTAAGCCAGGTCTTGCGACATCAGAGTATATTGATGATGTACTTACAAAAATAACATTGCCTGGATCTATATTTCTTGCTCTTTTAGCAATCTTACCTGCTTTTGCAAGTATGACTGGAATTGAAAAGGAATTTGCATATTTCTACGGCGGTACTTCTTTGTTGATTATGATTGGTGTTGTGCTTGACACACTTCAGCAAATCGAAAGCTTCTTATTGATGAAGCATTACGATGGAATGATGCAAACCGGTCGTGTTAAAGGAAGATTAGATACAGCTGCTGTTTAAATAAAAAATGGCAGTAATTCATTACAAGTCTAATGAAGAGCTAGAGATTATTCGCGAAAGCGGAAAAATACTTGGTAAAGCTCATGCAGAAATTGCAAAAATCATCAGACCGGGAGTTAAAACAAATGAATTAGATAAAATAGCTTATCAATTCATAGCTGATAACGGAGGAATACCTTCCTTCAAAGGCTTATACGGTTTCCCTTCCACACTTTGTATTTCAGTGAATGAAGTTGTTGTTCACGGTTTCCCAAGTGAGTATGAATTAAAAGATGGTGATATTATCTCTGTTGATTGTGGTGTAAAATATAATGGATATCATAGCGATTCTGCTTATACTTACCCAGTCGGAAATGTTAAAGAAGAAGTTTTGAAACTGCTTCGCGTAACAAAAGAGAGCTTATATAAAGGTGTTGAACAAGCCATTGTCGGCAATAGAATAGGTGACATAGGATTTTCAATACAATCGTTCGTTGAAAAAGAAGGTTATTCAGTAGTTCGGGAATTGGTTGGGCATGGTTTAGGTAAAAGCCTTCATGAGAAACCGGAAGTACCAAATTACGGAAACAGAGGTAAAGGGCTTAAACTGGAAGAAAATCTGGTTATTGCTATCGAACCTATGATTAATCTAGGTAAAAAGAATGTAGTTCAGGAGAATGACGGCTGGACAATTCGTACATCAGATAAAATGCCTTCTGCACATTTCGAACATACGGTAGCAGTAAAAAAGGGAAAACCGGAAATTTTGACTACCTTTGAATTTATTGAACAAATTATTAATATTTAATTCATCGCATGTCAAAACAGTCATCAATTGAGCAGGATGGTAAAATATTAGAAGCATTATCAAATGCAATGTTTCGTGTTGAATTGAGTAACGGGCACCAGGTAATCGCCCATATTTCAGGTAAAATGCGAATGAATTACATTAAGATATTGCCAGGAGACAAAGTAAGAATGGAAATGTCTCCATACGATTTAACCAAAGGAAGAATTGTATTTCGATATAAATAATAATTAAACATATAAATCAACAAGACGATGAAAGTAAAAACATCGATCAAAAAAAGAAGTGTAGATTGCAAAGTTGTCAGAAGACACGGCAAACTTCTAGTAATCAATAAGAAGAACCCACGGTTCAAACAAAGACAAGGTTAATATAATAGAATAATACTATGGCAAGGATTTCTGGTGTTGATATTCCCGATAACAAAAGAGGTGAAGTTTCTTTGACTTACATCTACGGTATTGGTCGTAATTCAGCTCAAAGTATTTTGACGAAAGCTGGTGTAAACTGGGACAAGAAAGTTAGTGAATGGAATGATGATGAGGCGAACGCAGTTCGTGCGATCATTGCTTCTGAACACAAAACTGAAGGTGCTCTTAAGTCTGAAGTACAATTAAGCATTAAACGTTTGATGGATATCGGCTGTTACAGAGGTCTTCGTCACAGAAAAGGATTACCTGTACGTGGTCAGCGTACAAAAAACAACTGTCGTACTCGTAAGGGTAAACGTAAAACAGTTGCAAATAAAAAGAAGGCAACTAAGTAGTAATTACTGAAACTGAAATTTAATTCAGAATATGGCTCAACAATCAACTGCCGCGAAAAGAAAAGATAAAGCTAAAAAAAGAATCGTAGTTATCGAACCTACAGGTCAGGTTCATATCAGAGCTTCTTTTAACAACATTATCATTTCTGTTACCAATAGTACAGGTCAAGTAATATCTTGGGCTTCTGCTGGTAAAATGGGATTCCGCGGATCTAAAAAGAATACTCCTTACGCTGCTCAGGTTGCAGCGCAAAACTGTGCTCAGGTTGCCTTTGAAGGCGGAATGAGAAAGTGTGAAGTTTTTGTAAAAGGACCAGGCTCAGGTAGAGAGTCTGCAATTCGCACCATCCAAAATGCAGGTATCGAAGTGTTAACGATTAAAGACGTTACGCCTATGCCACATAACGGATGCAGACCTCCTAAAAAGAGAAGAGTCTAATTATTTTAATTGAACATCAATAATTAATTAATACGAAATGGCACGTTATACTGGCCCAAGGTCTAGAATATCAAGAAGATTCGGTGAGCCTGTGATGGGGGATAGCAAAGCGCTTCAAAAGAAGAACTATGCGCCTGGAATGCACGGTAGAAATAAAAAAAGAAAGCAATCTGAATATTCTATTCAGTTAAAAGAAAAGCAAAAAGCTAAATATACTTATGGTGTATTAGAAAGACAATTTGCTAAAACTTTTGACACTGCAGCAAGAAAACAAGGTATCACTGGTGAAAACCTTTTGAAAATGCTTGAAGCTCGTTTAGATAATACAGTTTACCGTTTAGGTATTGCTTCATCAAGAAGAGCTGCTCGTCAACTTGTAATTCACAAACATATTGTGGTGAACGGTGATGTTGTAAACATTCCTTCATACCAATTGAAACCTGGCGATCAGTTAGGTGTTCGTGAGAAATCAAAATCAATCGAAGCAATAACAGATAGTCTTTCTACTCAATCAGCTAAGAAATTTACCTGGTTAGAGTGGGATCAATCAAGCATGTTAGGTAAATTTGTAACTTACCCTCAGCGTGAAGAAATTCCTGAAAACATCCAGGAACAACTGATTGTCGAGTTGTACTCTAAATAATAAATAAACATAATCTAACTATATATTTATGTCTATTCTTTCTTTTCAAATGCCAGAAAAAGTGGTAATGGAAAAAGCAGACGATTTTCATGGTCTGTTCGAATTCAAGCCGCTTGAAAAAGGATATGGTGTAACTATCGGTAATGCTTTAAGAAGAATTTTATTATCTTCTCTTGAAGGTTATGCGATCACAGGAATCAAAGTTCCTGGCGTGTTACACGAGTTCTCAACAATTCCTGGCGTAAGGGAAGATGTAACTGAGATTATCTTGAACCTTAAGCAAGTTCGTTTCAAAAAGATTTCTGACGTGAACGAAAATAAAATCGTTGTTAGTATCAAGAAACAAGCTTCTTTCAAGGCTGGAGATATTGCTAAGTTTACTTCTGCTTATCAGATCCTAAACCCTGAATTATTAATCTGCAATGTAGATTCTAATTCAAACTTTGACATTGAGCTAACACTTGAAAAAGGTCGTGGTTATTTGCCTGCAGAAGAGAACAAACCAGCAGAACAAATCTTTGGTTATATTCCAATCGATGCTATTTTTACACCTATCAAAAATGTAAAATACAGCGTTGAGAATACAAGGGTAGAACAAAGAACGGATTACGAAAAACTAATTCTTGAAATATTAACGGATGGGTCTATTCACCCGGAAGATGCATTGAAAGGTGCTGCTAATATTTTAATAAAACACTTCATGTTATTCTCAGATCAAACAATGACGTTTGAAGCTGTGAAAGCTGAGGAAGAAGAGACAGTTGATGAAGAATTCTTACACATGAGAAAACTTCTTAAAACTTCTCTGGCTGATCTAGACTTGTCTGTACGTGCTTACAACTGTTTAAAGGCTGCTGATATCAAAACATTAGGAGAGCTTGCTACTCTTGATATTTCTGACATGATGAAGTTCCGCAACTTTGGTAAGAAGTCTCTAAACGAGTTAGAGCAGTTAATTATAGATAAAAACTTATCCTTTGGAATGGATACGGCTAAGTACAAACTTGACGAGGATTAATCGCAATGAGACACGGTAAAAAAGACAATCACCTAGGTAGAACAGTAACTCACAGAAGAGCTCTATTATCAAACATGGCTTCTTCTCTGATTCTTCATAAAAGAATTTCTACTACAGTTCCTAAGGCTAAGGAACTAAGAAAATATGTTGAGCCATTGATTACAAAAGCGAAAGCAGATTCTACGCACAGTAGAAGAACGGTTTTCTCTTATCTTCAAAATAAAGATTCAGTAAAAGAACTATTTGATAATGTTGTTGAGAAAATCGCAGCAAGACCAGGTGGTTATACTAGAATCCTTAAAACTGGAGCCCGTATCGGTGATAACGCTGATATGTGTATCATTGAATTAGTTGATTACAACGAAACATACGTAAAAGATTCAGAAGTTAAAGTTGCAGCAAAAAGAACACGTCGTTCTACTGCAGCTAAGAAAGATGATTCTTCTGAATCAACAGGTGCTGAACCACAGGCATAATGCTAACCAAGCAAAAATGTTTAACAATATCTTAAATAAAAAAGGATTTGACTTTTGTTGAATCCTTTTTTATTTTGTCAAAATCCAAATCAAAAAGAATGAAACTCCACGAACAAAAAGAAGCATATTTAATGCTTGAAGATGGTACCTGGTACAAAGGTATTGCAGTTGGTAAAATCGGGACTACATCAGGCGAGATTTGTTTCAATACAGGGATGACAGGGTATCAGGAAATTTATACCGATCCGTCGTATTATGGGCAAATCATTGTAAACACTACAAGCCATATTGGAAATTATGGTGTTAAAGAAGACGAACAGGAATCTGCCGGTGTTAAATTCAGCGGATTGGTTTGCAGAAATTTTTCAGAAATGTTTTCACGGAAGGACGGCGATGGATCACTTCAGGCTTACTTCGAGAAAAATAATATTGTAGGTATCAGCGATGTTGATACACGTGAACTGGTTCGTTATATCCGTTCTAAAGGAACAATGAATGCAGTGATTTCTTCTGAAATTTTAGATGTGGAAAAACTGAAAGAAGAAGTTAAAAAGGTTCCTTCTATGAAAGGCCTTGAACTTTCAAGCAGAGTTTCTACTAAAGAAAGTTATTTCTTAGGAAATCCGGATGCTAAATACAAAGTGGCTGTATTGGATCTTGGTGTTAAAACCAACATTTTAAAAAACCTTACAGACAGAGATTGTTACTTAAAAGTATTCCCGGCTAAGACAACCTATGCTGAAATGAAGCAATGGTCACCAAATGGTTATTTTATTTCTAATGGGCCTGGTGACCCAGCTGTAACAAGCTATGCAATTGATACGGTAAAAAATATTTTATCTGAAAACAGACCGATGTTTGGAATTTGCCTGGGGCATCAGATCTTAGCGGAAGCAAATGGTATTCCGACATATAAAATGCCAAATGGCCACAGAGGTTTGAATCATCCGGTAAAAAACTTAATTTCGGGTTTGTCTGAAGTGACTTCTCAAAATCACGGATTTGCAGTGGATGCAAATGCAGTGCCTAAGGACAGCAATGTTGAGATCACACACATAAACTTAAATGATAATACAGTAGAAGGTATTCGGTTGAAAGATAAGAATGCATTCTCTGTACAGTATCACCCTGAGTCTTCTCCGGGGCCACATGATTCCAGATACTTATTTGATCAATTTGTATCAAACTTAAACTAGTATATTAAAATAAATTTAAATAAAACGAAGATGAGCTTAATAGAAGAAATCGTTGCACGTCAGATTTTTGACTCAAGAGGAAATCCTACTATCGAAGTAGATGTAATTACAGAAAATGGTTTAATCGGTAGAGCAGCAGTTCCATCTGGTGCATCAACTGGTAAGCACGAGGCGGTTGAATTGAGAGATAATGACAAATCAATATACATGGGCAAAAGCGTTTTAAAAGCGGTTGCAAACGTAAATGATATCATTGCTCCTGAATTGATCGGTTCTCACGTATTCGAGCAAAATTTGATCGATCGTTTAATGATTGATTTAGATGGTACTGCTAATAAAGGTAAATTAGGTGCTAACGCAATCTTAGGTGTTTCTTTAGCATTAGCTAAAGCTGCTGCTCAGGAAGCTGGTTTACCATTGTACAGATATGTAGGTGGTGTTAGTGCTAACACATTGCCTGTACCAATGATGAACATCATCAACGGTGGTTCTCACGCAGATAACTCAATCGATTTCCAGGAGTTTATGATTATGCCTACTGGTGCAAAATCATTCACTGAGGCTATGCGCATGGGGTCTGAGATTTTCCATAATCTTGCAAAAGTATTGAAATCAAAAGGCATGTCTACAAACGTAGGTGATGAAGGTGGTTTCGCTCCAAACATTGCTTCTAACGAAGATGCATTGATCACTGTTATTCAGGCTATCGAAGCAGCTGGTTACAGACCGGGTGAAGATGTTATGATTGCATTTGATGCTGCTTCTTCTGAATTTTATGATTCTGAAACAAAGTTATACCACTTCAAAAAATCAACCGGTGATAAATTAACGTCTTCTCAAATGGCTTCTTACTGGGCTGATTTGGTTAAGCGTTATCCAATCGTATCTATCGAAGATGGTATGGATGAAGATGACTGGTCTGGTTGGGCTGAATTGACTAAACTGGTTGGCGATAAAGTACAATTAGTAGGTGATGATTTGTTTGTTACAAACGTAAGCCGTTTACAGCAAGGTATCGACCAGGGAATTGCTAACTCTATTCTTGTTAAAGTAAACCAAATCGGTTCATTAACGGAAACAATCTCTGCTGTTAACTTAGCGAAGAGAAATTCATATACTTCAGTTATGTCTCACCGTTCAGGTGAAACAGAAGACAATACAATCGCTGACTTGGCAGTTGCATTGAATTGTGGTCAAATCAAAACGGGTTCTTGTTCCCGTTCTGATCGTATGGCGAAATACAACCAATTGTTACGTATTGAAGAAGAATTGGGTGAAGCTGCATACTTCCCTGGTAAGAACATGCGTAAGTAATATAACTCAAGGTCCCGCTATTAGCGGGACCTTTTTTTTTGTAAATTGCGGTATGAAAATATTCGAATGGACAAAAACGCTACCTCCTTTCTTTAGGAATTTTTTCTTCCTATTCTCTGTAGTTTTTATCATCTGGATGATTTTTTTTGATTCAAATGATATAATAAGTCAATACAAAATGAGAAAACAGCTCAGCGATCTTGAAAATGAGCGTGAATACTACGAACAAAAAATTATTGAAGTTAAAGCGGAAGAAGAAGCTTTAATGCAGGATAAAGTAAAGCTTGAAAAATTTGCACGGGAGCATTACTTAATGAAAAAACCAACCGAAGACATCTACATTCTCGTAGAGGAAGAATAAAACGCGATAGTTATAACTCATCAACGAACGCTTTTTAAATAACAAGCATTATTATTATTATTGAATTGATTCTGATTTAATGAATACATATACACGGTACGTTACCATAATCTGGACACTATTTATAGGCGGTTTATACACCATATTTTTATGGTCTGTTTTAATACGCTTTAATTATTTAGGTGCGTTTGGCGAAATGCCGGATCTTGTAAAATTAGAAAATCCTAAAAATGAACTGGCATCAGAAGTATACTCTTCCGATGGTGTATTGCTTGGTAAGTATTTCAGAGAAAACAGAAGCCCGGTTACGTACGCAGAAATTTCTCCGAATGTAATCAATGCATTAATTACTACGGAGGATATTCGTTTCAGAGAGCACGCAGGCATTGACTTAAAAGGTGTGTTCGCAATTTTTTACTATATGGTAAAAGGTGATCAGCGCGGGTCCAGTACAATTACGCAGCAACTTGCCAAGAATTTATTTAAGACTCGAGGCATAAAGGACAAAGGGTTACTGGGATACATTCCTGGTTTTAATATTTTAATTGCTAAAGTAAAAGAATGGGAACTTGCTATTACATTAGAGAAGATGTATACCAAAAATGAAATTCTTGCGCTTTACTTAAACACGGTTGATTTCGGGAGTAATTCATTTGGAATAAAAGTAGCAGCTAAAACGTTTTTTCAAACAAGACAGGATAGCTTAACCATTCCGCAAGCCGCGATGCTTATTGGATTGCTGAAGGCCCCAACATCATATAGCCCGATTTTAAATCCTGAAAATTCATTTAAAAGAAGAAACACGGTATTGCAATTGATGTATGAAAATGGAATCATTGATCAAACGCAATTCAATTCGTATAAAAAGCAGCCGATCAAATTGAATTACGAAGTGGAAAATCACACCGATGGTCTTGCACCTTATTTCAGAACAATGGTTAGTAAATACCTGCAGGAGTGGTGTAAGAAAAACGATAAAGATTTATATGGCGGCGGTTTAAAAATATATACAACGATTGATTCACGTATGCAGGTGCATGCGGAAGCAGCCGTTGCAGAGCATATGAAAGTACTGCAACGAAGGTTCAACAAGCATTGGGAAGGTGAAAAACCATGGCGTTATCAGAACAAAACGGAGATCCCGAATTTTATTGAAAACATCGCAAAGAAAACAGAACGTTATAAAGCGCTTGAAGATAAATATGGAAAAGATCATGATTCTGTCATGATTGCCTATAAGACACCAATCCCGATGACTGTGTTTAGCTGGAGCGGAGATATTGACACGTTAATGAGCCCATATGATTCGATTGTATATTACAAACATTTTTTACATACGGGTTTTATGACGATGGATCCATATTCCGGTTTTATTAAAACCTGGGTCGGAGGCATTAACTACAAGCATTTCCAATATGACCATGTGCAGCAAAGTCAGCGCCAGCCCGGGTCTTCGTTCAAACCATTTGTATATGCAACGGCTATAGCAAAGGGGGTTTCACCTTGTACACTGGTGCCGGATTTACCTATTACATTTAAATATAAAGAAGACGGAAAAGAAATTGTGTGGACACCACGCAATGCTGACTGGGTGTACTCGGGAGATTCTTTAAACTTACGTCAGGGGATGGCGCGGTCTATCAATACGATTGCAGCGCGTGTAACAAAGATGGTTGGTGTACAGCCAGTTATTGATATGGCGCACAACCTCGGCATTGAAAGTGAATTGCGTCCGGTTCCTTCGGTATGTTTAGGATCAAGTGATGTAAACGTTTTTGAAATGGTAGGTGCGTACAGTACGTTTTTAAATAAAGGTGTATGGACAGAGCCAACGTTTATTGAACGTATTGAAGATAATAGCGGTAATGTTATTTATGAGGCAATTCCTAAACGCAGAGATGCATTAACAGAAGAGGTTGCGGCTGTCATGGTGCATATGCTTAAAGGTGGCACAGAAGAGGGCGGAGGTACGTCTCAGGCATTGTTCCAATATGATATATTCAAAGGCAATGAAATGGGCGGTAAGACTGGTACATCTTCCAATTATTCAGATGGATGGTTCATGGGAATATCTACGAAACTTGTAGGCGGTGTATGGGTAGGGGGAGAAGACCGCAGCATACATTTCAGAACTTCTGCTACCGGAGAAGGGTCTAAGACAGCCTTGCCCATCTTCGGCTTATTTATGGAAAAAGTATACGCAGATAATTCGCTGGATATTAAAATGGGCAGATTTAAAATGCCGGCGAAATTAAGTATCAATATTAATTGTCCGAGAAGAGCTTCACGTGTTGTTGTCGATAGTCTTGCGATTTCTGAAGAAGAAGATCAATTGCCGGAAGCAGAAATCAAAGAGTAGTATATTCGAAAACTAAGACTACGTTAACTATGGAAGGAACACCCATCATTCAAATAAAACCTTTGGGTTTTCCCTGGGAAACATTAGATCCGTTTATTTTCTGTGTGCATCACAGAGATGATTTTCCGAAAGGCAATGACAACATGGGGCCCTCCGTTTCACTGGCAGGGCGAACCATCGGGCAGGATTTTTCCGGTAAAGAAGGCTGGAATATGTATCATGGAAAAACCATGCCGGGCTTTCCATATCACCCGCACCGGGGCTTTGAAACCGTTACAGTGGTTAAAGAAGGTGTGATTGATCATACAGATTCTTTGGGAGCGGCCGGCCGCTTTAGCGGTGGTGATGTACAATGGATGACTGCTGGAAAAGGAGTTTTGCATTCAGAAATGTTCCCGCTGGTACATTCAGATAAAGGTAACCCTATGGAGTTGTTTCAGATCTGGCTGAATCTTCCAAAGAGAAGCAAGTTTGTACAGCCGCATTTTAAAATGTTGTGGAAGGAAAATATTCCGGTATTAAATGAAATGGATAGTAACGGCAATAAAACAGAAGTGAACGTAATTGCCGGTAACCTGAAAAGCTTTCATGGACCTGAACCAACACCGGATTCCTGGGCAGCAGAACAAGGTAATGATGTTTCTATTCTTACAATTAAACTTGATGCGCATGCAACGTGGACATTACCAAAGACAGACGCTGGTGTAAACAGGATGCTGTATTTTTATAAAGGTAGTTCAATGAAGATTGCAGCAACTGATATTTCTGTTTATCATTCTGTACAATTAAAATCTGACATCGATGTTATTTTGCAAGCAGGTGTTGAAGATTGTTATTTGTTACTGCTTCAAGGTAAACCCATGAACGAGCCGGTAGTGCAATACGGACCGTTTGTCATGAATACGGAAGAAGAGATCAGAGAAGCATTTGCAGAATATCAGAAAACACAATTTGGTGGCTGGCCCTGGCCAAATCATGAGCAGGCACATGCGCGTGAGAGCGGGCGGTTTGCGCTGCATGCGGATGGAAGAGAAGAAAAGATGTAGAAAGTTTAAAGTGTAGAGTGTAAAGTGCAGCATTAAATAAACAGTCGTCAAATATTTATTAATAAGAAGCGCATCACTTTACACTTTGTACTCTATACTTTCTTCATCCTGCAAAATCATCAAACGCTTTATCTGCAACACGAATGATATGATTCTTGATAAACGCAGCACCTTCTCTCGCTCCGTCTTCCGGGTGTTTCAGGCAGCATTCCCATTCTAATACAGCCCAGCCAGGAAAATCATATTGTGTAAGTTTACTAAAGATAGCTTTGAAATTTACCTGTCCGTCGCCTAAGGATCGGAATCTTCCCGGACGATCGATCCAATCCTGATAACCGCCATACACACCAGCACGGCCAGAAGGATTAAACTCCGCATCCTTCACATGAAACATTTTTATGTGTTCGTGATAGATGTCGATGTAGTCCAGATAATTCAATTGCTGTAAAACAAAATGACTCGGATCGTATAAAATATGTGCACGGGAATGATTATCCGTTGCTTTCAGAAAGCGTTCAAAGGTAATACCATCATGCAGATCCTCACCCGGGTGAATTTCATAACATAGATCAACACCAGCCTGATCAAAAGCATTCAGAATAGGCAACCAGCGTTTTGCTAATTCTGTAAACCCCTCTTCAACACTTCCTGCTTTACGCTGTGGCCACGGATACATGGTGTGCCATAGCAATGCACCTGAAAACGTTGCATGCGCAGTTAATCCTAAATTCTGTGAAGCTTTCGCAGCATACATTAACTGCTGTGTCGCCCATTCTGCACGTGCTTTCGGATTGTTATGAATAGCTGCCGGAGCAAAGACGTCAAACGCTGCGTCATAAGCAGCATGAGAGGCTACCAGCTGTCCCTGTAAATGACTTGTAAGTTCTGTGATCTCTAATCCTGCTGCATGAACAACCGCTTTGATTTCATCGCAATACGTTTTGCTCTCTGCCGCTTTTTGAAGATCAATACAGCGGACATCCCAGCTGGGGATCTGTACACCTTTATAGCCAAGGCTTGCAGCCCAGTCACAAATATTTTTAAGATTGTTGAATGGTGCAACGTCGCTCATAAACTGAGCTAAGAAAATGGCAGGACCTTTAATTGTTTTCATTTATAAACGTAAATGAATTATGAATTATGTCCGCCGCGGCGGAATGAATTATGAATTAATTTTTTATAGGAACTTATAGTTGTTTCCATGTTGCATTCTCTTTGCCTGAAATAATTACGGTTTCTATAAACTTCATGCCTCTGATTCCGTCTTCAATGGTTGGATAATCCAGTAATGGATTATGAGTTATCTGATCTTCAAAAGAGTGGACAGCTTTGGAAAAATTTCTGTATATGTTTGCCATAGCTTCTATATAACCTTCCGGATGACCTGCCGGTATACGGCAGTGCAGGCGTGCATGTTCAGAAAGGTAGGAATGATTTGCACCTGCTCTCCGTAGCTGCGTCGGCTGGTCATTTTGTTTTACTATCAATGTATTGGGTTCGGATTGCAGCCATTCCAATCCCGCGTGTTCACCATACACGCGGATCTTTAATTCATTCTCTTCACCGTTCGCTATCTGGGATGCAATTAAAACACCTTTAGCGCCATTATCAAAGCGCAGTAAAATGTTTGCGTCATCATCCAGTTTTCTTCCAGCCACAACGCTGCTAACGTCTGCACTTAATTCCGTAATTTTCAAACCCGTAATATATTCAGCAATATTTTCAGCATGTGTTCCGATATCTCCCACGCAACAGCTTAGGCCTGCCTGCGCCGGGTCTGTACGCCAGCCGGCCTGTTTTTGTCCATCGCTTTCGATTGGCGCAGATAGCCAGCCTTGCGGATATTCAACAATTATTTTTCTGATGGTGCCCAGCTTTCCTTTTGCAATCAGATCTCTGGCTTCTTTCACCATCGGATAAGCGGTGTATGTATGTGTTAAACCAAATAATAAACCTGTTTCTTTTACCTGTATACCCAATTGCTCAGCCTCAGCAACGGAGAATGCCAGTGGTTTTTCACATAGCACATGGAAACCATGTTTTAAAGCCAGTAAGGCTGGCTGAGCATGCAAATGATTTGGTGTAACAATAGAAACAAATTGCATGCGTACATCGGCGGGTAACTGTGCTTCCTGAACAATCATTTCTTCATATGATGCATAGATCCGTTCTTTCGGAAGATGTAATGCTTCTCCGGTTTGTATTGAACGCGCTGCATTGCTGCTGAATGCGCCGCAAACAAGTTCAATAGTGCCATCCAGGGCAGCAGCCATTCTGTGGACGGATCCAATAAATGCGTCAAGACTTCCGCCGATCATTCCCATTCGTATTTTCGAACTCATATTGCCGTTGGAGTAGTATTTGATTGTTAAATATAGGAAAGAATCTTAATAAGTGTAGAGTGTAAAAGTGTAAAGTGTACATGTCAACATTGTTCCATGGTAAATATTAAGAAACGATTACACTTTACACGCTCAGCTTTACACTTTCTTATACCTTACTTCTATAACTTATTACAATTTTGCTACATTTGAATTTATGGAAACACACATCAATCCGAACAAATTATTTTTTGCCAGCTGCATTGCTATTATTGCAACAGCGATGACGTTTGCCATTCGTGCCGGACTGGAAAAGGAATATTGTCACGTATTTTCGCTCAACCATGAACAGATTGGTTATGTACTGGGTACTGCTTTCTGGGGATTTACGCTGTCAATCATTTTTGGCGGCTTTCTCTGTGATCTGTTAGGCATGAAGCGTTTACTTGCCATTGCATTTGCAGGACATGTGCTGGGTATTATATTGACCATCCTGTCAGATGGATTCTGGTCGCTGTTTTATTCAACCTTGCTCATAGGTATTGCAAATGGAATGATTGAAGCTGTTTGTAATCCATTGGTTTCGACCTTATATAAAAATGATAAAACAACAAAGCTAAACCGCCTGCATGTATGGTTTCCGGGCGGCATTGTGATCGGCGGATTGATCGTATTCTTTTTTAAATCCTGGGGAATTGCAAAAGAGTATCAGCTGGCAACGATTTTAATTCCTACGTTTATGTATGGGATATTATTTTTTAAGGAACATTTTCCCGCAACCGAACGGGTAGATTCAGGTATATCTTTCAAGCAAATGTTTCAGGCTTGTTTGAATCCGTTATTTATTGTAATGTTATTTTGTATGCTGTTAACAGCAAGTACAGAGTTTGGCACCAATCAATGGATCTCAAATTTTCTTGGCAGCTTAGGTGTGAAAGATATTTTGCTGCTCGTATATATAAATCTACTGATGGCTATTGGAAGAACCTTTGCAGGAGGTTTTGTACATACGCTTTCGCCGATTGGTATGCTGATCTTCTCGGCTGTTTTTTCAGCTATCGGATTATTGATGTTTGGCTATGTGGAGGGATATTGGGCATTTCTACCGGCAACTATTTTTGCATTTGGCATTTGTTTCTTCTGGCCAACCATGCTTGGTTTTGTTTCAGAAAATTTACCGAAAACAGGAGCACTTGGTATTTCATTGATGGGCGGTGCCGGCATGCTGTCTGTTTCATTTGTACTTCCGTTTATGGGGAAATTGTACGATAGTAAAACGTTAGCGCATATGCCCGCGGGACATGCGTTAGAAGCATTACATACAATAAATGAATCGCATGCGGATAATGCACGATTGAAAACAGCACAACTTATAGCGGGTATAGAGACCCTGCAATTGGTTGCCCTGCTGCCTGTAATATTAACGGTGGTATTTACAGGAATTTATCTCGCAAAGAGAAAATTGCGAAATAATAAATCATGAATTAACGGGTCAATTAAAACTGTGGCAGTATATAGTGCGGAGAACTGGATGCTTTTATACTGTAAGGTGAATAGCCATACGGAATTAACGGGTATGATTTGTTTACAGGATAGTATGCAGGTGGATACAAAGATGCCGGGGAATACGAGCCGTAAGGTATTAAGGCTCCGATGATTTGATTCGGAACACTATATGGATTCAATAAAGAATTTTTATTTATTGGTACATATGCAGGAATAGCAGACGGATTTATTTTATTTTTTGTTGTGTCAGTATATTGCGCATTTAATGCTGTAAGCCAAACATGATTTGTTATGCTGTTACTTGCGAACATGCGAATGTTCGTATTAAAAGATGTATCTGCCTGAAATGGCGGGCGCATGTATTTTCTATACATAATTTGTCCTTGTGCCATATCCGGCAAAAGCAACAGAATAAAAAAAACAATGTTGTTAAGATAAATATATCTATTCATAGTCAAAAAAAGTTTATATAACAACATAAACACACATCGCTGAGGTTCAAAACTCAACGATGTTATGTTGTTTTTTTATAGCGCAGATAAACTAAAAATATACATGCGCAAATCTTTGATCTTTTTATTTCCTTCTTCGCTCCATTCAATTCCTATGTTATCTTTAGGGCTTAATAACACAGTCTTGCCTGATTTTTCAGCGGTAGTTGCACCTAATTTTTTAGAATAAAAATCAACCAGTTCCGCTTTTAATGCTTTAAGACTGCTGTCATTTTTTGGGTATAGAAATACTTCAATGGAATTTAATTTTTCTTTATTGAAATTATAAATAAGGTCAGCTTCTTCGGTTCCATCAAGAGCAACCGTGTAGGTAGCACTTGCCGCGTCTTCTTCAATTTTTTGTAATTCCGGTTCAGTAGCGGTAGAAATGCTTTCTCCTATTTTCTTTCCTCTGAACAGAGCTGTATCTGTTACCATCAGTAATTTGAATTTAGATGAATAACCGGCAAGCGGACCTACAAGCGTATCCGTACTTAAGGTATCTGTCAGAACCAGATTTGTATTCTCACTAAAATTATCGCACGAAAAAAATACTGTCGTACACAAAGCAATAGCTAGGATCGAAAAGATATGTTTCATTTTTTTATTTTACTTCTTTAATGGCCAATTGTCCGCAGGCAGCATCAATGTCTTTACCGCGGCTTCTTCTAATATTAACGATAATTCCTTTGTCAGTCAACACTTTTTTGAATTGTTCCAGCTTATCTACCGATGTATTCATAAAATCAGCTTCCTGGATCGGATTGTATTCAATGATATTGATCTTGCAGGGAATGTTTTTTGCAAAAGCATATAATTCTTTCGCATCCTGAGCCGTATCGTTTACACCATCAAATACGATGTATTCAAACGTAACCGAAGACCCTGTTTCTTTACAGAAATGCAGCAACGATTCTTTCAATACATTTAAATTATTCGTTTCATTGATCGGCATAATGGTATTACGCTTCACATCATTGGCAGCATGTAACGATAACGCCAAACGGAACTTCACTTTTTCATCACCAAGTTTGGTGATCATTTTTGCAATACCTGCAGTAGAAAGGGTAATACGTTTTGATGCAATGTGTAAGCCCTCTTCAGACGTTACTTTATCAATACCTTTCAAAACGTTTGTATAATTCAGTAAAGGCTCACCCATGCCCATCAATACAATGTTTGTAAGCGGAGTCTGGTAATGCTCTTCAGCGGCTTCTTTGATTAAAACTACCTGATCGTAAATTTCATACGGTTCAAGATTACGCTTGCGGTCCATGTAACCGGTTGCGCAGAACTTGCACGTAAGCGAACAGCCTACCTGTGAAGAGATGCAGGCCGTCATACGGTCGTCGGCTGGTATTAAAACGCCTTCAACCAGATAACCGTCGTGTAATTTAAAACCGAATTTTATGGTGCCATCAGTACTTACCTGTTTCTGAGAAATAGTAACCGGGTTGATGGAAAAGTTGTTTTCTAATAATGTGCGTGTTTCTTTCGAAAGGTTAGTCATCTGTTCGAAAGAACGGGCAGAACGTTTCCAAAGCCATTCGTAGACTTGTCTGGAACGGAATGCTTTTTCACCTGAGGCAACAAAAAAATCTTTAAGCTCCTCAGCACTAAGGCTGCGGATACATTTCTTTTTGATTTCTGTAGATGTAGTTTGCATGCTACAAAAGTACAACATTAAGTTGAGTAATATCATTTTTATGCAGGTGTATCGTGTGTGCGCTTACGCATTATGAAATGAAAAAATGTCATTCACGCGGCTTGTAAAAATGATCTTTATCAGTTATTTTGACATATAAACTGCTTGAATAACTGATAAATAGCGTCATTTTGGCTTTTTTTATTGCGTATATTGGAAATGGTTCACGATTTGAACAACAGCTAACCGGAGGAAAAAAAGTATGAATATTAATAATTACACGATTAAAGGGCAGGAGGCATTTCAGAAAGCGATGGAAATTGTTGCTGCCAACGAACAGCAATCCATTGAATCTGTTCACTTATTGAAAGGAATAATCGTTGCGGATGAAAACGTGGTTCCTTTTTTATTCAAAAAAAATAATATCAATCCGGTTACGTTTAATCAGACATTGGATGCCGTAATTAAAACCTACGGTAAAGTTTCCGGAGGCAGTCCGTATTTGTCAAACGATGCCACGCAGGTATTAAATAAAGCTACGGCTTTATCAAAAGAGTTTGGCGACGAATATATTTCGATCGAGCACATGTTGCTTGCATTGGTTTCAGGGAAAGATAAGGCTGCAACGTTATTAAAAGATGCCGGCCTTTCGGAAAAGGGCTTGCGCGCTGCGATCCAGGAGTTACGTGGTACAAGTAAAGTAACCGATCAGCATGCGGAAGGTAAATACCGGTCGCTTGAAAAATATTCTAAAAATTTAAATGACCTGGCTCGTTCCGGAAAAATTGATCCGGTGATTGGCCGGGATGAAGAGATCCGCAGAGTACTGCAGATCTTATCCAGACGTACCAAAAATAATCCGATTTTATTGGGCGAGCCGGGCGTTGGTAAAACAGCTATCGCTGAAGGCCTTGCACAGCGTATTGTTTCGGGTGATGTTCCTGAAAATTTAAAAAGCAAACAATTAATCTCTCTGGATATGGGTTTGCTGGTTGCAGGTGCAAAGTATAAAGGTGAATTTGAAGAGCGGTTGAAATCGGTGATCAAAGAAGTGATCGATTCAGATGGCGAGATTGTGTTATTCATTGATGAGATCCATACGTTAATTGGTGCCGGCGGCGGGGAAGGTGCGATGGATGCGGCAAACTTGCTGAAACCTGCACTTGCACGTGGTGAGCTGCATGCAATCGGTGCAACAACCTTAAAAGAATATCAGAAATACATTGAAAAAGATAAAGCGCTGGAACGTCGTTTCCAAGCGGTAATTGTTGACGAGCCGAATACACAGGATGCAATTTCTATCCTTCGCGGGATCAAAGAAAAATACGAAGTGCATCACGGAATCCGGATTCAGGATGATGCCATCATTGCTGCAGTAGAACTTTCTCAACGCTATATCAGTGATCGTTATTTGCCCGATAAAGCGATTGATTTGATGGATGAAGCATCTGCTAAATTGCGTATCGAGCTTGATTCTATGCCGCAGGAGCTGGATGAAATTCTTCGCCGTATCATGCAGCTGGAAATTGAACGTGAAGCGATCCGTAGAGAAAATAATAAAGAGAAGGAAACGATTCTTTCCCGTGAACTTGCAGAACTGAATGAGCAGAAGAGCCAGATCATGGCTAAGTGGCAGGAGGAAAAACGTGTGATCGATGGCTTGAAGCAAGCCAAGGAAGATATCGACCGGTACAAAATGGAAGCCGAGCAAGCCGAACGTAATGGTGATTACGGTAAGGTTGCAGAGATCCGTTATGGTAAAATTCAGGAGTCTGAAAAGCAATTGGTCGAATTCAACAAGCAGCTGCAGGAGTTGAAACAAACACTTGGTTCTTCGATGCTGAAAGAAGAAGTGACGCCGGAAGATATTGCAGAAGTTGTTGCGAAATGGACAGGCATACCGGTTTCAAAAATGCTTCAGAGTGAGAGAGAAAAGTTGCTTCACTTAGAAGAAGAGTTAGGTAAACGTGTCGCCGGACAAGCGGAAGCGATAGAGGCCATATCCGATGCGGTCCGTAGGAGCAGAGCAGGCTTACAGGATCCGAAGCGTCCGATAGGTTCTTTTATTTTCTTAGGAACAACAGGTGTTGGTAAAACCGAACTGGCAAAAGCACTGGCTGATTATTTATTCAACGACGACAATGCTATGGTACGTATTGATATGTCTGAATATCAGGAAAGCCATGCTGTAAGTCGCTTGGTTGGTGCACCTCCGGGATACATCGGATATGAAGAAGGGGGACAATTAACGGAAGCTGTTCGACGGAAGCCGTATTCAGTAATTTTATTGGATGAGATTGAAAAGGCCCATCCGGATGTATTTAATATATTGCTTCAGGTATTGGATGAAGGGCGCTTGACAGATAATAAAGGCCGTGTAGCGAACTTTAAAAATGCAATCATTATCATGACATCCAATATGGGTGCGCATGTGATTCAGGAGAATTTTGATAAGCTAACTGCTGCAAATGAAGATCAGGTAGTTGAGGAAACAAAAAATGAAGTAATTGATTTATTACGTAAAACGATTCGGCCGGAGTTCTTGAATCGTGTCGATGAAATTATAATGTTCAGACCGCTGACCCGAAAAGAGATTCGTAAGATTGTTGGTATACAGTTTAGCTTGATCCAAAAACGTCTCGAAGAGAACGGAATCAAAGTTGAGGCAAGTACCGAAGTATTGGATAAATTGGGAGAGTTAGGTTTCGATCCGCAATTCGGTGCACGTCCGTTGAAACGTGTCATGCAGCGTTTGATCCTGAATGAATTGTCCAAAGAAATTCTTTCCGGAAACATTCAGAAAGAAAGTGTTGTAGGCATTACGCTTGGTGAAGATGGGAATCTGCAGTTTTTGAACTTGGATAGTGTACCGTTGTAAGCTCAAGGCTTAACGCGGAACGCCTAAAGCTTTTGCGTTACTTATTAAAAGAGCAACTGTTTAATTTTAACAGTTGCTCTTTTATTTTTAGTTTAAAACTTTTGTTAAATTACATTTGTTGAAATAGTTGAGAAACTATTTGGCTTTAGGCTTTCAGCATTAGGCCTTAAGCCTTAAGCTAAAGACGGCATAAAAAAAGAGACTCCGTTAAAAGTCTCTTCTAATAATTGCTAATGAACAGGAGTTAGTCCACACTCGATGGGTTTGCGGTTTTTCTGTAAACAAATTCGCCGCCGCAAATATTACGTCGAACAAATCTGCCTGGTACATCTGAGTTTAATAATTTGTTGTAGATGTTGCTTGGCACATCAAAGAATTCATATACAGCTCCATCCGAATATTTTACTTCTAAGACACGTGCTTTGTATTGATAATCGATCATACTTGCATTTGTGATCGTATGCATGAATTCTTCTTTGAATGATTCAACTGTTTCAGGCGCAATGCTGATCAGGAAATTGTATGCTTCAATAAATTCTTTACTTTTTTCTTCTGCTTCCAGCTTTGCAGTTTCATTGTCATTGAATTTATCCGGATGCCATTCTTTCATTAAATTTCTGTAAATGGTTTTTAACTCCTTTAATTCAACGGTTTTATCTACGCCTAATAGTTTTCTATAATCGGCTACTTTTTTCATACTTCGATTCAATTCTGATTTTAACGCTACAAATATAACCATAAAGAATAAGGAAATGGGCCTGCGGGCATTATTGAATGGTAAATTTTACTAAATAAAGCCCTAAATGAGGTCAATACCGATCTAAAAAGACATATTGTAAACTGTAAGAAGGCTAAAAACGTATTACCTGAATATAGAAAATATCAAACAAAATAGATATATTATACTATTAACCAAGACAAGCTATGAAACAGGAAACGATCAAAATTATATCCAGGCTGATCATGATATTTGCCGCCATTTATAATATTTTCTGGGGGATATTAATTTCGATTCATCCCAAAGTGATTTTATTTGATGATTGTGATTCAATTTTTGTAATAATCGTATTACAATGTATCGGTATGCTGGTGGGTGTGTATGGGATTGCTTATTATTTTGCATCACGCGACCCGGCGCGTTACTGGCCGCTTATAGTTGTTGGTCTAATAGGGAAAATATTAGGCCCCATAGGTTCATTGCATTATATTTTCACCAATCAATTAGACCCCTATTTTTTCTGGGTAAATGTATTTAATGATATTATCTGGATATTTCCGTTTTGCTGGATTCTATATCATGTATACAAAAGAAATTTAGAATATAGTGAGGAAGATGAAGAAGAAGATATTATCTAATACAATACTGTCAAATAAAAAACCATCACATCTGTGGTGGTTTTTTATTTGTGTATGCTTACATTTTCTTTCGAATCAATAAATACAGATCTTCCGTATTGTTTGGCTTATCGGGCATTTCATTTACATCAATTGTCAGAGCCATTTCTTTTTCATCTCTGGTTTCAGAGAGTTTATTAAGTCGTGTATAACAGATTTTACCTTTATCAGTTACAAATAAAATCACGTTATCTGAATCGGGATTGAGAACAATAGTTGTATTGTATACCCATACGGAGTTAATATTTTTATCAATGAGATAAGTGGTTTGAGGTGTATAGAATTCATTGGTAGATGCATTTCTGAATCGTGCATGGACAAGCGCTTTTTTTGTAAGTACGTACAACCGATCGCAGTTCCATAAGCCCATACGTGTTATTGAAAATGTCCGGTAAATCTCGTCTGTCTTTTTTTGAACCTTGCGTTTATTTTCAATTTTTTCAATACGTGCTTCATCAACCGGGCGTTCATTCAGATACGCCGTGTAAAGCTCTTCGTTGGTTTCACATTGTTCCGGGAGGCTGGCGATTTTCATGTATGCTGTAATTTTTATGTTCTTAAATTCCATCGATACTAAATATTTATTTAACGGCGTTTCCCGTTCAACAATTTTTGCAGATATTAATTGATCCACTTCAAAAGCTGCTGCTACTTTCATCTTATCCTGCGTAAGGTATCCTGTCCATACCGCTTCTTTGTAAAGCGCTAGCTCTGGATATTGATCGGTCATTAAAGGAATAGTAAAAAACGTATTGTCATACATGCAGTCCGGTTTTACAAGCGAAATTACTTTTCCGTTAATTCTGCGCTGAACGGGTTTTGAAGCCGCCCATTCTATCGTCATTTGGGGATCAGCTTCATTCTCCTTTTTTAAAGAAGTAACAATGGTTTGTTCTTGTTGCTTTTCTTTAACAGGCAATATTTTTTGCGTTTCTGTCCAGGTATTTGTCAGCGTGTCAAAATAATATAAATTGAAATCGATGTCTTTGTTTGTTGAAGGAACTTCAATATCTATTTTTTTATTCTGTGCAATCTGCAGCGGCTTACCTTCACAGCTGGCTTGCATGTTAAACATGCCGGCAGACTCCATTTGTATTGGACCTTCTGCAGTATTGTATTGCATGTTAATGCCTGATGCCAAAATATCTGCCGGATTATGGTATTCTGAAACCGTAACAGACACGGGGCCTTCAGGAGTTTTTCCGTTTGATGTTACAAAAGCATTTTCCGGTATCGCTATTTTGATTCCTTTTTTAGAAAGCAGGTTATTTTTCTTTTTCGGATCAATTGTAAATTCTTTTACCTGACCTTTTACAGAATTGAATGCAGTATCAGCACGTTTAGGTTCAGCTGCTTTTGCTGAAACAATCTCTTCAGAAATAGTTTTTTGCTGTTTTATATCACAGGAAGCAATACATACTCCTAAAAATAGCATAGTGCACAACACACAGTTTTTAATAGACATCATAGCAATTCGTTTGGTATGTTACTATAATGTTATTATTTGAAAAAGATACAGCAGCCAATATAAATAAATTATTTCTTTTAAAGATTCAGCTGCATAGTTAGCTGGGAATGTGCTGCATAATTGGATACACGGTTGGAATTTTTTGTACGTATAATCAGTAGAAGCAATACCTAATATTAAGTGTGTGTTAACTGCAGATGCTTATCCTAACAGTTTTATAATATCTACATAATTTCTTCAGAATCTGAGCGACGTACTTTTGATGTAAACAAAAACAAAAATTGTTATGAGAAAAAGTTTACAAAGCATGCTTGTTTGCTTTGGCGTTTTGCTGGGTGCACAACTGGATGCATCGGCACAAGTCGTCAAGCTGCAGGATTATGTGAATAATAATTCCGCTGTTATCGGAACATTTCAGAATATTAATTTCCATGAAGCGGGATTTTCAGGTCTTTACGCAATCGCTGGCACAAATGGTACAGAATTCTGGACAGTCTCCGATAGAGGAGTAAACGTAGATGCGGCAAGCGCTAATACAGCAGCGTGCAGGCCTACCTATGATAAGATCTATGGTTTCCAGAACTACGCACCGAAGATTCACCGCATCCGTATCCATGGTGACTCTATACAGATCTTACAAACAATATCCATGAAACGTCCGAACGGTACAGGTGCAACAGGTTTGTTGAACCCAACAGGTTTCGGAAGCACAAGTGTTGAGCAGGCGTCTATCGATACTGTTTTAAACTGTGCAAACTTCAGTGTTAAAATTGCTCCTAAAGATGTATGGGGTATTGATTCTGAAGGTATCGTTGTAGATAAACAAGGTAACTTCTGGATCTGCGAAGAAGGGGGGCCGTCTATCTGGAAATTGAATAAGAACGGTGTTGTAATCAACCGTTTTACTCCTTATGGTAACCTTCCGGGTATTGAGGCGCAGGATATTGCTATTGATACAGTATTCAAGTATCGTAAAAACAACAGAGGTTTTGAAAACATAGCTATTACACCAAGCGGTAAAATTTATGCGTTGATTCAAAGCCCATTGTTATTCCCTTCAAAAGCAGTTGGAGAAGCAACACAAGTACACAGACTATTAGAAATTGATCCGGCTACAAATGCTACTAAGGTGTTTGTTTATTTAAACGCAGGTGTGATCGGTGCTTCAGGCCCCGATCAGATCCGTTTGAGCGACTGGAAATTAAGTGATATGGCTGCGATCAGCGATACTACTTTTTTAGTGATCGAAGCTGCCTTACGTGGCGCAACGGATATTAAAAATATTTACAAAATAAATATCAAAGACGCTACGCCTGTAACATCTGCATTGTATAGCGGTTTAACAGTTGAAGCATTGGTGAATCAAGCTGGTTTAACAGCTAACGGAATTGTTCCCGTTAAGAAAACACTTTTTGCAGATATGTTTTCTATCGGCTGGGATCATGCATTGGAAAAAGCAGAAGGTTTAGCAATCATCAATGACAGCACAATTGCAATCTGTAATGATAATGATTACGGACAAGTTTCCCCATCAGCAAATGGCGTTGCTACAGCAACGGGTATTAAGTCTCATCTTGTTACATTCAGATTAAAAGGGACTAATAAATTAAATAACTATAAAACACTTACTACTGATTTAGCACAAGGTAAAACTGGACTGAGTACATCACAGACACCTTACCTGTTACCATTTGCACCAGGAGTTGAGTTTACTTCGATCTTAAGTGTAAAAGATAATGTAAACGGTTATAAAATGGTTGGTATCCCGGATGGCCTTGGCGCGTACGATAACAACGACGGAACATTTACGCTTTTAATGAACCACGAATTAGGTTCTGATAAAGGTGCTGTGCGTGCACATGGTGTTATAGGTGCATTCGTATCTAAATGGGTAATCAATAAATCAGATCTGTCTGTAGTTAGCGGTTCAGATTTAGTGAACACGGTAAAATTATGGAACGGTACAGGTTATTCAACATTTAATACTGCATCGCCTCAGGCATCGGCATTCAACAGATTCTGTTCAGCAGATTTGGCTGCACCAACTGCTTACTATAACAGTGTAACCGGTCTGGGTACACAGGATCGTATTTTTATGAATGGAGAAGAAGGTGGTGATGGCCGTGCCATTGCACACATTGCAACGGGTGCAGAAGCTGGTACCGCATATGAACTTCCTGCGTTAGGAAAATTCTCCTGGGAAAATTCTGTAGCAAGTCCGATTGAAGGAAACAAAACAGTTGTTGCCGGTATGGATGATGGTACAGGCGGACAGGTTTATTTCTATGTTGGTACAAAAACAAACACCGGCTCCGTAGTTGATAAAGCTGGTTTAACAAACGGTAAGTTATACGGTGTCGCTGTTACAGGTTTGTTAAGTGAAACGAGTGCAGGTGTTCCTGCAGCAGGTACAGCATTTACCTTAGTTGATTTAGGCGATGTAAGAGCCGTATCACTATCAGCATTGAATACGAATAGTGTAAATGCAGGTGTAACTACATTCTTACGTCCTGAAGATGGTGCCTGGGATCCGAAAAGCCCGAATGACTTTTACTTTGCAACAACAAATGCGTTCAATTCTCCAAGCAGATTGTGGAAATTATCTTTCACGGATGCATCAAACCCGGAATCAGGCGGAACGATCACAGCAGTACTTGATGGTACAGAAGGCCAGCAAATGCTTGATAACATCACGATTGATCATTACGGACACGTATTATTAGTGGAAGATGTTGGCGGAAACCCACACATCGGTAAAGTATGGCAGTATACAATTGCAACAGATGTATTAAAAGAAATTGCTTACCACGATAGTACACGTTTTATGAATGGCGGTGTAAACTTCCTTACACAGGATGAAGAAGCATCAGGTGTATTGGATGTTGAATCAATCCTGGGTAAAGGTATGTTCTTAACAGTGGTACAGGCACACTATGGTATTGCCGGTGAATTTGTAGAGGGTGGCCAGTTACTGGCATTCACAAACCCGGATACAAAAAATGCTGATCCGATTACTACAGGTGTTGTTATTGAAGAAGGTACAGGAAATACAACGATTAAATTATATCCGAATCCGACAGGAGAGTCTGCAACAATTGCGATGATTCTTTCAGAAAAATCGCAGGTAGTAGTAAATACATATGATATTCAGGGAAGGGCTGTATTGCCAGCAATCAAACAATCATTGGAAAGCGGCGAACAGAACATTTCATTGAATACTGCATCATTAAGCAATGGAACATACATTGTTGAAATTGTAGCTGAAAATGTTACACATAGAATAAGAGTAATTGTAATTCACTAATATTTTTTCGTACTAGTTGAGACGGGTTGCGTGTTGTCGCGCAACCCGTTTATTTGTTATGAAGCTTACTAAAATGAAAAAGTATATATTATTAATAACAGTATTAGGTACATTATTTGTATCAATTTCATTTATATCCAAAACAGAATCTCTTGTATCATCTGAATATCCGTCTTTATACACAGAACGTATACAGGCATTCAAACAAAAGCAAACCGCGTTATTACGAAGGATTGATGAAAGTAATGTAACGAAGGAATCGGATCTTGAACAGATAAAAGAAATTATTCAGCAAACGCGTGTTCAGTTAAAAGGCGTTGATTTTTGGCTGCGTTATCTGGAACCAATTTCATATAAAAAAATTAACGGGCCGCTTCCGGTAGAATGGGAGACAGAAGTATTTGAAAAACATGAAGCGCCTTATAAGCGAGAGGCCGCGGGGTTAACGCTGGCATATCTGTATCTGGAAGAATCCGGTATAGAAAAAAAAGAATTAAAGCGATTGGTTCAGGAATCTATTTCTGCAACGGATGTTTACTTTGCAGATTCCATAACAAAGCACCTTGCAGATTATCACCATTTTTATTTATGTAACAGATTGTATCTGTTAAATATTTCCGCCATTTATACTACAGGCTTTGAGTGTCCGGATACGGAACAGGTAATTCCCGAATTGTTGAGTATGATGAAAGATATGCAGCCAGTGTATGTCGCATACAATAAAAGCTTTCCAGCTACAGCCATTTATCCAGAATATTTAGAACTGTATGAAAAAGCCATTGATTTTGTTTTCAAACAACCAAACGATTTAAACGATTTTGATCATTTTACATTCATTCAGCAATACATAAATCCGCTGTTTGCATTGAATCAAAAAATGATTCATAAATATAACGTGTCCAGTAAAAACCTGGTTGATTATTCGTTAAATAAAAACAGCACATCTATTTTTGATAAAGGATTGTATTATGCACAGAATACAAAAGGGATTTTTTCCCGGGTAACAGATTCTACAGATCTTAACGAGTTAAATGATTTAGGTAAATTGTTGTTTTACGATCCGATCTTATCCGGAAATAATTTACGCAGCTGTGCTTCGTGCCATTTGCCTACCGAATATTTTACAGATACGCTTAACCGTACAGCACTTCAGTTTAACCGGGTTGATCGCTTACCAAGAAATACACCTTCATTGATTAATGTACAGCAAAATCATTTGCTGATGATGGATGGCGCGCACATTACCATGCAGAACCAGGCAAAAAGTGTTATACTCAACCCGACTGAAATGGGAAGTACAGAAATAGCGCTCATACAAAAAGTGCTGAGCTGTAAAGAATACAATACACGTTTTACAAAATTACTAAAGTATACACCACAGGAAAAAGGCATCACCATTGATCACATCACATCTGCATTAACCATTTATTACAGCAAGTTCAGTAACGGTTATTCGGATTTTGATGCATCTATGATTGAAAAAAAATCTATAGATCCTATTGTGCAGGAAGGTTTTAATCTGTTCATGAGTAAAGCGCAATGTGCAACATGTCATTTTGTGCCACAATTTAATGGAGTAAAACCACCGTATGTGAATTCAGAATTTGAAGTGATCGGCGTGCCTGCAGATAAATTATTTTCACGTGTAAGTATGGATAATGGTCGAACAGTTGTTTATGTTTCCGATGAAATGAACCGTGCGTTCAGAACAGGGTCTATACGCAACGCTCCGTATACAAAGCCTTATATGCATAATGGCGTTTTTGATAATCTAACAGAAGTAATTGAATTTTACAACAATGGCGGCGGTGCAGGAAGAGGACTTGACATACCGAATCAAACACTTTCTTCGGATTCGTTGCACTTAACAAAGGAAGAAATAAATAAGATTGAAGTCTTTATTCAATCCTTAAATGAACATATTGTTTTTGAAAAACCTCCGTTAACATTACCTGTATCAAAGGATAAGGTGTTGAATCAGCGAAAAGTGGGCGGCGAATATTAATAGAATAAGAATCGGTATTATGCGTAAATATTTTAGAATTGTAGTGGCAGTGTTTGTGAGTGTTCTTTTGATCAATTCCTGTAAAACACAAAAAAAAGTCGTGTATGAATTTCCGGAGGCAATGTCAAAACCCATTCAGGAACAATATGCAGTAATGTGTGAGAAGGGGCGTGTGTTATATGATTTGAATTGCGCAGGTTGTCATAATAAAAAAGTTAAAGGTAAAACAATCATTCCTGATTTTACAGAAGAGGAACTTGGTGCATATTCTATCCGTATGGCAAATGCTGTGCATGAAGAAAATGTTTCAGAAGCACGTGTGTCTGCAGAAGAATTAAATCTCATCACATACTTCTTGACCTACAAGCCCAGAAATAAAAAATAATTTATATATGTAATGTGTATCCGTGTAAAAGCGGCAAGCTAATTTAACCTGGAAATGATTGCCATTTTAAGTAAAATGTGCTAACATTGGTTAGATGAAGGAATATTTCTATAAAAAAATATCTCAATTAGATTATAAGGAATTTCACCGGACAGCATATCAGCTTATTCCTTTATGGGTAGCTTCCGTATTGGTTGGTGTTGCCGCGGTTATGTATGCCCGCGGTTTTCTCTATGTGGAAGATTTGAGTACAGAATTTTTACATACGTACCCGGAAGCGATTTTTGCGATCAGTCCAGTTGCTTTTTTAAGTTCCTGGTTTTTAGTAAAAGTATTTGCACCCATGGCAGCTGGTAGCGGAATTCCACAGGTAATGGCAGCTGTTGAGTTAGAAGGTAAATCAAATTTAAGCCGGAAGTTATTGAATGTAAAAGTTTCCATCGTAAAGGTATTAAGCAGCCTGGTTATGCTTGCCGGCGGCGGAGCAATCGGCAGGGAAGGACCTACCATTCAGATATCGGCTTCTATTTTTAGCTTCATGCATCATGCGCTTCCAAAGCAGTGGGAGAAGTTCAGTGCACAACTGATGGTGCTTACAGGCGCGGCATCTGGTTTGGCAGCAGCTTTCAATACGCCGCTTGGAGGTATTGTATTTGCAATTGAAGAATTAACACGGATTCAGTTTTCTAAATTCCGGACAACATTATTTGTAGCTGTTATTATTTCAGGCATGACGGCACAAGCCATGCTGGGTCCGTATTTGTATTTGGGATTCCCTAAAGTACAGGTTGCCGGTTACTCATATATACTTTGGGTAATAGCAGCAGCGGCACTTGCAGGCTTTATGGGCGGAATGTTCGGGAGTCTTATATTAGTGATTCACCGCTGGAAAAAAACAATTAAAACAACAGGAAAACACATTGCCATAGTGCTCATTTTTGCGTTGAGTTTTGCATCTATTTATTATTTTTTCAACCGTTCAGTTATTGGTGCCGGTAAAGAAGTCATGGAAGATCTGTTGTTCATCAGCAATAAAGATGTTTCCCCCTCTTTAGTGCTCAGCCGTTTCTTCGGCCCGATTCTCAGCTTCGGTAGTGGCGGCGCAGGTGGTATATTCGCTCCGTCGCTGTGTGCCGGCAGCACAATCGGAGCATTTATCGCTTACGTTGCAGACATCCCTTCTGAATTCACGAATTTATTAATTCTTGCAGGCATGGTAGGCTTCCTCACCGGCGTTACGCATTCGCCCTTTACATCTGCTATTCTTGTACTTGAAATGACCGACAGGCATTCGGTGATCTTTTATCTGATGCTCGCTGGTATGTTTGCATATCTGGTTTCGATGCTCGTTGATAAAAAATCCGTCTACGAACATTTAAAAGAAGGGTATCTGAATTCGTTTCTGCCTCCTGAAGGAAAAACACCTGAGCCTACTGAAACAGACGTTGCCAAATAGAAATAAATTAATGGGTATTTGTGTATCTTTGCAAGGTATGTTCTTTTAAAGAATTATTTTTTATCTTAAATCTGAATTTGTATAATCTGAATGACATTCTCCGACCTGGGTTTAAATGCTGCGCTACTTCAATCCCTTAGTGAAAATAATATTTCTTCGCCATCAGAAATTCAGCAAAAAGCAATTCCTGTTATTCTGAATTCTACTAAAAATGTAGTAGGCGTTGCACAAACCGGAACAGGTAAAACAGCTGCATTTGGCTTGCCCGTATTACAACAGATCAATCCTTCTTTACAGCAAACACAGGTACTGGTGCTGGTACCCACCAGAGAACTTGGCCAGCAGGTTGCAAAAGATCTGTTTGTATTCTCCCGCTACATCGTGCGCATACATACAGAAGCCGTTTACGGCGGGAAAAAGATTGAAGAGCAAATAAAAAAGCTTGAAACACCAAAACACATTCTGGTTGCAACTCCCGGCCGGTTGCTTGACCTGATTGCGCGAAAGGCGGTGAACTTAAGTAACCTGAAATACCTGATCCTGGATGAAGCCGATGAAATGCTCAATATGGGCTTTCTTCCGGATATTGATAAGATCATGAAGATTGCAAAGCCCACTGCACGTAAGCTTTTGTTCACCTCAACACTTGGTTCTGAACTTAAGCTGATCATCCGGGAATATTTAGGAACCGACATCGAAGAGATTCGCATAAAGCCGCAGGAGTATGTAAATAGAAATATTGAACATCAGTACCTGGCATATCAATACGGATATAAATTAGAATATCTGAAAGCATTTTTGCTGAAGCATAGCAATGAACGCGGCATCATATTCTGCCGTACACAGGCCGCGGCTAAATTACTGGGGCAGCAGCTGGCCGGTTTTGATATTGTTGTCGGGTCACTTTACGGCGACCTCAATCAATATGAGCGTACAAAAGTGATGCATGCATTTAAAGACAAACGCATTGAGGTACTTATTGCAACGGATATTGCAGCCCGGGGCATTGATGTGAGCGATCTGAATTATGTGATTCATTATCATTTGCCGGATAACGAAGCGCAATATGTTAACCGCAGCGGAAGAACGGCGCGCGCCGGAAAAAAAGGCAAATCCATTGCCTTGTTACAAAGCGATGAACTATATCATAAAGATGATTTTGAAGATGCGTTACGCATCAGGTTTGAACCCATAAAGCTGGATATAACGATTGATAAAAAAGAATCGTGTCCGGTAAAAATGACAATCAATGTAGGTACACGACATGAACAAACGCCGGAGTCGCTGAAACAATTCTTAATGCTTCAATCCGGTGTGAAGGAAGAAGCCATACAAAATGTACTTGTCTATCGCGCACATGCAACGTTTGATATAGATTCAAAATATCAGAGTCAGTTGATTAATAACATTCATCAGACAAAACATTTTCATCAGCGGGTGCTTATTGAAGAAACGGCTAAATAAAATCGACACGGTTGTCCGTCGGTACATGCCGTAACGGATAACCGTGTCGAACATTTTTCAATTAAAATTATTATTTAAAACGCGTCCAGGTTTCTGTACTATACAGAAAGCCAATGTAACCGCGCATGCTCAAGGTGCCATCATCATTCAGCCACAGTTTTCCGGTATAGGTTTTACCTTCTCTGCAATCGTATATTTTGCCATTAATATATTCACCATCTTTATACACGAAATTTAAAAATGTTAAAGATCCGATCAACGGGTTAGAGCGTTTAGATGCATCCGGATTTTTGCCGTCAACTTTAGGTTTTCCTGTTGTCGGATCATTGGGTTCAGAGAGCCAGATTATTTTTCCGAAATAAACATTGCTGTTTGTCTTATATATTTCGACGTGGGCTTTTTTATCGGCAGAAAGCCAGGTGCCCAGAATGTTGTCTGCCTGTGCAAATGCACTTGTACCAAGCACTGTAAAAAGAAGTATGCTGATTAAATGTTTCATAGCTGTACGGTTTTAGTTACTTATAATATACAAAAAATAGCTGATTATATACTAAACGTTTAACAGGCAATTTTGTTATCATTCAGGTTGACAATCTGTTTTTAAAGGCCAATTATATGCACTATAAAATCACGTAACGGCTGTACTACTTCAATAATAAATGTTTTGTGAAACAATAACGGCATAGGCAGTATAAGCCATGCAAATACCCAGATATGCGCTGCGATCGGGTGCAGGATGATTTTTTTTACAAGGCTTATTTTACTTTCTGCCAGCATGACAAGGCCATGCATAATGAAATATAAAAACGGTAATCCATAACCAGTTTTTACCGGAAATGAAATGGCAATTTCATGTAGCAATCCGGAAATTAAAAACGAAGCAATCATAGCAGCAGTAATACCATAAACATTTTTTAAAGGCTTGTATACAACAACCGCAGTCATTTCAGAAAAGGCCATGTTCCAGCGTCTGCCCCAGAATTCCTTTAGTGATGTTGCTTTATACGGAGCACGGAATAATTCTTTTACGTCTACTCCTGAAAACCGCCAGGATGCAGTACTTAAATTCAATATGCCGAAGTGTAAAATAAAACTCAAGCCAACAAGCATGAGTAATTCATAAAAAAAATAAACAGCAGAAAATTCTTTTTCCGCATAAACAGAAGCAATTAAAAGTAATAACCCAATAATAATTCTCGAAATTCCTTTTACAACAAAAGCCATAACATCAGGAAGCGGGCTTGAGGGAAAGGTTTCAAATAAACGCGGACGCATACCAAACCAGCCCATAGCAAATACCAGCCATTGCAGATATGTGAGCGTGGGTTTTCCTCTGTACGTTTCAACCAACACAATAACTTTCATAGAGATGAGCTGTAAGGATGCGATAGCAATCATCCGGTAGATTGGAGCAGCAGACAGCGTGAGCGTAATAGATACTAGCGCTGTACCCATAACAATAAGCCAGGCAAGCGCCCGCGCAAAGTAAAGATTATTGATGTATGGAATAAAATACCCGATCAGCAATAGGAAAACTCCCCAGCTTAGCAATACACCCGTTATCAGATCCATGAGTTGTTATATAAGAAAGCCAGAAAATAAAGTATTGTAAACAGGAAAAACAAACCTACCAAAGCAATTTCACCTAATGTAAAAATCAATCCTTTCGGTGCATGTGTTTTGTCGAAATAAAAGAATTGAATACCAATACGTGTGAGCCAATATAAACTGATAAACAAGGTAAGACAGGATGCAAGAAAGGAATGATTCAGAAGTTCTTCCGTTCCGAAAATTGAAACCAGACCGAAACAGATATTAATAACTAAAATATATGCTGCATAGGTCCAGAACATCTGCCGGATCAAGGGCTGCACCTTTGTCAGTTCTGTTTTCCAATCCAGAACCTTAGGAATAATACTGCTTCCTATGCCTAATGCAAGATGGAGTATGCCGCAAATGAAAATTAACTTGTTCAGAAACATAACATTCATGTATTTGAATCTGTTGTGAGATATAAATATAATGCATTTCAGCTGTTTGATTTACAACATGTATAAAAAATGCATTCGTATCAGTCCGTCTGATTATAAAATTTGTATTCTTTCCCATTCAGATGGATTTGCTTCTATATAATGCTCTATGTTTTGTAACTGTTGATTTCGGATAATGTGATCATAAAAAGGTGTCTGCCATGAAAAGCCGGCATGAATGTTACGTATTTCGAACGTACACGGGCCTTTGTACCACCGGATCACCCGTGAAATATTTTGATGGAACAATGGATTTTTATTCCCGGCAAAACCGCCAATCGTAGAGACGCAATTTATTGCGTCTGTTAAATGATATGAAATTGTATATGTTGAATATGAAACGCAATAAATGTGCGGTTAAATAATTAGACACAATAAATTGGTCTATACGATTAAATATAATTTCCTACCTTTGCCCTATGAATCAATACCCCATTGCAGAAATAGTTGAAGAGATTAAAGAAACACTGAATCTTCAGACAACTGTTATTCTGCAGGCACCGCCCGGTGCAGGGAAAAGTACCATTCTTCCGCTTGAATTATTGAAGGCAGACTGGCTTGAAGAAAAAAAGATTATTTTACTTGAGCCACGGCGCATGGCCGCGCGCAGTGTTGCACAGCGTATGGCCGATCTGCTGGGTGAGGAAGTAGGAAAAACCGTTGGTTACCGGGTACGTTTTGATCAGCGTGTTTCAGCACAGACACGAATTGAAGTTGTAACAGAAGGAATTCTGACACGACGATTGCAGCAGGATAATACACTGGAAGGTGTAGGCATGGTTATTTTTGATGAGTTTCACGAACGTAGTTTACATAGTGATCTGTCGCTTGCATTGTGCAGAGACCTGCAACAGATCCTGCGGGAAGATTTGCGCATCCTGATCATGTCTGCAACGCTGGACGGAGAAAATCTTTCAGCCATTTTAGATAAAGCACCCATCATAACAAGTAAGGGCCGCCAATATCCGATTGATGTGCGGTACACGTCGATTGATACAAACGCACCGATAAGCGGACAAATAACAACGGTTATAAGTAAAGTACTAAAAGAAGAAACAGGGGACATACTTGTATTTTTACCCGGTGTACGGGAGATTCAGCAAACAGCCGCTGCATTAACAGAACGACACGGCGATATTGCTGTTCGTCCGCTGTACGGAGAACTGAGCCTGAATGCACAGCAGGAAGCAATCCGCCCCGATGCACAGCAGCGTCGAAAAGTTGTACTGGCTACGTCAATTGCGGAAACCAGTTTGACGATAGAAGGCATACATATCGTTATTGACAGCGGTCTTGCACGTGTACCAAAGTTTGATCCAAACAGCGGCATGACAAAGCTGGAAACCGTAAAGGTAACACAGGACGCTGCCGACCAGCGTGCGGGCCGTGCAGGCAGGCTTGGTCCTGGTATCGCGATCCGGTTGTGGCCGGAAGCAACCCAGCAGTATCTCAAACCTCAACGCGTACCAGAAATTGCAGAAGCAGATCTGGCTCCGCTGGTATTGGAGTTAGCACAATGGGGTGTGAGGGATATACAATCCATGACCTGGATTACTGCCCCTCCATCAGGATCGGTAGATCAGGCGAGGACATTGCTGCAGGAGCTTGATGCCATACAGAACGGTGTGATAACAGAAGATGGGAAAGCGCTGGCGAATTTACCGACACATCCCCGTACCGCACATTTATTACTGAAAGGAAAAGAACATACTATACTTCCGCTTGCCATTGATCTGGTTTGTATTCTCGAAGAACGCGATGCACTGGGCAAACATGCAGGAGCAGATATAAGTTTGCGAGTTGACGCCCTGCAGGCATGGCGCGCAGGTAAACGTTTTCAGGGCGACACATTTATCCTGGAACGCATTGAACGTGCAGTACAATCCTGGCGAAAAATTTTTTCCATTAAATCATCTGTTTATGAATTTGATACGGATTCCATCGGCTTATTGATTGCTGCTGCATACCCGGAACGGATTGCCCGTCTGGTAGATGCAGCTTCAGCAAGATACAGAATGGCAAACAGCCGCAATGTACGGCTGCATGAAAATGATGTTCTGGTAAAAGAAGAATGGCTGGCGGTTGCGCATGCCGATGCCGGGGTAGGTGAAGGCCGTATTTACTGGGCCGCTGCGTTAAACCCGATGCTGCTCACAGATCGTATGGTACAGGAGGCTCGTATCCGGTGGGATGAAACAAAAGGTGTCTTGTTGCAGCAGGAAGAAACCCGCATCGGGAGTTTGACCGTTACATCAAAACCCTTAAAAGAAGTAGATGAAACGTTGCGTGCAGCAGCATTATGCGAAGCGGTGCGAAAAGAAGGACTGAAAATTTTTAACTGGGATGAAGCCTGTGTACAATGGCAGGCACGAATTCTTTCTCTTAAGCAATGGCGGCCAACCGAAGCATGGCCGAATGTAGATGCGGAAGGGTTGCTTCAAACCCTTGAAGACTGGCTGCCTTTTTATCTGAAACAGGTAAAGCGCAGAGAAGACTTTAAAAAAATACCATTGCCCGAAGTATTACATACCATCCTTCCCTGGGAACAGGCAAAGATACTTGCTAAGCTTGCGCCTACGCATATTGATGTGCCCAGCGGTTCATCCATTGCATTGGAATACAAAACAGATGGAAGCTTTCCCGTTTTATCTGTACGCCTGCAGGAACTCTTTGGCCTTACAGATACGCCAACGGTGAATGAAGGAAGAACAAAAGTAATGATTCATTTACTTTCACCCGGCTATAAACCGGTACAGGTAACACAGGATTTAAAAAGTTTCTGGGCGAATACATACCCTGAAGTACGTAAAGAATTACGCATGCGGTATCCGAAACATTCCTGGCCGGAAGATCCATGGAACGCAGAAGCGGTGCGTGGTGTTAAAAGAAAAAATAGCTGATTCATTTTATGCGTTATATCCAGGCAGTCCTTTCAGTAATAGCATTATTTTTTATTGTACCGGTGGTACAGGCACAAACAGATTGGCTGCTGGCTGAAAGCATTGAGAAGAACAATGCCTGGAATAAACCGTTTTATGAACCCTACAATAATGTAACGGTTCTTTTTTCAGCCAGAACAGACTCGTCTGCGTTTTGTTTTGATTGCAATCTGGCATCCATACTTTGGAAAGGCATCAGCGCGAATAACATTCCGGTATATATGCCGGATAAAAAAAACGTGTTAACACTGCAAAAAAATACGGCCATAAAAAAAGCAATTGAAATAAGTGCGATTAAAAATGAAACGTCTGTTACCAAATTAATAGGCGAGGCAATATGCAGTGTATACCGTAAGCCTGTTGGAGGAAGCATAACAGACATCGCAGATTTACCTATTGAATGGCTATCTGTAGAGGTTAAACAGAAAGATATAACTTATATCTACTATCTGCGTGCGAAGGAAAGCCTGGCGTATCTGGAAACATATCCATGTACGTGGGTACACCCGGTTAATCATCATGTACAGATGAATTACAAGCAGGCACTGGTAAAGCGGAATTACCTTACAGGTAAAAAAACGGTTGTTGCTTCATCAAACCTGCAAGCGTCTGCTTCGTTGCTAAATACGGTTCCTGTGCTTGCGCAGTCATTGATAAAAAATGACACCCATTTTTCTGCAGGTGCATTACAGAATGTTTCTGATACCATACAGATTTATTTACAGGCTATGTGCAGCGCTTCCAGTACAGCCTTGTTCAACAGAGGATATAATAAAGCTGATCTGCCGGCAATTCTTATGCAGTTGTACGAATCAAAAAAAATACATGCATATACCTATCACGAAGCGGGTTATTTCACAACGCTGGCAGCATCAGAATTGCCGGATCGTTTTTTGGTTGAGCGTTCGGATGAAGGGGAGTATTCAGTCAAACGGTATGGCACAGCAAGTTTAACACGCATTCATATTCTGAAAAAACTTACACAATTGGACAAAACAAACCGCATCAGTAACGAATGGCTTATTCTTGGCATGGATTCAACCGTGTCAACCGCTTTTACGAATACATATGTACTTGCGTTTTCTTATCCGCACGTATTGGAGGCATTGGCAGGAAAGTCTTATATGTGGTACTCCGGCATCAACCAGCTTGATTCCATGAAGCTGGAAGAAGCCTTACGTACACAGCGTATCGCGTATGATAATATGGTTGTGTCAACCATGTATGGGGATACTGTTTTTTACTGTACAAACGGGGATCGTTATCGTGAATATAAATCTGCTACTACACTTGCAGCGCAATTAGATGGTTATGCAGAAAGTCTTCGGAAAGATTTTGACGCGTCTCATAATCGTTTTCGGATAGCTGCCAAACAAACTGGTAAGCAGACTGCTGAAACGTATCAGCTGACTTATTTCTTTGATGCAAACAGCAAATCTGCGTTGACACAAAACACTGCATTAACCGATTTGTTACTGGAAGCTATCCGGACAAAAAAGATTAAAACGTATGCCGATGAGCAGCTGTCTGAAATTGTTGCGCAGGATGTAGTTATCTCAAAATTAGATAAGGCACGGTTTTATAAAACAGGAAACAAACGTAAAGACAGTATTTATATCAGCAAGATTCCGATTGACGAACGGTATATCAAGGGCAATGAGCTCACACAATATACGATTACAGCAAGCTATGCAATGCATTCAAAAGCAGCGTCACAAGGCCGTGTGCTGGGTATATTTATTCCTGCAGTATTGAATCCGCAGTATGAAGCAGAGGTGTTCTGCTATGTTTCGTATACGGATTTTCTGCAGTTTTTGCAGAAAGACAAAACAGGTAAAAAGCAGGTTGCTGCCTATACATCTTTACTTAACGAACGGGCAATTATTTCGGTGGAAGATTTTTATGGGTTAAGCCTATACGACGCTGCTGATGAAAAGCCTGGTGTTCCGGGTACGCTACCGCCGTATGTCAGAGAGCGGGTGATGGAATAAAAACAAATTTATATCCTTGCTCTGATATCTTACAGCGCTGGTGTCAGCTTCCGCAATATTTTTTTTAATACTACATATAATCTATGCCAGAGACATCGATATAATAATTCAATCTCTCAGCATAGGTATAAAATATACAGTTCGAAATATCTATTAAAAAAGCCTGAGTAATTAGTTACTCAGGCTTTTTTGAAAAGAAATATTCAATACTTATTTTTTGAACGTAACGTTGTAAAGTTCAATGCTTTCGTTCACAATGCGCAATGCTTCTTCTCTGCCTAAGAAATCCTCAACAACAACTTTTTTATTTTCAAGTTTTTTGTAGTCTTCAAAGAAACGCTGTACTTCTAAAATGGTGTGTGGTGGCAAGTCGCTGATATCATTGTAGTGTTTTACGGAGATATCATCAGCAGCTACAGCAATGATTTTATCATCTTTTTCACCGCCGTCAAGCATACGCATAACACCGATTACTTTTGCGTTTACAATACAGAAAGGAACTACTTCTACCTGAGAAATAACCAATACATCCAATGGATCTTTATCGTCGCAGTATGTACGTGGGATAAAACCGTAGTTGGCAGGGTAGTGTACAGAAGAGAAAAGTACGCGGTCTAAACGTAATAAACCAGATTCTTTATCTAATTCATATTTAGCTTTACTTCCGCTCGGGATTTCAATGATACATTGAACTATTGATGGAGATTCATCTCCAAAAGAAACGTCATGCCAAGGATTCATATTTTCAATTATTAGTATTAATGCAAATTACAAAAAAATATCGCTTTTTGATACTTCTTCTTATTGGTTCATTACAAGATGGTTACTACTTAACGGGCATGTTGTAATGGGAAGCAATGATCTTTTCAAACCATTTTTTAGGTACAAGTCTTCTTACCAGAATGGATAATTTCTGCATTGGTTTTCCTACCAGGTAATTAATATCCGGATTGGAGCTTCGGATGATCTTTTCAATGGCTTTACCCATTAACAACGGGTCGGAAGAATGAGCAACCTCTGCGTTGATCATGGCTTCAATACGGTTTATTTCTTCCATATAAACCGAACCGGATCGTCCTGCATGAGCCACTTTGCGGTTATCGCTGATATTGGTCGCAAAATCTCCCGGATCTACCACACATGCGTGCACGCCATAAGGTTTCAGCTCCATACGCATGGCTTCGGTGATCATATGTACCGAGGCTTTTGTTGCACTGTAAATACCCCGGTATGGCAAACCCATATAACCGGCAATAGAACTGACATTAATGATAAGGCCCATCTTACGTTCACGCATATGCGGCAATACCGCCTGGCAGGTACGCAAAATACCATATACATTGGTCTCAAATACTTCTTTCACTTCCTCGGCCGTGCTGTCTTCAATAGAACCCAGCATGCCGATACCGGCATTGTTGACTAATACGTCCAGCTTACCTTCCGCATCTATAATTGTTTTCAGCGCAGGGGTGATGGTTGTGTCGTCCAATACATCAAGCGCAATTAATTTAAACGGTACTTCATGTGCGTAACGTGCCGGGTTACGGCTTGTGCCATAAACGATGTAGCCTTTTTCATGCAGGTACAGACAAATGGATTTGCCGATGCCTGAGCTGCCGCCCGTTACCAATACAACCTGATTCATGATATAAAATGTTCGTATGAAAGGTTGAAGTTAGAAGTAAAAATGCAGAGGTAAAACGTTTTATGGAATTAGTTTTAAAAATGTATTCAGTAGAGATGCAATTTTATTGCGGCTCTCTCTGTTTCATTAGTAACAATTTATTGCGTCTGCCGGTTTTTTTCAGACGTAATAAACGGCATCTCTACTGCTTCAATACTTTCACAACAGCCGATGATTGATCGCCTGTAATTTTTACTACATAAAACCCATCCGGAAGGGCAGATATATCAAGGCCAGCCGTGTCATCGGTCAAGGTTTGTTTTTTTACGGTCTGCCCCTGAAGATTTGTTACCTGCACGTTTAACGTACCTGGTTGTTGCGAATCAATGTGCAAAATGCCGGTGGTTGGATTGGGGTACACGGCAATATTTTGTTCGGATCGATTCAGAATGGATGTTGGAATATCGGTTGCGGTACCTGTTACCGTTAGCGTATAGGCGGGTGTATTGGGGTCATTGCTGTTTATTGTAAGGGTGATTTGTTTGGTTCCTGTTGTGGTTGGGTGAAAGCTCACAGGTAATGCAATGATCTCCGCGGGCTCCAGGGTGTCGGTTAGTTGCAGCATACCCGGATCAATGCTGAAATCAGCTGCATCGCCGCTGATGCTGATGCGTTGGGTAAGATCTTTAAACAGTAAATCGTAATCGCCTTCGTTGCTTACCGCTACGCTGGCGGTTGAAAGATCACCCGTTTCTACCATGCCGAAATCATACGCTGTTACAGCCGTGTTTGCTACAGCCAGCTGCAGTTTGGGCTCCAGGGTGAGGATGTCGATGATGTTTGAAAATACGGCCGTTGCTGAATCTGCCCCGCCGGCAAAATATACTTTGTTCTGTGTGGCAACAGCGGTTACCCCGATATTTTTAGATGGAAGATCAATGTAGGACCATTTTTTACGGGCCAGGTCATAGACCGCTACCGAGTCTGCACTGCTTAATTCCGGCATGTTGGGAATCCGACCAGATTCATCGGGAAAAGGAATGAAAAATGCTTTGCAGCCGGCCTGTACAACCTCTTTGTAAATCCGTTCCCGTCCATCCTGCACGGTTTTAAAAAAATAGGGAATTTTTACGTACTCCCAGCTGTCGTTTGCCGGACGGTAAATTTCTATCGTATCGGCTGGAATTAGTCCGCTTACTTGTCCGCCGGCAAAATATACGGCGTCTTTGTACACAAAACTTTTCAGGTTGTATTTCGCCTCTTTTAACGTATCCCGGCGCCAGGTATTGGTTTCCGTGTCATACACATTGATTAAATCTTTAGGAACTGACGTCGTTAAGCCGCCGGCAAAATAGATCTTGTTCTGAAAAGAAACTCCTGTAAGCCTGGTGCGTTGTATCACTCCTTGTGCAGGCAAAAATGTTCCTGCCGTCCAGGTATTTGTTTGCGTAGAATAGAAATCGACAATGTATGATGGTGCCGTACTGCTTGTTTTTTTCTCTCCCCCGCCGAATACTACTTTTCCATTGGCAGCTGCAGCTCCTAGATCAACCCGGGCCTCTGAGAGGTATTGTGCAGACCATTGGCCCGTAACGGTATCATAGATATCTACCTGCTTACTATAAAAAGTTGGATTCAAACCGCTCCCACCATTCAGGTTACCAACACCGCCGGCAAAATAAATTTTGCTGCCGTAACTTACCGATGTAACCCTGGATCGCATGGAATCATTGGGCAATGCGGTAGTTATTTTTGTACCGGTACATATATCAATCATTTCTATTTGTCCCACTAAATAACGTGTATTTCCGATCCATTTATTGCCGGAAAAAAAGAATACATAGGGGCCGATTGCCCCTGTACTCATATTATTTTTTCCTTCATTCAATGTTGCGGTAGACCAGTGCTGCGCCTGACTGAACAGGCTTAGGATAAATAACAAAAATAAAAATAAATAGGAATGTCTTTTCATAGCCGGTAAATGAATCATGTTTTTATTACTTGCATTTAATATAAAGTATATGCAGGTTATTGCAAAGAAGTAACCTCGTTTAGATGTTTATTGAAGGTTAAAAATAGTGAAATGAATGCATCGTAGCTGCAGCCTATGGATTTATCGATTGATGCGGGCAATCCACAACTTATTTTTGAAGAACAGGTTCGTATAAATCAGCAGACACCGGATATAAAATATTGAATGCAATTTTTTTTAGTTAACATAAGTTGTACACGCTGTTGATCTGCGTTTATGAAAACATTGGTTTAGCATATATAAAAATATTTTTTTGCAATCAATCGGTGTTTTTTAACATATGTAATAAAATACATCCACATATATTCCCTAGTATTAAAAAAATAAAATTATACTTTCTGTTTAATTATTCATCAGTCAACTGAGATAACTGAAGAGAATGATTCCGTTTTATTCATAGTTTTTAAAATATTGTTTCATGATAAAATCGCTCTGCCTATGGGAAAAAGCTGCTCATTATTTCATCCGGAAAATGTATGCGCATACACAATGACCAGAAATGACGCAGCAAAAAATAAAAACAAGTGTACGGCAGCGGGGGCTGCTTAAGCATGGCTTTGTACGCGTTTCAGAATAGTGCGGAACAGAGATAAAAAAATATTTTACACAGCTTTTTTTCAGCTAAAAAAATTAACTAATGAAACATACATTAACTTTTTGGGCAAAGCGCTGCGCGCTGATGCTCTTACTTTCGCTCAGCGCAGCCTTTGTTAAAGCGCAGGCACCCATTGTTGTAGAGCAGGGATTTGGACCTGCTACAGTTGTAATCACTGCAACTACAGGATCAAGCGATGCATGTATTACTTATGCCAATCCAACAGATCAAAGCAACAATATCGGGCAGAATAAAACATTTTCAATTGCAAGTATTACTGGACTAAGTGGTAGTATCACATACAGCTGGTCGATTGAAGGCGGTGCAACCATTGTAGGTTCCACAACCGGTACAAGTGTAACTGTTAAGCCGACCATTCAGACCAATCGCTTTAATAAAGCACGTTTGTATCTTAACTATACGGGTACAAAAAAGGAAAGTGTACCCAATCCTTGTCCACCATATACGGGTAATATCGATGTAGATGTAGCTACAGCCGGCCAGGTATTTGTAGATCTGTACCAGAAGTTTGAGTACATTGATCCGATTGTAGGCGAAGCGTGTATTGAAAAAGACAAAACCTACGCCTTCTCTATACGGGATATGGTAAGCGGTAATATTAATCTGGGAATCGGTACAGATATTTATACATGGAATACAACTAGTATAGACCTAGTTGGAAATCAGCCGTACGCTTCTGGAGATAACAGCGCGATCGCATTTGACTTTACTTCTAGTATTAATGGCGGTGAGCAGATCTTTGTGCAGGTAGGAAAATGTAACAGTACTTCCATTGCCCATACTTTTGGGAAAAATCTGCCCGTTGCTGAATATGAAATAGATAATTATCTAGCTGGTTGCATTCCTACATCGGTAGGACAGATTCATATTACTAATTCGATGAAAACAGGCATTGTTTACCGCTGGGAACTAGGTAACAGCAATTATACCTTTGCAAGCGGTTCTAACACAAACAGCCAGGATGGTATTACAGTAAACATCGGAACAGAAGGCGGTACTATTTACTTATATTCGAAAGCAGATCCGGCTGGAAGTGATTATTGCACCAGTGCTGCATCCGGTGAAATTGTAGAGGTTATACAGATCAAACGTAGCCTGGATGAAGGAGTTACTTTAAGTGGACCAACCTGTGTACATCCCGGCACCTACAATTATGCCTTAACACCGAATGTAAATACCCCGTTGAACTGGGAACTGCCCTACGGCTGGACCATCGACGGAGCCAACCAGAATGCGTCTAACGTGAGCATTACGGTAGCGGAGGATGCAGACTTTGGTGTTATATCAATTTCTACTACTACGTGTCCGGGTGATGAAATTGATGTAAACGTATATGTGCGTCCGGATGAGTTAGGAGAAATTTCTACCGCAAATGTATGTCTTACAAACGGCAGCACGGCGGAAGTTGTATTCAGCGTAGATGAAGTAAACCATACAACAGGATATGTATGGACCTTACCGGCAGGCTGGAATTTTAAATCCGGTACAGCTACAGATGCTGCAGAGATTACAGTTATTCCCAACGGCACCAATGGCGGAACGGTAAGCGTGTACGCGCAAGGTAATTGTGCCAACAGCAATACGGCTTCCATTGAAATAAAACTCACACCTACTACTCCGGGTACCATTGCACGTGATCCTTCCGGCTGTATCAATAAAGGCCTGGAAGATGTTGTAACCTTTACGGTGACAAATGATCCCAATGCGACTTCATATACATGGGATTTAGGCGGCTCCGGTACAGGCAGCTCAACAGCTAATTCTATCGTGGTTACTACATCCGGTACCGGCGGACCATACGTGGTGAAAGTACGTGCGAATAATTCGTGCGGAAGCAGTGCAGACCGCACAAGTGTAGTTTCTTTTGCGGGTAATGGAACGGTTAATATTACACGTACCGATCTAATTATCGGCGGTACCAAAATAGGTGAAAAACTGGAAGCAGACATCGTAGCATCTTCTACCTATCAGTGGTTTAGAGACGGCGTATTTATTACCAATGGCAGAGCCATTGATATTTTTGATCCGGAAGATCCAACACCGCATGATTACTGTGTAGTAGTAACAAGTAATACCAGCGGCTGTATTACAAGAACATGTATACAATCGGGTTACAACTTTCGCGTGGGATCAAGTGATGAGGCAAATGCTAAAGTAACCGTGTACCCAAACCCTGCAGCAAATAATGTCAATGTAGGTATTACCAATACCTTTAAATCGGCATCGATTACTGTTTATGCACTCAATGGTGCGGTTGTATATAAATCTGCTACAAGTAACGTGATTACGCCTGTAGATTTATCTCAGCTCGAAAATGGGATGTATTTTGTAGCTGTAGACGTGGATGGTGATAAAACCATGCACAAGGTGCAGGTAACGAAATAAATACATTTAAACAAACATCTTATAAGAGCAGGCAGAACAGCATATACGTTCTGCCTGCTCTTTGCATTATTTGTTCCTGCTAGTATTTTACGGTTACAAATAGTATTTTGAAAGTATAAACCGGTATAATTTTAATGTTATAAATCACATATTGTAACATAATGAGTAAGGCACAATCTACTGTTTGTGCAAGCAAATAAATAAAATATAAATCGTACAGGCGTTGTTTAACGCGCCTCAAACATACCTGCCATGAAAAAGATCCTCATGCTGTTAACCGTTATTTTTATGTTCACCCATGCCGCCTTTGCGCAGCACTGGTCTACCGCAACGTTGAATGAAGGAAAAAACAACATGAGTACAGGGGCAATCGGCCCCTATCTATTCTTTTTTTCAGGAGATAAATGGGTTGGTAACACATTGTATTTAGTGAGTCAGATAGAAATGATTGATACACGTACCGGTGCAAAACTAAGTACTGCCTTACCCAATGATTCCATGCGATCCAGGGTTACATCCATAAGTTATGGCAGCAAAATTTATTTTGCCGGTGGCGTTGGCAGATTGAATGGCCCCAGTCAATTAAACCCGTCTTTTTACAGTAAGAAGGTAGATATCTATGATACCCTTACGGGCCAATGGTCTGCACAATACCTCTCAGAGGCCCGGGTTGATCTAGGAGCTGGTGCTGCCAATGGAAAAGTAGTATTCGGAGGGGGAGAGAAAAAAACAAGCAGTACGGCACCATCATACATTGTCGATTTCTATTCTACGCAAACAAATACCTGGACAGCAGGAACATTTTTGCCTGCACAAGGAATTGTACAACGCACCAGGCTTACAGGAGTTTCTTTTCAGAACAAAATCTATTTTGCCGGGGGAGAAACCAGCTCAGTTCCCAAAGATTTAATCAATGTGTATGACACGGAACTAAATACATGGAGACGTGATACACTCAAAGAAGCAAAATACAACCTGAAAAGTTTTGTATACAAAGATGCTATTTATTTTGCGGGCGGGCAGGTGAGCAATCTAATTCCAGCTGATACGATAGAAATTTACCGTCCGGCAAACGACAGCTGGGAGTACGTAAAAATTCCCTATTTTTTTAAAACCGTGCAGGATGGACGGGAACGGATTTACAAGGAGGTTGTACAGGCCGGCTGCAAAGCATTTTTTATTCCATTTCCAGATCGTTCGGGTTGGATTCCCAACAAGCCGGAATTCAGCAGTGCAGACTCGGTAGCGGTCTATGACCTGGCCCGTAAAAAATGGTCCTACATTGATCTTCCGTCTAAAAATATCGGTGTAACCGCTGTTGCCACACAGAACAAAGTATATTTTGCCGGCGGGGCAGATTCAGCAACGGCCGTATTTTCAAACATCATCGACATCCTCACCCTTGAGCCCAAACTGCAGCTGGCTGTAGCAAACACGGCTGTAACAGCGTATGATTTCGGCATGGTAGAAACGGGTGATCTTTCAACCGTCAGCGTAGCGGTAAGCAACGAAGGCGATTACGATTTACTGTTTAAAGATCTTACCCAACGCATCAGCATCAGCGGCGATGCAGCTGATTTCAGCATTGATCACGGTATGCTGCAACTAACCGACACCCTGGAGCCCGCGGAGATCATTGCATTACCTGTGAGCTTTCACCCAACCACAACAGGAACCAAACAAATCACCCTTACAATAAACAGCAATGACCCCAATACACCCGCCTATACGCTAACGGTAACAGGTACCGCAACCGATATTCCAACATCCATTCTGAATCGATCCGAACAAAATATTGCCGTGTACCCCAATCCAACCACCGGCATTTTGCACATTGATTCGCAACAACCAGGTACGTTAAACGTGCAGGTAACAAATCTTCAGGGGCAGACCGTAAAAAAACAAACCTTGACCGATGACACGGCTGGCCTTGATATATCTGCCCTTCCGGATGGGTTTTATGTAGTAAAAATTACAGGCGATCAATCATCGGCTGTTGTGAAAGTATTGAAGCAGTAGAGATGCAGTTTATTGCGGCTAAAAAAACAACGTACTGTTTTTTATACATACAATGTTTTCATTTAAATCATTTAATATAATGACCACTTAAAATAAGTTAATATGAAGATTAAAATTTTACTTGTTGCTGCAGTTATTTTCCTTTATGCACGATTTATATCCGCACAGACAACAGGTACATTTATAGTTGCAGATAAAGGAAACAGTATGTATTCCTGTGAAGATACATTAATCACTTTTGAACAGATTTTTAATAAAACAGGTATCCGGGATTTAAATGATGCGAATGATAATATAAGCAAGTATAAAATGTTCCGGCTGGATGGTATAATTGTTACAAACGATGAGATTACAGCTCCTTTTAAATATAGCACCTATGATAGAGTACATATTCAAAAAACGGGTGCTGATCCGATTCTGAATAGTGCAGTAGTAATAGATTTTTCCATTATTACTCCGCCAACATCTCTATTCGCGGTAGATACATTAACCTATATGGTTGATAAAGGAGAGAAAGTAAATTTCGCAAACGACTTTTTTACCAATGTGAAATTTTGGAGTAGTGGTAATAATATTCTGGATTTAAATCACAGGCTTACTTTTACAGATCTGTCCACAGGTATTCAAACTCCTATGACAGAAGATTTTGAAAGTATTGTTGGCAAAGGCAAATATAAAATCCGGCAACAGGTGTCTGTATGCAGCCCCTACGATTATTACTATGACAGCATATATGTAATCGTGGAAGAAAGTCCTTGCCATTCAATAGCTATAAAAAATGTACCTTCTGTTTGCAGAGAAGACATAATAGATATCCGCCCATATGTATTTGTTGATGGCATAGCAGCAACTCCTGCCCAACTGGAAGACATGATCTATTGGAATAGAAGCAATATATTTGACCAGGAATCCGGACTGCCGATGAATCCTGCCTCCATGGATATGAAGGATATGTTTAATAAGACAGATTTATTTCCCTATGTTGAAATAGGCTATCAGCCCAATATTGACATGAATATATGTGAAAATTATTTTTATACATTTAATCTGAAAGTTCCCTCAAAAATTCCTAAAACGGAAAGTGTGTTTGCAAAAACAAATTATGACGAGGAAGAAATTTTTAAGATAACGGGTACATATTATGGATTCAATAATCAATTCAATACAGATATTCTAAAAAAACTTTATCTGGATAATTATACCATTTTTGAAGGAACCGCATTTAATTATTTCAGAGATCAAACGTATACCCTACCGGTAAGCGGTACCGTCATTGAGCCGGGAACATATTACGTGGTGGCTGTAAATGAAATGTGTGGGAATGATAGTTCTGGGTTTGTTGTTACTATTCAGAATAAAGATTTCGATATTCAATGGAAGGCCGCTGAAAGTTTAGGCAAAGGATATTATATTTTTACAGCGCCTGTATATAGCGGTGCCACCTACAACTGGTCTGCATGGGGCGGCTTTATCGTATCCGGAAGAAATACGAATGAGGTCATCGTTTATTATTCAGAACAGGCAGCATCTACAGTAACAACTTCGTGTGTAATAACACTTGCAAACGCACGCACTGCAGGCAATGGGGGAATGAGTTCTGCTGTATATATAACAACGAATGATAACAGCAGGGAAGAGATAACATTAGATGCACGTTTGCCGGATGTATCATTGAATAAGAATGTTTCTTTTGCATACCCAAATCCGGCTGCGGGAACCTTTGCTGTAACCGGTAACGGTAAATATGAAATAATGGTTTATAACAATATCGGGAAGCTTGTTTATGCAAACGATGCGTATGAAGCAAATGATCCTGTAGCTATTACCGGTAAAGGAATGTATAGTGTATGTATTACGCAGGAGGGGATTAAACAATCTTTAAAAGTAATCATAGAATAATACCGGCGTTTAAAGTAGCTGTCAAATGTTTTAATAGACAAAAATAATATGCGCATAAAAAAACGAGTCATGCCAAAAGCGTGACTCGTTTTTTATTTTATGGATGAGATTGAATTACTTCTTGTCTCCGTCTACTTCTTCAAATTCAACGTCAGTAACGCTGTCTGAAGGGCCAGACTGACCTGCATCCGCTCCTGGCTGACCAGCACCTTGTTCAGCGCTGTACATTTCCTGAGAAGCTGCCTGCCATGCCGTGTTGATCGCAGCCATTGCTGTATCAATTGCAGAGATGTCTTTTGCTTCAAACGCTTTTTTCAAATCTTCTAACGAAGCTTCGATCGCAGATTTGTTTCCGGCAGAAAGTTTGTCACCAAACTCTTTCAATTGTTTTTCTGTCTGGAAGATCATTGAATCAGCCTGATTGATTTTTTCAATCTTCTCTTTTTCTTCTCTGTCTTTACCTTCGTTTGCTTTCGCTTCGTTTCTCATACGTTCGATTTCATCCGCAGATAAACCTGAAGATGCTTCGATACGGATTTTCTGCTCTTTGCCAGTTCCTTTATCTTTAGCAGATACGTTTAAGATACCGTTTGCATCGATATCAAACGTAACTTCAATCTGAGGAACGTTACGCGGAGCAGGAGGAATATCGCCTAAGTGGAAACGTCCGATAGATCTGTTATCCTTTGCAAATGCACGCTCACCCTGCAATACGTGAATTTCAACCGAAGGCTGATTATCAGATGCCGTAGAGAATACCTCAGATTTTTTAGAAGGAATTGTTGTGTTTGCTTCGATCAATTTAGTGAACACACCACCCATTGTTTCGATACCAAGAGACAATGGAATAACGTCTAACAATAAGACATCGGTTACTTCACCTGTTAATACACCACCTTGAATCGCAGCACCTAATGCAACTACTTCATCCGGGTTAACACCTTTAGAAGGTTTTTTACCGAAGAATTTTTCAACTTCTTCCTGAATTCTTGGAATACGTGTAGAACCACCTACCAGGATTACTTCGTCAATCTGACCGATTGATAAACCTGCATCTTTCAATGCCTGCTTACAAGGATCTAACGTACGTTTAATTAAGCTATCTGCAAGTTGTTCGAATTTTGCTCTTGTTAATGTTTTAACTAAGTGCTTTGGCATACCATTAACCGGCATGATGTATGGCAGGTTGATTTCTGTAGAAGCGGAACTTGATAATTCAATTTTAGCTTTTTCAGCAGCTTCTTTCAAACGTTGTAACGCCATCGGGTCCTGACGGAGATCCAGGCCTTCTTCAGATTTAAATTCGCCAGCCAACCAGTCAATGATCACTTCATCAAAGTTGTCACCACCTAAGTGTACATCACCATTGGTAGATTTTACTTCAAATACACCGTCGCCCAATTCAAGTACAGATACATCAAACGTACCGCCACCTAAATCGAATACTGCAACAGTCATGTCTTTGCCTTTTTTATCCATACCGTACGCAAGCGCAGCAGCAGTAGGCTCATTGATGATACGTTTAACTTCTAAACCAGCAATCTGACCTGCTTCTTTAGTTGCCTGACGTTCTGCATCATTGAAATAAGCAGGTACTGTAATAACTGCTTCTTTTACTTCATGACCTAAGTATTCTTCTGCTGTAGTCTTCATTTTCTGAAGAATCATTGCAGAAAGCTCCTGAGGTGTATATTGTCTGTCTGCGATACGGACTCTTGGTGTATCGTTACTGCCAGCTTCTAATTTGTATGTTGCACGGTCAGCTTCACTTTTTGATTCGCTGAATTTTTTACCCATGAAACGCTTAATCGAACTGATCGTGTTTGTAGGGTTGGTAATAGCCTGGCGTTTAGCAGGATCACCTACTTTACGTTCGCCATTTTCAAGAAACGCCACTATTGAAGGTGTTGTTCTTTTACCTTCGCTGTTTGGAATTACAACTGCCTCACTGCCTTCCATTACTGCAACGCATGAGTTTGTTGTTCCTAAGTCGATACCGATAATTTTTCCCATATCTATTTTTCTATTCTGTTTATTACTTTTTTATGCTTTGTTTTAACCCAAATGGCAATAGCTGTGCCAAGCGCTGTTACTGGCACATTTTATGACATATTGACACTTTTGTATGGCAGAAAGCCAAATGCTTAAAGCTCAAAGCCTCATTTGTCGAAATTTACAATTTTTATTTTATCTGATTTTTACGGAATTCTATGAACAAATTATAAAATTATAAGTAGCAGAATAAATAAATCTGGGCAGGCGTTAAGCTTTAGGCATTCAGCCTTTGGCTTTGTCAAAATAAAATTCAATCTTGTTTCAATCTTTAATTATAGATGCATCATATGAATAGATTTGCTGTAATTGTTGCCGGAGGATCGGGTTCAAGGATGGGAAGTGATACACCAAAGCAATTCCTTCCGATTGGAAATGCTCCTATTTTAATGCATACCATTAAACGGTTTTTTACCAGTACCGAAGCGGTAAATATTATTCTGGTATTGCCGGAAGAACAAATGGACCGCTGGCATCAGCTGTGTGAAAAGTATTCCTTTTCCATTCCGCACTTAATTGTTTCCGGCGGGAAAAACCGGTTTCAGTCGGTACGGAACGGATTGAACAGCATTGGCGTGAACGACGGCCTGGTCGCTATTCACGACGGGGTACGGCCGTTCATAAGCAAGCGTATTATCGAAGAATCATTTAAGGTTGCTCTTGAAAAAGGAAACGCGGTAGCCGCGGTGGAATTAAAGGATTCGATCCGGCTGGTGGATAAAAAAGGAAACAAAACAGTTAACCGGGTTGATTACCGGATTGTGCAGACACCTCAAACATTTAAGATTTCGCAGGTCAGAGACGCCTTTCACCGTGCCTCAAACGATCAGTATACAGACGATGCAAGTGTGGCTGAAGCGGCAGGGTACAGCATACAGCTGATTGAAGGTTCTTATGAGAACATTAAAATCACAACGCCTGAAGACCTTGCCATGGCAGAAGCTATTCTGAAAAAATTCGACTACTAAAATCTTTATCGGTTAACTTGCCGTATAGTATAAAATATCAATAATAAAGCAAGATGACTGATTTGCCTACCATTGCTGTTGTTTGTGCTGTAATCAAACAACAGGATTCTTATTTTATCGCTCAGCGCAGTGCTAAAATGAAAATGCCCTTAAAGTGGGAGTTTCCCGGAGGAAAGGTTGAAAAAGGAGAAACGAACGCTCAGGCAATAATGCGGGAAATGAAAGAAGAATTTGATGTTAACGTTGAAGTAATTCAGGAGCATCCTTTTTATCTGCATCAATACCCGAATTTTATTTTACAACTCAGCCCGATGGAAGTAGAAATAACCAGCGGTAAACTGACACTTAAAGAACACGCGAATTACAGATGGGTAGCTGTAAAAGATCTGTTTACATATGATTTTTCCGAAGGCGATGTAAATATTGTAAAAGCGCTGAACAAGCGCGACAAAGCATTGAATCAATAATCAAATACATACATTCTTATTTCATATTAATGAATAACAACGACATCATACGCAGACTCAGATATACATTCGATTTTAATGATGATAAAATGATCCAGCTTTTTGCATTGGCTGACCAGCAGGTTACACGTGCAGAGATCAGCAACTGGATGAAAAAAGATGATGATCCCGATTTTAAAGAATTATACGATAAAGAACTGGCTGTTTTTTTAAATGGGTTTATTATTGATAAGCGGGGTAAAAAAGACGGACAAACACCTGTGGCAGAAAAGAGTTTAAATAATAATATCATTTTCAGAAAATTAAAAATTGCGTTGAATTTACAGGACGATGATATACTCGATATTCTGGAACTTGCCGACATGCGGTTTGGGAAACATGAATTGAGCGCGCTTTTTAGAAATCCGGATCAAAGTCAGTTCAGACCGTGTAAGGATCAGGTGTTACGTAATTTTATTCATGGCTTGCAGCTGAAATACAGAAAGGAATAACATTCATTTTTTAGTGAAATCCAATTGTATTCTGCAATACGTATTTTTAACTATTACTATAAATTTTTATGCAGGAAACCTCCGGAATAATTAAGGCATGGGTAAATGAATACTCTTCGGATCTGTTGTCGTGGGCGTTTTATAAAACTTCGAACAAAGAAACAGCAGAAGATCTGGTTCAGGAAACGTTTATCAGTGCGTTTCAGTCCTTTCATACCTTTGAAAATAAAAGCAAACCAAAGACCTGGTTGTTTTCTATTCTTAAAAATAAGATCATCGACTTTCACCGGAAAAATTATAAACGTACGGTTGTATCTGCAGATAAAATATCAGAACAACAAAGCACTTTTTTATTTTCTTATTTGTTCGAAGATGGGGGAGAATGGCGAAAAGAGCGCAGGCCGGAAAACTGGACCGAAGAAGTCGTAGAGCTGCTGGATAATCCGGAATTTAATGAACTATTAATGCAATGCATCCGGAAATTACCTCCTTTATGGAACTCTGCCATTCAGCTTAAATACTTGGAACAAAAAGATGCAGGAACTATTTGTCAGGAATTGGGTGTATCTACGACTAATTACTGGCAGATCATTCACCGGGCAAAATTGCAGCTGCGGGAATGCCTGCAACAACAGTGGTTTAAAAAATAATGAAGACATACAACACGTATTTGGTTTCCTGTGAAACAGCTACCTTTCTGATTGAAAAGAAGCTGGATAGTGGGCTGACTTCAAAGGAAAAGGTGCAGCTTTTTGTGCATGAAATGATCTGTTCCGTATGTCGTAAATATGAAAAGCAAAGCCGGATGCTGGATCAGCTGTTGCGTAAAAAAATAGGACAAATAGGTGTGCCGCCGACTGGTTTCACCCCCGGTACGACAGCATTGAATAAATTTAAAATTCTGATTTATAATAAATTAGACGAAAAATAAAAAATAATTCATTTTTTCTGTCAGGAAGTGGTATGAAATCCGACAAACCATTGAAAGTTATTATAAACCCAAAACAATAACAACAATGGAAAAAAAATCAAAAAGTATTTTATGGAGTTCAGTTGCTGCAGGTGCTATGTTAGGTGCTGCAAGTATTTTTGCCAGCTGCAGTACAGAATCTAAAGATGTAACAACTGAAGTTCAAACGCCTGCAAAAGACACTACTGGTGAGCATACGTGTGGTACAGAGCATACATGTGGTAAAGATTCAGCTGAAGCTAAATGTGGTGAAGGTAAAGCTGCAGACGCTAAATGCGGTGAGCACAAAACTACTGAAGGCAAGTGCGGCGAAGGCAAATGTGGTGCTGACAAAAAGAAATAATATCCTCCTAAAGGCGGAGATATTTCTTCGCCTTTAATATTTCATTCATTAAATCTTTATTCAGAATATGGTTGGTATAGGATTTAGAAAAGATTTTGCTGCAAAATTTTTAAATACTACGGATCTTCAGCCCGACTTCATTGAGGTTGCGCCTGAAAACTGGATTGGTATAGGCGGACTCTGGAAAAAAAGATTACAACAGGCATTAGAAAAATATCCCTTATACACACACGGACTCTCTCTGTCTATAGGTAGTCCGGATGCATTAGATTTCGATTTATTAAAAGGCGTAAAGAAATTTTTAGCAGAAACAGGCGCAAAAGTATATTCCGAACACTTGAGTTATTCCAAATGTGATAATGCGCATCTGTATGATTTATTGCCGATCCCTTTCACGCACGATGCTGTAAAGCATATTGCTAAACGGATACAAACGATACAGGATTTTCTGGAACGCAGACTTGCGATCGAGATTGTGAGTTATTACTCACCTGTTGCAGCAGAGATGAGCGAATTAGAATTTGTAAATGCCATTCTGCAGGAATCCGATTGTGATTTGCTGCTGGATGTTAATAATATATATGTAAACGGATTTAATCACAACTACGATCCGTACGCATTCATTAATCAGCTGCCTCTGGAACGTGTGGCGTATATTCATATCGCGGGTCACGATCAGGTTTCTGAAACACTGATCATTGATACGCACGGAGAAGCCATTGTTGATCCGGTGTATTACTTGTATCAATACACCATGAATCAGCTGCAGCGCGATGTGCCAACCTTGCTGGAACGGGACTTTAATATTCCGCAGCTCTCCGAACTTCAGGGAGAGATTGACCGGTTGAAAAAAATAAAGGCTGATTGTTTAACAAAAGAACTTTATGGCATACAACGATAGTACAAAACAATATCAGCGTATGCTGGCTTCGTATACGCGCACAGGTATTGAAACAGCTATACCGGGTACGAAAGAAGAAGGGATCATGCGGTACAGGACGATGATTTATACCATCGTGAATGAATCCTTGTCTACCTCTTATCCGTTAACCAGGCAATTACTTACAGCACAGGAATGGGACGATACCGTTCACCGGTATTTCTCAACGCATGCCTGTACATCGCCCTACTTATGGCGCATGCCACTAGAGTTCTATGAATATATACAGGAAGAACAATCGGCATTGCTGATAAAATATCCCTGCCTTTCAGATTTATTGCTGTTTGAATGGGTAGAGATCGAAGTTTTTATGATGGAAGATGAAGAGGTGCTGCATAAAACAGAAGGGGCAGTTGAAACAGACGCACTTGTTTTAAATCCTGCCTGTGCCGTGCAATATTTTCAATACCCTGTTTATGCAAAGCGTGCCGCTGAAATAACACCTGCAGATGCGGCACATTATTTCATGCTGACACATAGAAATCCGGAAACGGGTAACGTGGCCTTTTTAGAAATTGCACCTATGTTTGCCCGTATGTTTGAATGGTTAACAGAAGAAGCCATGTCTGTTGACCAGCTGATCAGCCGGTTTACAGAAGAATCTCAACTGGCGCTTGCCGCGGATAGCAGAATTAATATTGTTTCATTTTTTAAAAATTGCCTGAGTAAAAGAATTATACTCGGCTTTAACTAAGTAACCGTTTTAACTGATTTTTATATGATCTCACAGGGACTAAAAAACAAATACGAAGCATTCAGAAATGCATCTATTAAATTTCAGGACGTAGCATTATTGGCTATGCGATTGGTGTTGGCATACGGATTTTTTCATCCGGCTGTGATGAAGGTTAAAAATATCAATGGTGTGATAGCATGGTTTGCCAGCCTTGGTATGCCGTTGCCCGCTTTAAATGCGTATCTGGCAACCGCTGCAGAAATATTGGGTGTTATTTTACTGACCATTGGTTTAGGTGTGCGGGTTTTTACGCTTCCGTTAATTATTGTTATGATTGTTGCTATTGTGACGGTACATTGGTCCAATGGTTTTGAATCCGGAAATAATGGGTTTGAAATTCCGCTGTATTATATCATTATGCTGTTTCTATTACATACACACGGTTCCGGGAAATACAGCGCAGACGCGCTGCTGCGCAAAAAATAATATATATAGTTTATTTTCGAAATCAGGCACCAGCTCTCTTGTCAGGGGCTGGTGTTTTGATTTTATAACTATTCAGTAAAATTTTTATTATTCGGCAATTCAATATAAAACTGTGTGAACGTATTCACGCGGGATTTTACTGAAATAGTGCCATCAATTTTTTCAACCATTTCTTTAACAATATAAAGACCAAGTCCAGAGCCTTTGCTTTGATTGCTGGCACGGTAAAACATGTTAAAAATATTTTCCAGGTATTCGGCCGTTATGCCGATTCCATTGTCTTTAATGATTATCGTTGTAACGCTTTTAGTACTGGATATATCGATATCAATATAGGGGTCATCTTCACTTTTTCTGTAATATTTAAATGCATTGGAAATAAGATTGTTCAGAATTGTTTTGATCCTGTATGGGTCAGAGTATAAGGTAGAGGGAGTATCTATACGGATATTCTTTTTTATAATACCTGCCTGCTCAAAAAAACTGAGCTCTTCAAAGATATCATCCAGAATAGATCTGAATTGTATTGGCTGTGCCTGAACATCCGTTTTGATATTTCTGGATAGCTGAATAATCTGCTGAATATGCAGGTCCAGTTTATTGATACAGTTTTCCTGCATCTGGATAAGAGCATTTAATTTTTCCGGATCTTTTTCTGTTTTAGTTAACTGAATCAAACCCATTAATGAAGTCAACGGTGCACGCATGTCATGTGAGGTGCGGTATACATAGCTGTCAAGTTCCTGATTCAATTTTTTAAGTGACTTATTTTTAACAAGCAATTTACTGTTTAAGTTAGCGAGCTTGCTATTCATGTATTGATTCACGCGGAGAATTACATAAAAAAATAAAATGGCAAAGAGGCCGGTCGAGATATAGTTAAATTCATACTCGAAGTTATTTGTAGCAGTATCATCTCCCAATAAATTATAATCAGTTACTTCCAGTACAGTAATTAAACAGGTTGAAAGGCACAGCGACAGCAGGATATATTTATAATCGTTGATGCTGTAAAAGGCAAATGTTGCAAAAACAATAATGAGCATAGAAAGATTCATACCTGAATCGCGCCCCAGAGAAGCCGCTTTAATAAACATGAACAAGCTCCCGATCACCATCATGATTAGCTTGGATTGGTTGTAATATCCTTTTTTAATTAAGTAGAGAACAAGCGGCACAACTGTTGAAAAGAAAAGCAGGTAATTGAGTATGATTAAAAACGATACACCCAAAACAGAACCGATAATAATATACAGTATGCCAGATATTACCGTCAACAGGCACATAGCAACGAGCAGTTCTATCCGGATGATTTCATCATAGGGAACTTGCCGGGAAGACAAGGATCTCAGATTGATAAATCTGCGGATAATTTTAGTGCGTATGAAATTCAATAACGGCATACAATCCAGCTAGGAGATACATTTGGTTCGTTAAAGATAATAATTAAAAAGCAGCTGGAAATGAAAGACTTAATTGCTATTGAATTTTTTTAAAACGTTGTGTTTTTTCTCCGTTTAGTTCAATATATTCTAAAAACATAGCTAATGGCCGCACCCAAAGCTGGCCAGGAGTTTTTGCCGGAAAATATAAAACAAGGTCTTCCTCGGTTTCAGAATGTTTGGCTGTACCAAGTACTTCGTATACATTTCCCTTGTAATGCATGTATTTTCCCGGTGTGATTAAATCTGACATATTAAACGATTAATAATTTCTGCTCAATTTCTTTTGATACTAATGCTCCGGTTTCAATAAGCTGCATAATATCTGTACGTATTGTTTCAAGAGAAACACGCGCTTCAATTTTTTCTTCAATCTGCTTAATCAGCGAAATCTGTTTTTCAATGTTTAACATGCGCGCACATGATTTGTATTGATGTACGTTAAAGGAAAGTGTCTCCAGATCTTCGGCATTGATTGCAGTATGTATTATTTTTAATAATTGTGCATTCTGATTCAAAAACATTTCCAGCATTTCACGGAAAATCACCGGATCATTTTTGGAAAGCTTTTCGATAAATTCATAATTTGAAAATGAAGGTACTGAGGCTGCGATATTTTTTTCATTTTTGAAAACCCATTTGTCAATAATGTGGTACAAATCTTCTTCTGTATAAGGTTTTCCTAAATGCCCGTCCATACCTGCATCCAGGCAGCGGTTAATGTCTTCCTGGAAAACGTTTGCCGTTAAGCCAACGATAGGAGTAGTATTTTTATTCAGCCTGATCTGACGTGTTGCCTGTAAGCCATCGCAAACAGGCATCTGCATATCCATTAATATGATATCATAGGTATTGGCAGCCGCTTTTTGTATTGCCTGCAAACCGTTTTCTACGATCTCAAACGTACAGCCTAACGACTGCAATGTATAGGTTGCAAGGGTACGGTTCATTTCATTGTCGTCTGCCACCAGAATATGTAATACGCGTGGAAATGGCTGAACAGCTGTTTTCTTTGCCTGCGGATCAGCGCCCTTTTCGCCTAATTTAAACGGAAGCGTAAAGAAAAATTTACTTCCGTAGCCTTTGCCGCGTTCGTTATAATGTGCAGGACTTTGAACCTGTATGTTACCGCCCATTAAATGTACAACCTCCTGTACGATTGATAAACCAAGCCCTGAACCGCCATATTTTACCGAAATAGATTCATTAGCCTGTGTGAAGCTTTCAAATATTTCGTCTTGTTTATTAGCTTGAATTCCGATACCTGTATCATTTATAACAAACTCAACAAACGAAAGTCCATCCTGTTTTTTAGTAAGAAGAACAGAAACAGTAATATTTCCATGGCTGGTAAATTTCAATGCATTGCCGATCAGATTCACCAACACTTGAGAGATCCGCGGAAAATCGCCCAGCAAATAATCCGGAATAGACTTGTCAATAATTAAATGAAACTGTAATCCCTTTTCAGAAGCCGAATGTTGAAACGGACTCAACACGGAACGGATCGATTCTTTGAGGTGAAACGATTTACTTTCAATAATTACTTTACCTTCTTCAATTTTACTGATATCTAAAATATTGCCGATCAGTTTTAATAAGAGTTCACCTGAAATAGAAATATTTTTCAGTAATTTTTTTTGTTGTTCGGTAAGTTCCTGCTTACTTAAAATAGCAGTAAAGCCAAGGATCGCATTGATTGGCGTGCGGATCTCGTGGCTCATGTTTGATAAAAAACGTGTTTTGAACTGACTGGCACTTTCTGCTTTTTCTTTGGCAACCCGCATGAGTTCCTGTTGTTCGCGTGCTGTTAGTTCTGCTTTTTTCAATGGTGTAATGTCAATAATGGCACCATGCACAACCAGCCCATTTTCTTCATTCACTACATATCCATTCGATATAAGAACTTTTTCATTGCCATTGACCGTACGTATTTTTAATTCATCTGAGTAGCTTGCTCCAGGCTGAAAATTTTTCTTTCTTCTGTTATGTGTAATCTCTGATTCTTCTTTAATAAGAGAATCTATAAAATTTATTTCAGGGATTACGCTTCTGTCTAATTCAAAAATATTGTACATTTCATTTGACCAGAATAATGTATTTGTGAAAACGTTATATTCAAACGTCCCCATTTGAGTAATCTGCTGCGCATATTCCAGTAATGTATTTTTAATCTTTACTTCATTGGCGATCTTCCGGCGCTGTTTCAGGTCTGCTAAAATGAAATAATACGAAATTACTAAAACCATGAAGCCAAATATGCCGGAGAATACAATGGTAATGGGTGTTGTTTTATCAAGCGCTTCTGCTTTTTCATTCCGCTGCAGCAATAAAATTCCTTCATTATTTTTCATCTTTTTTACCAGATTATAGATATGCTCCGTAGATGCTTTTCCTTTTTGCATCAGCGGCAGCACTTCCGCCTGGTCTGCATTATTATTTGTAAGATTAATTAAGCCATTGAAAAGAAAAAAGCGATCATTTACAGTTTTCTGTAACGTATCTATGTAAATGTGCTGCTCCGGATTATCTGCAAGAAGTGAATCAAGAAGAATAAGTTGATTTTTAATATTTGTACGTGATTGATCCTGTTGTTCAAGATACGAAGCGTCTTTTGTCAGTGCATATCCTCTTACGCCGGACTCTGCATTTTTAATATCTGAATAGATACTTTCTAAACTTATAATAACCTTATTGGTATGATTTACCCAATGGTTGGCGGATCTTAAACCTTGAATATTCAGATAGGAGTATATGAAAGCTGAAGCCAGCAACAATAGCGAAATAGAAAAAATAATATTGAGTGTACGAATGGAAAGGTTCATATCGGATCAATTATAGCCAGTACCAAAGGTGATTTTTATGCGTATAAAATACCTTTGGTACTAGTTATAAGATAAAAAATAAATATGAAATAAGATGTACTTTTTTTCCTTTATTACACCTTGGATAAGAGCTTTTGAATGGCGATATCCATTTTTTTGAATTCAAATGCATCCAGCACTTTCTGCATGGATACGTTAATTTCAGTATGCATTAAATTGCCGATACTGCCTTCGTGTGTGTGATTGATGGTATTTAAAGCAGTAAACGTTTTGTCTTCGATCATACCGCCCACTTTTTTATATGCATCGCGGAAAGGGATTCCTTCAAGAACCATGTTATTTACTACTTCCACACTATACATGTATAAGTACTTTGGATCTTTTACGATATTCTCTTTTACTTTCACCTGCTTCAGCATAAAATTTGCAATACGCAAACAGTCATTTATATCCTGAAAAGCAGGAATGAAATTTTCTTTGATCAGCTGCATGTCGCGGTGGTAACCCGAAGGAAGGTTTGCCATGATCATAGAAATTTCATTCGGCAAAGCTTGTAAGCGGTTGCAGCGCGCACGGATCAATTCAAATACATCCGGATTTTTTTTGTGCGGCATGATACTCGAACCTGTTGTCAATTCATCCGGCAAAGTCATAAAGTCAAAATTCTGATTCATGTACAGGCATACATCCATTGACATTCGTCCCAGAGTGGCAGCAATAGAGGCAAGCGCTGCGGTAACATTTTTTTCTGTTTTACCGCGGCCCATCTGTGCATAAACCACATTGTGATTTAACTCTTCAAAGCCCAGCAGGTTTGTCGTCATCGTACGGTTCAATGGGAATGAAGAACCATAGCCTGCTGCAGAGCCTAATGGGTTTTTATTGCTGATGCGGTAACCTGCAAGCATCATGTGCATGTCGTCAGCTAAGCTTTCTGCATAGGCGCCAAACCACAAGCCAAAGGAAGAAGGCATTGCAATTTGTAAGTGCGTATAACCGGGAATGATTACCGATTTATATTTTTCGCTTTGAGAAAGTAATGTATCGAATAATTCTTTGGTGTTTTCAACCGTTTCACGAATAGCATGACGGGTGAATAATTTCAAATCTACCAACACCTGATCGTTACGGGAACGCCCGCTGTGAATCTTCTTGCCAAGATCACCAAGACGACGTGTTAAGATCAGCTCAACCTGTGAGTGCACATCTTCAACACCATCTTCAATGGTGAAATTACCTGCTTCTATTTCAGTATAGATCGTGCGGAGTTCGTTCAGCAATACGGGAAGTTCATCTTTACCGATCAAGCCAATGCTTTCCAGCATCGTAATGTGTGCCATTGAACCAAGAACATCGAACGGAGCAAGGAACAGATCCATCTCGCGGTCTTTTCCAACAGTGAAACGCTCAATGTCTTTATTTACTTCCGTATCTTTTTGCCACAATTTCATAGTGTGCTTAAGGCTTAAAGCTTAAAGCGAAAAGCTGGGCTTACGCAAAAAGCATGTGTGTTATATATTACTTATTAATATAAATGTACTGTAATGTTTTATTTTGGCTTTAAGCTTTAGGCCTTCCGCCTTAGGCTTTAAGCTAGAACGATTTCACTCAACACCTTAATATACTTTTCAATACCTTCTTCGATTTCGATCAGCCAGATAAATTCGTTGGCGGTATGTGAACGCGCAGAGTTGCCTGGCCCCATTTTTACAGAAGGTACGGGAATCAATGCCTGGTCGGAGGTAGTAGGAGAGCCGTATGTTTTAGCGCCGTGTTTAATGGCAGCATGAACAAGCTCATGATTTGGATCAATGAATGATGGGCGTAAACGCACAGAGCGTGGGTTTACTTCCGACTGAATATTATCATCAATGATCTTTAATACTTCTTCGTTCTTGTATTCTTCTGTGATACGTACGTCAATTGTGAAATGACATTTCTCCGGAACAACGTTGTGCTGGTAACCGGCATTGATAATGGTTACAGACATTTTCATCGGTCCCAGGTGCGGAGAAACGCGTTCGAATTTATAATTGCGGATCCATTCAATATCTTTTAATGCGATATAAATAGCGTTTTCACCTTCTTCACGTGCTGCATGTCCTGCCTTACCGATGGCTACACAATCTACAACCATTAATCCTTTTTCAGCAACAGCAATATCCATCAATGTTGGTTCACCAACAATGGCGAAATCGATCGGACCTAATTTCGGATATACCAATTCTAATCCATCAAAACCAGATATTTCTTCTTCAGCTGTTGCTGCAATACAAAAGTTGTACTTTAGATTTGTTTCATTGTAGAAGTGCAGGAACGTTGCGATCAAAGAAACAAGACAGCCACCCGCATCATTACTTCCTAGTCCAAACAGTTTGCCGTCTTTCACAATCGGTTCGAATGGGTCATTTGTATAACCAGGGTTTGGCTTAACCGTATCGTGGTGTGAGTTTAATAAGATGGTAGGTTTGTTCTTGTCGAAGTGTTTGTTGAAAGCCCAAACGTTATTCTTTTCACGAATAGTTTCAACACCACGTTCAACTAAAAATGTATTTAATATTTCTGCCGTGTTGTGCTCTTCTTTACTGAATGATTCTGTTTTGATCAGTGTCTTCAATAACTCGATCGCATCTTTTTGTAAGGTCTGTAACATAATAGTTTCGAGTTGCCAGTTACCAGTTTCCAGTATTAGGCTCTTTGTATTTGAATGTATTTTAAATTTCTAATATTCAATTTCTAGTCTAGCAACTAGTGCCTGTTAACTGGCACCTAGTTTGCAACTAACTTTGTTCCTACTGTTTTATTTTCATTTATCAATTCCACCAGTGATTCAGCCTGACAAATAATGACAGAAGAAACACCGGCGTTTATCGCATTAAAAGAGTTATCTAACTTCGGGATCATTCCTTTATTAATAACGCCTGTTGATTTCAATTCTTCGTAAGTATCAGGATTGATAGTGCTGATCACAGAATCTTTATCTTCGAAATCTCTCAATACACCTTTCAATTCAAAGCAATACACAAGATTTACAGCAAATGCTCCGCATAATGCTACTGCAAGCTCTGAGGCTACAGTGTCTGCATTGGTATTCAGCATGGTTCCGTTGCCATCGTGTGTAAGCGGAGCCACAACAGGCGTAATACCCTGCGATAACAAATGTATCAACGGCTGTGGATGTACTTTCTTTACATCACCAACAAATCCGTAATCAATGCCATTTTTAAGCGGGCGTTTAGACGAGAGCATGATGTTTGCATCTGCACCTGTTAAACCAATTGCGTTGCATTCATTCGACTGAAGCTTAGCAACAATATTTTTGTTGATCAAACCACCATATACCATGGTCACGATCTTCAGGGTTTCAGCATCTGTAATTCTTCTGCCATCTACCATCTGCGCTTCAATGCCCAAACCTTTACTGATCTCGGTAGCAACTTTACCACCGCCATGAACCAGTATTTTATTTTCTTTCAGCGACGCAAAATCTTTTAAGAAGCTTGTTAGTGCTTCCGGATTGTCGATGATGTTGCCGCCTACTTTTATGATGTATAGTTTCTGCATTTCTTTTTGCTTAGTGCTGAAGGCCAAACGCCTAAAGCAATGTTACTTTAAACAAACGATAAAGCTTTAGGCGTTTAGCCTTGAGCCTCCAGCATTCTCTTCAGCACCGCCTGCGCGCTCCACACCCTGTTGCTTGCTTCCTGGATCACCAGCGAATTCGGACCGTCGAGGATCTCATCTGCTAATTCAATGCCACGGCGAACAGGCAAACAATGCATTACTTTTGCGTTGTTGGTTAATTTTAATTTTTCATTGGTCATCATCCAATGGCTGTCCATGGAATGTACTTTGCCATAATCCTCATACGAAGACCAGTTCTTTACATACACATAGTCAGCATCTTCCAGTGCTTTGTCCTGATTGTATTCAATGCGGGCACCGTTTGTAAATTCGTTTGCCAGATCATACCCTTCGGGATGTGTGATCACAAATTCCACATCCGCTTTACACATCCATTCAGAAAATGAATTTGCTACCGCTTGCGGCAAGGCTTTGATATGCGGGGCCCAGGTTAATACAACCTTCGGGCGTGGTTTTGTTTTTGTTTCTTCGATCGTAATTAAATCAGCAAGTGATTGTAAGGGGTGAAGCGTTGCACTTTCTAAACTTACAATCGGTACACCTGCATATTTTATAAATTTATTGAAGAAGTCTTCTGAATAATCTTCGTTCTTGTCTACCAGGCGCGGAAAGGAACGTACACCAATAATGTCACAATACTGACCCATAACAGCTGCCGCTTCACGGATGTGTTCAACGGTATTATGATTCATGATCACGCCATCCTGCGTTTCAAGCGCCCAGCCTTCTTTATCCATGTTCATAACAATCGTATCCATGCCCAGATTCTTAGCAGCCTTCTGTGTGCTGATGCGGGTACGCAAACTTGGATTTAAGAAAATTAACCCGATGGTTTTATTTTCTCCAAGTTTTTTAAATGCATATGGATTTTTTTTAAGCTCCAATGCTTCTTTAACCAGGCCGGGAATATCAGTAACGTCTTTTACAGAAATAAAATTTTTCATAATGCTTAACGCGGAACGCTTAAGGCTTAAAGCCTGGTTGTAATGTTTATTTTAAAATATATTTTTTAAACATGCGCTTTATAAAGCAAAGAACACATGCTATAGGCAAGGGGATAGCTTTTAGCTCTTAGCATTAAGCCTTTGGCTTAATTACAGGGAATATCTTTCTTACCCGTAACCTTTACAACATGCACACCAAACTGTGTTTTTACAATCAATGGTTTGTTAATGGTTGCATTGTAGCAAGAGTCTTCAAATGGCTGCACCATCATACCACGTGTAAACCAGCCTAAATTTCCGCCCTGAGTTTTCGTACCGTCTGATCCGTATTGCAAGGCCAGATCAGAAAAAGATTCTCCGTTCTTTAGCTTTGCTATAATCACTTCAGCGGTATCCTGTGCATTTTCAAATTGTTCCGGAGACTCGGCCGGTGTTAATATGTGACTGGCTTCTACAGCCGGACAAGGATGTTCAGTTGCTACTTTAGCACAACCTGTTGCTAAAATAAATACGATAAAGAAAGGTAGTAGTAGTTTCATTTCTTATATGCTTAATGCTAAAAGCTTTCCGCCGCGGCGGAGCCTAAAGCAAGGATGTTGAAATTTAATTTATTCGTAATTCAAAACGGACAAGACTTAATGTATGGGAACTGCTTATATTGTTTGCAAAGCTTTAAGCGTTGGGCCTTACGCCTTAAGCTAAAGGCTACGCGCTCTTCAGACTTTTCTCCAGCACTGCTTTCAATGCATTCAGGAACGCATCTGCATCTGCTTTTTTCAGATTCAAGGCAGGAAGAATACGGATCGTAAATTTATCAGAAGAAGAACCGGTAAACATTTTATGTTCGCTTAACAACGTGTTACGGATTTCCGCACATGGAATTTCCAGTTCAATACCAATCATCAAACCTTTACCACGAACTTCTTTAACACCCTGGATCTTGCGTGCCTGCTCAATAATATAATTCCCTAGCTGAGTTGTATGCTCTAACAGGTTTTCCTGTTTGATCACATCCAATACTGCAATGGCCGCGGCGCAGGCTAAATGGTTACCGCCAAACGTAGTACCCAATAAACCATGTTTCGGTTTAAGATATGGTGCAATGCTGATCGCACCGATCGGAAAGCCATTACCCATACCTTTAGCCATGCTATAGATATCTGCAGATACACCGGCAAAATCATGTGAGTAAAATTTACCGCTGCGGCCATAGCCACATTGTACAGAGTCTGCAATATAAACGGCATTGTATTCATCACACAGTGTACGGATCTTTTTAAGCATGGACATGGATGCTTCGTGGATGCCGCCTACGCCTTGTATGCCTTCAATGATTACGGCAGTGATCTCATTGCCGTGTGATTTAAAGGTTGCTTCTAATGCAGCCTCATCGTTCCATGGTAAGAAGATGATGTTATCAGTTTCATTAACAGGCGCAACAATAGAAGGATTATCGGTAGCTGCAACTGCTAAAGACGTTCTGCCGTGGAAACCTTTTTTAAATGCAACAATCTTTTTCTTGCCGTTATGGAAAGACGCAAGCTTCAGTGCATTTTCATTAGCTTCGGCTCCTGAATTGCAAAGAAATAATTGATAATCATTATGGCCGCTCACCACACCTAACTTATCTGCTAATTCCTGCTGAAGGGAAATGATAACCGAGTTCGAGTAGAAGCCGATTTTATTTATCTGATCTGTAATTTTCTGAACGTAATACGGATGTGAATGCCCGATAGAGATTACAGCGTGGCCGCCATACAGATCTAAATATTCCGTACCTGCTGCATCCCAAAGGCGGGAGCCAAGTGCACGTACAGGTTCGATTGGGATTAGGGGGTAGACATCAAATAATTTCATAGTGCTTAAAGCTTAATGCCTAAGGCCTAACGCGATGATACCGCAGCTAAGTCTTAAACTAGTTATTTATTGTTATGCGTTTTGCATTACTTTCTTTTGAAGGTTAATTAGCTTTGCTTTTATAATATCTAATTGACCTGACATTTTAATATAATTTGCTTCAGCTAAATAATTTAATTCTTTACTTAGAAAAAGAAAATATTCTGATTCATTTAGAGAGCCCATCGCTATTTGCAAGAACCGATTGAATTCTCTATCTGAATTTTTAGCACATCCTTCTGCAATATTAGCAGGAATAGATGCAGCAGCCCGCCTGAGTTGTGAAGTTATTCCATAAACTTCTTCTCTTGGAAACGCTTTGGTTTCTTTATAAACTAAAGGAACAAGTTCGTGAGAATCCTGCCATACTGTTAAATTCTTGTAATTCTTCATAGCTGATGAAAAATGGTATTATGTATGTTAATGAACGTTAGCTTTAGGCTTTAAGCCTAAAGCTTTAAGCTATTTAAAAAGAAGCTGCTTTCAACCTCAAACCAACTGTCTCTTCCAGCCCGAACATCAGATTCATATTCTGAACCGCATGGCCCGAAGCACCTTTCAACAAGTTGTCGATGATGCTTACAATCATTAACTGGTCGCCGTGCTTTTCCAGATACAGCAGGCAGTTGTTTGTATTCACTACTTGTTTTAGATCAATGTTCTCATCTACCACATGTGTGAATGGATGCGAAGCATAGTACGCTTTGTACTTCGCTATAGCTTCGTCAATTGTCCAGCTGCATGGCGTATACATGGTTGCTATGATACCACGTGTAAAATCACCTCGGTACGGGATGAAATGAATATTCTTCTCTAATGAAGATTGCAGATTCGTTAAACTCTGGCGGATCTCTTTTAAATGCTGGTGATTTAATGCCTTGTAAACAGACATATTATTATTTCTCCAGCTGAAGTGTGACGTCTGTGATAACGATTGTCCGGCCCCGGTTGAACCTGTTATGCCAGATACATGCACATCGTTTGTTAATACGTTCTCTGCTGCAAGCGGAAGTAAGCCCAACTGAATCGCTGTTGCGAAACAACCCGGGTTTGCAATATTTTTAGCAAGCTTTATTTTATCACGCTGTAATTCCGGTAAACCATAAATAAAGTCGTTGCCGTCTTTTTCAATACGGAAATCCTGACTTAAATCGATGATCTTAATGTGTGACTCAACCGGATTAGCTTGCAGGAATTTAATTGCATCACCGTGACCAACGCATAAGAATAATACATCAATAGCATTGCTTAATTCACCTGTAAAAACAAGATCCGTGCTGCCGATAAGGTCTGTATGAACTTTATAGATTGGATTACCTGCATTGCTGTTGCTGTGTACGAATACAATCTCCGCATTCGGGTGATTTACCAGAATACGAAGCAATTCTCCGCCTGTATATCCTGCACCGCCAACGATGCCTATTTTTATTTTTGTGCTCATTATCTTTTGCTTAAAGCTTAAAGCCTTCCGCCGCGGCGGAGCTGAAAGCGAATAACTACTATCGAGACGACCAGCATTTAGCTCCGCCGCGGCGGAACGCCTTTTGCATTTAACCTTTCACGTCTTCGTTCACTCTATGATAAATCATCGTCTGGTTGCCGAATATTTTAGAGAAACCTTTAACATCGTCGCCCGACCATGCATTATTTTCTTCTCCGTATTTACCAAACTTAGCAGACATCAGGTCATGTGCAGATTCGATACCTACTACATGAAAACGGTACGGCGCAGCAAATACTTTTACTTTGCCGGTAACATGCACCTGCGTATCTTCTAAAAATGTTTCAATGTTCCTCATTACCGGTTCAAGGAACTGACCTTCGTGTACAAAGTTTCCGTACCAGTTAGCCAATTGCTCTTTCCAGTACATCTGCCATTTTGTAAGCGTATGTTTTTCTAACGTATGATGTGCCTTGATGATTACCATCGGAGCAGCAGCTTCAAAACCTACACGGCCCTTGATACCAATGATGGTGTCACCAACGTGAATATCACGGCCGATACCATAAGGAGCAACAATTTTATTTAATTCAACAATTGCATCCGTTGATTTCATGCGTTTGCCATTCAAACCAACCAATTGTCCTTTTTCAAATTCCAGTTCAACTTCTTCTTCACCTGTTTTAGTAACCTGTGTAGGGAAAGCACTTTCAGGAAGTGTTTTGTCAGATGTTAATGTTTCTTTACCGCCAACACTAGTACCCCAGATACCAACGTTGATCGAATACGCCGCTTTGCTCCAGTCACGCACAACCCCTTTTTTCTTCAGGTATTCAATTTCTGCTTCACGGGATAATTTCATATCGCGGATCGGTGTAATGATTTCAATACCCGGATTCATGATCATGAACACCACATCAAAACGAACCTGGTCATTACCTGCCCCGGTAGAACCGTGCGCCACAGCCGTAGCCCCAACTTTCTTAGCATGTTCTGCAATAGCCATCGCCTGAAACACACGTTCGGCACTTACAGATAGCGGATAGGTATTGTTACGCAAAATGTTTCCGTACACCATGTACTTAACACATTCCGCATAATATTTTTCAATGATGTCAAGTGTAGTATGAGAGGTTACACCCAGTTCGTATGCTTTCTTTTCAATGTCAGCTAATTCTTCTTTAGAAAAACCGCCTGTATTAACAATGGCAGTATGCAATTCATACCCCAGGTCTTCTGATAAATATTTTGCGCAATACGTTGTGTCCAATCCGCCGCTAAAGGCCAATACTACTTTCTTTTTCATTTTTGTAAGATTAACGCTGAAGGCTTAAAGCCTAAAGCTTTTTCGTTTTGTTATAGATTAAGAGAATTATATTATTCTCAAGAGTTCTTTAAGTTAGAAACGAAAAGCATTAAGCTTTCCGCGTTTAGCATTGGTTTAAGCTTTACGCCAATCCAAGAAACGACAATATCTTATCACTACCCTTGCCAAAAGACTTCAGCAGCTTGTGATTTTTTAAGCGTTGCCATCTTTCCCAAAGTTTTGATTCCGTAATGAAATCCCATTTTTTCTTTTTCTTTTCTTCCGGATCGTACACCATGGCCGTACACATGCACATCTTACGGTCCTTGCTTTTCAGGATCTCATAATTGATGCAGCTGGAACACCCTTTCCAGAAGGTTTCATCGTTGGTAAGCTCGGTATAATGCGCAGGTCTGTAGCCCAGTTCTGAGTTGATCTTCATAACAGCCGCAGAGGTTGTTAATCCGAATAACTTAGCATCAGGGAATTTTTTACGCGATAATTCAAACGCCTTTTCTTTGATTTTGGTCGCCAAGCCATACTGACGGAAGTCAGGAGCTACAATCAAGCCGGAGTTAGCCACGTATTTACCGTGACTCCAGGATTCAATATAACAAAAACCTGCAAACTCGCCTGCTTTGGTAACGGCAATAATAGCTTTGCCTTCATCCATTTTCTGACGGATGTAGTCGGGGCTACGCTTGGCAATACCTGTTCCGCGGGCTTTTGCACTTTCAGCCATTTCATCAACGATGGCTTCAGCTAAATGTTTATGTTCTGGTCCTGCTACTACTACTTTAATATCAGATACGCTTGTTTTTTTCATTTCAAATAAGACGCTTCAATACTGTTTGATCCGGTAGATTCAACGCGTATTAAAGATAGATTAAATACTGTTATGAAACTGTGAAATGTTTGGAGTTTAGCCGGATTAATGGCTAATGTTTTGAAGAGAAGTTTCCACGTAAGAAACCAAAGGTTAGATCGGCCTAGGGCCTCGGTTGGGTAGACGCAGAAAATAAGCTAACCGCCCCAAAAGGATTTGGGGTTGTGAGAAACACGATGTAGTTAGACTTTTGCATGTAACCTTAAATAATTCAGACAGCAAATGTAATTTAAAATTCATTTTATACAAAGCATTAACCATTTTTTTACCGAAATAGTTTCCTTCAAAAGCTTGAGAAGAAATTACTTAGAGCTAAAATAAACGGCTCCGTTTTAGCGTATGGCTGCGGGTAAAAAACGAAATCCATACGCCAATCAGGCTAGCAATTTCAGGATGGAAGATAAATTATTGAATTTCAAATTAATGCCGCAGACATAAAACGCATTTGTGCAGGTAAATAATCCAAAAAATACCCGGTTGCACGGCTGTCTCAAACGATATATGATAAAATAATAGTAGTTTTGCTGACCGGAATAGAATACAAGAACAACAAATAGTATGATTATTATTATCGATTGCGAGGACCAGAAAGGGTTAATTCATAAAATTACAGGCGTATTGGCAGGGTTGAACCTTAATATTACCGAGAACAGGGAATTTGTTGAAAAACAGCGCAATCGGTTTTTAATGCGTACAGTTGTAGAAGGAGATATCGATGCGGCGGTTTTACGTGCGGCGCTGGAAGCCGTTTTACCGGCTGATCACAGCTTGCTGGTAAGCAACGGAGAATTGAAAAAAATGGTTATTATGGTAACCAAAGAAGAGCATTGCTTAACCGAGCTGATCAGTAAATATTACTTCGGCAACCTGAAGGTAAATCTGGTAGCGGTTATCGGAAACCACCAGCATTTAAAGGCCTATACGGAGAAGTTTAACATTCCGTACCACTTCATTTCACATGAAGATAAAAGCCGCGAAACACACGAAGCAGAATTGCTGGACTGCCTGAAACAATACAATCCGGATTACATTGTGCTGGCAAAGTTTATGCGTATTCTGAGTGAAGAATTTACATCGCAGTATCCGTCCCGCATGATCAATATTCACCATAGTTTCTTGCCGGCATTTAAAGGCGCAAACCCATACAGACAGGCATATGAGCGTGGTGTAAAAATTATCGGAGCCACGGCGCATTTTGTAAACCAGGACCTGGATGAAGGACCGATCATTCACCAGGAAGTGATTCCGGTAGATCATTCCCTGAGCCCCATGGAAATGGCTGCTGCAGGTAAAGACGTGGAAAAACTCGTGCTGGCGAAAGCGCTGCAGCTCGTACTGGAACAGAAGGTATATGTAAGCGCCAATAAGACGGTCATATTTTAAAACAGCACGTACAATCAAGTTTAATACTAGTATGGAAAAAATAATTGTGGCAGCTTGTATGCTGTTGGTAACATTTTTTGTCAGCGCAGAATCTATTGACTTAGGTCCGGATGATATAAAAAATACTCACGCAGATCCTTGTACGGCGCCTGTAATAATTGTTCAGCCTCGTCCGGTTAATGGAGGGAAATGCCTTAATTTTCTTCCGCAATTGATTGTGGATGCATTAAATGCCAGTTCTTACCAATGGTATAAAAATGATACTCCTATTGATGGTGCAACGCAGTATGTGTATTCGTTTAATAGTTCTGATGATTCAACAGACGTATTCAGAGTCGATGTTATAAATGCGTGTGCAACCATAATTTCCCAGACAACACGTGCAACAGGATTACCCTATGTGCTGCCATATATGATTATAAATGCATCACAAACAGCAGTAGGCATTGGCCAGTCAATTACTTTTACAACAGAACAGCTTACATACGGAGGCAGCTCACCTGAATACCGGTGGATGGTAAATTATAGTTATGTAGAAGGTGCAACCAATGATACATTTGTTTTACAATCCCCAGTAGACAATGATCGTGTTTATTGTGCAGTGAAAACAAATTACCCCTGCGCAGTTCCTTCGGAATTTTTGGTCGGGCCTATTACTGTTACTGTTTATAGCAGCATTGGTGCCGGTATAATAAGCTCAGATCAAACAGTCTGCCATACAGGTTTGCCAGACCCGATTATTGAAATTTCTCCTGTAACAGGAGAAACAGCTAATACTACGTATAACTGGCAAGTATCACCGGATGGTGTTGACTCATGGACGGATATACCTGGAGCTACAGAAACCGATTATGCACCGCAAATACCAGTAATAGCAGATGCGTATTATAGAAGAGTCGTAAAGGATGATTCATATCCGGAATTGAAAAATATGGCTGTCAGCAATGTTGTTGCAATCACTGTTACGCCCCTGGTTACGCCACACGTATCCATCGCTGGTTTTGGCAATTCAATTCCGTTGTGCACCCCTATAAACCTTTCTGCTCATGCAACAAACGGAGGCTTTGAGCCATCTTACCGCTGGATGAAAAATGGTGTAACAATTGATTGGATTCAGAATTATCCGGTGTTGATTGAAGATAATTATGCAGCCGGCGATATCTTTACTTGTGAGATGACCAGCAGTCTGGCATGTGTAACTATATCAAAAGTAGTTTCAAATCCAATTGAGGCAATCGTTCAGGCATACCCATCTGTTTCAATCAGTCTACATACACAAACTACTTTAACCGATGGGCAAGCCATAATTCTAAAAGCTGTTTCAGAAGAAAGTCCTTATTTTTTAGAATATACATGGTATAAAAATGGTCAGATCATTGGTGATCAAACGGAAACGTTAAGTACTACATATAAATCGGGAGATGTGTATACAGTAAAAATGAACGTTACATATTTTTGTCCAAAAACATATACTGTGGTTTCTGAACCGTTAATATTAGGTTCTGATTTCAGTACTGCAATCACAGGGCCGGTTTCAGTATTTCCGAACCAGACAGGAGTACACTATTCTGTACCTCAAAGAGTAGGTATGACTTATTATTGGACTGTACCGGATAATGCAGACATCGTTTCGGGTCAAGGGACACATTCCATTGTAGTTGATTTCGGAGTAAACGCGAACACGTTTAGTGCCAATCAGCGTACAGCGATAAATAATGCCATAACTGTAAAAGAAACAAACGCAAATGCTGTAAGTTCAACGCTTGCGTTACAAGTATCAATTATAACAGCTACACGAGACAGTAAACTTGAAGCTGCGTTATCGGTCTATCCGGTGCCGGTGCAGGATGAATGCCATATAGAATTTAAAGAAAAATTATCTTCCCAGGCATCTGTTACCTATACACTCTACGACTCAACAGGATTTTTAATTACAACCGGAGTAGGTACAGATAAAATTAAAATTGATATGTCCGCTGTTCCGTCGGGAATATATCTTTTATTGGTAGAAAAGGATGGAAGCACTGCCTCGAAAAAGATTGTGAAACAGTAACAAGATTGGTTGGTCTGATAAACGTCTACATGTAAGGTTGCGGCAACCCTTGCGCTTGCGAAATGAGAAGCGCTCCTCACCCTTTCCATATATAGCACTACTGCTACAATAGCATATTATCAGGCGGTCTCTGCACCTACATTCCGTGTATATTCCGTCTCGGTCTTGGGATATTTCCAGATTAAAAACGCTGAAAAGGTGCTTTTTTCATAATAAAAGCAGCTGCAGTTGCAAAGTTCGCAAAAATGCCGGAATGGGGCCACCTTAAGAAGGTATTTTTATGGAACAGCTATATAAATGAGCAAAATCAAAGGCATTCTGCACAATATTCCGCATATAAATCTCAGTAAAACATTTTGTCCTGCCAATCAATTATTTACAATCATTTAATGATTGGTACAGCTTTATTCTAATTTATTTAGTAAATTGCTAATAAAATTAGAATAAAGCAGCTATGCAGATCTACAACAGCTTATCCCAAGCCATACACCCGCCAATTCCATTGGCAAATGGTGCAGTTGCAGCCGGTTTCCCAAGTCCGGCGGGCGACTACTTAGACAGCAGGATCGATATTTACGAATATCTTATCCAGCACCCGACAGCAACCTTTTATGTACGTGTAAAAGGAAATTCTATGATCAACGCAGCTATTCACGATGGTGATCTGCTGGTGGTCGACCGCTCGGTTGAACCTAAAAACAATCAGATTGTAGTAGCTATTATTGATGGTGAATTTACTGTCAAACGCATCAGCAAATACAACAACAAACTCTACCTCATTCCCGAGAACGAAAAATTCAAACCCATTGAGATCACTGAAACCATGGACTTTGACGTATGGGGCGTAGTAACATATGTGATTCATAAACCATAAATGTCCAAAGCTTAAGGCTAAAAGCCTAATGCTTGAGCCTCTGTAAGCCTTACGGTATCTCATAGTATTAACAAAATTAATCCATTATCAAACGCAACGCTTTAGGCGTTCAGCTTCAGCCTTCGGCTTTACATGTACGCATTAATCGACTGCAACTGTTTCTACGTTTCCTGTGAACGTGTCTTCCGTCCCGACCTGCGGCAGCAGCCGGTTGTTGTGCTTTCTAACAACGACGGCTGTGTGATCTCGCGTTCCGATGAAGCTAAAGCAATCGGTGTTAAAATGGGTGAACCATTTTTTAAAATGAAAGAGCTGGTGCGTAATGGTAAGGTGACTGCTTTCTCTTCAAACTATACGCTGTATGGGGATCTGTCTGATCGTGTAATGAAAACGCTTGCTTCCATTGTGCCGGATATAGAAGTCTATTCCATTGATGAAGCATTTTTGCATCTGAATGAGAGCCATACGGATTTAGAAACACTTGGCCATACCATTCGCAATACAGTTAAACAGCATACCGGAATCCCGGTAGGCGTGGGCATTGCGCCAACCAAGACACTCGCCAAGCTGGCGAACCGTCTTTCAAAAAAAACAGGCGGCGTACATATTATTTATCCGGATAATATTCAGGAAAAGCTGAATGCGTGCGCACTGCAGGATGTATGGGGCATCGGCAGGCGGAATGCGAAACGGCTGCAGGCAAATTATGTTGATACCATTGAGCAGTTTGTGAATCAGCGCGAAGAATGGGTACGCCAGCATTTTTCAGTGATCGGGCTGCGTACATATAAGGAATTAAAAGGAATTCCGTGCATTGATATGGAAGATGAATTGACGGAAAAAAAATCCATCTGTACTTCACGTTCATTCGGTGAACTGCAGAATACATTTGCCTCTATCCAGGAAGCTATAGCCACACACGCTGCCAGCTGTGCCGAGAAATTACGCAAACAAAAATGTGCCGCAGCCGGTATGTATGTGTCCTTATCAAAAAGCCGCTTTACCGACCAGGAAGGCGATAAATATTTTGGCACCTACATTAAATTACCACAGGCAACCAACAATACAGCCACGTTGATTCAATATGCTTCAAAAGGGTTAGAGCTCTTGTTTAAGAAAGATGTCTATTATAAAAAATGTGGCGTAACCGTTATTGATATTGTTCCCGAAGAAAAGATCCAGTTAAATTTATTCGAACCCCAAAAGAATGCGCGGTTGCATGCATTGGAAGACACGATTGATAAACTGAATCAGAAACTGGGAAAGAATGTCCTTCGGCAAGCCATACAAGGTAATGATAACAATACCTGGAAGCTGCGCTGTGAAAACATGTCGCCCAACTATACGACCAGGATAGGGGAGATACTGGTCGTGCATGTAGGTAATAAGTAAAATATGCCTTACGTTTTATGAAAGCATGCTTCCCTATAAGCACGTTCACATATACGTCTGACGTTTAGCCTTCCGCTTTAAGCCTTCCGCGTTCCGCTCTCCGCCCGCCATGTAGGAAAACCTCCATTTATATCATATTCAAACCGAATACCTTAGCTTAGAAGCCAAAACTTTTTTGTACCTTTGTTGATTACAAACACAAATGAATCACTCAGAAACACATAAAGCGGGTTTTGTCAGTATTATTGGCAGGCCAAATGCCGGTAAATCAACCTTAATGAATTGCCTGGTAGGAGAGCGCTTGTCTATCATTACACCAAAAGCCCAGACTACGCGCCACCGCGTGATGGGTATTATCAATGATCCTGAATTTCAGATCGTATACTCAGATACGCCCGGAGTAATTGAGCCGAAATATGAACTTCAGAAGTCGATGATGCGTTTTGTAGACTTTTCGCTGGAAGACGCCGATATGATTCTGTGGGTATTGGATGTAAAAGATCCGGAAGACCATGCACTGGTATTGCAGCGCCTCAACAATGTAGAAGTACCGGTATTGCTGGTGCTGAATAAAATCGATCTTTCTACGCAGGAAGAAATAGATGCATTGGTTGAGAAATGGAAAGCAGAATTCCCTAAGGCAGATTCTATCTTAGCAGTATCTGCTTTGAAAAACTTCAATTCGGATATGGTGTTGAAATGGGTATTGTCTCATTTACCGCAACATCCGCCGTTTTATGATAAAGATGAACTGACAGATAAGCCTGAGCGTTTTTTTGCATCGGAGATTTTCAGAGAAAAAATATTTAAAAATTACAGCAAAGAAATTCCGTATAGTTCGGAAGTATTGATAGAGTCTTTTAAAGACCAGAAAGATCTGTTGCGCATACAGGCAGTTATTATTGTAGAGCGTGATTCACAGAAAGGAATTGTGATTGGACAAGGTGGTGAGGCCTTGAAACGTACGGCGACCCAGGCCCGTAAATCCATGGAAGAATTCTTCGGCAAAAAAGTTTTTCTGGAAACATTTGTAAAAGTAGAGCCAGACTGGCGAAGTAAAGAGTTTTATTTACGTCAGTTCGGGTATAAATTAGATTAATCAGAATATGTCAAATATAGTAGCCATAGTTGGTAGACCCAATGTTGGTAAATCAACGTTTTTCAATCGTTTAGTAGGCGCACGTATTGCCATCATGGATGATGAGAGCGGGGTAACACGTGATCGCCATTACGGCGAAGCAGAATGGTGTGGTAAATTCTTTACCGTAATCGATACCGGCGGATATGTAACAGGTTCGGATGATATATTCGAAGGACAGATCAGGGACCAGGTGGATATTGCCATTGATGAGGCAGATGTTATTTTGTTTCTGGTAGATTCTGATGTAGGTGTGCACCACCTGGACCAGGAGTTTGCCAACAAAATCAGACGTTCTAAAAAACCGGTGATACTGGTTGCCAATAAATCTGACAACAACAAGCGCTTACATATGAGTGCCGAGTTCTATGAACTTGGAATGGGTGAGGTATGGCCTATTTCTTCTCAAAACGGAACGGGTACAGGTGAATTGTTAGATGAAGTGATCTCGCACTTTAAAGACGAAGGTGAAGAAGATCCCAACAAAGGCATTCCAAGAATTGCTGTATTGGGTCGTCCAAACGCAGGTAAATCTTCCTATGTGAACGCTTTGTTAGGTACCAACCGTAGTATTGTAACCGATCAGGCAGGTACAACAAGAGATTCCATTACCTCTCACTATAATGTATTTGGTAAGGAATTCATATTTGTAGATACGGCAGGTATCCGCAAGAAATCCAGAATCAAAGAAGACGTAGAATATTATTCCATCTTACGTTCGGTTAAAGCGCTGGAAGAATCAGATGTGTGTGTGATCATGATCGATGCCGAGCGTGGCATTGAGTCGCAGGACATGAACATTATCTGGATGGCGCATAACAATAAAAAAGGCATTGTAATCCTTGTCAATAAATGGGATTTGATCGAAAAGGATTCAAAGACGGCGCAGGTGTTCCAGGAGAATATCCGTGAGGCATTAAAGCCGATTGATTACCCGTTGATTATGTTCATCTCTGTATTAAACAAGCAGCGTTTGTTCCAGTCTGTGGAGGCAATCATGAAGGTGTATGAAAACAGAGGGAAACGAATTCCAACTTCTGAATTGAACGATAAGATCCTGAAGGAAATAGATTATAATCCGCCTCCTGCTACAAAACAGAAATATGTGAAGATTAAATATGTAACACAGTTGCCGACAAAATCCCCAACGTTTGCATTCTTCTGTAATCTCCCTCAATATGTGGGTGAGTCTTACTCCCGTTTTCTGGAGCATAAGATCCGCGGATACTTCGATTTTGAAGGCGTGCCGATCTCTATTGTATACAGAAAGAAATAACATCTTTAAAACACAACGTCAATTATTGAAATTATCTCAAAAATATTGCATCTAAATAAAAAAAAGATGCTAATACCTTGGATAATTGAAAAAAGTATTAAATTTGTATCCGAAAATAAACTATAAATTATTACAATCATGACAAAAGTATTCGCTTTATTATCTGTAGCTGCAGTATTAGCATTCTCTTCTTGCGCTGAAAAAACTGCTGAAGTTTCTTCTGAAGACACGTTAAAAGTTGAAGTTCCTGCTGACACAACTCCAGTTGCTCCAGCTCCTGCTGACACATTAGCTAAGGATTCAGCTGCTACTACAGCTCCTGCTGCTCACTAATTCACCGGACTTAGGTCCATTGAATTATGAAAAACCGCTCTATGAGCGGTTTTTTCTTTTTTATATACTTTGTATCTTTAGAGCATGCGATCCACTCCGGATATTCTCCGTGCTCACCTGCCTCTGGCCTCCATTGATTATGCCATCGAACTCTGGCGGTTGGGCAGATTTTATTTTAAAGCCAGCCGCGACCGCGAAACCAAACTCGGTGATTATACTTTTGACCCCAGAACAAAAAAACATACCATCACAGTTAACAGAGGATTGAATCAATATTCGTTTCTTGTAACCTACTTACACGAAGTCGCACATTTGGTTACAACTATCCGGCACGGCATATCGGTAAAGCCGCACGGAGAGGAATGGCAGTCAGCATTTAAAGAAGTGATGTATCCGATTTTAAAACCGGAAGTATTTCCAGCGGATGTTCTGCTTGCTTTGCACTTACATATGTTTAATGAACCTTCCGCCTCTTCCTGCGGAGATGTAGCCTTGATGAAAGTGCTGAGCCGTTATGATAAAGATGCAGATGAATACACGTTCCTCGAAGATCTGAAAGTTGGTGATGTTTTTTACATTAAAAATGATTCGTTTAAAATAGAAGAATTTAAAACCAAACGAGCCCTTTGCATTCAGCTCAGCTCCGGAAGAAAGTACAGCGTTGCAAAAGCAATGAAAGTAAAAAAGGATCTTTCGGCATCATAGAATTAAATTTCAATCGTCTTTTCTTTAGGCAATGGAAGGCTTGTTGTTCAGACTTTATGCATGATCGCGTTTATTATAATTCATAATTCATTCCGCCGCGGCGGATCATAATTCATTCTTTTTATGAAGAAAGTATTAATCCTCTTTGCCCATCCGCGCATGGAAAAGTCCAGAGCGAATACAACACTGCTGAAACATATTCCTTCAGCAGAAAATATTACGTTTCATGATCTGTATGAATTATATCCGGACTTCAATATTGATGTAGAAGCAGAAAAACAATTACTGCTTCTACACGATATCATTATCTGGCAGCATCCGTTTTACTGGTACAGCTGCCCGCCGCTTATGAAACAGTGGATCGATATGGTGCTGGAGTTTGGCTGGGCATATGGTCCTGGCGGAACGGCGTTAAAAGATAAAATAATTTTTAACGCGATCACGACAGGCGGTGCCAATGCTACGTATAATGCCGGCGGACATAACCGGTTTACCATGCAGGAATATCTGAGGCCCTTTGAACAGACAGCACATTTGTGCAAGATGATCTATTTTCCTCCATTTCTTGTGCAGGGTTCACACCGGCTTACAGATGAAGAGCTGCAGCGCTTTTCACAGCAATATGTGATTTTACTTACTAAAATGTCGCAAGGAAATTTCGAAGAAGCGCACATGAAAGATATTACTTTTTTAAATGAAATTTGTGTAAAGCCACGTTAAGCATACAACAATGGAAAACAACTTTTTATTTCAAACCGTTATTTATTTAAGTGCAGCAGTTGTCTGCGTGCCCATTGCAAAGCGTTTTGCGATGGGTTCTGTATTGGGTTACCTGCTGGCAGGTATGTTGATTGGTCCCTTCGTATTAGGTTTCATCGGGCAGGAAGGGAAAGATATCATGCACTTTGCTGAATTCGGCGTAGTGATGATGCTCTTCTTAATAGGCCTGGAGCTGGAACCGGCTCACCTCTGGAAAATACGCAAACAGATTTTGGGTGTTGGGCTTTCGCAGGTATTGATTACAACTGCTGTTGTAATGATCATCGCTATTGCTGCCAGTCTCGCCTGGCAGAGTGCGCTCGCGATCGGGTTTGCATTTGCCATGTCGTCAACCGCAATCGTATTGCAATCGTTAAAAGAAAAAGGATTAATGAAAGCACCATCAGGTCAGTTTTCATTTGCTGTTTTACTATTTCAGGATATTGCTGTAATTCCGATTCTCGCAATTTTACCCTTATTGGTTTTCCTGCCTGTAAGCATACCACAGGATGCACATAGTGGTGGTATTAATGATTTGCCGCGCTGGTTACAAACAGCTTCTGTACTTGGTGCAGTGGGAGGGATTGTATTGATCGGAAAATATGCAATTGTTCCTTTGCTGCGCGTGATTGCGAAAACACACATGCGTGAATTGTTTACCGCAAGTGCTTTATTGATCGTTGTTGCTATTGCCTTGCTGATGCAGCAGGTAGGGCTAAGCCCCGCATTAGGCACATTTCTGGCAGGTGTTATTTTAGCAAACAGCGAATTCAAACATGAACTGGAATCGGATCTGGAACCATTCAAAGGATTGCTGCTGGGCTTGTTCTTTATTGCTGTTGGCGCATCAATCGATTTCAGTCTGGTGTATGAAGAATTATTGACCATTGCAATACTTACCTTCAGTATTATTATAGTTAAAGCATCTATATTATTTGCGATCGGTAAGAAAGCAAAACTTTCGCTGGATCAGAATCTGATCTTTGCTATAGGTTTATCGCAGGTGGGAGAATTTGCGTTTGTCTTGTTTTCATTCATTGGTACACACAACATATTATCGAAAGCGCAGACAGATATGATGATGGCGGTTACAGCACTGAGTATGACCATAAGTCCCTTGCTATTGATTGTGCTGGATAAATGGATCCTGCCAAAGCTGCATGCTGCAGACAAAGAACAGACAACAAAAAGAGCAGATCATATCGAAGAGCGGAATAATGTGCTCCTGGTAGGTTTTGGGCATTTCGGAACAACGCTTGCACGCTTTCTCAGGGCAAATGGTGTTGCTGCAACTGTGCTCGACAATAATTCAGACCAGGTAGATTTGTTAAGAAAAATGGGCTTTAATGTTTTTTATGGAGATGCAACACGTATTGATATCCTGGAAGCAGCCGGAGCTGCGGAAGCTAGTATTCTCATTATTGCAATTGACTCTCCTGAAACCAATTTAGAGATTGTTAAAATTGTGAAACAACATTTTCCCAATCTGGAAATTATGGTGCGTTCTAAAAATAGAATGGATGCGTATGAACTATTGGATGAAGGTGTCAGCAATATTTACCGGGAACATTTGGATACATCTATTCGCTTGGGTGTTGATGTTATGAAGAAGTTAGGATACCGCACCTATTCTGCTTTTCGTGCCGGACAGAATTTTATTAAATATGATGAAGCGGCATTAAGGACATTATCGCAAAACAGAAAAAATATGAAAGTGTATATTTCGGATGTGCGGGAACAGATTGCATTACAGGAAGAATTATTGCAGATCGATCGGCAAGTAGTACCATCTGCAAATGATCATGCCTGGGATAGCAGAGAAATGCGTGAAAAAATCAGGGAAATGGACAATCAGAAATCAGTATAAAATATTGTGCCGGATTTTACTTATATGTATATTCAACAATACAGCATTTGATTTCTATTTGATTAAATAATTTGCAGCAATGAAACAGATTTTAGTACTGGCATCCATCGCCCTATTTTTATTCACAGGTTGTACATCAACTACCATGCAAAGCAGCTGGAAGGCTCCGGGGGCAACGTACAACAAAGAGCAATTCAAAAAGGTAATGGTTGTGGCTCTTTTTAAAGATGAGACATCCAGAAGAATCGCAGAAGATAAAATTGCTGCGAAAAACGATGCGTTCCATGCTTCCTATATGACTCTTGGTCCTGATCAGCAGAATATGGACGAAGCGGCTTTTACAGCTTTTGTGAAAAAAGAAGGCTACGATGGCGTGTTGACACTGCATTTGATAGACGTTGAAAAATCTACATCGTATGTGCCCGGCACCTATCAGGGTGGGTATTATGGTTGGTATGGAATGAATTACGGTGGTTTCTATTCACCCGGTTATTATACTGAAGACAACAATTATATTATTGAAACGAATGTGTTCTCCGTTTCTCAAAACAAACTGCTTTGGTCAGGTGTTACATCTACCTTAAACCCGGTAGATATGAATAAAACAATTGATGAAGTGTGGGATGCTGTTATCGCAAGAATGAAAAGAGAAGGTTTTATTATACCAACTAAATAAATTCCAAAAATCAAATAAACAAATTCCAAACGAATAGTATTTGTCATTCGTTTGGAATTTGTTTTTGTTATTGGAAATTTAATTCAGTCTTTTCTGAATCAGGTTTTCTACTGCCTTGCAAAAGACTTGGGGGCTCATGGTGCGCCAGTTCAATACTTCAAGCGTACCACCAAAATTAATATAATAATCAAGATTAAATTTTTTCCATTCCTCTAACACGTGTTCTCTGAAGTTAATGGCCGCGATCCAGCCATCTTCAATTTCTTCAAACCATTCAGCATAGTATTCGTCATCGCTGCCGTGAAAGTTCATGATGTTTTCGCCGATCAGAATATATTTTTTGATTCCTTCAGCAAGCAGCAGATCAATTACATTCCGTTTCAGAAACATAATATCGTTGTGAAGCGTATCGTTCCATTCACCAAGGAATTCGATCACAACAATCTGTTCATCGTAATCTGCAAACAGTATTTTTACATACAGTGTTTCCGATCCGATGAAATCCCATAACGGATGAATGTAATATCCGTAAATCGTATTGGTATAATATTCGGTATTGTACTGCGCTTCATAAAAAGGAGATCTTGGATCTTCGGCTGAAGAATAATTTTCTTCCCAGTTATAAAAGGGTTCAATATCATGCATGGCCGTTATAAGCGTTTATTGCGTTGCGGACATTGTTTCCGTTTTCTTCCAGTAATTTTTTTGCCGCATCTGTGTCAATCGATAGCTCATCCATAATCATACGTACGCCGCGATCCACCAATTTCAGATTACTCAGCTGCATGTCAACCATCTTGTTGCCTTTCACTTTTCCAAGCTGAATCATGACAGCGGTAGAGATCATATTCAGCGCAAGCTTTTGTGCCGTGCCGGCTTTCATACGTGTGCTGCCGGTTACAAACTCCGGACCGGTAACAACTTCTACAGGGAAGTTGCAGGCTGCAGCTACGGCAGAGCCGGGATTGCATACAATACATCCGGTATTGATGCCTGCTTCTTTAGCAGCTTTCAATCCGCCGATTACATAAGGTGTTCTACCTGATGCCGCTATGCCAATAACACTGTCATTTGTATTGATATTGTATTCTTTTAAATCAAGCCAGGCTTGTGTAGCATTATCTTCTGCAAATTCAACGGCTTTACGGATAGCACTGTCGCCGCCTGCAATAATGCCTACAACCATACCTTGCGGTACGCCATAGGTAGGAGGGCATTCAGAAGCATCCACTACACCCAGCCTGCCGCTAGTACCTGCACCGATATAAAACAGTCTGCCGCCAGCCTTCATGCGTGGTACGATAGAATGAATAAGCGCTTCCAATTGCGGCAGTGCTTTTTCAATCGCAAGCGGAACTGTTTTATCTTCTTTATTGATGTTCGTCAATAAGTCTGAAACAGACATCTGTTCCAGGTTTGAATAGTTAGACGATGATTCTGTTATGCTCATACAGTATGTTTCAAATGATATTCTTTTAACCCTTGCATCGGGTCATCAACAATTTTATCAATTTTGACTTTTTTATCCGACGCAACTTTTTCTAAGGCATCTCTTAAATGCAAGCCAATAGAACCAATAAAGCGCACGGGTAGTTTTTCAAAGTCATCGTATCTGCAAATACAGTTGTCAAATAATAAACGGAAATTCTCTTCGATCAATTCGTTTATGTAATTATCCGATTTATGCAGAATGGCAAAAGGTGCAAGTGAAGCCAGATAACGGTTTGGAAAAGGTTTTTTATATACTTTGTCCATTATGTCACTTTTGCGATCTGCAGTAAATACTTCAAAGCGTGCACGTATGTCAAGTGGCATCGATTCGCGGATATAATCGCGTGCCAGCAACTTGCCTAAGAAGCCGCCGCTGCCTTCGTCGCCCATATATAAACCGAGTGAATTGATGTTGCGTACGATCTTTTTGCCATCGTAATAACAGGTGTTTGACCCGGTACCGCTGATGCAGCAGATGCCTGTTTCATCGCCAAGTACCGAACGGGCAGCGGCAATCAGGTCGCTATCTACAAGTACAATGCAGTTATTGAACAGGGGAGAGATGGCACGTGCTACAACTGCTTGCTGTGCGGGCAATTCGCAGCCTGCACCATAAAAGTATACCGCCGTAATTAAACTGATCTGCGGAAGATTTGGTACCAGTTCTTTTTGCAGTGCTTCCTGTATTTCTTCTACCGTTTGATAATACGGATTAATACCGGTAGTACGGATAGAAAAATCTTCGCCGGGCTTTTTACCGGTGAACAACCAATTTGATTTTGTAGAACCACTATCGACGATTGCAATCATGTGTGTTAGTTACTAGTTACTAGTTTCTAGGTTCTAGACTAAAAACTGTACCGTTATTTATATTTTTGATTTTATATTTTTATCTGAAAACTAATATCTACTTCAGCAGCTGATAAGAAGTATTGTCTAGCAACTAGTACCTAGCAACTGGAAACTACTTCGTAACTAACTTTCCCACCACCGCAAACGTATCAAACACATTCTGCGTATGGGGGGCATCCTTCATTTCATCTGTCAGATCCTGTCCGGCCCAGTGTTCGTAATGCTTTCCGTTGCGCCATAATTTCGAGAGTGATACATCATAGATCAATCCCTTATATGCGCACCAGATCTCGGGCTTGTCCTGCCCGTTGCGCAGCGCCAGCTGGCTTTTAGTATACTCTTTCAGAGCAGATGGATCAGATGAGTTTAGCATGCGTATTGATCCAGCGGTAAGGAAGTTCGCTGCGGTTTGCGGTCAAGTAATCCGAATAGGAGCAAGGTATGATCGAGTTGCGCGCGTATTGGTGTTTGTTATTCGGGAACGGAACTTCCATCCACCACTTTTCCGTTTGCAGGTGTTTGTAAAAGGTTAGCTGCGATGGTTCACCCTGCATCGGTACAATATAGCGCACATATTTGCTGCTTGTAAAATCAGTATCTTCTTTGCGGTTATAAAAACCTTCAATGAAATACCAGATCATGGTTGCAATGACTGATGCCGTTTGTCTGCGCTCATCAAACAGCGGATTGTATTCATAGATGCCGATAGATGTAAGTTTTGAATTCAAACCCGCATACCAGCAGATCTGGCAGGCTTCTTCGCCTGTTAATCCAAAAGGTTGTGCGTTGGCGTTGCCTGCTGCATCGCTATGTCGTATGGCGGTTATATCAAAGCTGATCATATCCGCATCACGGATCACCGGTTCAATCTCATCCAGTCCTTCGCGCATTTGCCCAATGCGGTACATTTCAAAATAAAGTTTTTCAAGAACATTTAATGTTTCCTGATCGGTTAAATATGTTTGATACGCCAACTGAGAAAAGTTAAAAAGGAAATTCGGCTCGTGCAGCAGAATCCGGTGCAGGTGCGTTTTGCTGATATCTTCTGTCGGAATATTCATATCAATATGTGCATCGACATTCAATACACTTATCAGCTTATTGCTTCCGGCATACGCCTGAAACTGCCCAAGGTCCAGATCATGCGTGCCGCCAAACAATACCGGAATAATATTTAATTCCAGCAGGAATTCGCATACTTCTTTAATGCGTAAATAACTTTCTTCTACATTAATACCAACACGCAGATTTCCAAGATCGACAATGTTGTTGCTGCCGGCACCTCTGCGTAGTACATACAGTTTTTTGCGTATTTCATCCGCACCTTTTTCTGCGCCCATGTTAGTTGTCGAACCACGTTCTTCCGACAAGCCCACCAATGCAATGTGTACACCATTCAGATCCGGAAAAGAATCTTTATAGTATTGAATGGAGTTAGCGAAAATGTATGGTTCTAATAAATCGGAAGGTTGCAGTTCTATTGAAACAGGATCAAAAAAGATGCGAAGATTCATGTGTTGGCGTATAAATTGATATATGTAAATATAAGAAAGTGAATGAAGAAAAGGAAGGAAATGTTGGCGCAACCAGTGTACAACGACTGTAGGGGCAACCCTTGCGGTTGCCCGCCATTATAAAAACATTGCCCGGCATTATAAAACCATTGCCCAATATTAAAAACCCTTGCCCTAATTAATAAAACCGTTTCCCGATATCAAAACACCGTTAATGTTAATAGGACAACCGCAAGGGTTGCCCCTACTAATAGGACAACCGCAAGGTTGCCCCTACCGGAACAACTGCTTCCACGTGCCTTTTTCGCGACTGTATTTTAATGTACTGGGCATTGCCTTGAACCAGTATTTATTGATCTCTACCGCAAACGACGGCTGCATATAACAGTTGATCGTACAGCCCTCACACGCATCCAGTTTTCCTTCCTGCGCAATGATTGCCCGTACTTCTTTGGAATGATATAAGTCAAATAAATTATTTTCAATTTGAAATGAATCTGTGCCCAGATGATAACACGGAAGCACCAGTTTATTTTCCGGAGAAATAACTAAGGTAGAAGAAGCGGCTTTACAAACAGGATCTGCTGTGTGGTTGCCGCCATCCAGCCGCAATTGAATAAAGGCCTCATTGATGTAAATATTTTTTTGCTTTGCCCAGTAGGAAAGTATATCCAGTTCTTTTTTCTGCAGCCCGGTGCCAACTTCAACCTGGTTGTATTCAAACGAAGGGTTCAGGATCAGGATTAAATTATTAGGCAGGCAAATTTCCTCATACATTCTTTTTATGAGGTGTATGTTATGGTTGAATACAGTAAAAATAATATCCGGCCGTTCGCCCAGTGCCTTTGCTTTTTCAATGGATTCCAGTACAAAATCGAAACAGGCAACACCACGTAAAGTATCGTGTTCTGCCTTATCGGGCGAGTCCAGGGAGAAATGCAGCATATCAATCAATCCTTTCAAACGTTCTGCCCATTTCGGATACAGCAGTGCATTCGTTGTGAGTGTCGTGATCATACCATACTTTTTAGCGATACGTAGCAATGTATCCATTTCTCTGTGCAGTAACGGTTCACCCCCGGTAAAATCAATCACTTTTACCCCCAGCTTTTTGAGGTCGCGCATGTTTTGTTCAACCGCTTCGGGCGTTACATAGGGCGATGGTTTTTCCCAGATATCACAAAACCCACAAGTGGCATTGCACCGGTAGGTTACGTAATAATTACACAAAACAGGTTTTGATATCAGCCGCATAGGATACCTGCAAGTAGCATGGATTAAATGGAAAAATCAAAAAGGAGTTCCTTAATAATACTATCAAAGGCACTTACATGTTTATAAATATTGTGGGTAAAGTCCAAAAACGGCTCAATTATTACATTTAGAGCAATTTTACAAGGTATTTCATACACTGTATTCTCGTTTTTTTGTATATTTAACGCTTCCTTTTGAAGGAAACAAAATGTATCCAACTACAAAGAAATAAACAAAGTATTATGGTTGAAAATGTAAAAAGCAAAGCGCTGACTGGCGTTATCACTGGCGATCAGGTTCAGGATTTATTTGCAGCTGCTAAAAAGGCGAAACTTGCATTCCCTGCAGTAAACGTAGTAAGTACTGGTACTGTAAACGCAGTATTGGAAACAGCGAAACTTGCTAACTCTCCTGTTATTGTTCAGTTCTCTAACGGTGGTGGTCAATTCTATGCTGGTAAATCATTACCAAACGGAAAACAGGAAGCGTCTATTGCCGGTGCTATCTCTGGTGCACACCACGTTCATCAGGTTTCTGAATTATATGGTGTAGGTGTTATTTTACATACAGATCACGCTGCTAAAAAATTACTTCCATGGATTGATGGTTTGTTAGATGCAGGTGAAGCATTCTACAAAGTGCATGGCAAACCATTGTATTCTTCTCACATGTTAGATCTTTCTGAAGAGCCATTACATGAAAACATCGAAGTTTGCAAAAGATACCTTGAGCGTATGAGCAAAATCGGCATGACACTTGAAATTGAATTAGGTGTTACGGGTGGTGAAGAAGATGGTGTTGATAACTCAGGTATTCACCAGGATGAATTATATACAAAACCGGAAGAAGTTGCATATGCATACGAAGAACTTATGAAAGTAAGTGATAAGTTTACGATTGCTGCTGCATTTGGTAACGTACACGGTGTTTATACATCCGGAAGCGTTAAATTAGAGCCGAAAATTTTGAGAAAATCTCAGGATTTCATTAAAGCGAACTACGGTCGTACGGAAGAAAATCCATTGGATTTCGTATTCCATGGTGGTTCTGGTTCTTCTCAGGAAGAAATCCGTGAAGCAATCGGTTATGGCGTAGTTAAAATGAATTTAGATACAGATTTGCAATGGGCATTCTGGGAAGGTGTATTAAATTACTATAAAGCAAACGAAGCATATCTTCAAGGACAAATTGGTAACCCTAAAGGTGCTGATCAACCGAACAAGAAATTCTATGATCCACGCGTTTGGTTACGTAAAGGTGAAGATACATTTGTAGCCCGTTTAAAGAAAGCATTCGAAGACTTGAACTCATTCGATGCGAATACTAAAATGGGGAACTAATTTTCTTCAGAATTACTTCTTATATTTAAAGGGATGTTTTAGTACATCCCTTTTTTTTTGAGATTGTATCTCAAATAAAACCATAGTTGAATTATTTCGTAGTAATACTTAATTAGAATTTAAATAGGGAGTGAATTATGGAAAAGACGCAGCAAGAAGTAACGTTGATTGAAAAAGAAGATTTGCATTCAATATTATTTTCAAACAAAGATGTTATTGATGATCCCGTAAAAAGACGATTAAGACAGATTTATTTAGAGCGCGCAGAACGTTTAGGGAACGCCTACCACGGCAAAGTAAAAATGACTTTTATTACAGAAGAAGGTAAGCTCATGATGGTAAATACAACTATCTGGTCGGCCGATCAACAATATATTACATTAAAAGGAGGGATTCATATTCCTACGGTTGCAATCGTTGAAGTTGAATTCAGTTAATAAACAGTAGAAATTATTGCATTAAAAAAGCCTCTCCGCAAATTGCAGAGAGGCTTTTTTAGTAATGGAGTTGTATCGTCCTGAAATAAGTTGACACAAAATAGTCAAACTTATGGAAAAGACAGGAAAAAGAGTTTATGTAAAGCGGACTCAAAAAGATTACAGTTTAGCCTTTAAACTACAATTAGTAGATGAAGTAGAAAAAGGGGACTTAACCTACAAGCAGGCACAATTGAAATATGGTATCCAGGGAAGAAGTACCGTATTGACTTGGTTACGAAAACATGGTAGATTGGATTGGAAAGAATCTGACCAGATGAAAAAGAAGGCCCCCAATAAGCAAATCAAAGAACTGGAGCGTAAACTAAAACGCCTGGAAGCCGAGAAAGAAATTCTCAATGCCGCTATTGACATAGCAGATGAGCTGTTTGATACAGAAATCAGAAAAAAGTATTTGCCCCTCTCAGAAGCCGCTTTCAAAGAGAAGGGGAACAAAGAAGATTTATCACAGTAAAAGGTATAGCTTCAACGTTAGGTTATAGTCGTCAGTATTTATACAAAATGCTCAAGCAGGAGTTGATACTCATTGACAGAAGAAAGGCTATCAAACAACTGGTAGATACACAAAGAAAGCAGCTTCCTAGATTAGGAGGAAAAAAGACTTACCATATTATAAAGCCGTTTATTGATCAGGCAGAACTCAAAGTTGGCCGGGATAAACTCTTCTCAATATTAAGGTTTTATGATATGCTTATTAAGCCCAGGCGCAGATATATTCAAACAACGATGTCTAAGCATTGGCTCAGGAAATATCCCAATATAGTGAAAGGGCTCATCATACATAGACCTGAGCTGGTATGGGTTAGTGACATCACATACATAAAAACAGATGAAGGAAACTGCTATTTAAATATGGTCACTGATGCCTACAGCAGAAAAATAATGGGCTACTCTATAGCAGACTCTATGGATACAGAATCCATGATAAAAGCGTTTGAAATGGGATTGAAAAATAGAAAGTATCCTGATTCAAAATTGATTCATCATTCTGACAGAGGGCTTCAGTATTGCAGTAAAGAATATGTAGCATTGTCAAATAGCAATGGAGTAAGCATAAGTATGACCGAACAATCTGACCCTTATGAAAATGCGTTAGCTGAAAGGATGAATAGAACGCTCAAAGAAGAATTTGGATTAGGTCAAAAAATAATAACCAGACAAGTAGCAAAAGAGCTTACTGAGCAAGCAATACAATTATATAATAACGTAAGACCTCATTTATCATTAAAAATGAAAACGCCAGAAATGGTGCATTAAACAAAAATCCCAGTTACTTTTGATAACTGGGATTAGTATTAAAATCTGTCAACCTATTTCAGGACGATTCAAGTATTCTATCAGATGATGAGCATTACGTCTCCGTAACTTAAGAAATTATATTTCTCTTTTATAGCGGTTTTATATGCTTTTGTCATTAACTCATATCCGCCAAATGCACATGCCATCATATATAGCGTAGATTCCGGCATATGGAAATTTGTAAGCATACAGTTTGCGATTTTAAAATCATATGGCGGGAAGATAAAACGATCTGTCCATCCTGCATTTTGTTTCAAACGGTTGTTTGCTGAAACAGAAGATTCTAACGCACGCATACTTGTTGTACCAATGGCACATACGCGTTTTTTATTATCCAGTGCTTTATTTACCACGTCGGCTGTTGTGCTTTCAATGATAAAGTTTTCCGAATCCATTTTATGTTTCGTAAGATCTTCAACGTCTACCGTTCTAAAAGAACCTAAGCCCACATGTAATGTTAATGGAGCAAAGTTTACACCTTTGATTTCCATACGCTTCATTACCTGCTTTGTAAAGTGCAAGCCGGCTGTTGGAGCAGCTACCGCACCTTTGTTCTCAGCAAAGATTGTCTGGTAACGGTCTTTATCTGCTTCTTCAATCGGACGTTTGATATAACGCGGAAGAGGCGTTTCGCCAATCGTTTCAATGATTTTTGAAAAGTCTTCCGAATTACCGTCAAATAAGAAACGGATCGTACGGCCTCTGGAAGTTGTGTTATCTACAACCTCAGCCACCAGGTCGCTTTCGCCAAAGTATAATTTATTTCCTACACGTATCTTACGCGCCGGATCAACCAATACATCCCAAAGATGTAGTTCAGCATTCAGTTCGCGTAAAAGAAATACTTCAATCTTAGCGCCTGTTTTTTCTTTGTTACCATATAAACGCGCTGGAAATACCTTGGTATTGTTCATAACCATGATATCACCTTCGTCGAAATAATTGATAATGTCTTTGAAAATTTTGTGTTCGATGGTGCCTGTAGCGCGATTAATAACCATCATTTTTGCTTCGTCTCTGTTTGCAGCGGGGTGTTGTGCAACGAGTTCTGCCGGAAGGGCAAATTTAAATTCAGATAATTTCATTTAATATTACGGTATTAAATTTAGAGTGTAATTGAAGATGCAAAGATAACGCTTTTTTGCAGGAAAAAGTGCTAAATGGCCAAATGTGTTATTAAGTATTTGAAATTGAGAATGGTTTGGCAACATAGTGGAATGGAAACCGGTCATTCTAAAAGATGAAAAATTAAAAAAAAACTCTTAAAATAGTAAAAAGCAGCCTTTAACCGGCTGCTTTTTTACTATCAAAAACTAAAGAAGTCTTACTTAGGCATTAATACGGAATCAATAACATGAATAACTCCATTGGATTGATTCACATCGTATGTAGAGATCGTTGCCACATTGCCTGATTCATCTTTAACAACAATGTTATGTGCACCGTTTTTCATAATCGTAAGCGTACCGCCGCTAACCGTTTTTAATGTTGCTTTGCCTTTGCCTGCTGTAATTAATTTATCCATAGCAGCGTAGTCATACGTTCCGCTTACAACATGGTACGTTAATACTTTCGTAAGTGTCGCTTTATTCTCAGGCTTTAACAATGTTTCAACTGTTCCTTCAGGCAAGTTTTCAAACGCATCATTAACAGGAGCGAATACGGTGAAAGGTCCTTTGGATTGTAATGTTTCCACAAGGCCAGCTGCTTTTACGGCTGCTACCAACGTAGTATGTTTTTTTGAATTAACTGCATTCTCAACAATATTTTTTGTCGGATACATAGACTCTCCACCCACCATCACCGTGTTATCCATGGTTTGCGCGTGTGAAGAAAAAACAATAGCTGAAAAAAGAACAGCAGATGCAAGTGATTTTAAATTCATCGATTTCATAATTGTAAAAGGTTAGTGTTTCTAAAATTTGTATAGACTAGATACGAGTGCAGATCTTCAACTGGATTTTTGAAACAGATAAAAACTGAAATTAATTACAATTCAAATGCATCGTACTGAATCAAAACAATCACATTCAGCCTGTTCCGGATAATAAAAAAACAGGTGTTCTACATGAAACAACAATAATTTAATGCACTTGGATTTGCTTATATGCTCTAAACCATTCATATTTAATAAGGTAGTAGATACAAAACCGTTTTATCAAAGAACTATTATGTATAAGCATACCGTATCACAACATGTTTTTACGTTTGACAGCTTAACCGAATTGATGGCAAAGGCAAGTCCGCTGCGATCAGGTGATCAACTGGCAGGTATTGCAGCGGGTTCTTATCAGGAACGGATCGCGGCACAAATGGCGTTGGCAGATCTTCCACTCACTACTTTTTTACAAGAACCATTAATTCCTTACGAAAGTGATGAAGTAACACGATTGATCTTTGATACGCATGAACACACCGCATTTACAGCTATTGCACATCTTACCGTAGGTGATTTTAGAAATTTTTTGTTGAGCAACAATACACACACGTCTCAGTTAACAGCATTGCAAAAAGCAATTACGCCGGAAATGGCAGCAGCTGTTTCCAAAATAATGAATGTACAGGACCTGATTCTGGTCAGCTCGAAATGTGAGATCATTACACGCTTTAGAAATACGATTGGTGTTAAAGGTTGTATGTCTACAAGGCTGCAGCCCAATCATCCAACAGACGATTTAAAAGCGATCATGGCTTCTGTCCTGGATGGATTATTTTATGGGAGCGGAGACGCGGTTATTGGCATCAATCCGGCAACAGATCATATATCCACTCAGGTTCAATTGCTGAAACTGATCGATGCTGTACGAGAGCAATATGCTATTCCTACACAATCGTGTATCCTCAGTCACATTACAAATACCATTCTTGCTATTGAACAGGGTGCGCCCGTTGACCTGGTTTTTCAATCTATCGGAGGAACAGAAAAAACAAACAGCAGTTTTGGTATAAATCTTTCGCTGCTGCAGGAAGGTTACGAAGCGGCGTTATCGCTGGGGAGAGGAACGATAGGTAATAACGTTATGTATTTTGAAACGGGGCAGGGCAGTTCACTTTCTGCGAATGCGCATTACGGCATTGATCAGCAAACGCTGGAAGCACGTGCATATGCAGTTGCCCGTGCGTTCAATCCGCTTCTGGTGAATACAGTGGTGGGTTTTATTGGCCCTGAATATTTGTTTGATGGAAAACAAATTATACGCGCAGGACTCGAAGATCATTTTTGCGGCAAACTGATGGGGCTTCCTATGGGCTGCGATATCTGTTATACCAATCATGCAGATGCGGATCAGGATGATATGGATGCATTATTAACGTTGTTAGGTGTAGCAGGCTGTAATTTTATTATGGGAGTACCCGGCTCAGATGATATTATGCTGAACTATCAAAGCACTTCTTTTCACGATGCATTGTATATCCGAAAACTACTGAACGTAAAACCTGCACCCGAGTTTGAAGAATGGTTATTGAAAATGGGCATCATGAATACGCAACATGAAATTACGGTTCACAGAATATACTGCGGTTAGATGATTTAAATGGACTAACCGGATAACCTTATGGAAGAAGATTACTGGAAGGAATTACGGAAGTTTACACATGCACGTATAGCTATAGGCCGTGCAGGGAATGCGTTGCCTACTTCTGAAGTATTGAAGTTCCGGATGGCACATGCCATAGCACGGGATGCCGTTCAGTCTGAAGTAAACATGGAGTTGTTACAGGAAAAACTTTTTGATCTGGGACTGAACGTGCAACAGGTGAAAAGCCACGCCGCAGATCGGTTGGATTATATAAGACATCCGCACAAGGGTAGATTGCTGCATGAGCAAAGCAGACAGCAATTAGAAGCATTGCATATTGAGAAAACAGATTTGTGTATCATCTTTGCCGACGGTTTATCCGCAGATGCTGTGAATCTGCATGCCATTCCTTTTCTAACAATCTTATTGAAAAATTTATCGTTCTGGAACATTGCTCCGGTAGTGCTTGCAGAACAAGGTAGGGTTGGATTATCTGATCCCGTTGGTGAAGCACTGAACGCACGAATATCATTGATTTTATTAGGAGAACGTCCGGGTTTAAGCGCACCAACAAGCTTGGGTGCATATATCACCTATATGCCGCAAAGCGGCAATACGGATGAAAAAAGAAATTGTGTTTCTAATATTCAGCCTGCAGGATTGAGCTATGAACAAGCCGTGGAAAAAATTTCATATCTCTTACATGAAATGCGCAGGCAGCAAGTATCTGGTATTATGCTTAAAGATAATCAGCAAAATAATTTCTTATATTGAATATATTTTTTACAAAAAGATACGGATATGAAAGAACTTGATAATTTTTATTTCCGTCAGGAAGAGCCTGTTAAAAGCTGTATGCTGGCGTTGCGGAGTATTATACTTTCACAGCATGAAGAGATCACAGCAGAATGGAAGTATGGCATGCCATTTTTTTGTTTTAAAGGAAAAATGTTTTGTTACATATGGTTGCATAAAAAATACAATATGCCTTATATAGGCATGGTAGAAGGCAAACATATTGAACATCCGAAACTCATTCAGGAAAACCGTTCGCGCATGAAAATCATGTTATTCGAAGCAGATAAAGATCTTCCCGTTAAAACAATTGAACAGATTGTACAAAAGGCAATCGGCTTATATGTATCAGGTGAAATTAAAATTAAATGATACCAGGCGGAAATACATTGAAAGAAACAGCTGTTGTACCAGCTGCAACAGGTTATGATCGGATTGCATTTATCTACGATATAATAGCTGGAATTGCATCATTCGATCAAATCAACAAAAGTCAGCTTGCCTTTTTATCAAGTATTCCAACTCAATCTACGTGTTTGATCTTGGGCGGTGGTACAGGTTATTTTTTACAGAAGCTGCTGGAACAAAACGCAACGATACAGGTGACCTATGTGGACGCTTCTCAAAAAATGATTGAGTTCGCACAGAAACGTATTGCTGAAAAAAAACCTTATGACGCACATCGGGTAACATTTGTTTGTAAGCAGGTAAATGTATTTGAATTCGACACGTACGATAGTATTGTTTGTAATTATTTTTTAGATCTTTTTGAAGAGGCGGATGTAACTATGTTGATTAAAAAATTTAAAAAGCATCTGAAAAAAGATGGTATACTCTATATCACAGACTTTACAATGCCGATACGCACAGGCATCATTGAATGGAGTGCAAAAGCAGGATTGAAAGTGTTGTATTGGTTTTTTAAACGGACTACTTCTTTGTCAAATAATCAGCTGCCCGATATTGAATCTGTTGTATTGAAACAGGATTTTATAAAGCTGCATTCTGCGGATTTTTTTAAAGGCATATTAAGATGCAGTTTGTATCGTTGATTTAAGAGTATGATTTTACAGATATATTTTTTATCTTATATACATAATGCACTGGCGTTAGATGTTGTATCTTTCTAGCCGCAATATCAATTTTTAATACAGTTATAGTAAATAATGAGAAAATTAATCGCATCCATCAACATGACCCTGGATGGATTCTGTGATCATACAGCAGTGATTGCCGATGAAGAAATGCACCAGCATGTAAACGATCTTTTTAAAACGGCAGATACAACTATTTTCGGACGTGTTACCTACCAGCTTATGGAAAGCGGTTGGCCACCAATTGTAAAAGAGCCTACAGGTGTTAAGGCCATTGATGAATTTGCTATATTGATTGATACCATACATAAAATTGTTTTCTCCCATACACTGAAAGGGCTTACCTGGAAAAATAGCACACTTGCCAAAGGTGAATTAAAAGCAGAAATTATCCGCTTAAAGCAACAGCCAGGGAAAAATATTCTTGTCGGAAGTCCCAGTCTTATTGTAGCGTTAACGCAATTCGGTTTGATCGATGAATACCAGTTATGCATACAGCCAATTATTTTAGGTAAAGGGCTAATCTTGTTTAAACACATGCAGGATCGGATAGATTTGAAATGCATACGAACAGAAACATATGCATCTGGCGCTATCCTTGCACGCTATGAACCCGCAACTAAAAATCAATAACACAAAGTACAATCACAGCTTCATAAAAAATCATAACATTCCTTTATGAAAAAGAAAATTTGGATTTCGGTAGTTGTTTTATTTATTCTTGCGCTTATAATCAAACCGGTAATGACCGCAGCACAGCAAAAGAAAGAGTTTAAGTATCACAACAATCTTTTAAAAACAATTACACTTACTTCAACGGATTTTATTGCAGACGGAAAAATCCCTGTTGAATGTACAGGAGATGGAGAAGAGCTTTCTCCTGCATTACAATGGACTAATATACCGAAAGGAACAAAATCATTTGTGTTGCTGATGACAGATTATGATGCTCCTGCACCGTTTTTTAAAATAAGCACCGTAGATCATTGGGTTATATATAATATTCCTGCTGAACATACTGCATTAAGCAAAGGCCTGACAAGCGGGCAACTGCAGGAGAGTAATATAAGTTCAGGACAGAATTTTAAGAAGGGAATAGAATACAAAGGCCCAAAGCCGCCGCTTGGTGTGCACAACTATTATTTCCGTGTATATGCGTTATCTGTCTCTGCACTTAATCTGAAAAATCCAACAAAACAAGAGGTCATGAACGCAATGAAAGGGAAGGTCCTTGCATATGGAGAATTGATAGGGAAATATTAAGAGCAGCTACGATGTAGCGTAAATTAAAAATAACTTTCCATTATTTCACTCGCCATTTTCATCGATAAGGGTTTAACACGAAAGCCTGCAACTTCTTTATATTGTTCTGCTCTCTTTCTGTGTTCAGGGTTTACAGAGGTTGTAAGCATAATGACTTTAATGTTGGTTATATAATTCTGCGGAAGCTGTGCGTATTTTTCAAGGAATTCCCATCCATCCATGCCTGGCATATTAATGTCTAAAAAAATCAATTCCGGACGGTCAGGATCTATCTGCGCATTTTGAGACAATATATCCAATGCCCTATGCGCGCTTTGCAATACGATGATTTCATTTGCGCAAGCTGTTTTAGTTAATATGATTTTGTTGATGAAGTTTACTGCTTCATCATCGTCAATCAAAAAAATCTGATTTAATTTAGTCACGGTCATATTATTTTTTTATTGTGAAATAAAATGTGCTGCCTGCCCCCTCTGTAGAATCAGCCCATATTGCTCCGCCAAGCAAATCAATAATTTTTTTACAATAGGCCAGGCCAATACCTGAACCTTCATAGTCACTTTTGTTATGTAAACGTTGAAACAGCGAAAATATTTTATCGCTATAAGAAGGGTTAAAGCCTATGCCATTATCCGATATTTTAAATTGCCATAGATCACCTTTATTTTCAACAGAAATATAAATAACAGGAGGCGTATTACGCTTTTTGAACTTAATGGCATTCTGAATAATATTTTGAAAGACAATCCGCAATTGCGTGGGTTTAGAATACAACACAGGCAATGCATTTATATGGATCTGTGCCTGCGTGTCCTCAATAATATAAGCAAGGTCTTTTATGATCTCCTGCAGTAAAGCGGAACAATCTACCGTTTCATTTTCTATCTCGCGGCTTAGCAGCGAATATTCTAATAAGCCTGTAATAAGGTTCCGCATTCTGTTTGCAGAATCGCTTATGTAATTCAAATATGTTTTTCCTGTCTCATCCAATACATCATTATAGTCAGCAGATAATAATTCTACAAAGCTGGAAAGGCTTCGTAACGGTTCCTGCAAATCATGTGAAGTAATATGTGCAAACTGTTCCAGTTCTTTGTTTTTAATTTCAAGATCCCGGCTGTGTTGTTTAATCGTGTCTTCTGCTTTTTTTCTATGAGTAATGTCGGTATAAGTTCCAAGCACGCCAATGATTTCTCCTTTGAAATTTAACAAGGGAGACTTATTTGTTTCGAGCCAGGTTTCTGTACCGTCGGCGTTTAATTGAGGTTCTATAATATCGAGTTCAGCCTGTCCGCTTTCAATAACACGCTTGTCAATAAAGCGAAAAAAATCAGCCTCTTCTTTTTTCCAGGCTAAATCATAATCCGTTTTGCCAAAAATCCGTTCACCCGATTTAATACCGGCATCCTGGGCAAATTTATTGTTGCATCCCAAATAATTCAGATTGGTATCTTTCCAGAAAATACGGGTAGGAATTGTATCCAACACATTCTGAAACATTTTTTTAATCTCTAATACATCTTCTTCGAGTTTGTTGTCAATGGCTTCCCGGATGAAAAAACAATTTATGTCTTCGCTTACAGTAACATGGTCACCCTGATAAGCTGTTACTATTGTTGAAATGCAGGTGCCATCATTCTTTTTTAACGGAAGCTGCTGGGCGTATTTTTCTTTTTTATACTGAAGATAACCACCTAATATGGTGCTGAATTCTTCCTTGGAATCTACTTCAAAAAGACTATGAAGCGGTTGCCCGATAATATTTTCCATCGTAGATTCAGAAAGGCTGCACAACTTTGTACTGCAATCCAGAATGATATTGCTAAGTGCATCTGTTAATACATAGGCTTCGCTGGATAATTCAAGAATTTTAAAAGCTGTACTGGTTTTGTCTAAAAAAAGCTGTTGTTTGTTCATACTCATTTTTAAAAAAAGAAAAACTAAAAGTGATATTAAGATAAAACAAATAGTTGGATACAATATATAATCTTAAGATAATATATTAACAGACAATAAAAAAAAGGCATCTGTTCATTCCTGAACAAGATGCCTTTTGCCATGAGAAATTCCTGCGGTAGAATTCGCAGGGGAAGATTATGCTTCTTCCTCTTCGAGCTCTTTCGCTTCCATGGCTGCGGGAACTCCGCTTAACTGTACTTTCTGACGAATTTTTAATTCAATTTCATCCTGCATTTCAGGATTGTCAAGGAACACTGTACGTACAGCATCTCTTCCCTGACCTAATTTTGTGCCTTCATAAGAGAACCATGAACCGGCTTTGTTGATGATACCTAATTCAACACCAAGATCAATGATCTCACCTATTTTAGAAATTCCTTCGCCATACATGATATCAAACTCAATCACTTTAAACGGAGGCGCCATTTTATTTTTTACTACTTTAACCTTTGTACGGTTACCTGTAATATTGTCAGCACTTTCTTTAATCTGCCCGATACGGCGGATATCTAAACGTACGGATGCATAAAATTTCAACGCGTTACCACCTGTAGTAGTTTCAGGGTTACCGAACATTACACCAATTTTTTCTCGTAGCTGGTTGATGAATATACAGCAACAGCCTGTTTTGTTAATCGCTCCGGTTAATTTACGTAAGGCTTGTGACATTAAACGTGCCTGTAAACCCATTTTACTGTCACCCATTTCACCTTCGATCTCTGCTTTTGGTACTAAGGCTGCAACAGAGTCAATCACAATAATGTCAATCGCTCCGGAACGGATCAAATGTTCCGCAATTTCTAATGCCTGCTCACCATTATCCGGCTGAGAGATCAATAAGTTTGTTGTATCAATACCAAGTTTTTCTGCGTACGTTTTATCAAAGGCGTGCTCCGCATCTATAAAGGCTGCAATACCACCGGCTTTTTGTGCTTCTGCAATGCAATGCATAGAAAGTGTGGTTTTACCGGAAGATTCCGGTCCATAGATCTCTACAATTCTTCCTTTAGGTAATCCCCCGATCCCTAAAGCAATGTCAAGTCCTAGCGAACCTGTTGAAATGACAGGAACGTCCATTACAACTTCATCGCTTAATTTCATTACAGTACCTTTACCATAGGTTTTTTCTAACTTATCAATGGTAAGCTGTAAAGCTTTTAACTTTTCATTTTGTGGATTTGGTGTACTAGTGCTTTTACTCATGGCAATTGTTGTTAAAAGTTGTTTTTGAAAGATTTACTTGGTATTACAGCGAAATATTCTACTCTTTCGCCAAACCCTTAAATAAAACCGGTTACTTAACCAGCGATACAAACCTATAAAATACTAAAATAATTAGCAAATAAAATGCTAATTATTTTAGTATTTTATTATTATCTCACTAATATACAAACTTTTATCTGTCAGTATCAGGAAGAATTATCAACAATTTGGCATGCTTTTGAAGGGATAATGTAAGAGTTTGACATTAATTTCCTTCAAATCATATTTATATGAATATTGGTATGTGTTTTGTATATTATATTATATCGTAAAATAAATGACAAAAACTATGAAACGCTTGCTGACATGTTTATTCGTATTGGTTTTGGCAACTTCGTTTACATTACAAACACAGGCGCCTCAATCTCCATTTGCTGCTTATGGTCCTAAAGAATCGTTAGTGTATCGCTTACATTACGGATTCGTTACGGCTGGGGAAGCACGTATAGAAGTAGATCCAACCTTGTATATGATCAATAATAAAGTTTGCTACAAAACATCCGTTATTGGTGCTACTTCAGGGTCTGTTGATATTGCCATGCGCGTGCGTGACCAGTGGACCAGCTACATAGATACTGCAACTAAAATCCCGCAGCGGAGCATGCGTAATATTGCAGAGAATAACTATCGTTTGAAAGAAATGGTGATGTATGATTATGCAAACAAAAAGGCTAATGTAATTACAGAAAGTGGTAAGGAACTTGAAAAATCTACTGCGGAATATGCAATTACAAATAACCTGCAGGACATTGTAAGTGGTGCATATTACCTGAGAACACTGGATTATTCTAAAATGGCTCCGGGAACGCCAATCACTATGAAGGCTTTCTTTGAAGACAAGTTATATGATTTTACCCTGAAATATGTGGGTAAAGAAAAATTACACACAAAACACGGATATATTAATGTTATTAAAATTCAGCCTGTAATGCCGGATAATGAATTGTTTGATGGCGGTAATTCAATCAGATTGTGGCTTTCAGATGATGATAATAAAATACCTGTAAAGATTGAAGCGGATATGTTTGTAGGTAAAGTTGAAGTTGAACTAAAAAGCTTTGCAGGATTGAAGCATCCGATCGTATTTACTAAAAAATAAGCACGCCGTGCATTATATTTGCATTACCAGTAAATTAAGGAATTGTTAAAACTAACGTATTCGCTTAATTTGCTGGTAATCTTCATTTAAATATATCTAACTTTGAATAACATGAAATACATAAAGAGCGTTTTCATTTCTTTGCTTGCTTTTACCTTATTGTTATCTGCTGTTACGGCAAAACCAATAAGTATTAAAGGGAAGTTCACAAAGACGGAGACTGGTTACTCTACCATTTATTTGTATAAATATTTAGGAAATGCTGTATATGTATTCGATTCAACGAAATATGTTAACGGTGCATTCGAATTTAAATTCAATGATGTAATTCCAACAGGTTTTTATAAAATTGGTTTTGATAAAGCGGATGCAATAACGCTCGTTGCAGGGTATGAAAGCATTGTTATTACAGGTAATCCCGATATTGAGCGCAGCATGACTATTACAGGCTCAAAAGAAAACGACCTGTTTCATGAATATCAAAAAATAAATAAGACACAGAATGCTCAAAATGCAATTCTGAATCAACAGGCACAACAATTACAGCAAAGACCTGGCATGACGGAAGAGTTATTTAATATCGAAATTGCCGGATTAAGAAAAAAAAGTGATTCGTTGAATACCGCCTATTCCGCACAGATGACTAAGCTTGCAGCAGAACATTCAGGTTTATTTATGACAAAGGTGATAAGTATGTTTTTGTTTGATAACAAAACAGCTGAAACCTTCTTTACCCCCGCAGAATTTACAGATAAAGAATATGCAGCCGGCGATATGCTTCCATCAAAGGTTCAGGCATACTTTCAATATTATGTTACTCAGGATCTGTATTCATGGAAAGCTGCAGCAGAAAAATTGATTAATACTTGTCCTGCAGGTTCAGATAACAGACAGGTATTTTATGCAAGTGTTATTCCCTTGTTTACGCAAAATGACCTGGATTATGCTAAGGGCTTAACAAATACATTTCTGAAAGAATATCCCAAATCAGCAGAAGCAAAACAGTTAAAAGCAAGCATGCCCAAAGGTGCATTATCCATTGGAGAAGAGGTTCCTGATATTACCCTTACAGATATAAACGGAAAAAGACTTTCACTGAGTTCCTTAAAAGGTAAAGTGGTTTTAATTGATTTCTGGGCTTCGTGGTGTGGACCGTGCAGAGGGGAAAACCCGAACGTTGTGAATGCATACAATAAATACAAAGAAAAAGGCTTTACTGTATTCAGTGTATCGCTGGATACCAACAAAGATCAGTGGCAAGCCGCAATTAATAAAGACGGATTAGCCTGGCCAAATCACGTTTCAGATTTAAAAGGATGGAGTTCTGATCCTGCAAAATTATACAATGTTAAAGGTATACCGGCAACATTTCTTATTGATCAACAAGGTAAATTAATTGCAATGAATCTTCGTGGAGAAGACTTGCAAGCGAAACTGGCAGAACTATTAAATAAACCTTAATTAATAAAATGAAAGCGAACAGTCGAATTTTGATCGTAGATGATGAACAGGATATAATTGAATTACTTGAATATAACCTGACAAAAGAGGGGTATGACGTTCGCACCGCTAATAATGGTTTAAAAGCAATAGAAGAAGCTAAAGACTTCCTGCCGCAGCTTATTTTAATGGACATCATGATGCCCAAAATGGATGGGGTAGAGTCTTGCCGTAAAATCAGAGAAATTCCAAAACTGAAAGAATCATATATAATTTTCCTTACGGCACGCTCAGAAGAGTTTTCAGAGATCGCAGCATTTGAAGCCGGTGCCGACGATTTTATTACAAAACCGATCAAACCAAGAGCACTTATCAGCCGCGTTTCTGCATTTTTCCGCAGAGGTACTAAAAACACCAATGAAAAGGAAAGTGTTGTGATTAAAGATCTGGTGATCGACCGTTCAAGCTATACAGTCATGAAAGGGCCGGATAAAATCATCCTTCCTAAGAAAGAATTTGAATTGCTGTATTTTTTGGCAAACCGTCCAAATACTGTTTTCAACCGCGATGAATTGCTGAAGAATATTTGGGGAACAGATGTGTATGTCGTACCAAGAACAGTTGATGTACACATTCGTAAAGTACGAGAGAAAATTGGTGAAGACTATATAACAACTATTAAGGGAATTGGTTATAAATTTGCAATTGATGAATAATTGCCTTTAATAAATGACCCATCCCCGTAATGTAGCCATCTTTTTAGGCGTATTCGTAACTGGTATTACAGCACTTTTACTGTATAGCTACTCGGTAATTCCCGCCTTAGCTGGTTGGCAGTGGATGCTGTTTTTTTTATTTATTTCCATTTCTATATCTACGTATGTATTGCTCAATACAACGCTATATAAAGAACTGGATAACATTTCAGACATGCTTCGCCCGTTTAAAAAGAAAGAAGGAAATCCCGAACGCAATAAATACATCAACACAACAGACCCGATTGTAAAAATCCGGAAAGAATTGTCGGATTTTGCTGTACAGAAACAGCGCGAAATAGAAGAACTGAAGAAGCTGGAAACCTTCAGAAGAGAATTTCTGGCAGATGTATCGCATGAATTAAAAACACCGTTGTTTGCTGCTCAGGGCTTTGTACACACCTTGATGGAAGGGGCCATGGATGATCTCAACGTGCGCGAACGGTTTCTTAATAAGGCTGCTTACAGCCTCGATGGCTTAAATGTACTGGTTGAAGATTTAATTACAATTTCCCAACTGGAAATTGGAGAGATTAAAATGCATTTCCAGAATTTTGATATCCGTAAACTGACCGAAGATATTTTCGAGCAGTTGGAAGATACCGCTGAAAAAAAAGGTACGCGGTTAAAATTTAATAAATATTCGCCTAAATCCTGCTACATCCACGCAGATAAATTACGCATCGGGCAGGTTGTTACTAATTTGATTGTCAATGCAATAAAATATGGAAAAGATAACGGAACGGTTGTTTTTTCCTATACCATTGAAAACGAATCGGTCTTAATTTCTGTCAAAGATGATGGTCCCGGCATAGAAGAGCCACATTTAAATCGTATTTTTGAACGATTCTACCGGGTAGAAAAGAGCCGGTCTAAGGATAAGGGCGGTTCCGGCTTGGGCTTATCGATTGTAAAACACATACTTGAAGCACATGATTCCAGAATCCATGTAACAAGTAAAGTAAATGAAGGGACTGAATTCCAGTTCCGGTTAAAGAAAGGAAAAGTAATAAATGAAAAAGGTTGATATTAAGGATTTAATCATTTTTGAAAATGATGACTATTTTTTTATCAATAAACCTCCTTTTATTTCTTCTCTGGATGAACGTACCGGCGGCGCTCCAAGCATTATACGGATGGCTAAGGAATACTGGCCTGACGCGCAGCTTTGCCACCGGATAGATAAGGAAACCTCCGGTGTACTGGCAGTGGCTAAAAACCCTGCCGCCTACAGGCATTTATCTATGGCATTTGAATCCAGAAATGTAACCAAGGAATACCATGCAGTAGTAAATGGAACACATGATCTGGATGGGGTAGATGTCTACCTGCCGATTTTGGTGTTGCCTACCGGAACAGTCAAAATTGATAAATCAAAGGGGAAATTAGCAGAAACCATTTTCTTCACGATTCAGGCCTATAAAAAAGCAACACTCGTGCGTTGTTTACCAATTACAGGCCGTATGCACCAGATCCGGATACACCTCGCTACACTTGGTGCATCGATTGTCGGGGATGAAACCTATGGCGGGAAGCCTCTCTTTCTTTCAGAAATTAAAAGAAAAAAATTTAATTTGAAAAAAGATTCAGAGGAGCGTCCATTAATTCAGCGGTTTGCGTTACACGCTAATTCTCTGATATTTACAGATATGAATGAGCAGATTTTAGACATAAAAGCACCGTATCCCAAGGATTTTGATGTGCTTGTAAAAAAATTAGAAGAGTATTCTTCATGATTTTTTTGAACTAGGTTTGCATTTAAATTTCTAAACAGGTATCTTTGTATCCCTTTTTGAATTGAAGGGCGAATTATTTATTGATTAAAGAAAATGGATAGCATTAGCTACAAAACAACATTTGCAAACAAGGCTACAGTTCAGAAGGACTGGGTTATTGTTGATGCAGCAGGTAAAACACTAGGTCGTTTTGCCAGCCAGGTTGCAATGATTTTAAGAGGAAAGCATAAGCCTTCTTATACTCCACACGTAGATTGCGGTGACAATGTCATCATTATCAACGCTGAGAAAATTCGTTTAACTGGAAATAAAATGAATGATAAGGTTTATACTTCTCATACAGGTCACCCAGGTGGACAGCGTTTTCAGACACCAAAAGAAACATTAGCAAAGTATCCGGAGAAAGTTCTTGAAAGAGCGATCAAAGGTATGTTGCCAAAAAATCGTATTGGTAGAGAATTATTCAGACACGTTCACGTGTTCGAAGGAACTCAACACCCGCACGAAGCACAACAACCAAAAGTTATTCAACTGTAATTATTGTTTAGATGGAAGTATTAAACGCCATTGGAAGAAGAAAGACGTCAGTAGCACGCGTTTACCTGCAATCAGGTAAAGGTTCTATTGTAGTAAACGGTCTTGATTTCAAAACATATTTTAAAACGGAACCACTTCAGATCTCTGTTGAGAGCCCTCTTAACCTGGTAGCTGAAGCCGGTAAATATGATATTAATGTAAACGTACAAGGCGGTGGTGTTACTGGCCAGGCAGAAGCGATCCGTTTGGGTATTGCTCGTGCGCTTGTATTAGTTAACAGTGAATTTAAATCTCCTTTGAGAAAAGAAGGTTTAATGACTAGAGATTCTCGTATGGTAGAACGTAAGAAATACGGTAAGAGAAAAGCTCGTAAAAGATTCCAATTCAGTAAACGTTAATATTTCTCTCTATTTTATAATACGATGGCTAAGAAAATCGAATATAAAGACTTATTGGATGCAGGCGTTCACTTTGGTCACCTTACACGTAAGTGGAACCCAAAGATGGCACCATATATCTTCATGGAGAAGAATGGCATTCATTTGATCGACTTAAATAAAACATTAGTTTGTTTAGACGAAGCTAATGCAGCTCTTAAGACAATTGTTCGTTCAGGACGTAAAGTTTTGTTCGTTGCAACTAAAAAACAAGCTCAGGAAGTTGTTACAGCTGAAGCTAAAAGACTTAAAATGCCTTACGCAACAGAGCGTTGGTTAGGCGGTATGCTAACAAACTTCGCAACAGTTCGTAAATCATTGAAGAAAATGTCTTCAATGGAGAAAATGATGAAGGATGAAGCATTCAGTTCTTTAAACAAAAAAGAAAGACTTGTATTAAGCCGTGAAAAAGAAAAACTTGAAAAAGTTTTAGGCGGTATCGCTGACTTAACACGTCTTCCTGCAGCTATCTTTGTTGTAGATGTTAAAAAAGAACACATTGCAATCGCTGAAGCTAAGAAATTAGGTATCCCTGTATTTGCTATCGTAGATACAAACTCTGATCCTACAATCGTAGACTTCCCGATCCCTGCTAATGATGATGCATTCAAATCGATCTCTATCTTAACGCAAGCAATCGGTCAAGGAATTGAAGATGCATTGTCTGAAAGAAAAAGAGAAAAAGATGACGCTAAATTAAAAGAAGACGAAGAATCTAAAAAAGCTTCTGATAAAGCTGAGATTCAATAATTAGTTTTCTAAATCATAGTTAAAATTGAACATTGGTCTCCAATGTTCAATTTTTTTTGAAAATAAAATCAATTCAAACAACAAACACATTTAATCATGTCAACAATTACTGCGGCTGAAGTTAATAAGCTAAGAACAATGACTGGTGCTGGTATGATGGATTGCAAAAAAGCTCTTACTGAATCTGGTGGAGACTTTGAAGCAGCTATCGATATTCTTCGTAAAAAAGGACAAAAAGTATCTGCAGCACGTGCAGAAAATACAACTTCTGAAGGTATTGTTTCAATCACTGTTTCTGCAGATGGTAAAAACGGTAAATTAGTAGCGCTGGCTTGCGAAACTGAACCGGTTTCTAAAGTAGCTGATTTCAAAAATCTTTCTGAAGCAATTATGGCTGTTGCAGTTGCCAAAAAACCTGCTACAACGGAAGAACTTTCTGCTTTACCATTAGCAGACGGACGTACAGTACAAGAACACATCATCGACCTTACAGGTAAAATTGGTGAAAAAGTTACTATTACTTCTTACGTTTCTATGGATGGCGAACAGGTTGTTCCTTATATCCACTCAAATGGTAAATTAGGTGTAATGGTTGCATTGAAAAACACGGGCGGAAAAGATTGTTCTGAAGCTGGCAGAGATGTAGCTATGCAAGCTGCAGCTATGAAACCTGTTGCTCTTGACAAAGACGACGTGGATCCTAAAACTGTTGAACGTGAAATCGAAATCGGTAAAGAACAAGCTAGAGCAGAAGGTAAGCCAGAAGCTATGCTTGAGAAAATCGCTTTAGGTAAATTGAACAAGTTCTACAAAGACGCAACGCTTTTAAACCAAGAGTTCGTTAAAGACAATTCAAAATCTATTTCTCAAATGTTAGATGGTTTCCACAAAGGATTAACTGTTTCTGCATTCGTTCGTATTTCTTTAAGCTAATTACTGGCTTCATGTTGTTTATTTACTGAACAACTAACACCATATAATTGAAAAAAGGTATCGGGATTTCCTGATACCTTTTTTGTGTCTATTATACATAGCCTTCTGCTTCTCAGGCCGTGAGAGAGATACATAAAAAAAGATCCTGTCAGTAACACTGACAGGATCTTTTTTTTACCGCTATACCAAACATTATTCGAATGCAATTTCAGTATTTGGTAATAATGATTTAATTCGTTGTTGCTCTTTTACAGAGATTTCATTTCCAACCAATATTAATTTCTTTAGATTTTTAAGATTGGTAATTTCTGCAGGTAAGGTAGTAAGCATGTTTAACGCTAAGTCTAAATCCTGAAGATTTTTAAGCAAACCAATATTCGGAGGTAATGATTTTAACGCATTTTGTCTTAATGTAAGCGTCTTAAGGTGGGATAGAGATCCGATTTCAACCGGAAGTGTAGTTAATTGGTTTTTATTCAGGTTTAATTCCTGTAACTCAGTCATTTTACCAATTACCGGAGGTAATAATGTTAAACGGTTACTGCCTAAATCAAGTGAAATCAATTTATCTAAGTATGTCCATTTTTGAGAAAGTGTCACAAGCTTGTTATTGAACATGTTTAATTTAACTAGGTAATGCAGGTTCTCAACGCCATCCGGAATATCCGTTAAAATTTTAGAGCTGAAATCCGCGCAGTAAACAATTTCCGGTTCAATAAATGCAGACTCCATATTAAAGCATTCGCCTGTGCACAATTCGTTTATTTTTTCAGAAGCTTCATCCTTACCGTATACCATAGAATAAATCAAATCGGAGCAAAGTTCAGAACTAACAAATCCCATTTTTTTGCCTAACAGTTCTTTGGAGTAGGCTCTATAGTAATATGCATCACCAAATTTAGGATTCATACTAATTGCATTGGTAAAGTCACCAATGGCTTTAATATAGTCTTTTTGATTTAAGCTAGATAAACCAGTTTCATAATAATTTTTAGCATCCGGTTGGTTAAAAGATGAACCAAAAATCAATACGGCTAGTACAGAAGAATATGTAAATAATTTTTTCATGGCGGTTTCGGTTGTTAGCTTTAAAAGAAATAATTAAAGTCACAGTGGTTATTTTAACGAAAAATAATCGGCCTTGGTTGTCCTTTTTTTGATTAAAATTCGTTTAAAAAAGAGGTTTTTATAACATTCAAATTATGAACTCATTAGTGATTCGATAGCTTCAATCTCAAGCGGAATATGTTCCATTAAATCGATATTCCCATTTGTAACTAACAGAATATCATTCTCTAAACGAATTCCTATACCTTCTTCCGGAATGTAAATTCCGGGTTCAAGCGTTATCACCATACCTTCTTTTAATGGTTCATTTTTTACATGCACATCATGCACATCCAAACCTAAGTGATGACCAATTCCGTGCATGAAGTATTTTTTATATGCGAGGCTTCCATCTGGTGCATCAACCTCTTTTTTAGAAAGCAGATGTAAACGCAGTAATTCTTCGGTAACAAACTTACCTGTTTGGGTATTAAGTTCTTGTAACGTAACACCTGGCTTAATACATTTTTTGATTTGCTTGAACACGGTTAAAACAGAAGTATACACTTCTTTTTGTCTTGCCGTAAATTTTCCGCTTACGGGAACAGTACGTGTTAAATCCGAGGCATAGTTTCCGTATTCAGCGCCAAAATCCATCAGGATCAAGTCGCCTTCCTTACATACCTGATCGTTTTGGATGTAATGCAATACACATGCATTTGCACCGGCTGCAATAATGGGCTGATAGGCGTGTCCTCTTGAACCTTGTTTTATAAACTCATGAATGATATCGGCTTCTATTTCGTATTCTTTTATTCCGGGTTTAATGGATTTTAATATGCGCTCAAACGCATCTTTAGTTATGTTACATGCTTTTTGAATGGTATCAATCTCTGATTTTGATTTGATACTTCTCAATGCGTTGCTGAGCGGGGCCAAACGCTTGTATTCGTGCAGGGGATAACGTGTTTTGCATGTTTGTACAAACCGGTCATTCCTTGTATCTATAAGCTTTTCAGCGCGGCCATGTTCATTTTGATTGCAATAAATCGTTGTGGCATCATACACCAGCTGCTTTAATATTGCATCAAATTCATGAAACCAGAATATGGTTTCTATGCCCGATAATTTCTTTGCTTCTTCTTTTGAAAACTTCGCTCCTTCCCAGATCGCCAGATGTTCATTGGTTTCAAGAATGAACAATACTTCTTTATATCGCTTATCAGATGCATCCGGAAAGACTAATAGAATCGTGTCTTCCTGATCAATACCGGAAAAATAAAAAAGATCGTTGTTTTGTCTGAATGGCATCGTGCCATCTGCATTGGTCGGATAAATATCGTTTGAATGAAAAATTGCTAACGCGTTCGGGACTAACTTTTCTGCTAATTTGCTCCTATTTTGAATAAAAAAGCTATTATCGATGGGCGTGTATCTCATTTTGATTAAATTTATACTTGAAGTAATTAATAATTGAACATTTATGCAAACTATTATTCGCGCGGTAAGTGCAGTACTGTTTTTTTCTGTTGTTGTTTTACAAACGAATGCTCAAATTCAAAAATATTGGATTTCATTCAAAGATAAAGAGACTGTTGGATATAATTATAAAAACAATTTAAGCCCTCAAACAATTTTAAACAGAACGGCTTATTCAATTCCATTACATCAATACACAGATATTCCTGTTTCAAAAATATTTATTGATTCAATTGCAAAGCTGGATGTTTTAATCATTGCAAAATCAAAATGGCTGAATGCGGTAACTGCAAACTTAACACGGGAACAGGCCGAACAAATAAAACAGATTTCTTTTGTTGCTTCTGTTGAGCCGGTGAATATTTATTTGGTCGGATCTTCTACAAATGAGCTGGAAATTGCTCCTGAACTGATGCATGCTGCCATGAAACAAATGAAATCAAAAGCGTTTAATGAAAAAGGCATTGATGGTAAGGGGATCCGTGTAGGTGTTATCGATGCAGGTTTTTACAAATTACATGAAGATCCGGCAACAAGTTATTTAGTGCAGGATAAAAAAATATTGGGACAGCGTGATTTTATTGATAAATCAAGAACAGACTTAATTGTAAATGCAGCAACATCTGCCGACGACCACGGCAGGCAAGTTGTTCGGATGATTGCAGGTTATGATACCTCTATTAAAGCACAATACGGCATGGCTGTTAATGCATCTTTTTATCTGGCAAGAACTGAAAACGGCGAAAGAGAGTACAGGGGCGAAGAAGATATGTGGATCATGGCAATGGAGTGGATGGACAGCTTAGGCGTTCGATTAATAAGCACTTCGTTGGGTTATGCTACTAAAATGGATGATCCGAATGACAATTATAAGCAGTCTGAAATGGATGGAAAGACAGCACGTATCACAAAAGCAGCGCAGATTGCATTTTATCAAAAGGGAATTTTCTTAGCTGTTTCGGCCGGCAATGAAGGCGACACGCAATGGAGAATTATTTCGGCACCAGCTGATGCTGAAGGAGCCTTAGCTGTAGGTGCTACAAAAGCTTCCACCTGGGACCGCATTTCTTACAGCAGTATCGGCCCGGAACCATTGCCGTATCTGAAACCGAACGTGTCCTGTTATTCTCCAAACGGTACATCATTCTCTTGTCCGGCTGTAGCAGGATTTGTTGCTTGTATGATGAACAATGATTCAACCTTAACCAACGTTCAGTTAAAAGAAATTATTCAGCGTTCAGCGCATCTGTATCCATACGGAAATAATTTTATAGGTTATGGCATTCCGCAGGCTGATCGTGCATTGGTATTAAGCAAGGATCAAAATACGGATTTTGGGAAAGCCGTTCTGATTCATAATTCGAAAAAGGTTTTTAAACATACATTCGACAAATCCATAAAAGTTGAACTGGTGCTGTTCCATAAAAAAAATGAAACGATTGTAATTGATCAGCAAGTAATAATGGTAAAGAAAGGAAAGCTCAAGATAAAGCGACCTAAAAATGCTGAACGTACAACAATTGTTGCAGACGAGTTTTTAACGCTTGAAATAATTTGGGAATAAAATTACTACAGGTACGCTGGTACCTTGAATATATCGGATGACTAAAGAATTTAATGTTTATCAATATCCCAACGGGATAACGTTGCTGCATAAACAGGTTTTATCAACCCGTATTGCTCATTGTGGTTATATTTTTGATGTGGGCAGCCGGGATGAAGATTTGAAAACGCAAGGGTTGGCACATTTTTGGGAGCATATGGCTTTCAAAGGAACTGACAAACGTAAAACATTTCAGATACTAAGCAGCCTGGAGCAGGTGGGAGGCGATTTAAATGCATATACAACCAAAGAAAAAATATGGTTTCATGCATCACTGCCTTTTACGTATCTGGAGCGTGCAGCAGACGTGCTGACGGATATTTCTTTCAATTCAATTTTTCCCGAAAAAGAAATTGAAAAAGAAAAAAAAGTTGTGCTTGAAGAAATGCATATGTATGCAGATAACCCGGAAGACGCTATTCAGGATGAATTTGAAACATTAATATTTCCGGAACATTCATTAGGGTATAATATTTTAGGTACCGAAAAGACACTGCAATCATTCACGCAGCAGAATTTAAAATCATTTCTTAAAAAGAATATTGATACAAGCAGAGTTGCATTTGTGGTGCTTTCGCCGCAATCTTTTACAGAGGTAAAATACATTACAGATAAATACATCCCTCATGTGAAAGCGCAGCATTCAGCCAAGGTACGCGAAAAAAACAGAGGTTTTAAACCAGCTACCCTCATCAAAAAGATTGATGCTTCTCAAACACATTGTGTAATCGGCAGTCTTGGGCTGAATATAAAAGAAGAGCGGAGATTGGGTTTGTTCTTATTGTCAAACCTGCTGGCAGGCCCGGGTATGACATCTACGCTGAACATGGCTATGCGAGAGAAGAAAGGCTATGTATATACCATAGAATCAAACTTTACTTCTTATATCGATACGGGTGTGTATAGTTTTTATTTTGCTACGGAATCAAAACAATTTGAAAAAGCACTGGATGTTTTTCATAAAGAAATAGCAAAAGTAAGGGAAAAGAAATTAAGTACAGTTCAGCTGCATCGCTTAAAAGAACAGATTAAAGGCCAGTTGATAATGGCTGAAGAGAATAACAGTAACTTTATGCAAATGATGGGCAAGAGCTATCTGGATTTTGGTAAGATAGATTCGTTTGATCATATCATAAAAAAGATAGACGGCATATCGGCAGAAGTTATTAACGACTTGGCCAACCAGTTGATGAATCCTGCGCGCATGAGTAAGTTGATTTATGAACCAGAAGCATAATGATTGATATTACAAATCCGTTAATAGAAGAATACATACGTGCACACAGCACGATAGAATCTGATTTATTAAAAAAAGTAAATCGTGAAACGTATGCGGAGGTGCTGATGCCGCGCATGCTTTCCGGCCATTATCAGGGAAGAGTATTGTCTATGCTGGCTCATATGATCCGGCCGAAACGCATTCTTGAGATTGGTACATTTACTGGTTACTCCGCCTTATGTTTGTCTGAAGGATTACCGGCAGGCGCTGAATTGATTACGATTGATATTAACGAAGAGCTGGAAGATCGTGTACGCGCGTACTTCATGGAATCAGAAAAAGCAAAGGCAATAACCTATCTGATTGGCGATGCCATGAAAGTAACAGAATCGCTTGAAGGGTTATTCGATCTGGTATTCATAGATGCAGACAAACATAATTACCTGAATTATTATCATTTGGTTTTTGATAAGGTACCTGCTGGAGGTTTTATTATGGTTGACAATACCTTATGGAATGGAAAGGTTGCTATTCCTGAAGTAGTGGCTAAAGATAAAGATACCCGAAATCTTCATTCCTTTAATGCGTTTATTGCTCAGGACGCACGTATAGAAAAAATCATTCTGCCGGTAAGAGATGGTATAACGATAATCCGAAAAAAATAATAATTCATGTTACGTTTTATAATAGTAGCTTTTAGTATTTGTTGTGCCGTTTTTACATGTAGTGCACAAACATTCACAAAGCCGTCAGTGCCTGATGTAATTGAGTTTGCAGGAATGAAACTGCAGTTAACCGCTGTTGCTAAAAGAAAAATAGAAGCAGACGTTACCATGATTTTTGCAAGCGGTAAATACCTGCAGCAAAAAATAGACCGCGCTAATTTATATTTCCCCATCATTGAACGTATGTTTCATGAGGAAGGCATGCCTGAAGAGTTTAAATATTTAGCCTTGCAGGAATCCAGCTTAGTGTCAGATGCGGTGTCCAGTTCTAATGCTGTCGGGTTTTGGCAATTTAAAAAAGAAACAGCCATTGAAGTAGGTGTGCAGGTAAATAGCCTGGTTGACGAGCGTAAGCACATTTCATATGCTTCCAGAGGCGCAGCGAAATATTTAAAGAAAAATAATTTATTACTGGATAACTGGGTATATGCATTATTATCTTATAATGTTGGTCCGGGCGGTGTAAAGTCGCATGTGAAGCAGAAGTATGTTGGTGAGAAAAACATGACCATTGATGATGACATGCATTGGTATGTGATTCGTTTTTTAGCGTATAAAATTGCCTATGAAGATTTAGTAGGGCAGGCAAATCATCCCGATCTTTCTTTAATTGAATCCAACGGTATTAAAGATAAAACGTTAACCGAAATTGCAAGGCAGGCCAATGTAGAACTGGATTTGTTGAAGGAATACAACAAATGGTGCACACAGGCACGTGTTCCGGGAGATAAAGAATATATTGTTATCATTCCATCTGCACACGGCACCAAACCTAACATAGAAGTGTCTGCACCTGTAGCAGATGAGCCGGTAGTAAGTACAGGTTCGACTCCGAAGACCGTTGTAATGCCAAAGACGTTTCCGGATATTAAAACGTACACGGATTCTATGAACATCCCGATCTTTGTGGCTATTAATAAAGTGAAGGCAATTAAAGCCGTAAAGGGTGATGATATAAATTCTCTGATTATAAAGTCTGGATTAACAAAAAGTGCTTTTTTATATTTCAATGAAATGAAAGGGTTTGAAACTGTTCAGCCGGGTAGTTTTTATTATTTACAATTGAAACGAAAAAAAGCATTGGTTGCTTATCACACGGTTTTAAAAGGAGAAACAATAAATTCCATTGCTCAAAAATATGCTGTAACAACAAACTCTATACGTAAGCATAACCGGCTTAGTAAAAAGGAAGCGGTTAAAGAAAACAGAGTGTTGTGGTTGAGAGATACACGTCCGGAGACAACACCGATTGAATATAAAACACCGCTGCCGGTATATGTTGAGCCTGTTCAAAAGAAACCTGTTGAAAAGGAAACTGTAAAACCTGTTGTTAAAGAAACTCCGGTAATAACGCTTCCTGCTGCTGCTGCTGAAGCAAAAATAAAACGCGATACGGTTTTTCATGTGGTGCAAAGCGGTGAGACTGTATTTGGTTTGTCCCGGAAATATGAGATTGATTCAGACAGTATCCGCGAATGGAACCACCTGAATGGCTACGCAATTCAATTAAACCAGAAATTAATTGTTGGTTTCAAATCAAAAGAGCGTCGGGAAATTACACATGTTGTACAAACCGGTGAAACAGCTTATAAAATTTCAAAGCAATATAATGTTGGTACTGAGGATATTAAAAAATGGAATGGCTTGCCAGATTATAACCTTAAACCGGGTCAGCAATTAAAATTGTATATTCCCTAATCTATCCGGATCAGCATACGTATGATAATGGGTCCGGCGACTTTCCTGTATTTGGTGTATGTTAAATAAGATTAGTCGCGTTATAAAAGCGATAACCCGCAGAGGGGATACGAAAACCTTTAAAATTGAAAGCAGTAAGTATAAGATGCTCTTGAACGAGGCATCGGATGCAATCTATTGGGTAAATCATAAAGGCCTTATTACATACGCAAATCCAAGTGCACAAATACTTTTTGGTTATGAAGAAGTAGAGCTGAAAGATAAATCAATCAGTGATCTGATTGTTTCTAAAACAGATCTCTTCAGTACGTTTTCAAGTAACATTATAGAAGAAAAAGGAGTTGTTATACAGCAGGAATTTGTGCGTAAAGACAACTCAACTTTTTATGGCGAAATGAGTGTGCGGTTATTCGATGATGGTTCGCACCAGGCAATTATACGCGACATTACGAAGGGGGTTATTGAGCAGCGCCTGTTGCTTGACCGTGAAAGAAAATTCAAAATATTAGTTGAAAATGCATTTGATATTATCATTGTATTAAGCTCAGACTTCAAAATAAAATTTATAAGCCCGGCCATAAAAAAGATGCTGGGGTATGAGATTGATTCGGTGCTGGGAGAAAATTCCAATAAGTTTATTGAATTCAGAGATCGTGTAATGATTAAAGAAGTACTCAAAAACCACGGAATTACCTACGCGATAAATGATCTGAAGCTTATTCATAAAAATGGACAAATCATACATTGTGAAGTAAACGCGGTAAATTTTTTAAATGATCCCCTGATCAATGGCATCATTGTTAACTGTCATGATATCAGCAAGCGTATTCAGACAGAAAATGAATTAATTAATACAAACTATGAATTGGATAGTTTTGTATATAAGGTTTCCCATGATTTAAAGGCTCCTTTGCGGTCCATGTTGGGTTTAATTAATTTATCCCAAAAGGAAAATACAGAAGATACGGTAAAATTGTACTTGGATATGATGGTCAGAAGTATTCATAATATGGATATTTTTATAAAGGATCTTACACAATTTTCCAGAAATAGCCGGATGGAGGTTATAAAAGAATCTATTGACTTTAAGGAATTAATTACCAAAATTGAAAACAACTTGAAATATGACGACAATGCCCGCTTTATTTCATTTGAAAGAAATATCAGCCAGCAAAGTTTATTTTATTCTGATCCGAATAGAGTAGAAACTATTGTGAGTAATTTATTGTCAAATGCCTACAAGTATCATAGGTTTGATAGTAATAATCCTTATATTAACGTTAAAATTGAGGTTTCTGAAACGGCGGCTTGTATTGTAATTAAAGACAACGGTTCAGGAATTGCAGATGAATATCATAATAAAATTTTTCAGATGTTTTTCAGGGCATCTGAGAAATCACAAGGGTCGGGCTTAGGCTTATATATAGTTAAAAGTGCGATTGATAAACTTGAAGGTACAATAACATTACATTCAATACCTGATAAAGAATCAACATTTACAGTTGAAATACCAAATTTGTTAACACGTTAAATAATGGCTGCAGAATCTACGTACAAGAAATTAGTAATGCTTGTTGATGATAATGAAACAGATAATTTCATTCATAGAAGAGTATTAGAAATGGGGAATTTCTCCAAAAATATTATTGTGAAAAATTCCGGCAAAAGCGCCTTAGAATATTTGGAAGCAAATCAATCAAATTCTGAATTAATTCCGGAGGTTATTTTTTTAGATATTAATATGCCGATTGTTGATGGTTTTGTATTCTTATTTGAATTTGAAAGTTTTCCTGAATCAATAAAAGAACGATGTAAAATCATTGTCTTGTCGAGCTCTGATAATAAAAAAGATATTGACCGCATCGTTGATAATGATTATGTCGTTCATTTCATTACAAAACCCTTATCAGAAGATTCAATTGCTGAATTAAAGAAGATGGTTTAAACAGATTGCTGCTTAACAGACATAAAAAAAGCTGCTCAATTATTGAGCAGCTTTTTTTATGTTTTAACCGGGTAGATATTATTGTTTTGCTTTCGCAAGGCCGCTGTCGGATAAATATTTGCCGTAAATGATTTTAAACTCGTCTACTTCAGGCTGCAATGCGATAGCTTCTTCGTAGTATTCCATTGCATTTAATGTAAGTTTGTTCTCTGCGCAGAATGAAGCTAACACCATTTTATTTAATGCCGTAGGTTCAGTCAACTCTGTTTTTAACGCTGAAAATTGATTATGCAGATCGGTTGCTTTCTTTTCATCCGAAACATACTGAAGATTATATTTATCAGAATGTACAGAAGGTGCTTCTTTAACTTTTACAATCCAAACAATGTTTTTTTCTGTTTTCAGGTTTAGCTTCGCTAAATCAACAACAAGTTGAGTATCGCTTGTTTCCTGCGTCATAAGTTCTTCATCAAACATGTTGTAGAACGTAACTACATACATTTTTGCAGGTTCTTTAGCAACTTTAACCGGGTTCCATTTAAGAATCGCAAGTTCATCTAACACAACGGCCTGGCTTGGAGCAACAGGTTTGATTTTGTCTGTAGCTCTTTCAACCGATCCTGTTACAGCCATGTGTTTGTAACGGTTTGCCGCTAAATCTTCGTTGTTTGCAGTCATCTGGCCTGCAACATACGTTACATATTTTGAACTAACACTTGCATTCTGCGTGTTCACCTGTGCTACCAATTGAGTTACCTCATAGGTACCTGGTGTTTTAAGTTCGATGGTTTTACCGCTTTTATGCGACAACCCAAGGTATCCGCCCGTAGGGATAACCACTTTATCAGATGCATATAACTTCTTCCCAACGATCAAATCCTGGGTTGAACCTGTTGATGCAACGATAGCTTTGTTTCCACCTTTTGTAATCAGTACTTTAAAAATTTCATCTTGTGCGAAAGATGAAATTGTACTCGCAAAAAGTAAAAATATGAGAGATAGAGTTTTCATAATTATTCTCCGGTTTTATTTTGATTAAGTAAAGATACATTTTTTTCTTTTGTTCTCATATAAAGGGGCTTAAGTATTCCCCAATATATTTCTATCAGGTTACCAGACAATAATAATGCCACGGATGCAAGTGCAATATCAAATGTGTAACTATAGAAATGGAATATGAGAACCATAAAGGCTGAAAGCAAAATTACGCCTATAAGCGATAAAATCATCGAAATACCATCCCACCATTCTGCTGTGTTCAAATACAACCAATTGAATCCCCAGATCATAATAAATATCAGTATTAAGGATAGAGACCAGTTGAGCCAGTCAGGCATATCATTAATATATTTCTCTTTCAGAATCATGGAGACAATATTCGCATGGACAACAACTCCATACATATCGGGTGCTGTCCGGCCTACATATTGGCTATTCAACGGGGTGCAAAATTTATCCTGCCAGTTGTTCTGACCAATTTCTGCACCCATAAAACCCATAATTACAATTTTTCCTTTAATTGTTTCAGGTGTAAATTGTGAATCCAAAACTTCGTACCAATCCAGTGCGGTAAAAACAGTTTTTGAATTTGAGGTACTTCCTTCATCATGAACATTAATATTGCCTTCGTAGTTTATGGCTTCAACATCATGATTTCTTGCTAAATACCTCTTTAATTTCTCAGGAGCATAAATACTTACCAGTTTAGACGGAAAGGATAAAACCGTATCTCCATTTTTAATTTCTTTCGGAATACAGTCACGGGCTGTATTCAGGCTATGTTTTCCTTCTGCAATCATATCTGCAAAACCCGGTTCGGCATACTGCATAAACATGTTATTGGAGTATTTAATGCTGTCTATCGTTCCGGTTGCATGATTTTCGATCAGTTCAGAAACTAAAACCAGATTTTTTGTACGTGAGAAAGCCTGTGCCAGTGCAGAGTCCAGGTCCGGATCTTTAGGATGTCTGAAAAATGCATCTATTCCAATTGCTTTAGGTTCAAAGCCATTTAACGTATTAACGAGTGCTGCTACTCCGCCACGATCCAGATTACCAATATTTACCAACACAATATTGTCTTCAACATCTTCATTTTCTTTAAACTGGGAAAAATACATGTCTGTAAGTTCAAAATCTTTGAACGCATCCGAAATCGGACTGAAAACATCCAGACTATGAACAGGAGTATACGTAAAAATAAGTGTAATGCTGCCCATAAAACCCAGAATCCAGGCCATTACTAAAAAAGTCTCCTTGAAAAGCTTTTTAAAAGTCATAAAAACAAAACTGTTGAATGATAAAGATACAATTTTAGCCGAATTCTACATATTTGTTAGCTTTAAAATTAAACCGGAGAATTTTATATTTTAATTCACAGCTTTGAATTGTAACATAAATTCACTTCAATTCCTTAAATTTGGAGGCAAACAAATATTATTCAATGGATCAAATTCATAATTACACAGAAGAAGAAAATAAGATCTGGGCAACTGCCTATAGTAGAATCTTAAATTTTTTAGGTGATGTTGCAGACGAAAGCGTAATGATCGGAATTCGGACCATAGGATTACCCGGCGATCGTGTGCCGAATGTGGAGGAAATAAATGAACACCTTGCAAAGCACACGGATTGGAGAATTGTGCCATTGGAAGATATGGTTGACGATACGCAATTCATAAGCATGCTGGCAGACAAGTTATATCCTTGCAGAACATGGGTCCGCAGTATTGATCAGGTCGATAAAATGGAAGATGAATATGATATTTTTCATGATGTATTTGGTCACACCTCTTTGCTGTATATTCCAACCTATTGCCTGTATTTGGAACAATTAGGGGAATTAGCCTTAACATACATTAACGATCCGAAGGCAATTTTATATTTGAAACGTGTGTACTGGCATACCATTCAGTATGGTTTGATTGAAGCCAATAAATCATTGCGTATCTATGGTGCACATATGATCACCTCACGTAATGAGGCTTCTTATGCGTTGAATGCAGGTGTTCCGAAATACGATCATAATGTTTCAATCATTATGGATACACCCTATGTTAAAAATCATTTCCAGGAAAAATATTTTGTTATAAGTTCTTACGAACAGCTGCTGGCTTCAATGGATACCATTAAATCGGAATTGGCGAATCGTTTGAAATAATATGACAGAAGATAAAAAGTTTTATAGAACGGTTAAGTTTTCGCAAACAACCATTACTGAATTAATGATTCCATCGTATGCAAACTTTGGAGGCAAAATTCACGGTGGTATTTTGTTGTCGCTTATGGATAAGGCTGCGTATGCTTGTGCTTCCAAACACTCATCCGGCTATTGTGTAACCGTATCCGTTGATACGGTTGATTTCCTTCAGCCGATAGAAGTAGGGGAGCTGGTTGCTTTGATCGCGTCCGTGCATTATGTAGGGAACAGTTCTATGGTAATAGGCATCAAAGTTATTGCTGAAAATGTACATACCTCAACGGTACGCCATACCAACACTTCTTACTTTACCATGGTATCTAAAGATCAAACCGATCAGATAAAAAAAGTGCCTGGTTTAATTCTTGAATCAAAAGAAGAGGTTAAAAATTTTCTGGATGCGATGAAGCGCAAAGAAATAAAAGAATTCTATAAAAAAGAATTAAAAAAATTAGGCGATGAACCGCATTCTGAAGAACATGATATGGATCTTTTAAAACACGAGCGTTGCCAGATTGTACATTAAATTTTATGTTTGAAAAAATAAATTCATTACCGTATTATCTTAAAAACGCCGATGTGCAACCACGCACACGTATGTATATTGTTTGCTTATTGTTTGGTTTTGCCGGCGGGCACCGTTTTATGATGGGATATAAAACCTGGATCTTACAATTTATTACACTTGGAGGTTTAGGCATCTGGTCGTTATATGATCTGGTGAAAATTGCGTTAAACGAAATGTCTATGGCTGACGGAAAGCCTTTATCATAAGCTAATTGAGATAAATAATGCATTTTTCAAAGAAATAAATACATATTAGGCATACATTTTGATATTCTACTTGCGTTATTGTTCGAATAGAATTAACCGGATTTTACGAACAGTATAAGAGCGCATATTTGAATTGACATGGAACAGATAAACGAAAAGAATTTTAATTTTTATAATCGGATTGGCCTGGATACTTTTCAGGCACTTGCGAAAGACGGAGGTTTCAGTACGTTTGTTGATTTGGAAATTGCATATCGATATATACAGCCAACAGAAAATATTGCAGAGATAGGTGCTGGTTACGGCCGCTGCATTGACTTTTTATTAGCTAAAAAGCATCAGGGTAAAATAATTGCAGTAGAACAGAGTCCGAAGTTATGCGAACATCTGCGGGCCGTTTATTCATCTACTATTAAAATAGTTGAAGGCGATATTTATAAAGTGTCTTTTGATCATCAAATTGATGCTGCATTATGGATGTGGTCCGGAATGATTGATTTTTCGGTAGAAGAACAAGCGGCAGTGATTAAACATATACATGAACTGCTAACCCAGAAGGGTAAATTATTTATTGATATTCCACGTATAGGAATTAAAACAATTGCAGATCATATCGATCAGCAACGCATTAAGTTAACAACCGATTTTGGTGAGATTGAATGTTACATTCCGCTCAGTTCAGAGGTTAAAGAGTATGCAGATGCTGCCGGTTTTACGCGCGTGGATGAAATTAATTATGAGACTGCTACAGATAAAAAGCGTACCATGTATATTCTGATGAAATAAACTTCCTCCTAACTTGTTTAAAATATTCTATATTTTCTTTATTTCTTATCAGAAAAAGTGTATTTTGTACAATCGCTATTAAAAAAATACACTATGAAAACAATCTTACAAAAAATCAGCTTATTCGTTCTTGCTGCTGTTGCCGCGCTATCTGTGCATGCGCAGACTGTTGAAGTATCGGTTACAATATTTAATGTTAAAAACATAATTGAAAATAACGGACAATTCGACGCATCATCTTATCAGGATCTTATACAGGGCTTTTTCCCATTAGATGTTACTATTAAAAACACGGGTTCGAGTACATTAACCCTTACAAAGGTTGCAGGTAAATACATTAACCTTTCCGGTACTGGTGCGAGTGATTTTACGATAGATGAATCCACATTAACGGGCACAATCGCAGCAGGATCTTCGGAATCGTTTAAGGTCGCTATTTCACCTTCGGCAACAAATGGCGCCGGTAAACTTGTAACCTTAAATTTAACCAGTAATGATCCGTCAGATAATACCTATTCAGGTAGTATAAAATATACATTTACAAATAAAACTACTGCAGTTACAAAAGCTTCAGAAATTGGTTTGAGCTTATATCCAAATCCTTCTAACGACGGTAAGATGCATGTATCTGCTGAAAATGTTGAAGTAGAAAGAATTGTTGTAAGCAGCGTTTCAGGCCAGACAGAAGAGTTTGCTTCAAAGGAATTCACAACTTCTTTAAAAGGATTGTTACTTGTGCGTTTGTACACAAACAAAGGTGTTGTATCTGAAAAAATTATCATCCAGGAATAAATACAACGGGTTATTAAAAACCTGCTCGTATATATAATAAAGAAGCCCATGAGTTAACTCATGGGCTTCTTTATTATATATACGTTTTGTATGTGTTACGCTTGTTGCGGTAAACCATCCAGTACATTCATTACTTCTTTAACGTGTTTTCTTGAAGTTTCCATCAATGCTTTTTCTTCGGCATTCAATTTCAATTCAATTACTTTTTCAATACCGTTTTTACCGATTACTGCAGGAACACCTAAATAACAGTCGTCTATGCCGTATTCACCTTCAAGCTTGATACAAACCGGGATGATTTTTTTCTGATCTTTTACGATCGCTTCAACCATCTGGGCTGCCGCTGCACCCGGTGCATACCATGCAGAAGTACCCATTAATTTTACTAATTCACCACCACCATTTTTAGTGCGTTCGATGATTGCGTTTAATTTATCTGCTTCTACCAATTCAGTTACCGGAATACCACCAACCGTTGTGTAACGGGGAAGCGGAACCATTGTATCACCATGGCCACCTAATAACATACCCTGAATCTCTTTTGGAGAACAGCCGATTTCGTCTGCAAGGAATGCACGGTAACGGGCTGTGTCAAGAACACCCGCCATGCCGATAACTTTATTTCTTGGTAATTTTGATGTGATGTGCGCGCAATACGTCATTACGTCTAACGGGTTTGATACCACAATAATGATCGCATTCGGAGAATACTTAACAACGCTTTCAGTTACAGCTCTAACAATACCAGCGTTTGTAGAGATCAAATCATCACGTGTCATACCTGGCTTACGTGGTAAACCTGAAGTGATCACGACTACATCTGAATTAGCTGTTTTAGAATAATCATTTGTTACACCTGTTGTTTTAGTGTCGTACTGTGTGATTGGAGCTTTCTGCCAGATATCCAAAGCTTTGCCTTCTGCTACACCTTCTTTAATATCAAGTAGAATTACTTCATTTACAATTTCTCTGTATGCTAATACGTCTGCGCAAGTAGCACCAACATTACCAGCACCAACTACTGTTACTTTCATGATTTATATTATGGTTAGATTCAATTATTTTAGAATCCCAAATTAAGAAAAAAATATCGAAAAGTAACCTCAAATTACATTGTCTAATTCCTGAATAAGCGGGGTAAAGGTAGCAATGAGTATTTTCTTAGTAGAATCAGTTATTTTGTATGTTTTATCAGTCCTGAATCCCACAATCCATAAGATTTCACCTTTGTTAATAAGAATCGGAATCTTTTTCTTTTGATGCACAGGGACTTTTAGATCAATTAAAAAGTCACTCACTTTTTTCATACCCTGCATACCAAACGGGTAAAATTTATCTCCGTCCTGCCAATTGCGGATCGTGAGCGGCCAGTCTATTTTATCTGCATCGATGTAGGCAATGTTTTGCGCATGCTCAAACCCTTTAAAAGATTCAATGCTAATGGTTTGGAAATGTATGGTGCCTGTAGGTACAGTATGGGTTGACTCTGGGTAAACGGGAAATTCAAAATCCGTTAGTTGCTCAATAGGTATCAACAGCCAATTCACCCGGTCTTTCTGCAGCATAAATGCCGGTGCATAATAATTTGCTCCCGGCGCCTGAAACCTGTTTTTATAGATGGTCTGGATGGTTGAAAAGTTAAAACCGAAAGGCAGCAATAATTCTGTTAAAATGGTAAACGGGGCAGGAGTGGCATCAACATCAGCAATCGTGATGCTGTAGCCATCGGGCGTGCTTTGTAAAAGCTGCTGGCGGTATTGTTGAATGTGGTGCTTAAACAATTGTTCTGTGCCTTTAAACCGTTCGGTATTCTGTTTAAAGACCTCTTCCAGGTTTGGGTTGAGGTTTTTAAGTACAGGCACAATTTTATGCCGGATTAAATTACGTGCATATTTTTCTTCCATGTTTGAACTGTCTTCCCGCCATTTCAGATTATTTTCTTCTGCATAGCTGCGTATTTTATCTCTGCCGGCAAATAACAACGGACGTATAATCTCCCCGTTTTTTTCAGGAATGCCATGTAAACCGGCAATACCGGTGCCGCGGCTTAAATTGATCAATGTTGTTTCAATAATGTCATTGAGCTGATGCGCCGTAGCGATGGCTGCATAGCCATATTGCCTGGCCAATTCTTTAAACCAGGTATACCGCAGTTCCCGGGCAGCCATTTGAATGGATAAGGCATTATTGGATGCAAAGGCACTGGTATCAAAACGTTTAACATGAATGGAAATACCCTGTTTAATGGCTAAATCGGATACAAACTGTTCATCTCCATCAGATTCGCTTCCGCGTAAGGAGAAATTGCAGTGCGCCACCCCAAATGAAAAACCGGCTTTTACGAACAGATCAAACAATACAATGGAGTCAATTCCCCCGCTAACAGTAAGTAAAATTTTCTCATTTGAAGAAAAAAGTTGTTTCTCTGAAATAAATTGGCGCAATTCGTGCAACATAGGTTAAATATACAATTTAATTATTTTTGTAAAATGATTACATCCATGTTTCTACGAATATCTTTAATTATACTACTGGTAATGGGTTTTTTAAATGGAGGCGATTGTTTTGCGCAGACACCTTCAGAAAAAATCGAATTAATACAAGCCGGCGCCTTAATGGGCAGCGAAGGTAAGGAAGCCTATGTAAAACTAAAGGATCATGTTATATTCAAACAGGGAGAAATGTTTTTGTATTGTGACTCGGCGTTTCAGTATGCAAAGACAAACTATGTGGAAGCGTTTGGTCACGTACGCCTGGTACAGGGCGATACATTAACCATGACCTGTAATAAACTGGAATATGATGGTAACACGAAAAAAGCAAAAGCAATCGGTGATGTTATATTGATTGATAAACAAACGATCTTAAAAACAACTGCGTTAAACTACGATCGTGAAGGTAAAAATGTAAGTTATTTTTCCGGTGCCAATATCAGTGATAAAGGAAATAACCTAACCAGTACTATTGGTGTATACAATACAGGTACAAAAATATTCACGTTTAAAAAGAACGTACACATTACCAACCCCGGACAAGGTTTCCTGCTAGATGCCGATACGTTGCAATATAATTCTCAATCCCGCCTTGCCACGTTTAGGGGCGAAACCAAGATCACCACAAAAGATGGTGTGATTAAATCAAAAGAAGGATCGTACAATACCGCAACTTCAGTGATGTACTTTGGGGGCAGGGCACAGGTCTTTTCAGGAGACAATACCATTTCCGGAAATAAAATTGACTACGATGAAAAGACAAAACTTGGTGTTGTAACCGGAGAAGTTAAAATTGAAAATAAAAAAGACAGCATTACCGTACTTGGGCAGCACGCCAAATACACAGGAAAGAACGGGTATTCAATCGTTTCCGGAAATCCCTTAATGTATCAGGTTAATAATACAGATACGTTATTTTTAAAAGCAGATACATTGGTTTCAATTAATGATACCATTAAAAAAATAAAATTACTCAAGGCGTATTATCATGTGCAGCTTTTCCGTAAAGACATGCAGGCACGGTGTGATTCTCTGGTATATAATTTTTATGATTCAACCATTTATTTATATACCAATCCTGTGTTGTGGAACGGCGAAAATCAGCTGGTGGCAGATTCTATCTGGATGGTTCAGAAAAACGGTAAGATGCATACCATGCACATGCATGTTAATGCATTCGTGATTTCAAAAGATACCATTGATAATTTTAATCAGATCAAGGGCCGGCAGATAACCGCTTTTTTTGCCAATAATCACATCAGTAAAATTTTAGTGGAAGGAAATGCAGAAAGTATTTACCATGCACTTGAAGGTGAAAAAAAACTGATGGGCGTGAACAAGGCTGAAGCAGGTTCCATCGTTGTACTATTTAAAGATGATAAATTGAGTACCATAACCTATGTGACCAAACCTGATGCTGCTTTTATTCCGCCACAAGAACTTAAACCTGAGGATGTTAAATTGAAGGGTTTTAAATGGCGGATCAAAGAACGTCCAACCAAGGAGACAGTGATAGGAACTAATTTAAAATGAGTTAGTTAACTCTCTTTGACGATATTGTAATAACAAAAATCATTTCGTATATTTGCAAGCTATGCCTTTTAAGAGTGTTTTGAGATTTTCTGTTTGCGCGCTGATTGTTTTTCTGCAAGTGTCTTGCGGTAAGTTTAATCATTTGCAAAAAACAGGTACACCTCAGGAAAAGTTAACTGCAGCCATTGAGTACTATAACAACGGTGATAACTATAAAGCAGGTGTATTGCTGGAAGACATAACTCCTATTTTAAAAGGAAAAGGAGAAGCAGAAACGGCGTTATATTATTTGGCGAACAATTATTATAAGCAAAAGCAATACATGATGAGCGCTTATTACTTCAAGGATTTTTATTTGACTTATCCAAGAAGTAAATATGTAGAAGAAACCATGTACATGAATGTATATTCGTTGTATCTGAACTCGCCTGAGTATAATCTGGATCAGACAAGTACGTATGATTGTTTAAAAGCAATGACTACTTTTCTGACACGTTATCCGAAGACGATTTATCTGGATCAATGTAATGCAATTGTTGATGAACTGAATGCAAAATTGATGCACAAGGCGTTTGAACATTCCATGATGTATCATAAAGTAGGAAATTATAAATCAGCGGTTGTCGCTATCGGCAACTTCGTTAATGAATATCCCAATTCCATTTATGGGGAAAAAGCATACTTCACACGTTTTACGTCTCAATATCATTTAGCTAAAAATAGTGTGGAAGGGAAAATTCAGGAAGAAAGATATATACTTGCCATTGAGTTTTATCAGATATTCATGGATAAGTACCCTACTACCATTCACAAAAAAGCTGCCAGCGAGATGTATGATGATATCATAAAGCGTTTGGAGAAGATTAAATTAAAATAAGTACATTCAATTAACACAACATATAGAGTGAAATCACCAATTGTATCCGCAAACTTAGTTACCAGAGACAACGATAAGATCGCTGAAAAAACTGGCAATATTTATGAATCACTTGTGGTAATTTCTAGACGCGCTAGACAAATTTCTATCAAGATAAAAGAAGAATTAAACTCTAAGCTGGCTGAGTTTGCTTCAAAAGAAGATAACTTGGAAGAGATATTTGAAAACCGTGAACAAATTGAAATTTCTAAATACTACGAACGAATGCCAAAGCCTTCTACATTGGCTACAGAAGAGTTTTTAGAAGATAAAGTAATGTTCCGTCATACAGGTATTGCTTCGGCAACACCTAGAAAAGAAGACGAAAAATAAGGAATTATATGACATTACGCGGACGGAAAATTCTGTTGGCGGTATGTGGTAGTATCGCAGCATACAAGTCTGCGTTAATTGTCCGGATTCTTAAAAAACAAGGGGCAGAAGTGCGTGTAATAATGACGCCTTCTGCCCTTACTTTTATCACGCCACTTACCCTTTCAACCTTATCTGAAAATCCTGTTGCGCACGCCTTCACCGAAGGCGATCAGGGTGTCTGGAACAACCATGTTGAATTGGCTCTTTGGGCAGATGTAATGCTCATTGCACCTGCGTCTGAAAATACCATCGGCAAAATGGCATCTGGTATTTGCGATAACTTAGTGCTCTCCGTTTATTTCTCTGCTAAATGCCCTGTTTATGTTTGTCCTGCAATGGATTTAGACATGTACAAGCATGTTACCACACAGCAGAATCTTGTCAGGCTTCAACAGCATGGCGTGCGGCTGATCGATGCTGAATCAGGTGAATTGGCAAGTGGGTTAATCGGTCAAGGCAGGTTGGCAGAGCCGGAAAACATTGTTGAAATTATTGAGGCAGATTTTGGAACGAAAGCTCCGTTACTACATAAGAAAATACTCATTACGGCTGGTCCTACATACGAAGCCTTAGATCCGGTACGTTTTATTGGAAACCATTCATCCGGTAAAATGGGGCTTGCCCTGGTTAAAGAAGCATGGAAGATGGGTGCAGAGGTAACATTGGTTTGCGGGCCGGTAAATGAAGAATTGTTGCGTATGTTACCGGCTTCTGTTCAGTTGCATAAAATTGTTTCAGGGCAGCAAATGTTTGATGTTGTTCAGGCTGAAATTGAAAAACAGGATGTAGCTATATTTGCTGCAGCTGTTGCCGATTATACACCGGAACAGGTTTCTGATATCAAAATTAAAAAAGCAGAAGATTCGTTTACGATTCGTTTAAAGAAGAATCCGGACATAGCAAAAACGTGCGGAGAAAAGAAAAAGGACCATCAGCTGTTTGTTGGTTTTGCATTGGAAACAAACGATGAGGAAACACATGCTCTAAAAAAACTGCAGTCTAAAAATTTAGATGCCATTGTTTTAAATTCATTAAATGATACCGGAGCTGGTTTTGCGGGTGATACCAATAAGATTACTATTTATGCAAAAGATAAGGAGCCGTTTCACTCTCAATTGTTAAGCAAAGAATATATTGCAAAGGATATATTAAATTATTTGTTGTTGCTATGAAAAAATTAGTACCGGTTATCATTAGCTTCTTTTTTATTCTTTCTGTTGCGCATGTATATGCCCAGGGAGAGTTATATATGAATGTTACCATTGACGCCTCTCAGATTCCGGATATTCAGGAGTCGGTTGTTACGGATATGAAACAAACGATTACCCGTTTTTTGAATGACCGTAAATGGACCAACGATGAATTTCAGGTAGAAGAACGTATCCGGGGAAACATATCTATCACCATTACGGGACAGCCCGCTCCGTATTCTTATGCCGCTACACTGCAGGTTCAGTCTTCACGCCCTGTTTACGGAACTTCGTATGAAACGATTTTACTGAATTACTTTGATAAAAATTTTAATTTTGAACTGAACATAGGTGAACCATTAAATTATAATGACAATATGTTTACTTCTAATCTTACTTCTATGTTAGCTTTCTATGCCAATATTATTCTGGCACTGGATTACGACAGCTTTGGAAAATTAGGCGGACAAACATACGTTGAAAAAGCATATAATATTGCCAACATATCTTTACAGGCAGGTGGCGGCTGGTCACAATCCGGGGATGCCAATAACAGAGCAGCACTGATTGAAAATTTGAACAGCCAATTGTTATTGCCGTTCAGACAGAATTTTTATAATTACCACAGACTTGGATTAGATATTTATTTAAGTGATCCGGCAAAAGCACGCTTACAGATTGTTGGAATGTTTAAAGCCTTAAATGAAGTAATTAAACTGAAGCCCTATTCAACATTGATCCGCAGCTTTTTTTTAGCGAAGCGGGATGAAATCATCAACATTTTCAGAGATGCTGATACAGAACAAAAAAATGAAGTGGTGAATTTGTTGCGGGTACTTGATCCGCTGAATTCAGAGCGATATGCTACAATTTTACGATAAGTTACAAACGTACTTGTTTGTATAGCGATACCTTATTAATTTGCTTGTATGGGAAAGCGATTACAACGGATTGGTATTAGTGACATTCGGGCAAATATGCAGCATCTGATTGATACGGATGTACATCTTGTTCTGAAAGACGGAGCCACTTATTATGGCATAATCACTGCCTGGAAAAATGACTCATTTGAATTTAAAGATTTCAGAAACAGCAAACACCATTTTTTACTTGCAGATGTTTTTGAAATAGTTGTTGATAAATTAGCTGCGTATTAAGCCATGCTTCAAAACTTAGTTATTCAAAATTATTCACTTATTGAAGATCTGGAGCTAGCTCCTTCAGCAAACTTTAATATTATAACAGGTGAAACCGGCGCGGGTAAATCCATTATGCTTGGTGCTGTTGGCTTGTTGCTTGGTAATCGCGCAGACACGAAAGTGTTATTGCATACAGACCGCAAATGCATTATTGAAGGAACGTTTCAGATCGGTTCGTATAAATTAGAAACGTTATTTGAAGAGTATGATCTGGATTATACCAATCAGTGTATCATCCGCCGGGAGATAAGCAGCAATGGGAAGTCCCGGGCATTTATCAATGATACACCGGTTACACTGGATGCCTTAAAAAAACTGGGCGATTATTTAATGGATGTGCATTCGCAGCACGATACATTGTTGCTGGGCAGTGTTGCCTATCAACTATCCCTGCTGGATGGCTTTGCTTCTAATCAATCAGCTCTTAAGGATTATCAGCAGGCGTTTAAAAAATACAAAGACTTACAGCACCGGTTTCAGCTGAAAAAAAATGAACTGCAGGAATTGCAGCAGCAAGCCGACTATAACCAGTTTATCTATACAGAACTTGCAGAGGCAGCGCTGATAGAAGGGGAGATGGAAGCGAAGGAAGCGGAGCTCAAAAAGATAGAGCACGCGGAAGATATAAAGCAAAAACTGGAAGCTACGCTGGATGCGTTAAGTAATTCCGAACAAAGTATTTTATCAACCCTGCAGAATTACAACAAACAGCTTCAATCGATTAAGCAATGGTCCATTGCTTACGAAACACTGGCAAACCGACTGCAGTCTGTTTTTGTTGAACTGAAAGATATAGAAGCAGAACTTGAAGCAGAATCTGCGCAGGTAGAATTTAATCCAAAGCTTATTCCGCCTATTGAAGAGCGGTTGAACAGCATATATTCCTTACTTAAAAAGCATCGTGTACAAACAGTTTCCGAATTGCTGATACTTGAAAAAACGCTTGAAGGCAAAGTGGTTTCATTGGATCAATTAAATGAAGAAGTGCTACAGCTTGAGAAAGAAGTTAAGCATACGTATGACGTTGTGCTTAGCAAAGCTAAAGTAGTTTCTGAAAACAGGATCAAAGCGGTGCCGAAATTTGAACAATCGGTTAAAGCGCTGTTAAAAGAATTGTCGATGCCCGATGCCCACATTCAGCTGGTGTTGAGTGCAGATGCACCTACTATGTACGGTATTGACAAAATCAATATGCTGTTTAGTGCAAACAAAGGTGTGGCACCTAATGAGCTGAAACAAGTTGCTTCCGGCGGTGAATTTTCAAGGTTGATGCTGGCGATTAAATATGTGCTGGCAGATAAGGTAGCGTTGCCGACAATTATTTTTGATGAAATTGATACCGGTATTTCCGGTGAAGTATCGATCAAAATGGGTAAAATGATCCGGGAGATGTCTGCCCGTCACCAGGTGGTAGTTATCACACATTTGCCGCAGATTGCATCCATGGGTGACAAGCATTATTTTGTATTTAAAGATGCCAGCGGCGAACGTTCGGTAAGTAAGATGAAAGAATTGCTTGCAAAGGAGCGGGTTACAGAGATAGCCAAAATGATCGGGGGTGAAAAACCAAGCGAAACGGCTCTGAAGAATGCAATGGAAATGCTTGAATCGAAATAAGGCGCTGCAAATAAAATTGTATATTTGATATTCGTTTTATTACTAACTCATAATCAAACTATACATGGCTTACAATTTGTTGAAGGGTAAAAGAGGAATTATTTTTGGTGCTTTGGACGAAAACTCCATTGCCTGGAAAGTGGCTCAGCGTGCGCACGAAGAAGGTGCAGTATTTACACTTACAAATGCTCCGATAGCGATGCGTATGGGGGAAATAAATAAACTGGCTGAAGCATGTGGCGCAGTGGTAATACCCGCAGATGCTACATCCATTGAGGAATTAGAAAATCTCTTTGACAAATCTATGGAAATTCTGGGTGGCAAAATAGACTTTATTTTACACTCCATCGGCATGAGCCCGAACATCCGCAAAGGCAAGGAATATGGTGATATGAATTACGATTGGTTTTTGAAAACCTTAGATGTATCGGCATTATCCTTTCATAAAATCATGCATGTTGCAGAGAAGAAAGATGCGATGAATGAATATGGTTCTATCCTTGCCTTATCCTACATTGCCGCACAACGTGTTTTCCCGGATTATACCGACATGGCCGATGCCAAGTCAACACTTGAATCCATTGCCAGAGGATATGGCGCACGGTTTGCAAAATTGAAAAAAGTACGTGTGAATACAATCTCTCAATCTCCTACTAAAACTACAGCGGGCAAAGGCATTTCAGGTTTTGGGGCTTTTTATGATTTCGCTGATCTTATGTCGCCGCTGGGTAATGCCAGTGCAGATGAATGTGCCGGTTATTCCATTGTGCTCTTCTCTGATTTAACGCGTAAAGTTACCATGCAGAATCTGATGCATGACGGAGGTTTTTCTTCCACAGGTATGACCCCCGAAATCATGCAGCTGTTTGAAGACCGAACAAACAGCTGATATGAAATAAATATATTATAAAGCCATCCACGAATTATATGGATGGCTTTTCTGTTTACATTACAGGAATTAATCTTTCGGCTTTATGACATACAGATCGGTATATATAATCATGCTCTTAATGACTGTAAGCAGTGCAGTTGCGGCTCAGCAGCCGGGCCGTGTATATCCGGCAATACCAGCGATGGATGGGGAAGGTGCAGAAGTGCTGCGGTTGTTTCCGGGTAAATTTGTGAAGCATGCGGATCCGTTTATTTTACTGGACGACTTTACCGTGTCTCCTCCGGTGGGTTTTCCAACACACAAGCATATAGGTTTTGAAGCCATTACCTACATGATTGAAGGCAGTTTTGTTCATAAAGACAATATTGGAAACAACGATACAGTATATGCAGGCCAGGCACAGCGCTTTACGGCAGGCAGTGGTCTATTGCATTCTGAAATGCCAGGCGCATCAGCTGTGAACAGAGGCTTACAGCTCTGGGTGAATATTCCGGCAGCGGCTAAAGCAGCAGAGCCAACATATCAATTAGTAGAAACACTTCCCGTTGAGTCAGCTGATAGCACACGCATTGTACGTACCATAGCTGGTAAAGGATCTGTGCTGCAAGTGCATTGTGGCTGCGACCTTTCTTACCTCGACATTCAATTAAAGAAGAATACCATTGTGTTGACACCGGAAAGCGGATATACCTCTTTTGTATATGTGCTTGACGGAATGGTTCAGATTCATGAACACGTGGTATATGCGGGAAATTTTTATTTTTTAGAATCAGGTGTTCCAAACACGATTATTGGTGATGGTGTGCCACGCTTTGTGTATCTAAGTGCGAAGCCGCTAAACCAGAAGATTAAGCAGCGTGGCCCTTATGTTTATTAATACGATGAAGATTGATACAGATAATATAGAAACATATAATTATGACTTGCCGGTTGAGCGTATTGCAGAATATCCGTTAGCGGAACGCGATCAATCAAAGCTGTTGGTTTATAAAGACGATCATATTTCAGATAAAACCTTTTCATCCATTGTAGATGAACTGCCCAGGAACACATTGCTTGTATTTAATAATACACGTGTTGTGCAGGCACGGTTTTTATTTCAGACACCAACAGGTGCAACGGTAGAGATCTTCAGCCTGGAACCTGCTGAAGGGCATGGCGGACCTGCAGAGAGCATGAGCGCGCGCGGAAAAGTTATCTGGAAATGTTTTGTCGGAAATGCGAAACGATGGAAACAGCCGGAGTTGATCCGTGAAGTACAGCTCGAAAATGGAAGCATGCTTTCTTTCCATGCAAGACAAATAGAACAAAAAGCAGATTACTACCTTATAGGATTTTCCTGGAATCTGGAGGACATCACGTTTTCAGAAATATTTTCTTTGCTGGGAGATTTGCCTTTGCCTCCTTACATGAAGCGTAAAACAGAAGCATCCGATAAAGAGCGGTATCAAACGGTTTATGCAAAGCATGAAGGCTCAGTAGCCGCGCCAACAGCGGGCCTGCACTTTACAGACGCGATTATGCAGCGGTTAGCCGAAAAAGGAATTCAAAAACAGGAAGTCACACTGCATGTAGGAGCAGGTACATTCAAGCCTGTTAAAACAGATTCTATAAAAGAACACACCATGCACAGTGAATACATTCATGTAAACCGTGCGACAGTGGAGTTGTTAAAGAATGCAGATAATCTGCAGGTAACTCCCGTAGGTACAACATCCATGCGTACGCTCGAAAGCCTTTATTGGCTGGGCTGCAAGCTGTGTAGCAAAGCTGCATTAACAGGTAAACTACTTGAACTGACACAATGGGATGCCTATGAATTACCAGCCTTATCTCTTCGGGAGGCGATGGAAGAATTGTTAAAGTATATCAATACATCTTCTGATAAAAACGCGCTTTCTGCTAAAACAGCACTGTTAATTAAGCCGGGGTATGAATTTAAAGTATGTGATGCCATCATTACCAACTTTCATCAACCTAAAAGTACCTTGCTGTGTTTAGTTTCTGCGTTTATTGGAATTGAATCTATGAATAAGGTTTACCATTTTGCTCTGGAAAACGATTACCGGTTTCTGAGTTATGGAGACAGTTCATTATTGTTTAAACACCCGCACTGTTCGTAATAATTAGTTAATAAAAGATATATACATTTAAGTGAATTTATCACTTCTCTAAATTCACTTATGTGAATTTTTCCACATTCAAACTAACAAATATGATATTGCCAATACTTATTATTACATACTCCATTTTAGTTTTACACGTAAATTTTACTTTATAACATAGTTATTAACATTTGTTAAATTATGGTTCTTTATCAAGAATATATTTAACTTTATCAAGAATATTGATGTTTCCAAATTGTTAAATTAGTGGTGCTCTGAGTACTGAAAAAGTCAAGCCTTAAGTATGATTTTTTACTAAAATATTTTTTCACATCTTTGTCATCCCTTGAAAAACGAAGGAATAAAATTTTTAAACACCCTTAGGATATGATTGATGTAAGAGACTGTAAATCAGTTTGGAACAGTTGTTTGGAGTACATCAGACAATGTGTTGGAGACCAAAGTTTTAAGACTTGGTTTGAGCCCGTTGAGCCCTTGATGTTAGTTAATAATGTCTTAACAATCCAGGTTCCAAGCCAGTTTTTTTATGAATGGTTGGAAGAACATTACGTTCATGTACTTAGAAAGGCAATAGATGAGCAATTAGGACCAGATGGCAGGTTAGAATACCAGATTTTGGTGGATAAAAACGATTTAAATCGTAAATCTTATGGTACAACCTTACATAAAGGTAGTATTATTTCAAGATCGATTAACCCTGGTGTATCTAAAGAAACGAAACAAGAGGTGCCAGCAGTTAGTCAACCGATCGATTCTCAATTAAATGCGAGTTATTCATTTGATACATTCATCGAGGGGGATTGTAACAAATTAGCTCGTTCTGCAGGTTTGGCTGTTGCAAATAAACCAGGTGTAACATCTTTTAACCCGCTTTTGGTGTACGGAAACGTTGGTTTAGGGAAAACACACTTAGTTCAGGCAATAGGCAACCAGATTAAGAAAAACCACGCTGATAAGAAGGTGTTATACATGCCGTCTGAGCGTTTCTTAAGCCAGTTTATTGAGGCAATGAAGAACAACCAGTCTCAGGAGTTTACAAATCAATTCTTAGGATTGGATGTATTGATTCTGGATGATGTTCAATTCTTATCCGGAAAAGAAAAAACACAGGAAATTTTCTTCCATATATTTAATCACCTGCACCAATCAGGCAAGCAAATCATTATTACCAGTGATTGCGCGCCAAAAGATATTAAAGGTTTACAGGAGCGTTTGTTGTCCCGTTTTAAATGGGGTTTGAGCGCAGATCTTCAGGTGCCGGATTATGAAACGCGTAATGCGATCATCTGTAAGAAAATGCAATTTGAAGGTATTGAAATTGCAGCGGATGTAATTGATTATCTTGCTTACAGCGTAGATACAAACATGCGTGATCTGGAAGGTGTTGTAAACTCTCTTATTGCACAGCATACGCTAAGCGGCCGTCAGATTGATCTTGAGCTTGCAAAGCAAATCATTCAGAATATTGTACAGAATGTAGAGACAGAAGTTAATATCGATTATATTCAGAAATTTGTTTCGGAATACTTTGCTGTAACAATCGAGCAAATGAAAGATAAAACGCGCAAGAGAGAAATCGTTATTGCCCGTCAGGTTGCTATGTATTTCACAAAGGAATATACCAATATGTCTTTAAAGTCTATTGGAAATCATTTCGGTGGCCGTGATCACAGTACTGTAATCCATGCATTAACGTCTGTTAGTGATTTAATGGATACCGATAAAAAATTCAGAGCTACCATGCAGGATTTGATTAAGAAAATAAAAATCAAATCGGCGTAAGCCTTACAACTTTAATTGTCAGAGATAATCCTCTATTTGAAAAAACCGGACGCCATGCCGGTTTTTTTATTTTAACCTAATGAACAAAGCCCATGATATCTCATATCACGGGCTTTGTTCATTAATAGGATGTATTATGAAATGTATTATTTTACACGCTCGTATACAAGAGATGTTTTATCCGGACTGGTGATTTGAATTTTACCCGGAGCCAATTCTTTTAATTCCATTTTTTCAGAAAAGTCAGCTTGCTTTTCACTTTTTGTCTGAAGATATTTTTCAGCGGTTATTTTCCATACGCCTTTAGAATCAGATTCTCCGCTTTCAATATAGGTGAAATCACTTTTAAATTCCATAAACGAATCACCCAGTATTTCTTTGGTACTCATGGCTGGTTTTCCTGCTGTTTGTATGGTTTTCAATTCCCATTTGCCAAGCAGTGTTTTATTAAAATCAACGCATGTAAAACTCATTAAAAAGAATGCTAAAAAGGCAATGCCAGAGATTTGTTTCATTGTGTTTTTCATAATCATATTTAGGTTTGTAGTTAAAAATAATACTGGTAAATAGCGCGGGAACCACTGCTGGCAATACCTTCAATGATTACCTGCCCGCGAATGTTCTCAAGAATGCTTGCCACTTCAGCCGGCGTTGATACAGGTGTACGGTTAATCGATGTAATAATAAACCCTTCCTGTAAGCCAAGCCTGCTGATCAAGCCACTGCGAACGGCAACGATACGCACACCATTTGCGAGACCCATTTTTTCTTTCTCTACCTTAGGCAGCGTACTGAAATCGGCACCTAAGGATTGAGAGGAAAATACTTCGTGTTTAACAATTTCCGTGTTGCCATCTTCATTTGTTAATGTCACATAAGCTTCTTTAAGTACGTGATCTCTCTTATAGGTAATTTTAATTTTTTCACCCGGTGATTTGTATGCAATATATTCATCAAAATCGCTTCGTGAAGTTATTGATTTATCATTTAATTTAAGGAGAACATCATTTTTTTGCAAGCCTGCTTTTTCTGCAGCAGAACCCTTTTGAAGATAGGTGATATAGGTTCCATCCAGATCAGAAAGTTTTAATTCTTTTGCAATTGTAGAATTTACTTCGCTTACTTCTAATCCGATAAATGCTTTTTGAACAACACCATATTTAATCAGATCAGCAACGATTTTTTTTACAATATCTACCGGAACTGAAAACCCATAACCGGTGTAGCTACCTGTTTTAGATAAGATAGCTGTATTAATACCGATAAGTTCACCTTTTGTATTTACAAGTGCTCCGCCGGAATTGCCGGGATTAATTGCAGCATCTGTCTGTATAAAGGATTCGATAGGGAAGCTGCTGTTTACAATATTAATATTTCTTCCTTTAGCAGAAACAATACCAGCCGTGACCGTGGAGGTGAGGTTAAATGGATTGCCAACGGCAAGAACCCATTCACCGATTTTTATATCTGCCGAACTTCCGATTTTAACTGCAGGAAGATTTTCGCCTTCAATTTTTAATACCGCCAGATCAGAGGAGGGATCTATACCAACAATTTTCGCTGTATAGGTAGTTCTGTTGTGTACCACTTCAATCTTGGTTGCCCGCTGAATAACGTGGTTATTGGTAATGATGTAGCCGTCTGCAGAATAAATAACACCGGAACCTGATCCGGCAACAAAATTATTACCATTGCCATTAAAATACCAGTCAAACCAATTGTTCGTATTTTGGTTGGCAGAAACGGTCGTTATATACACAACACTGGGTGTACTGATTGCAGAAGCAAGCGTGAAATCCGTAGCAGTATTACTTTGAACAGGGCTGCTATAAGCCGCCTGATGCACGATCGGGACAATGGTCTGATCTGTAGTAGTGCTGCTGTTAACGGGTACGGTTTTATGAAACAGCGCAGCGCCTGAGAATCCCGCAATTATTGAAATCAATAAGAATACAAAATGTTTCATTGGTTGTTAATTAAAATGTTAATCCGCCTAAATAATATTAAATTTAGCAATTCTTTTTAAAGAAATAAACTACGTACATGAGATACAATTCAATTCTGTTTCTAATCGCGGCTTCAATTATTGCGATGATTTTTTGGATATTGGTTGACAATACCTATGATGCGGGAGATAGTATCACACATTATGCAATTGCACATTATTCCTGGAGACATCCCTATCTACTCTTTGATAACTGGGGTAAGCCGGTATTCACCATTCTATCTTCTCCGTTTGCACAATTTGGATGGAAAGGCATTACGTTTTTTAATTCATGTACAGGTATACTAGCCTGCTGGCTGATTGCTGAAATAATACACAAATTAAAATGGCGTGTTTCACCTTATGCAGCATTGCTGTTGTTTTTTATACCAAACTATCCATTGGCCTTGAACTCCGGATTAACAGAGCCCTTATATGCATTGCTGCTTACCTTAACCGTTTATTATAGTGTTGTCGGGAAATACATGTTAAGTGCAATCGCCATATCTTTCCTGCCGTTTGTTAGAAGTGAAGGATTTATTTCAATAATGGTTGTTGCCGTTTTTTTTATTGCCTCAAGTAAATGGAAAGAAATACTCTACATGCTTACAGGTACACTTTGTATTTCGGTTGCAGGAATGTTTGTTCACGATAAAAATATTCTATGGGTATTTTCTACAAACCCCTATGCCGTTAGTCAGCCGGTTGATACCTATGGGGCCGGTGCGTGGAGTGATTATTTTAGTAAGCTTTACTACATGACAGGTATTCCTTTTACGGCCTTGTTCTGGATCGCGTCGATTGTTCTTACAATCATTCTGATTAAAAAAATCGGAAGTAGCCTTAAAACAGCGATCGTAAGTACAGAATATTTATTGCTCGGATTGTTTTTTTCGTTTTTCCTGGCTCACGTTGTATTCTGGAAGTTTGGTTTGTTCAACTCATTTGGCATGAGCCGGGTACTGATTTCAATCGTACCGATTGGTTTACTAATGGTCTGTTATTTATTTGACTGGTTGCTGGTATACTCCGATAAAAACATACTGACTGCCGGAATCTGTGCTTTTGTATGCGTATTGTTTCCTTTCCTGAATAATAAAAGTGCGTGGAATTTTTCGAAAGAATTTAAAGAAGATGCTGAAATAGCAGAAATTAAAAAGATTTCAAGTGATATTAGGATTGATACGTTTCAAACCGATAGAATATATTATACATCTACTCCTTTGATGGTTTTATTAAAATGTGATATTTATGATACATGTAAATATAAATTGATCAATAAATTTAAAAAAGATATAAAACCAGGTTATAGCTATATTGTTGTAAAAGATCAGTGGTCCATGAAAATGGAAAGCACGATTATGAATGAGGATCTGATTTTTGCGGGTGTTAAAAAGATTTATTCAAGACAACTTTCGGAAACAAATTCAGTTGATATTTATTCAAGTGATCAGAATGCTGCGGTATACAGAACAGGAAAGTAGAAGCTCATAGGATTATTTATAAATCTCATGAACCGGTTTTTTATTGATCAGGTAATCTACACGCAGAAAAACTTTCCAGTATTTTTCTTTGTTCATTTCATCCCAGTGGATGTAGGCATATCTGTATTGATAGGTTTGAATCTGACAGAGTAGAATGAGTGCGGCAATTACAGCATACAGTATTTTAGGAGAAGTTGTATGTTCAACCAGTAAGGCAAAAGGAATAATAAACAACATATAATATTCAATAAAAGCCCTGTTTCCAAAACAGCCGCCATATGCCCAGCTTGACCAGCTCGATAAAACAAAAACAATCAGTGCAAAGGAGATAAGCCATCTGCCGTATAGAAACGTTTGTTTCCGTGACCAGTAATAGATGCCGGCTAAGGCAACAAACAACATAGGCATGTAAACAAACAATCCCTTTCGGTAACTGAATAACACATCTGTAATATGAGGAGAAGTGAAATCAAAACCTTCTTCTTTATAAGAATAAATGAACCAGGCGCCAATTGCCAGTTTATAATAAAGCAACTGAATAAAAATAGTCGCACTGAATAACATAATACCGCTTACAAGGAAAGGGATTTTTTTAGAAAATAAATCCTGAATAACATGAACCAGTACGTTGGGCCAGATCAATGGAAGACAAAGTACGATAAGTAAATTTACAGGTCGTATAATTGTTATCAGACCCAATGCCAGGGCGGCAAACAGAAAGTATATATACTTTTGGGTTACAGCAAGTTTTTGCCAGCAGGTAAAAAAAACAGCAACCATAAAGAAGCTGTAAATGTGACTCATACCCGGTTCAAAAATACTGTAATAAAACAAATTTGTTCCCAGTGCAAAACTTATAATGGTGATGATAAGTGTTTTTTGATGCAGGTGAAATTGATTTTTTAAAAATAACCCAATAAGGAAAAATGCGGCATACAAATAAAAAGATGCTGCGATGCTGATGGATAACAATTGATATTTGCCATAGCCATCCTGCGGATCAGAAAAACATGTTGCGGCAAGATAAAAAGGAGCCATCAGGATGGAGGTTCCTATAAAATATCTGTCGATGTTCCCTCTTTCAGTTGGCACGCGAACCAATGAGGTTGCACCTGAAATAAATGGATTTTCAATTTTATCTAAAAAAGTAAAATTAGGGTCGTTATATTCAAAGAATGCAGGTAAAAAGGAATAATACCCAACAGCATCAACTTCTAATATATCCTTATAATTATCACGTCCGCTTTGTGTATTGCCAATTACACAAAGATGCAGCACAAACAAACTGAGTACAGTCCAGAATAAGCTTTTTTTAAGTGACGGTGTCTGCATAAAGGTATTATACTAAAATAACTAGAACATCGGGGACACTCTAGTTATTTTACAGTAAAAGAAGCAGCTTGGTGCTATTTGAATAAGTTATATTTGATAATACAGAATAAGGCTCTGAATGCATCTTTCATTCCGATCTTTTTACCTTCTTCGTATGTTCTGCCATAGTAGGAGATACCTACTTCGTAAATACGGATGTTTGGGATTTGCGAAATACGTGCCGTTACTTCAGGTTCAAAACCAAAACGTTTTTCTTTAAGTGCAATTTTTTTAATGATATCGCTTTTAAATACTTTGTAACACGTTTCCATATCTGTAAGATTCAGATTGGTGAACATGTTGCTGGCAAACGTTAACATTTTATTTCCAATGGTATGCCAGAAAAATAAAATTCTATGCGGGCGCCCACCGATAAAACGGGAGCCATAAACAACGTCTGCAAAATCTTCAAGGATTGGCTGTAAAAGAATGTTGTATTCTCTTGGATCGTATTCCAGATCGGCATCCTGAATAATGACAACTTCCCCCTGAGCCTTTTCGATCCCGGTATGTAACGCTGCCCCTTTTCCTTTGTTTACTTCATGATTATATAAAACGATATTGTGACCGGGATGATCATTAATATATTTTTCTATTGTTGATTTTGTATTGTCTTTTGAACAGTCATTCACTAAAATTATTTCCTTTTGAATATCATTAACAAGCGTTACATCCAAAACTTTATTAAGAATTAAATGAATCGTGCGTTCTTCATTATATGCAGGAATTACAATAGAAAGCGTTTTAATCTGCGACATATTAAAATTATTAGTAATTATTTTTTTATTTTACCGGGCTGATAAGATGACGGTAATATTGCTGCCAATCCCAATCCAGTGAACCAAAACAACCATCAAAACTATACATCATTTTTAATGTGTAAAAACTGCATAGTGTAAACAGAAGTACAAATATAATTGATATTTTCTGTTTATTTAATCTATTCGCTAAAGGAAGGAACAGGAAAGGATAAAATTCTACTAAACTCCTGTGTCCTAAACCACAGCCAAGTTCATAACTGCTCCAGGAGGCATATAGATATATAACACTAAAAAAGAGCAGATAAGGCATAAAAATAATAGGTTTTTTAAACGAATACGAGGATATATTCCATAATAAAACAACCAATAAAAATGGGGAATATATGAAAACGCCATTTTCAGGTGCGAATAAGACTTCCAGTATCTTTGGGCTGAAGACGTAAAAAAAACCTTCGCCATAATAAGGTGTTGCTGAAACAGTTGAATTTATATAATAATAATAAAAGAGTTGAGGTAGTACAATAAGGAACATGATGCCATACATGATTGTACTTATTTTAGAAAAAAATATTTTTTTTGCTGTGATCCGGATTTCACTTAGGCTGTTTTGTGTAACCAATAAAACCGGGATAAAAAAAAGTATATTCACATGGCGCACCAGAAAAATCATACCGCCCAGTAAGCCCAGCGAAATAAGTGTTTTGATGGGTTTGAGCGATAAATAATCCGTCAGGTTAATGCCTATAAATAATAATGCTGTAAAAAGAATAAAAGAGTATGCATGTGACATTCCTGTTTCATCAATACTATAATACAGCAGATTTGTACTGAGCAGCATGGCGGCACAAAGCAACGATGCATATGGAATCGAAGTGTATTTTTTAAATATTATAAACGAAAGCAGCAGGCCTAAGGCTGTATAAAAGGCCGCAGCAACATCTATTGTATAATGATATGATTTATCGAAAGGCGAATCGGAAGGGTTGACTAGTTTGTTGATCAGCCAGAAGGGGGCAATCATTATAGCTTCTCCTGCCGGATATTTTGTTATAATGGTATGGCCGTTTAGGATAAAACCATTACCTGTGTTTGCTTCAATAGCTGCAGGCATTTTCTGCGCATCAAAATTATATTCAAACAATGCCGGTAAATAAATATAGTAACCTGCTTTATCTCCCCATATCTCACTTTTATAGGTGAAAATATCCCTGCGGATATGCTTGTTTACAGATAAGGTCAATAATGTACAAAATAAAAGAAAAAACAGAACGAATGATTTTAACATGTTACTTATTTTAATTCATACAATTTAAATCCATCTTTTTCAGTTATTACAAAAGATTTTCCTTTCAATAAAACAATAATATATTTTTCAGCATTTGTATTGATATAGTCTGGCTTAATCAAATACATATCTACGTTAAATGTGTTGTTAAATGTCGTAATCTGGCTCTGGCTCGGTATAGAGAATGGATAATTCGCATTTTCACTTAACAGAATCAACGTATTCATGATGGAATCGTTTTGATAGCTTTCAAATACTTTGTCAGAAACTCTTGAAAGATATCCGCCCGTGATACTTTTTTTGTGAATGGTTTGATAAAAATGTTCCAGGTTATTAAAATTGCCTATGTGGTGCAGTCCATCATTCACACCTGTAGGCATAATTAAAACTTTATTATTGGGGCTTTTTGCTACAGCATCATAGATTGCCGGGGCATCTGCATTTACAAGTAAGTTATAAGGTTTAGGTTTAAACTCTACAATCATATAAAAAAGCAACAATACGGGTAATGCGTAACTATACAGAATATTTGGTTTGCGGGCAATTGTTTGTGCCCAAAAATAACCGGCAATAATTGGTAACGTAAGTTCAATCATCATAACCGTGCGGGTATTACAACGGATATTATTAAAGAACGGAATGAAGTGGATGATGGCCGTAGGGCTATAAATTATTTTATGCGAACCGAAATAAATGATTGGAGTTGCAAGTAAAAAAAATATTGCGGTTATGAAAATCCACGGAGCTGTTTCTTTAGGCAGGTTGTTTTTAAAGAAATTGTATAGAAGAATAATGCCCACAAATATAATGCTGTACCCTAAAAAGAGCTGATTTTCTAAATTATGCATGCCTCTGTAAGCAATGGATGTTAGTGGCTCAAGAGAGGCATTGTTATAGAGCCAGGAATTGTCGTTGGGAATAAAAAATGCAAGCATATTTCCTCCCCACCAAATACCGCCTTTGTCGTCGAAACCATGTATTACCAGCGGTTCGATAATTAAATGCATGCCAATAAATAATATAAGCAACATACCTGTTTTTTTTATACGCGATAAGTTGATCCAGTATGGGTAAAATTTATAAAAAGCAAACCAGGCGAATGAAAAATAAAGCAAATAGAATGTTGCATAGTAGTCATTTAAAATGGTTAAGAATCCAAGCAGAATACACAAATAAAAATGTTTTTTAGAAATGATTACGGGTAGAAATGATTTGGTTGAAAAATCAAATGCTTTTAAAAAACAAAGTATGTAAAATGGAATCGTTGCTGTAAGCACAAGTGTATAATGTTCGGTTAACCGAAGCATTTTGTATGCAGAAAATGAAAATGCTGCACCAATAATAAATGAAATGAGTTTGTTTTTATTCAGATACATGGAAAGCAGATACGCTCCAAAGGCAGACAGAATAAAATGGAGCATGATATACAGATTCATGCCCAGAAAATTATTTTTAAATAAGAGTGAAAAGCTGCACATGCCGGGCATGTAGCCATGCATCCATAAATTACCACCAATAGGAGACAATACTTTTTCAGTATGAAACAACGGGTTGTTGTTGGCTATATTATTTTTGAAAATATATACATCCCAGATATAGGAAGATGAATCTCCCATTGTATCCGGAGAAATAAATCCCTCATGAAGGTGTACTAAAAGAGGCCATGTAAAAAAAATGCTCAGCAGTGTATAAAATGAAATAACTACAGTATTGGTAAGCGTTTTGTTAAGCATCTATTTGGTATCTGTTGAATACGGAATAGTATATCCCGGTGAAGTGTTAAAATTACAAATTTTAACACTTATATTTGGTTAATTAAAAAAATAATATGATCCCTTTTAATAAACCGCATTTAACAGGTAAAGAAGTTCATTACATCTATGAGGCTGTTCATTCAGGGAAAATTTCAGGAAATGGCATTTTTACTAAAAAATGTCATGATTTCTTTACTTCCACATACGGTTTCACAAAGACATTGATGACATCAAGCTGTACAGATGCGCTGGAAATGTCGTCATTGTTAATGGATATTCAACCGGGGGATGAAATTATATTACCAACGTTTACGTTTGTTTCAACGGCAAACGCTTTTGTATTAAGAGGCGCAAAGCTTGTATTTGTAGATAGTTTAGCAACTGAACCAAATATGAACGTTGAGTTGATTGAAGGTCTGATCACATCTAAAACAAAGGCGATTGTTGTGGTGCATTATGCCGGCGTAGCGTGTGATATGGATGTTGTAATGAACATTGCAAAAAAATATCAGTTATTCGTAGTGGAAGATGCCGCGCAGGCAATAAGCTCCTATTATAAAGATAAACCATTGGGCGGCATTGGCGATTTTGGTGCATTCAGTTTTCATGAAACAAAAAATATCATTTCCGGAGAAGGCGGACTGTTGGCAATAAACAATTCAGATTATTGTAACAGGTCTGAAATTATCTGGGAAAAAGGTACAAACCGTAGCGCTTTTTTTAGAGGCGAAACAGATAAGTATGGTTGGGTAGATGTTGGTTCCTCGTTTTTACCATCTGAAATTATAAGCGCCTTTTTATATGCGCAGTTAGAAAACGTAGCTGAAATTCAGGCTAAGCGACTGGAAATCTGGAATACCTATTACAATACACTAAGCCCCTTAGCGGAACATAAAAAACTCAGGTTGCCTTATATACCGGCGTATGCAACCAACAACGCACATATGTTTTATGTGATCTGCAATTCTCTGGAAGAGCGGACCGCATTGATTGATTATTTAAAAGCACATAATATTCTGGCTGTGTTTCATTATTTATCGCTTCATAAATCACCTTACTTTTCAGATAAACACGATGGAAGATCGATGGATTATGCAGATCAGTATGCAGAAACGTTGGTTCGGTTGCCCTTGTTTTATGATCTTTCCACCGAAGATCAGGAATTTATTTGTACTAAAATCTTATCTTTTTATTCAGAAAAAATATGATTCACCTTTCTGTCGTATCTCCTGTATATGGATGCAAGTCTTGTTTGCATGAGTTGTATCAAAAACTTGTACAGGCATTACAGGCAATAACTCCTCACTTTGAAATTATTTTTGTAAATGATAACAGCCCGGATAATGCATGGGGAACAATTGTTGAATTGGCAGAACAGGATAAGCGTGTAAAAGGAATAAATCTTTCCAGAAATTTCGGGCAGCATTATGCCATTCACGCAGGTTTGGAGTATGCAACAGGAGAATGGGTTGTTGTTATGGATTGTGACTTGCAAGATCAACCCGAAGAAATTTTCAAGCTATATGAAAAAGCAAAAAGTGGATTTGATATCGTATTGGCGCAACGCTTGGTACGTAAAGATACTTTTTTCAAACGCATGTTTTCAAAAGTATTTTATTCAGTACTGGGCTATTTGACAGAAACAAAACAGGATAGCAGCGTTGCTAATTTTGGTATTTATCATAAAAAAGTAATTGCAGCGATTTTGTCCATGAAAGATAAAATCAGGTATTTCCCGGCTATGGTCCGTTGGGTTGGTTTTAAACTTACAGCTGTTGAAGTTAATCATCAGGCGCGCCTTGTTGGGGAAACTTCTTACAATATCGGCAAGTTGTTGCGCATGGCACTGGATATAATTCTAGCGTTTTCGGATAAGCCTTTACGGCTTACCGTAAAGTTTGGATTTTTAATTTCAAGCCTGGCGTTCTTTGCTGCTATCATTCAATTTGTCCGCTATCTTCATGGAGATATTTCAGTGGCAGGTTTTGCCAGCATCATTATTTCTGTTTGGTTTTTGGGCGGAATAATGATTTTAATATTGGGAATTATTGGTTTGTATATAGGCAAAACATTTGACCGCGTAAAAGACCGCCCTGTTTATATTATCCAGCAAACAATTGGCTTAACACATGAATAATATACAGCCATTATCCTGGGACAGTACGTTTTTCAACCGTAATATTGGTCAGGCACACGTAACAAATGCGGAAGAAGCCGATGCACTTAAAATAGCATTTGATACCGGATCTTTTGATTTGATGTATGTGACCGCAGCATCTGAAGCGATACAAAATAAATTGTATGATGTTTTTAATCAGCCACCCGTTGAACACAAGCGCACCTATGAGTTGGCGGCATGGAGCAATCCGGAGAAAAAGCCTATCCATAATATTGTAGAAATTGATCAGGTAACACAAGCGTTGATTCAATTGACATTTGAAAGCGGCATTGAATCAAGATTTTATAAAGACACAAACTTTGATAAATCGGACTTTGAAAAATTATACATTGCCTGGATTGAAAAGTCTGTAAAACACGAACTGGCCGATCATGTATTTGGTGTCTTTCTTTCAAATCAGTTAGCTGGTTTTGTAACACTGGCTTTTAAACAGGATGCTGCGCAGATTGGCTTGATAGCTGTAGAAAAAGCATTCAGAGGAAAAGGAATTGCGAAAGCATTAATTGAACACTGTGTAGTAAATGCTTTCGAATCCGGAAACATGCCTGTTAAAATTGTTACGCAGGCACACAACATTGCAGCATGCAGCTTATATGAATCAATGGGTTTTACGGAGACTTCTTCTGTGCCGTTATTCCATATCTGGAAAAACAGATAACAATCTGTTAGCATAAATATGTTTTTATTACACCAAAAATCTACAGGTACTTACCGGTTCAACAAGTAACTTTTCCTTAACTTGCATGTATGGGAATAAAGTCATGGTTAAGCAAACCACTTGCAAGCTGGATTGTTCAGAAGCAAAAAAAATGGAGTTCAGATCCGGTCGGCACGCAAAAAAACGTGTTCGATCTTCTTATTAAAAAAGCTCAAAAAACAACTTTTGGAAAAGATCACGCATTCGATTCCATTCAGTCACATGCAGATTATTGCAGGCTTGTTCCTGTAAGAGAATATGAAGGTTTCAAAGAATACATTGAACTGGTAAAACAAGGTACACAGGATGTGCTGTGGCCTGGTATACCCTTGTATTTCGCTAAAACTTCCGGTACTACATCGGGTGTCAAATACATTCCGATTACTAAAGATTCCATCGGTTATCACATAAATGGCGCGAAGGATGCGCTGTTAAATTACGTGCACCAAACCGGTAAGTCAGAATTCTTAGACAAGAAACTGATTTTTTTATCCGGCAGTCCGATTATGGAAAAGAAAAACGGTATTTACATCGGCCGTTTGTCCGGTATCGTCAATCACCATGTACCCGGTTATTTGAGAGGCAATCAATTGCCAAGCTTTGAAACCAATTGCGTGGATGATTGGGAAAGCAAGCTGGAAAAAATTGTAGATGAAACGATCGACCAGGATATGTCACTGATCAGCGGCATACCGCCGTGGGTACAAATGTATTTTGACCGCATCGAAGAACGTACGCATAAAAAAATTAAAGATGTATTCCCTTCCTTTTCATTGCTTGTGTACGGAGGGGTTAATTTTTCCCCGTATAAACGGAAACTGATTGAAAGCATTGGCAAAGAAATCGACACCGTAGAAACCTATCCGGCATCCGAAGGATTCATTGCGTTTCAGGATATACCCGGGCAGGCAGGTTTATTGCTGCTGTTGAACAGCGGAATCTTTTATGAATTTATTCCTGTAGAAGAATACGGCTCCGCAAACCCGACACGGTTAACCATCGGGGAAGTAAAAACCGATGTGAATTATGCCTTGGTTATGTCTACCAATGCCGGTTTGTTTGCGTATTCCATTGGCGACACGGTAAAATTTGTTTCAACAGCTCCTTACCGGATTGTAGTGACCGGAAGAGTAAAACATTTTATATCTGCTTTTGGGGAACATGTAATCGGGGAAGAAGTTGAGCAGGCCATGAAAAATGCTTTGCTGAAACATCCGGAAGTTTCCATTACCGAGTTTACCGTTGCGCCCCAGGTAACGCCTGAAGAAGGTCTGCCGTATCATGAATGGCTGATCGAATTCATTTCGATGCCCGCAGATATGGATCAGTTCGCGCACGATCTGGATCAGGAAATGATTCAGAAAAATATTTATTACAAAGATTTAATAGTAGGAAATATCTTACGCCCGTTAGTAATTACTTCAATTTCTGCCGGCGGATTTATTAATGGTATGAAAAAAATGGGTAAGTTAGGAGGCCAGAATAAGGCGCCGCGATTATCAAACGACAGATCGTTTGCTACAATAATATTGACTGCATGAAAGACCCTCAAAAAAAATACATTGCCATTCTTGGATCTACCGGTTCAATCGGCACACAGGCCCTTGAAGTTATCCGGAATAATAAAGATCGGTTTGTGGTTGAAGTGTTAACAGCAGAAAATAATGCAGCGCTGCTTATAGAGCAGGCCGTTGAATTTCGCCCCAATGTAGTTGTCATTGGAAATGAGGGGCTCTATTCAAACGTTCAGCATGCCTTAGAGCCGCTGGATATAAAGGTGTATTGCGGAGTCAAAGCGCTGGCTTCAGTTGTTGAGATGGAAGATATCGATGTTGTATTGACCGCATTGGTCGGTTATGCCGGTTTAATTCCAACGATACATGCCATCAAAGCAGGCAAGCACATTGCCCTGGCAAATAAAGAAACGCTTGTTGTTGCGGGTGATATCGTTACGGCATTAGCCAGACAGCATCGGGTAGCGATCCTGCCGGTTGATTCTGAACATTCAGCCATTTTTCAGTGTTTGCCTGGAGAGGGAATGAATGAAATTGAGAAGATTATTCTGACAGCTTCCGGTGGTCCGTTCAGAGGCATGAAACGTGCAGATCTGGAGCATGTAACTAAAAAACAAGCCTTAAAGCATCCCAACTGGAGCATGGGCGCTAAAATAACGATTGATTCGGCTTCCTTGATGAATAAAGGCTTGGAGGTTATTGAAGCGAAATGGTTATTTGGTCTGGAAGCCGATCAGATTGATGTTGTTGTGCATCCTCAGTCGATCATACATTCCATGGTACAGTTTCAGGATGGTTCCATTAAAGCACAGATGGGGCTGCCGGATATGAAATTACCGATACAGTATGCGCTGGCTTTTCCTGAACGGTTAAAGTCCGATTATCCGAGGTTTGATTTTACACAATATCCGGCCCTTACCTTTGACAAACCTGATACGGAAACATTTCATAATTTATCATTAGCCTATGATGCCTTGCGAAAAGGAGGGAATATGGCCTGTATTTTAAATGCTGCTAATGAGATCGCTGTTGAAAAATTCCTGCAGGATGAGATAGCATTTTTAGAAATGCCTGATTTGATTGCTGAATGTATGGCAAAAGTACCGTATATTGTTGTTCCGACGCTGGATGATTACATTCAGACAGATACACAGACAAGAGCGTTGGCGCGTGCATACACGCAGGTAAAAGTTAAATAATAGCCGTTAATTCAGAATAAATGGAAATAGTGATTATGGCAGCCCAATTAATACTGGGCTTGTCGATTTTAGTTGGAGTACATGAGCTGGGTCATATGTTGACAGCAAAGTATTTCGGCATGCGGGTTGAAAAGTTTTCAATTGGTTTTCCTCCAAAACTTTTTGGTTTTAAAAAAGGTGACACAGAATATTCTGTAGGGGCAATTCCCTTAGGTGGTTTTGTTAAAATATCCGGTATGGTTGATGAATCCATGGATACCGAAGCATTGAAAGAAGAACCAAAAGCATGGGAGTTCAGAAGTAAACCGGCATGGCAGCGTTTGATCGTGATGCTGGGCGGTGTAATTGTAAATGTGCTGGTTGCTTTTTTAATCAATATCAGCCTTACCTGGATCAATGGTGAAGAATACATCAGTGCCGGTGAAGTAAACAAATATGGTATTGTAGCGCAGCCGATTGCTCAGGAAATTGGGTTGCAGAACGGAGATAAAATCGTTGCGGTTAACGGAAAACAGATCGATGATTTTGCGGACGTTTATGAAGCATTGCTGGAACAGAACAGTTCCTTTACAGTTATCCGGAATGGTGCAGCATTAACTATTGTTTTGCCAAGCAATGTGCTGGATAAACTGGCAGAAAAAAATGCGAAGGGGTTTATCGAACCGAATTTCCCGTTTACAGTAGGAGAAGTTATGAAAGGAAGCAATGCAGAGAAGGCAGGCCTGCAAGCGGGCGATTCTGTTATCGGCATCAGCGGACAACGCATCAATTATTACAATGATCTGAAGCAGGTACTTGCTGCAAATAAAAATAAAAAAGTTGAAATGCTGGTTGTTCGCAATCAGCAGGAAGTAAAACTGAACGTGCAGGTTGATACAGCTGGCTTGATAGGCTTTGGTGCTAAAAACGGCATGCAGATCTCAACACGTTCGTTTAGTTTTATCGAATCTGTACCAAGAGGAATTACTTCTTCCATTAAAGTTGTAACCGATCAATTAAAAGCATTCTCTAAAATTTTCCGCGGAGAGTTAAAACCTTCAAATTCAGTTGGTAGTTTTTTTACTATGGGAAAAGCTTACGGACCGAAGTGGATCTGGCCGCATTTCTGGAGTTTGACAGCAACCTTATCAATGATATTGGCGTTTATGAACCTGCTTCCGATCCCGGCATTGGATGGCGGACACGTAATGTTCCTGTTATATGAAATTATTTCCGGCAAAAAACCATCCGATAAATTTCTGGAAAATGCCCAAAAAATTGGTATGTTACTATTGTTATCATTAATGCTCTATGCCATTTCAAATGATGCAATCAGGAATATCTTTTAACTAACCGTATTCAGTATGATAATGATGAAAAAAATTATTCTTCCCGTTCTTATCTTATTCATTCATGTAGTCTCTTTCGCCGGCGTGCAGGATTCTATTGGCGTTACCAAACTGAATAATAAATTACATGTGCAGTATATGGTATCTCCGGGAGAGACGATCTATGGAATTTCCACTAAATACGGTGTTTCATTAACGGATCTGTTTGATATTAATCCTGAACTGGAAAATGGTCTTAAGGTAGGGCAGGTAGTAAACATTCCATACAACCCTTCAGCAATGGCCAAGACTTCGCAGTCGGCAGCATCAAAACCAAATGCGCAGGTATATAAAGTGCAGCCGGGAGATACGTATTATGGAATTGCCAAGAAGTATAATACGTCTGTAGAGCAATTGCTTAAAATGAACAATATGGATTTGAAAGCCGGACAGGAAATTGTTGTGGGATATAATAATACAACTACAACAGCAACCAATCCGGATACCAAAACAACGACAACACCAACCGCTGTAAATCCGACAACAAATACAGCGACAACCAAAACACCGACAACAACAACAACAACAACACCGACAAAGTCACCGGAAACACCACCGGCAACGGTAGAGTCGAATCAGCCGGCATTAACCAGTGTATCTAATTTTGCACCGCCGTTTAATGATATGGGAACGCCGTATACCTATGATTCTTCACGTAAGCAGATCTTAGTTGTGCCGTTTGATCCATACCTGTATTTTTCAGATGCGGATGATGAGATCGCAGGAAAATCCAACATGCAGCGCACAAAAGTAAGAGAGGTATTCAGAAAACGGTTGAATACATTATTAAAAGCTCCGGGCTATGAAACCATTCACTTACTTGGCGGCAGTAACAGTGATTCATTAACAGATCTGAATAAAATATATTCTTCTGTTAGTTATAATTATCAGGCAGCAATCAACAACCCGAATTCGATCGAAGCAAAGCAAGCACAGACATCTGCTGCAACTTCAACAACTACAGCTAAAAAGGGCAACTGGATGAAAAATACCGTTGGCTCTATCACAGGTAGTCAGGAGCCTGTATCGCAATATAATACACCGGCAGATAACGGAAAATATTTTGGTGTGTCTGTTAAAAATCCGGATTTCTTTAAATATTTCGATGAGAAATACAGCATTGATTATTACATCTTCATCAATCAATTTGAAGTAAAGACGAATTATGAAAATTGTTTGGATAGAGCGGCATTGAATTATGAAAGAACATTTACCGTACATTATTCGATCTTCGATAAAACAGGAAAACAAATTGCCGGTGATAAATTTAAAGTACATTATAACTCCAATAACTGTTACGTGTATCAGATCGCGAGCGATAACGTTCCTAAAATGGCACAGAAGATCATCAACCAGTTACCGCCGCCAAATGCAAAGTAATTGAAACGTTAGTATACATAAAGAAGGCCTGCAATGATTTTATTGCAGGCCTTCTTTATGTAGTGACTATATGAACGTATGGCATTTTGATGACTGTTAATATATCGATAAGCTGTTGTAAAAGTGATGAAACAAAGATGTCCGGATTCTGTAGCATATAACAGAATCAGTATAAAAAAATACGCACAATACCGAAGTAGTGTGCGTATAAAGATTTGACTATGTTCTACATCACCGTTGAGGAAATGATGTGTTTAAATTAGGGTACAACAGGCGAAAAGGAAATTATTCTTCCGCAGGAATTTCAATTTCTTCCTGTACTTTTTCTTCTTCAATTGTTGTACTACGGATTAATTCAAATTCAACACGTCTGTTGATTTTTCTGTCAGACTCTGAAACTTCCTGTTGAATAATTGGTTTTTGGTTTCCATAACCAACAGCTTCTATACGGCTTTCATCTATGTTCCCTTTTTCCATGATATAGCTTTTGATCGCATCTGCACGTGCCTGAGATAAGCGTAAATTTGCAGCAGCGTCACCACTGCCATCTGTGTGCCCTGAAATGACAAGTTTTATCTGCGGGTGATCAACCAAAAAGTCTACTACTTTATCCAGATCGCCTTCCATTTCAGGAAGAATTTTAGAACTGTTGTTGTCAAATTCTAAAGAAGTAAATTTCCATTTGTTATACTTAATAGAATTTGTTTTCAGGTTAATAACCGTGTCTCCATCTAATTTGAAATTGTGTTCAATCCGGAAGAAATCATCTCCCTGAATAACCAACAGATAATCGTTTTCATTATTCAGGTCAAATTCAAACGTGCCGTCTTCGCGCATAAACTTTGGCGCTACTTCAATTCCGTTTGTTAAATCAATAACAGAAACAATACCTGTAAACGGTTCATTGGTGAGCGAATCTGTCAGCGATCCTTTCAACTTTGTATACGCCAATGGCTGTGCTTCCATCGGAAGCGGGAAGCTGAACAGTTCCAGGTTTGCCAGATTGTCAATTTCAGATTTAGAATAAAATAAGTCGCGTGATTTTGAATCGATGGTAAAATAATATTCATCGCCGGGGCCATTAACCAATGGTCCGATATTTTTAGGTTCCTGCCATTTTTTTTCCAGCATGCGTGATTTATAAATATCATAGGTATGATACGTAAAATCTAAACTGTCTCTTTTTCCGAAGTTGAGTAAGTGGCCGTTTGAACTGAAGTAAAATACATCGTGGATCGGATGGTAGAACGGACTTACTTCATTCCCTCTGGTATTGATTACAGGACCCATGTTTTGTGCCTGTGCCCAGCCGCCTTTGGGCAACTTATACGTAAACCAGATATCAGATAAGCCAAAGCCGCCGATGCGGTCAGATGCAAAGTAAAGCGTATCTTCTGTATGAGATAACGTTGGGTGGGAATCCCACGAAATACTATTTACCTGTATGCCTAAGTTTTGTGCCACAGACCATTTACCATCATCATCCAGATGCGATTCATAAATATCACAGGAACCCATGCAATCCCGGCAATCATATAAATAATCCGGCACAATACAACGTGCGAAATAAAGCGTGCGGCCATTACGGCTTATGGTTGCAGAACCTTCGTTGCAATTGGAATTGATCACGTTAGAGAACGGAAGTGCTTCATCCCAGAAACCATCGTAGTTCATGGTAAAATACAAGTCCTCATTTTCACGGTAGGTTAGTTTGGTAGGCGTAAGTACTTTTTTCCGTTTTGTGAAAATAAGCATGTTGCCGTCAACATTCATGGTTGGTCCATAATCCGGGTAGCGTAGATCATTTACCAGTTCACCCATGTTTAAAAAGACACTTTTGGGCGGGTACAGCGTATCAACTGCTTTGCGGTAATCAACCAGCTGATAATAATATTCAAGCGGAACAAATTGATCTACTGAAGATGCTGTAATCGTATCGTAATATTTTTTTATTTCTTCAATTCGTTTACCACGTAAATTTTTTAACGCTGTGCGATATAAAAACAATGCCCGGTCTTTGTAGCCAAACATTTGGTATAGGCGGCCCAGCTTCCAGATCATATCTGTATTGCGGCTGAAATTCTGAATGCCGAAAGAATTTACATAGCGCTCCATTAACGGAAGCAGCTCTTTGTAATTCTTTGCTTCTTCCAGCTTTTTAATTTTTGTAAATTCCGCTTCGTTGTAATAAAACGGTATGACATTAATGTTTTTAAACTGAAACTGGTACTCTGACCGCATGACAGAAATGCTGTCTAATTGACCATGTGCCGCCATGGTCTGAAAATTATTTTTATTTTTACCTTTTTGGGGATAGGCTGGTTGATAGAACAGTAAAAACGACAGTAGTAGTGATACACTCAAACTGTATTTCTTCCATTCAATTATTTTCGAAACAAACTTTTTAAAAGTATTTACTGGCATGCGAATTGTAAAACTTATATAAATATAGTTCTAAATAGATTAAATACGCAAATAATCCTAAAAAAATGCCATATTGGCATAATATAAGGAATCGCAGAAGATATGAATAATATGAATAAATCAGAGTGGTCTCTTTTGTCAAATATGTTAGATACGGAGCCGGTAGATATGATTCCACTCATTACCCCTGAAGAAGAGGCGGAGATGGATAAAGAAGAATTCCCTTCTGTATTACCAATATTACCTGTTCGCAATATAGTGCTATTCCCGGGTGTAGTGCTTCCCATTACTGTTGGCCGCCAGAAATCAATACGTCTGGTTAAGAAGTTTTATAAAGGAGACCGCACCATTGGTGTTGTTGCGCAGGAAAACCAAAAGTCTGAAGAACCAAGTTTTCAGGATATATTTAAAGTTGGTACAGTAGCCAAAATTCTCCGCATGTTTGTATTGCCGGATGGTAATACAACGATTATTATTCAGGGGAAAAGACGTTTTAAGATCGAAGAGCAAGTTCAGGACGAACCGTTCATGCAGGCAAAGGTGAGTATGTTGAAAGACATTCACCCGGATATGAGCAAAAAAGAAGTGAAGGCACTTCTGCAATCTGTAAAAGAATCGGCAACTAAAATTCTGAAAATGAATCCTGAAATTCCACAGGATGCACAGATTGCCATCAACAATATTGAAAGTGAAAATTTTCTGACACATTTCCTTTCTTCCAATATCAATGCGGAATTAAAGGATAAACAAAAGTTACTGGAGTTTGATGATGCGGTTGAACGTGCTACGTGGTTATTACAGCTGATGGATAAAGACATCCAGATGCTGGAAATAAAACGCGAGATTCATACCAAAGTGCATACCGATATTGATCAGCAGCAGCGTGATTATTTCCTGCGTCAGCAGATCAAAGTATTGCAGGATGAGCTTGGCGACTTCAGTAGTGAGCAGGAGTTTGAGCGTTTAAAAGAAAAAGCATTAACAAAAAAATGGTCGGATAAAGTACGTGCGCACTTTGATAAAGAAATGTCGAAGCTGCAGCGTGTAAACCCGATGGCACCGGATTATCCGGTAACATTTAATTATTTAGAGTTGCTTGTTGATCTGCCGTGGGGCGAAAATTCGACCGATAATTTTGATCTGGTACGTGCGAAAGAAATTTTAGACGAAGATCATTTTGGCTTGACCAAAGTGAAACAACGGATACTGGAATATCTGGCCGTATTGAAATTGAAAAATAACATGAAGGCGCCGATCCTTTGTTTATACGGTCCTCCGGGTGTTGGTAAAACATCGTTAGGGAAATCCATAGCAAAAGCACTGGACCGTAAATACATTCGTATGTCGTTAGGCGGCGTACACGATGAATCAGAGATCCGCGGTCACCGTAAAACGTACATAGGTGCTATGCCCGGTAAAATCATTCAGGGTATTAAACGCTCTGAAACATCCAACCCGGTATTTATATTAGATGAAATAGATAAAATCTCGAAAGATTTCAGAGGTGATCCATCTTCCGCATTATTAGAAGTACTGGATCCGGAACAGAATTCTTCTTTCATGGATAATTTCCTGGAAGTAGAATACGATCTGTCAAAAGTACTGTTCATTGCAACCTCCAATGCGCTTGATACCATACAGCCTGCTTTGCGCGACCGTATGGAGATCATAGAGATTAACGGATATACACTGGAAGAAAAGATTCAGATTGCGAAAAAATATTTAATTCCAAAGCAAAAGGAAGAACACGGCTTAAAAGCTAAAGATATAAGCTTTACAGATGCTGCCATTGTAAAAATCATTGAAGACTACACCAGAGAATCCGGTGTACGTAACTTAGAACGTAAAATTGGTGCGGTAGTGCGTAACATCGCCGTAGCTATCGCCATGGAAACGGCATATACAAAGAAAATTCAGCCGGCACAGGTACGTGAAATTTTAGGATCCGAAGATTTTGAAAAAGATACGTATCAGCAGGATGATTTAGCCGGTATTGTTACAGGTCTTGCCTGGACACCTTACGGCGGAGAGATCTTAACGATCGAATCCATCATCAGTAAAGGAAAAGGTAAGTTAACATTGTCTGGTCAGCTGGGTGATGTAATGAAAGAGTCTGCATCGGCAGCACTTTCTTTACTGCGCGCAAATGTAGACGCTATCGGTATTGATCACCGCGTATTTGATCATTTTGATCTGCACGTACACGTACCTGCCGGTGCTACACCTAAAGATGGCCCTTCAGCAGGTATTGCCTTATATACATCATTGGCGTCTACGTTTACACAGCGCAAGATCAAACCGGCACTTGCCATGACAGGAGAAATTACCCTGCGTGGTAAAGTATTGCCTGTTGGCGGGATCAAAGAAAAAATCCTTGCGGCAAAACGCGCAGGTATCAAAGAAATTATTTTAAGTAAAAAGAATAAAAAAGATATCGAAGAAATACACCCGCCGGATATTGCAGATCTTAAATTTCACTTTGTTGAAACGGCAGATGAAGTATTAGCCATTGCCTTATTAAAACAGAAAATTAAAAAGCCTTTTAACTTAGAGGTTCCGGAAGAACCGAAAAAGAAAGACAAATAATTACAAATTATCGGCAGTAGATACCAATCTACTGCCGTTTTACGTTTAGCTACATATGATCTTAAGGCTTTTTTTTATATCCATTCTGGCTGTACTACCTGTTTTATCGCATGCGCAGTTGGGGGGGCGTACAGGATATTCTTTTTTAGAAGTACCCGTTGCAGCCCGTCAGGCAGCCGTTGGCGGCTATAATGTTTCCATCCGCGATAAGGATGTTGCTATGGGTTACTCCAATCCTGCGTTATTAAATGACACAATCAGTAAAACCGTTAGCTTTACCTACCAGCCTTTTTATGCAGATATAAAAAAATCTACCTTATTTGGCGCATATGGGTTAAAGGATAATAAAGGCGTAATAAGCGGAGGGGTTAATTATTTTAATTACGGCAGCATCAACCAGACCGATGCAAATGGAAATGAAACCGGTGCAGTTTTTCATCCTGTTGAATACGCACTGGTACTTGGTTACGCGAGAGGCATGGGACCGTTTTCTATGGGGGCAAATGCCAAATATGTACATTCATCTATCGAAACATACAATGCAGCGGCCGTAATGGTTGATTTTGGTGTGTTATACAAACATCCCAAACAGCAGTTAACCGTTGGCCTCGTATTTAAAAACGTTGGCTTTAATGTCAATAATTATGTAAAAGGGCAGGCTGTGAATCTCCCGTTTGATATTCAGCTTGGTGCAAGCTACAAACCCGATCACATGCCGGTACGTTTATCCCTTACTACACATCACTTATATAAATTTGATGTAGTATACAATGATCCGGCAATAAATGTAAAAGTAAACTTAGACGGAACGGTAACACCAATTGAAACAACCTTTGGCGATAAACTCATGCGCCATTTTGTTATTGGCGGAGAGTTTTTATTTACCAAAAACTTTCACGCACGTTTTGGGTATAATTTTTTAATGAGAAGAGAACTCAGGCTTCAGGATCGCTCTGCAACAGCAGGTATGACCTGGGGTTTCATGCTTCGGGTGAAAAAATTTGATATTGGGTATACCCGCGCGTATTATTCCATTAAAGGAGGGACCAGCTATTTCACCTTGGGAATTAATATCAATGAATGGATGAAGAAATAAATTAACAGATACTCATGACAGCTTTACAGGGTTTCCTAACACCAACAGAAATTGTTGCCGAGTTAGATAAATATATTATCGGTCAGCACGATGCCAAACGGAACGTTGCCATTGCATTACGTAACCGTTGGAGACGGATGCATGCAGATGCAGATATGCGAAAAGAAATCATGCCGAACAACATATTACTGATTGGGCCTACCGGCGTTGGTAAAACTGAAATTGCAAGACGTCTGGCCAAGCTGGCCGATGCGCCCTTCACCAAAGTAGAAGCATCGAAGTTTACCGAAGTGGGTTATGTTGGGCGCGATGTGGAAAGCATGGTACGGGACCTGGTTGAACAGGCAGTGAACATGGTAAAGACGCAGAAAAAAGAAGAAGTTAAAATTAAGGTGTCGCAGGTAGTGGAAGATATTTTGCTTGACTTGTTGATTCCGCCGGTGAAAAGTACAGGCATGGGTTTTAAGACAGCCAGTACGCAATCTATAGATACAAACGAAATTCCGGATAACGATCAGGAATTGAATGAACGTACACGTGAATTGTTTCGTGAAAAAATCCGTTCGGGTGAGCTGGATGAACGCAAAGTAGAGATCAATGTGCAGCAGCAGGGGCCTGGTGTGGGCGTTGTAGGCGGCGCAATGGATGAAGCTTCCATGATGAACATTCAGGAGATGATCGGTAATATGATGCCCAAGAAAACGAAGAAACGTAAACTAAGCATAGCCGAAGCCCGCAAAATATTGCTGGAAGAAGAATCTGCCAAACTTATAGACATGGATGATGTGAAAGACGAAGCGATTCGTAAAACAGAAAACATGGGGATTATTTTTATCGATGAAATTGATAAGGTCGCTTCTTCTAAAAAAGGAAATGGTCCGGATGTAAGCAGAGAAGGCGTACAGCGCGATCTGTTACCTATTGTGGAAGGCAGCGCGGTAAATACAAAATACGGCACCGTACATACCGATCACATTTTATTTATTGCAGCAGGTGCGTTTCATGTTTCAAAACCTTCAGATTTAATACCCGAGTTACAGGGCCGGTTTCCGATTCGTGTAGAACTGAATAGTCTTACAGAGGCAGATTTCTACCACATACTTAAAGAACCAAAGAATGCACTGACACGCCAATACCAGGCGCTGCTTTCCTCTGAAAATGTAAACATTGAATTTCATGACGACGCATTAAAAGCAATTTCTGAAATTGCCTTTGAGTTGAATGTCGAAGTAGAAAATATTGGCGCAAGACGGCTGCATACGGTAATGAGTCATTTATTAAATGAACTGCTGTTTGATGTACCCGATAAAATTGAAACCCATTCAACCGTTGTAATTACAAAGGAACTGGTTGATCAGAAATTGAAAGGCTTAGTGAAAAACAGGGATTTAAGCCAATTCATTTTATAACAGTATACTGCTTAATTAAGGTGCTATGCATTTCTATTTTATTACAGGCACATCTTCAGGCATTGGTAAAGCACTTGCTGAACAGCTGCTTTTGCGTGAAGATGTACGTGTGTATGGAATTTCCAGAACATCCGGTATAAACCACCCAAACTACCAGCATATATTTGCAGATTTGAGTGATGCTGCACAACTCAATCAACTTTATCCGTTATTTAAAAAAGTCTATCAGCAAACCGATTCAGTATATCTTATAAATAATGCCGCAGTGATAGAGCCGATCAGATATGCCGGTGATTTTTCTGAACAGGCAATTCAACAGTTCATACAGGTAAACTTAAATACGCCGGTTCAATTGATCAATGCATTTTTGAACATCCCTGATACGGATTTTCAAAAGCGCGTTATTCTCAATGTATCCTCTGGCGCCGCTACCAAAGTAATTGACGGCTGGTCGCTGTATGGGTCTACAAAAGCTGCATTGGATCATTTTTCCCTGCATATAGCTAAAGAACTGCAAATAAAAGGGGAGGGAAAGACCACCGTTTTCTCCATTGCTCCGGGCGTGGTGGATACACCCATGCAGGAAAAAATACGAAATACGGCCGAAGAAAACTTTTCTACTGTTGACCGGTTCAATCAATTAAAACAAAATAATGAATTGGTTTCTGCAAGTATAATTTCTGAAAAATACATACGTATTCTGGATCAACCTCTCGATTTCCCTAATGTCATCTTTTCATTAAGAGATATCAGCTAAAAAAGCGTGTATGATACTTTATTTTGTTCGGGGCAATTCAATTATTGATATTACATTCAAATTTTGTATTTGTTAACTTTCGTTAAATTAATTAATATATTGATTTTTAAATAATTGTAATTTTATATTAAAAATGTAGATATTTTATTTAAAATAAATTGTTGTTTTTTTAAATAAAAGGTACATATTTGTATTAATACTTTTGGAGAAAATATTTTTATTATTTTTTATACTATACTTCTGTGAAAGGGATGATGTTTTTAAAATGTCATCCCTTTTAATTTTTACTGACATTCAATATCTTTAATTGTTATTAACAGCTACAGCAAATAACCGTATTTATAATTAATATTGTAAGAGGAACGAACAGATTGTATGAGCGCAGAAAATACCTATAAGCAATTATTACCGTTGGCAAAATACTGGTTAAAAGAGCTCGACTTTTATGGTAATAATCAATTCAAGAAAAAGGTTACTCCAAACGGTTGGACGATAGGTCAGATTTACGATCATTTGTTAATTTATTCTCAGGAAGTTCATATTAAGGCCATACAGGAATGCCTGGCTAAAAAGCAAGCGGGTCCGAAAGAAGGTAAAACATTCAATGGTTTTCTGCAGTTTGCTTATGGCAGCTATTTGCCGTTTAAGCACAAAAGCAATCCATATAAAGAACCTGGCCAGCCGCTTAGTACAGAAAAGGTTAAGGATGACTTTTATCGCTTCTTAAAGCTGCTGCATAAGGTTGCAAAGGAGATTGACTATAAAAAACCTACGGCAAAGATAAAACATCCTAAATTGGGTTATTTGTCGGCAGAGGAATGGTTTAAATTGATTGAGATGCATTTTCGTCATCATATCAAACAAAAGAAAAAACTGGATAACGAAGTTCGGAGCACGTCCAGAGAAACAGAAGTCAAAGATTTTGACGATATCCCGGATTTACCTTTCCACGACGTTTAAGCCCGATACTAAAAAATCCCTGTATATTTCAGGTGTAAAAACAAAAAACCTCGAATGCTTAAGCGTTCGAGGTTTTTATTATTAATGGCTGTTATAATTACTTAACAGTATCCATGTGGACAATCAAGTCAACCAATTTGTTAGAATAACCCCACTCGTTATCATACCAGGATACTACTTTAACAAAGTTGTCATTCAATGAAATACCAGCTTTTGCATCGAAGATAGAAGTACGTGCATCACCTAAGAAGTCAGTAGAAACTACTTCATCTTCCGTATAGCCAAGGATGCCTTTCATGTCACCTTCAGAAGCAGCTTTCATAGCAGCTTTGATTGTTTCATAAGAAGCAGCTTTTTCTAAACGGCAGGTTAAATCAACTACAGAAACGTCTGGTGTAGGAACACGGAAAGACATACCCGTTAATTTTCCTTTTAATTGAGGGATAACAAGACCAACCGCTTTAGCAGCGCCTGTAGAAGAAGGGATAATGTTTTGGTAAGCACCACGGCCACCTCTCCAGTCTTTAGCTGAAGGACCATCTACTGTTTTTTGAGTTGCAGTTGCAGCGTGAACAGTAGTCATTAAACCTTCAAGGATACCGAAGTTATCATTTAATACTTTAGCTACCGGAGCTAAACAGTTTGTAGTACAGGAAGCATTAGAAACGATTGTCATATCTTTCGTATATGACTTGTTGTTTACACCCATTACGAAAGTAGGAGTATCATCTTTTGCCGGAGCAGATAATACAACTCTTTTTGCACCAGCTGCAATATGTTTATCAGCAGTATCCATTGTAAGGAAAAGACCTGTGGATTCTACAACGTATTCAGCACCAACTTCATTCCACTTTAAATTTGCAGGATCTCTTTCAGCCGTTACACGGATAGCATTGCCATTTACAACCAATTTACCATCTGTAACATCTACCGTACCGCTGAAACGACCGTGAGTAGAGTCATACTTTAACATGTATGCCATGTAGTCAACATCAATCAAATCATTGATTCCAACTATTTGAATGTTAGGATTGTTAACCGCAGCACGGAAAACCAAACGACCAATACGGCCAAAGCCATTAATACCAACTTTAATTTTTGACATAATTATTAAAGATTAAACTACGAACTTGAGATGTATAAATAATATTCTGAAATTATCTGAATAAGCTACAAACATACAATAACGCATATGTAAAATCAACCGGAGAGCCTTTTTATTTATTTTATTAAAAAATATCCAGAATGGTTTTGTATTTATTAAAAACTTTCATAGTTTTGCAAACCTTTTAGAAAAAGGCCTGTTCGTCTAGGGGTTAGGACGCGTCCCTTTCACGGACGAAACACGGGTTCGATTCCCGTACAGGCTACCAAAAATAGCAAGTCAAAGTCCCGCTCATTAACGGGACTTTTTCTTTTTCTTCTCAAACAAAGGCGTTTAACAAAATAAATAACGTCTTTATCTTTCTTTTAAAAAGGCCTGTTCGTCTAGGGGTTAGGACGCGTCCCTTTCACGGACGAAACACGGGTTCGATTCCCGTACAGGCTACCAGATAACTAATAAAAAAGCGTATGAATTGTTTCATGCGCTTTTTTATTAGCAGTTTATTGAATGAATGGAATTTTATCTGTTACTTTTAACTGAAAACAATACGCTTATAATGGTCGGCATACTATGAGAATTAAGCGGAATGATTTTTTATTCACTACTCATTTGCACCTGCACACGCGAAAAAGTATGGTTTTGGAGAAAACCATGTAAGAAAAAACCTTGCAAAGCAATTATCAGTTACTGTTTATAAATACGTACATTCAAAAACGACTGATATAGTATTCAATTACTTTATTCGGTGTGTACAGTAATTGCTGTATATAAAAAAATAAGTGTAATGAAACCAATTGCGTTCAGGTACTTTTGAATGTAAGTATATGCTGCTTAATGCGTATATAAAATATTTCAGGAAAGTAGTTACATGTATTGTGGTATAATAACCATACATATTGTTTGATAATAACGTATATAAATGTAAATTTTTCTTATGATTGTGTAACTGGCTATAAGAAGTATTGTTGTTATTTTACCATATAATAATTGCTCTCATTTGTTCCCGTAAGTTAATAGTGTTAACTTAAAATAGTTAAAGCTGACAATATAAATTTTACAGCATATTAACTTTTACGATTTAAATTTTAATTCATCCGAAGTACATGACTAAAAAAGTCCGACCGTATATATTTTCTAAAGGTATTGATGATATCTTTAAAGGTGTATATGATGCGTTTGCATTTGTTGCATTGTTTTTTAAACAAGTATTTAAGCCACCGTTTAATTTGCGGCAGGTAATTGATCAATGTTATGAAGTAGGCATAAAATCTTTGCCGTTGATTACACTTACCGGTTTTGTTACAGGCTTAGTATTTACAAAACAGTCCAGACCTTCCCTCGAAGTATTTGGAGCAACATCGTGGTTACCCTCATTAATTTCAATTGCATTGGTACGGGCATTGGGTCCGCTTGTCACGGCATTAATCTGTGCAGGTAAAGTAGGATCGAGCATAGGTGCCGAACTAGGGTCAATGAAAGTAACGGAGCAGATAGATGCAATGGAGGTTTCTGCGATCAACCCGTTTAAATATCTGGTTGTTACACGGGTTCTTGCTACAACATTCATGGTATCTATCCTGTCCTTTTATTGTAGTCTGGTAGGCTTGTTAGGTGCATTTGTTAATGTACATGCAAATGATACCACAAGTTTTGCAAACTTTTTTCAAAGCGGATTCAGTGATATTAACTTCATAGATATTTTCTCTTCTGTAACAAAGTCTTTGGTCTTCGGATTCACAATAGGAATTGTTGGCTGTTATAAAGGATTTAATGCAACACAGGGGACGCGGGGGGTTGGTAAAGCTGCTAACCAGGCTGTTGTAACAGCAATGTTTCTGATTTTTGTGGAAGAAATTGTAATTGTGCAGGTGAGTAATTGGATAAGACTTTACTAAGATGGAAAATAACGCGCACAAAATAGATTATAATGAAAAGGCCATTTCCATTAAAGGGCTTTATAAATCTTTTGGAGAGTTGCATGTACTGAAAGGGATTGATCTTGAAGTGCATAAGGGAGAAAACGTTGTTGTACTTGGAAAATCAGGAACAGGAAAATCTGTTTTAATTAAAATATTGGTTGGCTTATTGAAACCGGATGCCGGCGTTGTGCAGGTATTGGGTAAAGAGGTTGATAAACTGAACCAGAAAGAATTAGATGCACTGCGATTACATATAGGTTTTGCTTTTCAAAGCAGTGCTCTCTATGATAGTATGGATGTACGTCAGAATCTGGAATTTCCTTTACTGATGAATTTTAAAAATCTCAGCAAAGCAGAAGTTAAGGATTCAGTGGAAGAAGTGCTTGATGCTGTTGGTTTGATTGATAAACTCAATCAGATGCCATCTGATTTGTCTGGCGGTCAGCGCAAGCGTATTGGTATTGCACGTACATTAATTCTGAAGCCCAAGATTATGTTGTACGATGAGCCAACATCCGGATTGGATCCGATTACATCTTTTGAAATAAACGAATTAATAAATGAAGTTCAGGAGAAATATAACACCTCTTCAATCATTATTACGCATGATTTAACGTGTGCAAAAGAAACATGCGATCGTGTTGCCATGTTATTAGACGGAACTTTTGTGAAAACAGGTACTTTTGAAGAAGTATTTGAAGATCAGGATGAACGTATACAAAGTTTTTACAATTACAATTTTATCAAATAACTAATGAAAGAGTCTCCAAATAAACGCGCTGTCATAGTGGGCATGTTCGTTCTTATAGGCATATTGATCTTGTTGGCCGGGATATTAACGGTTGGTAATCTACACACAACTTTTACTAAAAAGATGAAAGTTACTGCTGTATTTGATGATGTAAACGGCTTGTTGCCGGGCAGCAATATCTGGTTCTCCGGTGTAAAAATAGGTACCGTTAAAACATTGGATTTCTACGGCAAGTCCAACGTTAAAGTAGAAATGAATATTGATCAGGCTTCACAGCAGTATATCCGTAAAGACGCAATGGTTAAAATCGGTTCTGATGGATTGATCGGGAATAAGATCCTGATTATTTATGGCGGCACTGTTGAAGCAGGTCAGGTTGAACCAGGTGATTCATTACGTGTTGCAACCGTATTGTCAACAGAAGAGGTAATGAATACACTCCAGCAAAACAATAAAAACATATTATCGATTACAAACGATTTTAAAGTAATAAGCAAACGATTTGTAGATGGGCAGGGAACGCTGGGTAAATTAATGACAGATGAATCTGTCTTCAATAACATCAATGCAACGACCGAATCCCTTCAGCAGGCTTCTGTAAAGGCACAGAGATTAATGGCTGACCTGGCAGGATTTACTTCTAAGTTAGATGATGAAGGAACATTGATGAATGACCTGGTTACAGATACTGTTGTATTTGAATCCATGCGCACTACAATGGCAGAGCTTCAGCAAGTATCAGCGTCTGCAAATGCATTGGTAAACAACCTGAAGAAAGCCAGTGCGGATTCAACAAGTACACTTGGCGTCTTGATTCACGATGATGCCTCCGGTAAAAATCTGAAAGGAACCTTGCAGAACTTAGAATCAAGTTCTAAAAAATTAGATGAAGATCTGGAATTGCTCAAACATAGTTTCTTATTGCGTGGCGCCTATAAGAAACAGGAAAAAGCAAAGAAAAAAGAACTCGAAGGAAAATAAAAAACAGCGCTCTTAACGAGCGCTTTTTTTATGCGCTGTCTTTCCGGTAGCCACCAACATCCAAACGATTAATTTGTCTTGATTAAAATTAATCTGCCTTGTCATTTTCATCTCGGTTTGCTTTGCAGGCAGCATTTGTTTTGATGCAGCTGCTTTTTAAATGAGGCAGAATAAAAATAAATGGTTCATTAAATAAATATCCTGAAAAAACTAGTTACTTATTTCGGTTTTGCGTAATATAAAGTATGGATCAGTATTTAGTAGACATAGATTTTCCTGAAGCGCCGGATGATGAATTTATTTCATTGATTCCGTCTCAACGAACGTTGATTAATACATACATGCATAGCGGTATTGTAACGTCATATAGTTTGTCTGTAGATCGCTCTAAATTATGGGTTACAATTGTAGCTGATAGCGAAAAAGAAGTAGGCGAAATACTGGGCACATTTCCACTGGTCAGTTATATGGTTTATTCTATTCACAAACTGGCTTTTCATAATACGGCTCAATACAGCATGCCGCCGTTATCCTTGAACTGAAAACCGTTAAAATCATATATAGAAAAAGGATAGCTTCTTGCGAGGCTATCCTTTTTACTTTAACTAAACGAACGGGAAACTATAAATTAATTTTGGTAAGAAGGATCGGAATGGTGTCTATGATGTTTTGCATGATGCGATTTTGCATGTTTGAATTTATGCCCATGAGACACGGTTGAAGCCGATACACTGAACGCTAATAAACTCATCAATATTGTGCTGAATACGACTAACTTTTTCATATGTGTAACTGATTAAATGTTTGTATGAATTTATAATACAAACATACAAACCGAATCTGAAGCGTTGTTGTAGCAATTCTGATCACATTTTGAAGATTAAAAATGTCCTGCCAGTTCTTTCCGCAGCTCTTTCCGCATCAGTTTATTGGAGGCCGTGCGTGGAAAATTTTCTTTAAAAACCAGATCGTATATTTTAAATAAGGGATTTAATTCTGCCTGAATTATTTTTTGCAGTTCTTTTTGCAGCTGCACGTTATCGGTTTCATGCGTGGTATGTACAAATACTACAAGGCGTTCCGGTCCGCCGCCAGTGCTCTGAAGCGCTACGGCAGCACTTTCTATAATATCGGGATGGGTATTGACAACGGTTTCAATTTCAACGGCACTTACTTTGATTCCGCCCAGATTCATCGAGTCATCCGTTCTGCCCATACTTCTGTAATAAGCGGTTCCTTCGATGGTGGTTTTATGAAACCCATCGCCATGTCTGCGCAGCAGCGGATATGCCGGCAATACAGGAAGATTTGCGTAATACTCCTCAGCGTGGCTTTTATTCAGAATTTCCTGCGATAAACCAATGGCAGGAGGAATAAGAAAAACTTCTCCTGCACCTGCCTGCTCAACGACATGTTTGTTTTCATCTAACAGAATGAATGTGCTTCCCGGCGCAGGTGTATTAAAAGAAGACAAGGCAATCGGCAGTTCAACAACATTGCTGATATATCCGCCGCCAATTTCTGTGCCGCCGCAATATTCAATGATTGGTGCATTGAAATTATTCAGGTACATGAGGTAAAAATAATCCTCTGCATCAGACGGTTCACCGGTAGAACTGAAGATGCGTACTTTCCAGTTCGCTACAGGCTGAAAAGCCTGTGCCCGCCAGCTTTTAACAACAGATGGAATGGTTCCTAAAACAGTAACATGTGTCTGTACTGTAAAATCTAAAAACTCTTTTTTTGAATATGCGCCGCCATATACGGCAATGCTGGCTTTGTTAAGCAGCGCAGCAAAGATGAGCCAGGGAGCCATCATCCAGCCCATTCCGCTTGTCCAGGTTACAACATCACCTGCATGGATGTCCTGCAGCAGCTTACCATCAACCGCACATTTAATTGGTGTCGCAGCTTTCCATGGAAGCGCCTTGGGCTCTTTGGTTGTGCCGGAAGAAAACAGAATTGAAATAGTATCAGCTGTAGTGTGATAGTAAGGCGGATAAGAGGTACCGTATACATCTAAAAGGTCTGAAAGCAAGAGGTCGGCTTTGTTTGCACGAATTGTTGATGCATCCGATTGTTCTTCACTATATAAAATGATGCGGCAAGGGTTTGCTTCAAGTACTTTGGGAAGCACGGCTATTTTTTTGTCTGCATACCAATACTGGTCCGTTGTAAGCACTGCTTTGGCCTTAATGATGGCAATGCGTTTTGTTAATTCCTGCGCAGAAAAACTATCGGATACCAGTACCGGCTCAGCGCCCATGTAGATACAGGCCAGGTAGAATGCAATGGCATCAATGCTGAATGGTAAATAAAGAATAATGCGGTCATGTGCAGCAAAACCATTTTTACTTAATCCGGAAGCATATTGAATGACTTTCTGTTTTAATGCCCCGTAGCTGATTGTATGTATCTCTGAAGATTGTTCGGCCTGATAAAAAATAGCAGCCTGTTCGGAAGCAGCCTGGAAGCAGCTTTCAACAATATTAAAGCGAGCATTTTTCAGCCAATGAACCTGATCGGGATCGTCCGATTTTTCTAACACAGATGAATACGGCTGCTCAAATTTGATGGACAATGAATCAATCATCGCTTTCCAGAAACCCTCTTTTTTATCTATAGACCAGGAATAGAATGCAGGATACGAGGTATTTCCGGACTTTTTTATTTCTTCATGCAGATTGGACTGGATGGGATACTGCTCAGGCGCCCAGATGATTGGTAAGGCAGATCCATAAATTTTTTTGAAACCGGTTAATAAATCGGTAAAAGGTAATGCACTGTTTTTTTTCAAAAACGCCTTCCATTCAAGCAGATTGGTATTATCAGAGGTTAGCATAGTTAAAATAGTTTAATTCAGTATACGTAATCCGTAATAATAAGAATAATGAAACTAAAAGTATTCAGCTTTTGTTAAAAATGGCACAATAGTTGTATTATTTAGACTAAACAGACGAAATAAATATATGAATCGTGTTTATTTAGTGTTCTTCTTATTGATTGGTTTTGCATTTGTTTCGAATGCACAGGCTGATTTTACATTTAAAGTGTCGGCACACGATTTCGGTAAAATTAATCCGGGAAAAGATACCTTATGGTATAATTTCACATTCACAAACACAGGTAACGAACCGTTGCAGATTCAGGATGTGAAAACTTCCTGTGATTGTACCCTGGCAGAATGGCCAAAGACAACAATACAGCCTGGTAAGACTGGAGTTGTAAAAGGAGGATTCAAAATTGAAAATAAATCCGGCCCCTTTGAAAAAAACATTATCATCATTGCAAATACTTCACCTGCAACAACGTTTCTTACCATAAAGGGAGAAATACTGACAGCAGGAAGTTCAGCTCAATAAATAGTTTGTTGTTTTAGTTTATATAGTTTATAGTTTATTTTCGAGACGCCCTTTGCTTGTCACAAAGGGCGTTTTTTTATGTGCATTTTTCTGATTACACATAAACAGCATATGTAGTCATCATACAATCTGTTCGCTTTAATAAATGTGTTGTACACATTGTGGTTAAATGCGATTAATCATGTTGTAGACGCGCCTTAAATTATTTATGTTTGTTCTGTTAGATATATTTTTTTCAAAAAAGAATCTTTATTTTATCAGTCAGGAACATGAAAATTTTATTTTACAGTGCGCGCAGTTATGATAAAAAACATTTTGAAGCGGCTAATCCGGGAACGTTTACCTTTGAATACATAGAAGAAGCACTGTCAATAGAAACAGCACATTATGCAGAGGGCGCATTTGCTGTTTGTATTTTTGTGAATGACGATGCCTGTGCACCGGTATTGGAAAAGCTGGCTTCGTATGGGGTAAAAGGCATTGCCATCCGTGCTGCAGGCCACGACCAGACCAATCATGTAGCTGCTCACCGCTTAGGTATGCATGTAGCAAACGTGCCGGCGTATTCACCGCACGCAATTGCCGAACATACCGTTACAATGATTCTTGCATTGACCAGACATATTGTAGAAGCGGATAACCGGGTGAAACAAAGTAACTTTATTCTGGATCCGTTGGTTGGTTTTAACATTCATCATAAAACCGTTGGTATTATTGGCCTGGGTAAAATCGGCGGACTCACAGCAAAGATTTTGCACGGCTTCGGTTGTACCTTGCAGGCCTTCGACCCATACCCAAATCAGGAGTATACAGACAAATACGGCCTTCAATATAAATCCATAGAAGAGGTTCTGGCAACATCTGATATTATTGTAATACATGCTCCGTTAAATGCACACACAAAGTATTTAATCCATGCAGACTCAATTAAAACAATGAAAGATGGTGTAATGATTGTCAATACCGGAAGAGGCGCCATTATTAATACCAAAGATGCCATCGATGGCTTAACTTCTGGGAAAATAGGCTATTTAGGTCTGGATGTATATGAAAATGAAAAGGGATTATTCTTTTCAGATCATTCGGTAAATAAACCTACAGATGAAGTGTTTTTAGCCTTGACAAAATTTAAAAATGTGTTGATTACCGGACACATGGCATTTTTAACAACCAATGCCTTAACATCTATTGCGCAGACAACACTCGAAAACCTGCGTGCCTGGAGCAACGGTAAAGATGCTGATCATGAAATCAGGTAAGCAGCAAAACGCTTTCTATGTATTCTAAAGTATGAATTATAAGGCACGAAAGCACATTCGTGCCTTTATTTATAGCTGATTTACTTATATTCGTATAATTAAATTGGTCGAATATGTTTTCTAAAATACTTCTTTTCGTTCTTTTGTTCGCGAGTGCTTTTTTTGCATCCGGACAACAGGATATTTCTCAACAGCGCGCAGAGATGGAAGCATTGGTTTCATCCGGCAATTATACCGCTGCATTAAAAAAAGCACTTGAAATAAAAAAGATCACGGAGAAGAAATTTGGTTCTTCCCATGTGGAGCATGCACAATCGGTATTAGATGTAGCGGTGGTGTATTATTATTTATTTGATTGCAGCAACAGCGAACTGAACATTGAAGCGGCAAAAAACATCTATGCAAAAACGAGTGGTATTAAATCCTATGCGTATGCAAATGCCTTACAAAATCAATCGTATATATTTTTGACGTGCAACAAACCGGAAAAGGCGGAAGAGGCAGCCACTCAGGCGATAAAGATCATTCAGGAAAATGTGTCTGACAGTACACGCCTGCTTGCGACCTTATATTCAGATCTGGGTTATGTACAGACAACACTCGGCAAAATTCCCGATGCGAAAAGGAACTACGATAAAAGTTATAGCTTAATGAATCGCTATGGATTTATTCATGGAGAAGAATATGCGTTCCTGTTAAACAACATTGCAAGTTTTTATCACGACCTGTCAGATTATACATCGGCAAAAAAATACTACGATGAATCGCTGCTGATCCATAAAAAAGTATTTGGTTCAGATGCACCTGAATATGCAACGGTATTAAACAATGAAGGCATTCTGGATCTGGATTTTGGTTATTACGAAGAAGGCGCACAGCTTATTTTTAAAGCAGCAGCTATTTATAAAAATACCAAAGGTGAAAAAAGTCTGGAGTATGCACGGTCCATGAATGATATCGGAAATGTGTACGACAAAGAATCAGACTATAAAAATGCCGAACAATATTATCTGAAAGCCCTGCAGTTAAAGAAAGAATTGGGCGTTGAAGGAAATGTAACATACTGGAACACCTTAAACAATCTGGCATTGCTGTACGCACGTTTGGGCAATTACTCCAAAGCAATTTCAACCATGCAGGGGCAGCTGGAATTGATTAAAAAATATGGCGGGCAAACACAGCCGGAGTATGGTAATTACCTGAATTCAATGGGAGCCATTTATGAGCAGAACAATGATTATACAAATGCATCTGTTTATTTTAATCAGGCGCTGCAGTTTTATAAAACCTATTACGGGGTATCCGATCCCAATTATTCCAGGGTATTAAATAACTTAGGATTACTTGCGGTGAAACAAGGTAAAACGCAGCTGGCCTTTCAATATTACAATCAGTCATTAGCAATACTGGAACGTGATACGATCGCAAATCAGATTGAGATTGCAGATACCTACAACAACATGGGGGAACTGCATTCTGAAACGGGAGATTTTACCAGCGCATCGGTTGAATTTCAAAAGGCACTGCGCATATATGACAGCGTACTGGGGAAAAAACATCCTTCCTATTGGATTACCTATTCAAACGATGCATTACTCCAATACCGTTCGGGCAATACAAACAAAGCCATTCAGCAGACAAGGCAAGTACTTGACATGAACCTGTCTATGGTATACGATAATTTTACTTTTTTAAGCGAAGCAGAAAAATTAAAATACTGGAACAAAACATACGATCAGTTTGAATTTTATAATTCAATGTGTGTAAAAGAATATACGGCTATTCCGGAACTGATCGGTTCCATGTATAATTATTCATTGGCAACAAAATCACTGGTATTCAATTATACCAATCAGTTAAAATCAAAAATCCTGCAGCACGGCAATAAAGAATTATTAAAAGAGTATGTGGCCTGGGAAAACAAAAAACAATTATTAGCCACCTATTATAATTTTTCTAAACAGCAGCTGGCAACCAACAATATTAACCTGCCTGCATTGGAATCAGAAGTAAACCTGATGGAAAAAAATATTGTGTTGCAATCGGCTGCGTTTAAAATAGCACGTGATGTCCGGAACATAACCTGGAAAGATATACAGGCTAAGTTAAAAGAAAACGAAGCGGCGGTACAAATGCTTCGGGTAAAGCTGTATAACAATGTCTGGACAGACTCTATTGTATATGTAGCATTGATTCTTACCAAAGAAACCGTTGACAAACCGATTATGGTTGTGTTGAAAAACGGGAATAAACTGGAAAAAAAATATTACAATGGATTTTTCAATGCCATTCAATTCGATCAGGTGACAGATTTATATTACACTGTTTTCTGGAAAGAAATTGATCAGCATATCCTGAACAAAACAACTGTGTATGTATCACCTGCCGGTGTGTATAATAAAATAAGTTTACCGGCTTTAAAATTACCAGACGGTAGTTATTTACTTGAAAAACGAAATATACAGATTGTGCCGGTCATGCGCTCGATCGCTGCTTACGCACCATCCAATGTACGCCAGTCGGATAAAGCATTTCTGTTCGGCCATCCGAATTATAATTATACATTGCCTGCTGATACCGCTGCAACAAGAAGTGTAGAAGCGGTTCAGCCGCTTGCAGATGAGTTAAGAGGCACGGAGCTTGCAGACCTGCCGGGAACAAAAATTGAAGTCGATAATATTTCAGGGATTTTAAATGCGTATGGCATTCCTGTTAATACGTATACCGGCAACAACGCTTCTGAAACAGAAATAAAAAAACTCGTGAATCCAAGTGTGCTGCATATTGCCACGCATGGATATTTTATAAAGAATGCAGAAATAGAAGAAGCAGGTACAGCTACAACGGCAACAAACTACAAAGAAAATCCCTGGCTGCGTTCAGGTATCCTGCTGGCCGGTTCAAATTATACCTTAAACAATCAATCCTCTGGAAATCCTCTGGATGATGGTATTTTAACAGCATATGAAGCGATGCAGCTTAATCTGGACCGCACCGATCTGGTGATTCTGTCTGCATGTGAAACAGGCCTGGGTGAAGTGATGAACAGTGAAGGCGTGATTGGTTTGCAGCGTTCCTTTATGCTTGCGGGAGCAGACAACATGCTGATGAGTTTGTGGCAGGTGAATGATGAAGGAACACAATCGCTGATGAGCAATTTCTATAAATATTGGGTCGTGGATAGAAATTCAGGGATAGCATTGCGCAGAGCCCAGTTAGATTTAATGAAAACACACCCGTCTCCGTATTACTGGGCGCCATTTGTTTATATTCGATAAGGATGTCTTATAAAGATAAAATTGCACAAAAACTTCAGGCACGCATGGCAGAAAATGCCTTGCGCAGATTAACGGTACGTGAAGGACTGATTGATTTCTTTTCGAATGATTACCTTGGCTTCGCACGAAGCAAAGCGCTGCACACAGCTATTCAGCAAAAAGAAGAAACATATCAGTTATCTGTTTGCAACGGATCAACGGGGTCACGTTTATTATCCGGCAATTCCGCGTTAGCAGAGCAGGTTGAGAAACAACTCGCGGTTTTTTTTCAGGTAGAAAAGACCTTGCTTTTTAATGCCGGGTATAATGCAAACGTAGGTGTACTTTCCGCTATTCCTCAAAAAGGAGATACCATTTTGTATGATGAATTGATTCATGCAAGTTTAAAAGACGGTGCACGCTTATCTTTTGCCGATCGGCTTTCTTTTAAGCACAACGATCTGGAAGATCTGCAACGCAAGATTAAAAAAGCAAAAGGAGATCTGTTTATTGTTGTTGAATCCATTTATTCCATGGATGGCGATAAAGCTCCGTTAAAGGAAATTGCAGCGCTTGCTAAACAATACGGTGCCTGTTTCATTGTAGATGAAGCACACTCAACCGGTACCTTTGGTTTGCAGGGCCGCGGACTTGTGTACGAAGAAAATTTACAGCATGAAGTAGATATACGCATTCATACATTCGGGAAAGCTATGGGTATACATGGCGCCTGTGTAGCAGGTTCGGCCATGCTGATCGATTACCTGGTAAATTTTTCCCGCGCCTTCATATATACAACCGCTTTTGCTCCGCATGCATTTATTTCGGTTCAGTGTGCATTTGAAATGCTGGAACAAACCGCGGATGTTATCCCGGCACTCAATAAAAATATTAATCACCTGGCCTCGGCATTGCGTACCCACAGCTGCTACATACCCAGCAGCAGCCCGATACAGGTATTAAACATCGGCGGCAATGATGTTGTTAAAAATCTGGCAGCAACCATTCAGGAAAAAGGATTTGATGTACGGCCTATACTTTCGCCTACTGTTAAAAAAGGAGAAGAACGTCTGCGTATCTGCGTGCATGCATTTAATACCCAACAGGAAATTGCAGCGTTAGTAAGCTGCATCAACAGTCAGTTATGAAAAAATATTTTATTACAGCCATATCAACCGATTCGGGCAAGACCCTTGTGAGCGCCATACTAACCAATGCCTTGCAGGCCGATTACTGGAAACCCGTACAGGCAGGCCTTGAAGAAACGGATAGCAATACCATACGAACGCTGCTGCACAGCGGGCATTCCATTATTCATCCGGAAGCATATGCATTAAAGCAAGCCGTTTCGCCGCATGCTGCGGCCAGGAACGAGGGTGTTGAAATTGTACTCGCAGCTATTCAGCTGCCCGATACAAATGGGAATGATCTCATCATAGAAGGAGCAGGCGGTGTATTGGTTCCCTTGAACGATACCGATGTAGTAGCGGATCTGATCACACAGTTTGATGCCGAAGTGATTCTGGTTTCCAATCTGTATCTGGGAAGCATTAATCATACCTTATTAACGGCGCAGGAATTAAAACGCAGAAACATCCGCGTGAAAGGCATTGTATTTAACGGGCCGCGCAATGAAGAATCAGAACGTATCATTTTAAAACATACCGGGTACAAGGTACTGCTGCATGTATCGCCCGAAGAAAAAATAACTAAGGAAGTAGTTACTGCCTACGCAGTAAAATTATTTGATAACTGGTATGAATAACGATCTTATACAAACAGATGCGGCGCATCTATGGCATCCCTATACGCCCTTATTGAATACCCGTCCGTATGCAGAAGTTGTTTCTGCTAAAGGCATGTACCTGCATCTGGCAGACGGCACCTCACTGATCGATGCGATTTCTTCGTGGTGGGTGAATATTCACGGACATGCAAATGAAGTACTTGCAGAAACAATAAAAAATCAGATCCTGCAGCTGGATCATACCTTGTTTGCAGGTTTTACGCATAAGCCTGCAGTTGATTTTGCTACAACCTTTTTACGTGTACTGGGCTGCAACCAGCAGCGTGTAATCTATTCAGAGAATGGCAGTACAGCGGTGGAAGTAGCCATGAAGCTTGCCGTTCAGTACTGGAAAAGCAAAGGCCGGCAGAAAACAACATTCCTTGCGCTGGAAGGCGCGTTTCATGGCGATACCTTTGGCGCCATGTCCGTTAGTGCACGTGGCTTGTTTACCGAAGCATTTGAATCCTTACTGAATCCGGTGAAATTTATTCCCTTTCCGGATGGGACAAATGATGCGTTTGTATTAGAGTCGATGGAAAAGCACATACGGGAAAACGCAGTAGCGGCATTCATCTACGAACCGCTGATACAAGGTACAGGCGGCATGCGTACCTACACAGCTGAAATGCTTGATAAAATGATTACGGTATGTAAGCAGAACGATGTGTTGTGTATTGCAGACGAAGTAATGACCGGCTTTGGCAGAACAGGCAACGCATTTGCATCGCAGTATTGCACAACAACACCCGACATTATGTGCTTTTCAAAAGCAATCACCGGAGGGTTGTTGCCGCTGGGGGTTACCACGTGCAGCAGAGAAGTGGAAGCACCTTTTTTATCGGGTGAATTGCGCCGTGCCTTTTTTCACGGACATTCGTATACGGCAAATCCAACCATCTGCCAGCTGGCATTGGCAAGCCTGAAATTGTTTGAATCAGAAACCTGCCAGAACAATATTAAACGTATCGGTGCCGCACATCAGGCTTTTGTATTAACACATGTTAATCATAGGCATATCAAACGTATAGAATCGTTGGGTACGATCCTTTCCGTTGAGATTAAAACCGGACAACAGGCAAATTATGAACACGATATCAGGCATTTTTTGTACGATTTCTTTATAAAAAAAGGTATTTTGCTGCGACCGTTGGGTAATATTATTTACGTGTTTCCACCTTATATTATTACAGATCAGGAGTTAGAAAAAATTTACAGCGCCATTGTGGAAATGTTGGGGAAATTAGATGACTATTTAAAAAACCCGGGTATGAATTAATACGTACCTAACAGCTACCGGAAACTTATCTATTGAATGAAACGTTTATTAATTCTTTTTTTTTCAACCTGTTATTTTGTTGCGAATGCCCAGGTTTTAACCGTATCGAATGCGTTTACCATTGCAAGTTCTTCGTTAGAAACATTGCAGCAGATCAGTTGTGCAGCACTGGGTAAGGATGCGTTTATCAGTTTGAATAAAACGAAGGGCGCGCAATTGGGTACGTCCACCTATGTGCTGGAAAAGTATAACATGGATTTAACCATAGCGTTCAGCATTCCGTTGTCGGTTGGGGTTGAAGAGGATTATAAGGAACTGCATGTACTGAATAATGAATTGTATCTCTTTTCAGAAATTCACGATATGCTGAATAAAAAGAAAGCCTTAAAAGTATATCGTTTTAATCTTTCAACAGGCGCGTTGTTAGGGGATAAAATTATTCACGAACAAAAAGTGAATCCCTGGCTGGTTGCCATGGCAAAAGGCGCTTCCAAAGAAAGTTTTGAACAGGCTGTTTCCAGTGCCCTGCCGTATAATTTTAACACCCCGCTTGAATATCAGTATTCCCTTGAGTTTTCTCCCGATAAAAAAATCATTCTGGTATATACCTACGATTACAGCCAGAAGACGCTTGTAGCAGAGACTGTGATTTTAGACGCAGCTTTAAACGTATTGCAGACCGGGAACGTGAGTATTGATAATAATTTTGTGAACTACGGCATCTTTGTAAACAACCGGCAGGAACTGCATATTTTAAATTGCGATAAAATGGGCCGCATTGTGCTGGTGCGTTTTGATCTGGCAACAAGAGATATTGTGTTTCTGGATGTGCAGGGTTCTATTTCAAAAAGAGAAGGTTTACGGTTGTGTTTTTTGAATGATGATGAAATCTATGTTGCAAACATAACGGTTACAAATAAAAAATTCAGCGGCATTATGTATTCGAAATTCAATTTCAACGAACGTATTGTTGAGAAACTGAATTTCTATGACCTGTCTGACGGTATTAAGCAGACATCTGCAGCGATACGCAGTGCATCAAAAACATTTTCCGGCGAAGAAAACTGGATGAATTACCAGATCACAAATTTTTATCTGAACGAATACGAAAAAATTATTCTGGTGCTGGAGAAAAAAGACATTGAGAGTATCGGCTATGTGTATGAATCTGGAAGTGTAAACGATATCAAAAACTGGCAGGAGAAATTAGGGAAAGTACATGCGGAATCTGTGGTGCTGTATGCATTCAATAAAAAAGATGAATTACTGTGGGAGAATTATTTTGCTAAAAACCAGGTGAATGATATCAGCGGTGGCATTACGTCTTCTTCGTATACCATGCATGTAAGTGATGAAGGTAAAGTACGCATGTTGTATGCCAGCAGCGATAATGCTACCGGTGTGTACAATCAGCTGAAGTATGTAGAGTGGGATGAATTGAGCGGGAATAAAGTAAAAGAGATTTCACTTGAAAACATTGAAGGACTTACGCTGCTGCGTAATTATTCCTTGTGGTGGGAAAATAAATTATTCCTGGTTGGTAAAAAAGGTCTGTTAGGTAAAAAGACCTACGCCAATTTATATGATTTATCAAGTAAGTAATCCGGCGGGATTACTTACAGGTATTTACCATTTTAAATTTTCTTTATTTAAAAACGCCGCGATTCCTTTTTTACAATCGTCTGAACTGCGTGCCGCAGCGTTCATTTCAGCGGCATAGATCAATGCCTGGTCTAAGGTCATGTTTTGAATAGCTGCAAGCATGCGTTTCGTTAGCTCCATAGACGTGCCTGAATTGTTCAGTATCAGATGCTGCGCAAAACCTGTAACCGTTTCTTCCAGATCTTCTTCGGCATCAACAATGGTACTGATAATGCCATAATTCAAGGCATCCTGTGCTTTGATCACATTGCCGCTTAACAGCATCATACGGGCATTTGCTTCACCGATTTTCTGAATAAGAAAATTCATGACAATCGCCGGTATAAAACCGATCCGTGATTCGGTGTAGCCAAAGTTTGCTTCGGGAATACTGAACGCAAAATCACAGACACTTACCAGCCCGCAGCCTCCCGCCAGCGCGTGGCCGTTCACCTGCGCAATAACAACTTTATTAAGTGTGTAAATAAGTTTGTACAGTTCCATCAAATGTGTAGAGTCTGCTAAATTTTCTTCAAACGTATTGTTTTGAAGCTGCTGCAGGTATTCCAGATCAGCGCCGGCACAAAACGTTACCCCTTCGGCTTTCAGTACAATAACTTTTACGGCATCATTTTTTGAAAAGGCGAGGAAGCTTTCTTTTAACTCAGATACAAATTGATAATTCAACGCATTCCTTTTTTCCGGGCGGTTTAAAATAACATAACCAATGCGATCGCTGATGTTTGTTTGTACAAATTCCATATGAGTATCCTAAACGTGTCGATTAAATATACATAGAATTAACGAGATCAATAAATGGGCACCAGCCTTTTCACTTTTAATGAATGGTAGTTTTTAGCTTGATAACGTATGCTGTCTGATTCCTTATACGAAAAAAGAATGTGTGGAGATTGCGGGAATGTACTGCAGTTTTTCCGGTACACCCACCCAAGTGTACAGGCTGTATTACGGTCTGTTAATCCCATTGCTTTTTCGTTCAGTGACACTTCTGACAATTCCGTAATATGAAAGTATGCCTGCAGGTGTGCTTTATCAGCGGGCTTCACAGGTACCTGTGTATAGGCCTGCGCCATTAATCCGTTTTGTATGAGATAAAGAGAACGTTTGCCATTGCTGATAAATAATTTCCGGGTTGTCTGTTCCTGTCTGTATTCCTGATATATGCGGAAGCCAGACCAGAAAAGACACAAGGACGTAAACAGCAGCATGATTTTTTTATTTCCTTTAAACGGATACACTAAATAATATCCGACAACAACAAGCACGATCATCGCTTCCCAAAACGAAAAGGATATCGGTGCAACAGAACTGTTTGGCAGCATGGAAATAGATGCAGCAACCTGTTGGAAAAGTTCAATGAGCCATTGCGTACTGCGGAAGATCCAGTTGGCATGAATGCCCAGACCCACCAGAAAAATGCTGAACATACTAGCGAAAAGTGCAACGGTTGAAATAGGAATTAAAAGCATGTTTGCGGGAATAAAATATAGCGGAAACGATTGAAAGTGATATAAGATTACCGGGAGTGTAGTAATCTGTGCGCAGATCGTAATGGATACCGATTCAACTAAATACCTGTATACTTTTTTCTGAGGCTGGATGTGTGCGGAAAGATATTGATGCAGCGTAAGGATACCAATGACCGCTAATACAGAAAGCTGAAAGCCGATGTTCCAGGCCTGGTACGGGGAGAACCAAAGCATGATTACCATGCTTGTGCCCAAGGTATTTAATCCGCTGCCGCGTTTTCTAAACGCATAGGCAATAGCAAACATGCCGCACATAAGGGAGGCACGCAATACAGAAGCGGAACAGCCGCTGAGCAACGTGAAATAAGCAAGGATAACAAGCGCGGTTGCTAAAAATATAAAACGGTGTTTTTGGGATTGACCGAACGGAATAAAAAATACAAAGACGGCCTGATAGAGCAGGGCCGTATGCATGCCCGACACGGCGAGTAAATGCGAAACACCGCTTTTTAAAAACGCATCTTTGGTATTTTTATCCAGCTCTTCGCGGTATCCCAGTAAGAGGCTTTCCGCAAGACCTTTTGATTCAGCTGTGGTAAAGATAAGTGAAGTAGCTTTCTTAAACTGTTTGCGGCTCTGCCGGATCCAGGCATAGAGATGCCGGGCACGTGTGTGATCGGATTCGGTATGAATGGCGCACAATTCTATTTTACGGCGGATGCCATTCCCGAACAGATACGCTTTATAATCGAATTCATACGGTAACTGCCGTTCTTCAATAAGCGAAGCAGGTGCCGCCGTTGTAAATACATCTCCGTAAGCAATAGCAGCGCCTGTATCTGTACAGACAATTAAAAACGTTTCTGCATCAAAAAACTGAAAGGCAGGTGTATTGAGTACGCTTGCTTCAAACTGAATCTGAAACGAATTTTTTTGAGGAAAAGAAGTAATGCGTAATTGCTTCACCACAGGGCTGGTGCTGCTTTTCCAGCATGCCTGCCGGATCATGCCTGCACAGATGCAAACGAGGACGATACAGACCTGCAGATATGTTTTATAATGTCTTGAAGGTTTGAAAAACTGTATGCATATATAGAGCAGCCCGGCCCCTGCAATGCAACCTGCATACAAACTTAATGCTGCCGGAATATACTGTGTAAGGCCAATGCCGATCAATAAACATAATGCATACCTCAACATTGGAATGTGCTTCCTTGAAATTTCCCCCATAGCTTAAAAATTAAAAATAAAAAAATCTGACAGAGACTGCGCTAAACTCAGCAGCCTCTGTCAGATTAAAAATACTATTGTTTCACGATGCGTTTTAACACCGTATCTTTTCCGTCGGATACTTTAATAAAATAAACACCGCCGGCTAAAAAAGACAGATTTAGTTCTTTTATGTTGCTGTATACATCTTCTTCTGTTGCTTCAAAAACAAACTGGCCAAGTGTGTTGTATACCGCATAATGTACGGTCTTCTTACCTTCAAATGTAGTTGATACATTTACCAGTCCGCTTGTAGGAACCGGATACACATTTGCCAGCAGTTGCGGCGAAGCATTTACAATGTTGATGTTGTCCAGGTAAAACGTGTTGATGCCTTTTGAATAGGCAACAAACTTAACCCGGATGGCAGCATTGTTTTTATACGCGTTCATGTCAATCTCGCTGGTCATCCATTCATCGGCCGTTGGTGTAAATATCCCCCGCGGATTTGGTGTGCTTGTAAAGCTGTTTCCATATAAGGTGTACAATACATTCCAATCGCCTACGCAGCCCGAAGATACATACACCACAATACTATCCGTAGTGCCGTTGGCAACCTTGGGGCTGTATGCCCAGTCGAACCGCATCTTTGGGATGCTGGACGCCTGTAAATTCATATACGGAGACACAAAGCTGTATGCATATTTATGTGTGTTGTTATCAGAAGCACTGTATACGCTGTCATTTATAACCGATGTGCAATAGCTGCCTTTGCCGTAGCCGCTCACTGCATTGTTTAGTTCAAAACCTGCTGTATAGATACTTGCTGCATTCGGGTTGATTGTAGTCCAGTCATCGGAAAGCAGTGAGCCATCTTCAAACGATTTCTGATACCCCATGGTAACAAGGTTTGTAATGGTGCAGCAGCCAAGCGAGTTGAGCAATGCATTCCGCCGCGGACTCAGTTCGATGGAAGAACGCATGCGTGTTTTCTGATCCTGGGTAAATAAATTCATGCAGGCATCATCCGAATAATCCATGTAGTTTTCGATCATGCGCGCGATATCAGGGGTACATTTTACAGGCGGGTTATCGGAACAGGCAGGAGAGGCGGCAGCAAATGCATTGGCGCATACAGGGGTGTCGGTACAATAATCCGTTTGATTGCAGTAACCGCTGTCAAAATTTCCCCAGGTATGCAGCAGGCCTAACCAGTGGCCGATCTCATGAGAAGCAGTGCGTCCTAAATTATATTTTGTAAAAAGCGTGCCAACGGTACCAAATGCTTTATAGTTGATCACTACACCATCTGTATTGGCCTGCGGGTCGTTTGAGTCGCCGCCCGGAAGACCGCCCGGCTGGGAAGAGTACCCCAGCAGCAGCTGTGTAGAGGGTGTGCCGCGTAAATCGCACACCCAGATATTTAAGTATTGATCGCTCGGCCAGTATGCCAATGATTTCAGTTGTGTTTCTTCTGCAATGGTAAAATTTGCTTTCGATGTATAGGTTCTTGTAATACCTGTTGTGCTATTTCCATTCGGGTCAACTTCTGCCAGGCAGAACTCAAACTTACAGTTTGCGGCAACCGGTTTAAACGCTGCGCGTGTATTTACAGAGTCAGCGTTCTTGTGCTGATAATCTTTGTTCAGCACAACAATCTGGGAAATCACCTGGGCATCGCTGATGTTGGTATTGTTTGTACCGCCAATTATTCCGGCAGCATTGTTGTGGATCACATGCACCACCACAGGAATCCGTATGATGTTATCCGGAAGAGCGGCTGTACGCATGGCTTGTGTGTGCGCATGGAGCTGCTGCTGAAACTGCATGATGTTTTTATATAATGCCGGGTCTTTTACAGAAAGCTGCTGCATGTATGCTTCGTTGCCGCAATGCTGTATGTCCTGTGCGTAAAGGGACATACACGTGATAAAAAAGGCGGTTAAAAAAAGGATGATGTATTTCAATATCGTTATGTTTATGTTGGGGTACCCTTTACGGGTACCCGGTTTTATTCAATAGGGGCGACCGTAAAGGTCGCCTCTACAATGACCGATTCCAGCATGGGCGACCGTAAAGGTCGCCCCTACGGGTTTTTTTCCTGTTCTTTTTCGTATGCTTCCAGAATGCGTTCCACCAGTTTATGGCGCATCACATCTTTTTTATCCAGTTCAATCTGCGCGATACCGGGAATGTTTTTTAAAATCGTTGTGGCTTCCACCAGGCCCGATTTCTGATTGCGCGGCAAATCAATCTGAGAGCGGTCGCCGGTAACAACCATTTTACAGTTATTGCCCATACGCGTCAGAAACATTTTGATCTGCATGGCCGTGGTATTCTGTGCCTCATCCAGTAAAATGAATGCAGCATGCAACGTCCGTCCGCGCATATATGCTAACGGAGCAATTTCAATAACGTTGTTCTCGTAATAATATTTTAATTTTTCTGCCGGAATCATGTCTTCCAGGGCATCGTAAATCGGGCGCAGGTACGGATCGATCTTTTCTTTCAGGTCGCCGGGTAAAAAACCCAGGCTTTCGCCTGCTTCAACCGCCGGACGGGTAATAATGATTTTTTTAACCTCTTTGTTTTTTAAGGCTTTTACCGCCAGGGCAACAGAAATATACGTTTTACCGGTACCGGCCGGGCCGATCACAAACATCAGGTCATTCTCGCGGATACCCTTTACGATCTTCTGCTGGTTCAGCGTACGCGCCTTGATGATGATGCCTTTGTTGCCGTGCAGGATCACATCTTCATCGAGGTTCCCCGATTCAGCACCTTCTTCCGGCACCGTGCCTTCCTGCGTTGCAATTTCAGCCGGACTTAATACCGAGCGGATGTATTTTTCATCCAGGTAGCCATAGCGGTGAAAATAAATCTGCAGCGTATCAATCACATCGGAGATGCGCTGCACTTCAAGCATGCTGCCGATGATCTTGATCTCGTTGCCGCGGCTGATGATCTTCGATTTCGGGAATGCCGTAATTACTTCGTTGATGTTTTTATTGTGTACACCCATAAACTCGGCTACGGGCAAATCTTCCAGGCTGATAATTTTTTCTACGACCAATGCAATCAGTATTAATTGTTATAACAATCACGATAAAAAAGCTTATTTTTACTAATCAGGAAACCGTAAAAACGCTTCTTAACAAATATACTAAAAAGACAAGTCTGGTTCATGGCTATTATTACTTTTATGTCCGATTTTGGCTGGCGCGATCCCTATGTGGCATCGATCAAGGCAAAAATTTTATCGGTCAACCATACCATGCAGATCGTTGATATCACGCACGAGATCGAGCACTTTAATATTCCGCATGCGGCCTATGTGATGCGCAACATCTTCCGCGATTTTCCCAAGGGCAGCGTGCACCTGGTGTGCGTAAACACCCCGGCTTCGGGCAAAGAAAAACTTGTGGCCATAAAGCTTGAAGAACATTATTTTGTGGGCATCGACAACGGTTTTTTCTCCCTGCTGAGCGATAAGCAGCCGTCTACTATTATTGAATTGCGGAAAGACGATAAATATTCGGCCATTTTTCCGGAACGCAGCACACTGGCAACCACGGCTGTAGCCTTAGCGAGCGGCGGTTCCATCTACAACATGGGTATAGAGCTCAAGGCGTTGGCCAGTATGATGCTGCCGCAGGTGAAAGTAACCAAAAGCCAGATCTGGGGGCGTGTGGTGCATGTAGATAATTACGGCAACCTCATTACCAATATTACCCGCGAAATGTTTGACCGGGTGCACGAAGGCCGGCCGTATTCGGTGCTGTTTTCCCGCGAGCAGGTAGAGGTTATCTCAACTTCCTATAACTCGGTGGAAAGCGGGGAGTGCGTAGCGGTGTTCAACAGCAGCGGCAACCTCGAAGTAGCCATCTGCCACGGCAACGCCGCGGAACTGCTGGGTTTGCAGTATGACAGCCAGGTGCAGATTAAGTTCAGTGAAAGTACTGTGTTTTAAGTAATAAGTAATAAGTAATAAGTAATAAGGATGCGCTTTTACGTATTTACCCTTATTATTAGCTACTTAAAACCTGTCAGCTACAAATTAACGCCCCCAGCGCTTAAAACTTATTACCTAAAACATAGAACTTATTTGTTTTTTCACCCAAAATCCCTACTTTTGCAACCCCTACTTCATACGGAATAGGAATGAATGCCTGGATGGCGGAACTGGTAGACGCGCACGACTCAAAATCGTGTACCGTGAGGTGTGTCGGTTCGATTCCGACTCTAGGTACTTGAGCGGACTTATTCAGAATTACTTCTGAAAAGTCCGCTCTTTTTTTTGTGTAACTGCTTGACAATACATTAATTAAATGTAATAAAGAATTCTTCTTAAAAGTTAGATATTGCTTTTTGTCTTTACTGTAAATAATCCCTTCAGGGTAGTAAATTTTTTGTATTTGTCTCTTAATATGCAAGTCTCCCTTCTCCCACATAATCAAAGTATTACGAAAAAATTTGATTATGTTTTTTGCCACAGTTTGAGGGTTCGATATATGTACGTCCAAATCAAACAACTTTTGCTCTTCTTCTGCTACTTTCGCTTCTATCTCTACATAGTGTTCTTGAAATAATTTTTTATCAAGTTCACCTTCCATTAAGGCATCCGCAAGTTTATATAACTTATCTTTAGCCTTCTTTAATTCATTTTTTTGTTCAAAAATCAATTGCTTATGGATTGTTTCCAATTCCTTTAAGAAAGAACAAAGCTGATAACTCAATTTCTCATTAGAAAGTTCAATTGGTAGCTGATTTTTTAGTTGCTCTAAAAACGAAGTAGTAATCAATATTGCAGATAAGCTTTTTCTGCATTCAAAATTATTGCATATATAATAATGTCGGTTTTTCTTCTTGTTTAAATACCCTGTGAATTTAAAACCACAGTCACAACGCAAGTAACCTTTCAATGGCATGTGTTCATTGATTGCAGTGTCTTTTGTTCTTGTTAGTCGAGCATTAGAACGACTATTATTAAGCTTTTTGAATTGAGCAATAGATATAATTTTTGGATGATTTCCTTCTATGGGACTATAATTATTTGAGCGACTAAGCATAATACCACAATAAAATGGGTTTGAGCAGATTTCAAACCATCGTTTTATATTGATATTATACCCTTTCAACGCAATAATCTTTTGTACCTCAGATAAAGTGTGTTGTTTTAACATTAAGTCAAATGCTTCCTGAATTAAATACCCATCTTTGTTAATATAAATTCGTTTTTTTTCGTCTCTGCTGTATCCCTTCGGTAAACTATGGCTCCAATAACCTGCTTCTAATTTTGCTTTTACACGCTGTATGGTCAACTTAGATTTACTTTCATTTTCAACGCTAGCTTGGAGTAGTGACATCGTCAGCATCACCTTACCCTCCATACTATCAGGGTCAATGTTATACATTGCTGAAAATACTTTTACTCTATGACGCTTTAATTTTCCAAGTACCTCAAATGCTCCGTCTAAACCTGTTCGTGAAAAACGGTCATGACTATATACAACTATTCCTGAAATTCTATTTTTAGGTGTACAGACAAAGTTTATCATTCGCTGAAATTCTTTTCTGTCTTCATCAGATTTGGCACTCTCGTATATACCACCAAAATATTCTACGATTCGAAACCCATGTTTGACGGAAAAGTTGGTGCAGGTTTTATATTGATTTTCTAACGAATCATTTGAAAGTTGTTCTTTTGAAGAAACACGAGTATAGATAACAACGTTATTTTCATGATTATCTATTTTTGATATTGCGTCTTTAGGGACAAATTTTTTGAAGAATGCATCGCTTTTATTCATAAAATGATTATTAATATTTAATCATAGGACGAATTAGTTTGATTATCGTCTTATGATTAAAACTATGGAAACACAAAAATATGATTTTGATAAATTGGAGGAATTTTTGAATAACAGATTTCCTTATCCAAATGATTGCATTGAAGTTTTAGAAAGAATTGAATATGCTCTGATACATTTGGAGCATTTATTCATTTTACAACCAGATATATTAAAAGCAATAAAATTATTTGAAGAATTAAAGATATGTATAGAAGATTCTATTCCAAGTGAAAAGCGTAGAATTTAAACTATTTTATTTGCCTCTTCATACTTTAATAAATCTTGGTAAGCTTTTCTTAATACCCAGCCCAACAAATTCTTCTTATTAACAACAATTTGGCGTTTATGAAGAAAGTAATGTTGTAAACTTATTAGTTTGAAATAATCACTTTTATCCATTTTGATTGATTTGAATTTTGTGTCCTGTGTCATCTAGTATATATCAACTCTCAAAAGTTGAATTTAAGTAGAAAAGTAGAATAAGATATATACTATAAAAAATTATGAAAGATACAGGAAAAATAATTGAAGTGACGTTTAGATATGATGACCACATGGTGACGTTTTTGTATAATGTTAAAACAATTGAGGATTATAAAGAATCACTTGAATACCAACTATTCAAAAATAAATTTGGTGATATTTTAAAAGAAAATGTATTAATCGGCGATAATAAAGAATTTATTCAACCTAATGCAAATATTCTCTTATCTATAGCGCAACATACACCATCTAAGGAAGGTTTTGAAATGTTATTAAAGTATTGTTTAGCATTATTTGATATTTCATACCGATATAACAATCGAATTCGAAAGCATATTTTAGATTCTTATCCAAAGAATAAAGAAACAATTCTTATTCATAATATAGTTATCATTAACGATTTTGAAGAAGACCAACAACACATTGAATTTTATTTCGATACTCTGAAAAAAAAGAAGTCTCGTTTATATAGCTTCTTAACTCAAACTATAATGCCACAATAAGGCACTAAAGTGTCTTCCAATGATACACTCATATTCGATATTGCATAGAACTTTGTTAGGATAGTGCCGTCATTATATTGTGGATATAAACGAAAATTTAAAAAGGATAGAAAGAATCCATTATTTGATTAAAAAACGTGCCACAGGTTCACCAGATGAACTATGTAAAAAATTATCAATTTCTCGTAGAAGTTGGTTTAGAATTTTGGCGTATTTAAAAAACGATGTTCAAGCACCAATCGAATATTCAAAATTTCGTAAGACATATTTTTATATAGACAATGGGGATATGACTTTTATAAAATGGATTCCTGAGAAAGCTTTAGAAGAAGCTAAACTTAGTACCAATGGACAAGCTAATTACTCTAACAAATAAGCATTCTCTTTATAGTACCGAAGAATCTTGCGTTTAGAATTATTTAATATGTTTTTTATAGTGGAAACAGCCTTTTGGTGTTGAGAGGCAATTGCTTTGGGTTTGAGACCATTGATATACTCCTCGAAAATTTTCATCTCAGTTACTGACAATCCTACATTTTTATATTCCAACACTAAATAAGAATCACTATTCTGCTCTTCATGTGAATGTGCTGCATATTCAATATTCACACAATTAAGTCGCCGCTTTCTTAGATAATCAAGTGAAGCATTCTTTATCATAACATAAAAAAAGCTTTTGATAGACCTTATATTAGAGAATTGTAATATTCTCTTTTCTATAGGCATGAGCAATAGTTTTTCAATAACAGAATGAATAAGGTCTTCACAATCATCATTGCACAAATATTTTTTTGATACACTTTTAAATAGCCCCCAATATTGGCTGTAAATAATAGCTAAGCTGTCATTGCAACCCTTGCAATACATTTCAAGTAATTCGGTTTCGGTTTTTTCTAATCTCATGGTCGGTCCAACGAAATGGTGCGAATTATGTTTTATAAAATATGTTTTTTTAATGCCATTAGGTGGCACTGTAATTCATTTATTTAGAGCTCGATTATAGTACTATTCCTAAATCATTACGTCATTAATTAAAACTATATGAAAAAAATCTATTTATCATTTCTATTATTTCACTACTGTGTATTATTATTTGCACAAACTCCACCTGCTCAAACTTGGTATCAGAATAGTGATGGTATAAATACATCGGTTAAAGAAAGATGGAATGAAGATGAAAATGGTTTTAAGCATGGGAAATATATTAGATACGATATTGCATCTAATCAAATTAAGGATGTATACTTTGTAAAAGAAGTTGGAAATTATAGCCACGGGAAGAAGCAAGGAGAATGGATTGGGTATACATGTTGTAATTATCGTGAAGAGAGTTCTATTATATCATATCAGGGAAATTTTTTAAATGATAAAAAAACAGGGATATGGAAAGAATTTATTCAGCAAGACTTTCTTCACGGTACTAATATTTACCAAGAAGGGACTTATGTAAATAACGTAAGAGAAGGTGAATGGAAAAATACAATGGGTGTTATGTTAGGGGATGGCACAGTAAGAACATATGCTGAAGCATCTACTAGAAAAGGATTTAAAACTATTTATAGAAATGGCGAGGCAATTAATGCCTATGATGATAAAGGGATTGATTTAATAGAAAACGACAAACAAGAGAATTTAAATAAAACAATTGAAACAGAATTTAATAATTGTTACTCAATAGAAAATTATAAAAACTTTAGAGCGAAGTACCCAAATAGCGATTTTGATAGTGAAGCAACAATTCGCATAAACAAACTGGAAAGTGAAAAACAAAAGTTGATTCTTGCTAAAAGTGAAGAAGATGAATATTTAAATCCTTTGCTTCAGAAATGGGATTCGATGCCTGATACAAGTAAAACAGTTACGTTCTTTAAAGACTATTATAAAGAATTTCCGAATGGATATAGAAAAGATGATGTAAAAAAAAGAACGGATATTATTTGGAATTACTACGATGAAATCAAAAGTAAATATGAGCGTGAAGGAGAGGATATTGGAATATTAAATGCTTTCTTTCAAAGATATCCTAACATAACTACGCCCAGTTTAGATGAATGGCTGGAAAGTAAAATTGAAAAAAATGCCAGTGTTTATAAAAGCCAAATAGAATCTTTAATTAGTAAGAATACAGATGAGTCTTTAAAATTAGCTTTGTCTAAACTAGACGTAATAAATAGATGTAATCGGTTATTGCATAATTCATATTCATTAATATTTTCTATTCAGCATTCTTTATTAAACTGGAAATTGGGGAATACTGAGTTAGCATTAAAAGAAATAAACATCCATAAGAATGATATTGTAGATTTTTCTTCTGGCAAAGAAAAATATTCTAGTGTTTTTAAAAAATACTACAAAGAATATAAGCTTGGATATCCCAATGAGAAAGAGGTTTGGAAGCAGATTTTGTTAATCATAAATCAATAGGCAGCACAAAAGTAGGTAGCGTGAATATTCAAGAATTTACATGTTCTGAAGAATGGAAAGCATATGAAATATGGCTTTCAATAAAGAATCATCATAAAATTATCAATGGTTATACAACGGTAAAACTTTCCTTAGAATTTCTTAATGATTTAAATTTTGAAATATTAGATAAGAATGATATGGCATGTAAAAATCATCTTATTACAATCTCACTTTCAAGGCCTATTGATATGGAATTGCTTCATACTTATTTAGTAATACTTGGAGTTAATAAAATGTTTATTGATAGGAGCTATGAAAATTATAAAACTTATTTAAGTGTGTGGGTTTAACTAAATAATTTAATATAGCATTGAATTTATAAGGTTGAAAACATTTGTATTATGAAGAAAAAATATTTATTGACCGTGTTAGCTATTATTTTGTTGTTATTTATTAACGCAAGAAATAATATTGTTTTAACTGATTTTACAAAAGTTAGAGAAAAAACATACATATATAATTTTGAGGTTTCTATAGAAGAGTATTACAAATTTTTAAAAGATAATAACTATCAAACTGAATTATTACCTGATACAACTGTGTTTAAAGATACATCAGTATTTGGAACACAAATTATACCGTATGGATTTTCTAAGGAGTACTTCTCTTTAAAATTTAATAAATACCCTGCCGTAGGAATTTCTTCAAAACAGGCGGAGCAGTACTGTAAATGGTTGTTCGCTTCAGGTAAAATAAAAGGAGAAATTAAAGAAATTAGATTGCCTAATATTAATGAACACTATTCAGCATTGTATCATCAAACGATTAATGTTGAATTTGAGCAAAACGGTAACTCAATGTTTATTCAAGCAAATAATAATGACGATAACCAATGGACGGACTTGAATCATTTCGATTTAAGTAAAACGTTTTTTAACAATATGTTTAATGAAAATCTATCAGGTATTCAAGATGGATATGTGCATCTATGCCCTATAAATGCCTATTATAAGAACAAAATTGTGAACTTGCTGGGAAATGTTTCAGAATGGGTATATGTAGACTCTTTAATTGTACCTGTTGGTAATAATTTTTCAGGTGAATTAGGTTATTGTAATAGGCTCTCCAATCCTTCTTATTGTACTTTCGATAAATCGTTAATTACGTCAAATGATATTTGGGATAAGCCATCAGCAAAGATTGGATTCAGATATGTTGTGGTAATGAAATAATATAATTGGTGTTTTAATATATAGCTTTAAAATCTATGTTTATAACACAAAAAGAGTTAATCAATGGATTTCTGAATGAAGAAATTAGAATACTTCATTTAAAAGTTGATGAAGAGTATTACGATGTACTGCTTTACTATATTCCATTTAATTCTAAATCAAATATTGTATGTAAAATCGTTGACATTGAAGTCCCGATACAATTATTCCTGCTATCATGTGATGATTTCAGGGGAATACAAAGTATTTATGCTAATGTCTTTTTGCCTGATTTAGCATCTGAAGATTATAACATGAAAACATTACAAATTGACTTTATACGAATAATAGAACCAAAAGATGAAGTTTGTTATCTCGACCTCTTACTTCGTAGAATAGATGAGACTAATAATAAATTGAAAAACTTAAAAGCTCTTGAATATAAGGTTAAATCTTATGATTCAATTTATTCTGTGAAGAAGTAAATCAAGCTGTTAAGTTGCCGATAAAAACTTTTCAGGATGCAACTTATAAAGTTTAATCGCTTTTACAACAGTTGTGGTAGACTTGTATGTAAGTCTCGCTATTTCTCTAATTGTTAACTGTTTTTTAATAAGTTCGAAAAGCCTTTTATTCTCATCGATAAAGATATCTATATCTTTAGTGCTGTTCTTGGGTCTGCCAAGTATTACGTTACGTCTACGAGCTTCTTCTAGACCACTTTTGACACGGCTGATAGTTAGTGTTCGCTCCATATCGGAAAAGGAAGATAGAAAATTTATCATCATGCCGATTAATGGATTTTGATTCAAATTTCTATCTAATGTTTCCAATCCATAATTGTGAATATAAATCGAAATTTTTCTTTCAGTTAAAATCTCGATGAATTTTAAAACTTCACTCGTCTTCCTACCAATACGAGAAACCTCTGATACAAGAAGCTTATCAAATTGCTTCAACTCTGCCATTTTAATAATGGCTTGAAGAGTTGTCCGCTCTGTAATGCCATATTTACCGCTTACTGTTTCAGTAAAAGTATTTACTAAATCGTATTGATTTCTTGTGCAAACTTCATTTAAATCACTCAACTGACGTTCTGTGTCTTGTTTACTCGTTGATACCCTCGCTAAGATTACTAATCTATTCATGCCTGTATTTTTTTTACTAATGATTATTCTAAGTCACTCACATATTAAAGACGCATCAGGTAAAAAGTCGTACTATATTGACCTTCAGTATTTATGTTAATTTTTCTAATGGCAGACAGGGATTTTAGTAAAACAATATTTGCTATTCTTTTTGAAATTATATCCTATATGAATTAAAAAGTTGTTTACAACTGAGAAATAAAAAGGTGACCAATAAATGGATATAAAATTTAAATTATTTAATGACGGAAAATTTTAATAAAAAATGGATTAAAAGTATAATTAGGTAATAGCTATTAAGCCTTATATCTATATGACATAGTCATATAGATATAAAATTATTAAATACTAAACTTAAATGATTTCTGCTCTATAAATAAAAATATATAGAGCATGAGATTATACAGAATTAACAATTTGAATTTAGAATATCTATTGAAAAATGAATTAAACCATACAAATACCTACGTAAAAAATCATATATGGAAGTATGATTACTTGATTACAAAAATTTTGTATCAAACAATTTTGATTCCGAACAAAAGATATTTCACTTTCTCTCAAACCCATGTTAATGAAGTTATGGGAAGAGTTAAAATAAAAGGTAAGTCAGATGATTCATTATATGTAGTTAGAAATGATTTAAAGAAATTAGGAATCATTAACTTCAATGTTACAGGTACAAGTGATATTAATAAAGGAAAATACACTCGGACAGTTTACTATAAAATAAATGACAAATATTTAAATCAAGGTTGGCATGAAGTTAAACATTCAATCGAACCTGTTGAAATAAAATTAAAGGAGCGACAAGAATATACAGGAGTATATGGAAAATTAAGAGATATACTGTTCAATGTTAGTATTGATTATCAAGGTGCAATAAAAGAATTGAAGTCATTAGACTTAGATGATAAGAAGAAGTCATTTAATCTAACGAGAATTAATAATATTCGTGATGGAATAATTAATTTCTCTGTTGATTTTAAATCTACATTAAGGGTATTTCATTCTATTTCAAATCTGAAAAGAGAATTAAGGAAATATATTTTGATAAATGGTAAGCCTTTATTAGAAGTGGATGTTTCAAATGCTCAACCATTATTGTTTTGCAAGATGATTAGAGAATATACGAATGCCTATCTTCCTGAATCTTCTACTGATATTGATTATTACATACAACTATGTGAAACAGGTAGATTGTACGACTATTTATCGGAACAATTTGGAGTTAAAAAAACACCCGAATTTAAAAAGGAATTTTTTGCTAAGGTTTTTTTCTCTACGGAAAACAGACTATACAAATTCAGAAAAATATTTGATTCATTGTTCCCAACCGTTTCCAAGATAATTTCTTTTTATAAAGAAAAGAATTACAAGGATTTGTCTATTGAACTGCAAAGGTTAGAGAGCGAAGTAATGATTTCAAATGTTGCCAAAAATTTAATTGATTTAGAAGTAAATGAATTCATCACGATACATGATGCTATCTATTGTACCAATGAATTTTATAATGTAGTCCGAGCAGAAGTAATTTCATCGTTTCATAATTTTGGATTAAACGCAAATATAAAATAAACAAAAATATTATTGAGTTTTCTAAATCACAATGAAGAATACCAAGATTTTAATTCTTCGGATGTTTTAATGGTTTCTTTATTTAGATTTTCTATATTCCTAAATGCAGTATCATACAATTTCATCTCACTATCAGTAATAGGATTATCTAATTTGTTAATTTGACAATTTATATCTTTAAAATAAGAGTTAATTTTGTTATTAGCATACTTAGAAATAATCGCTGAATGTTCAGTGATTAGCTCATTGTAACCTTCTTCTATTTTTTGAAATAACTCATCATAGCGTTTTTTTGATTCTTGTATGACTTTACTAATTCTCTTGGCTCTTCTATCTTCTGCTGATAGTATTAGATTACTGAAAAAAGCAGCAAAAGCGGCAGCAACGGCTGCTCCTGGATTAATTACGAAGCCAACAACACCTGCGATAAATCCAACCCCAAAAGACGACGATAAATCAATTGAGGGCATTTCTAGGTTTTCAATTCCTGAAAAATCAACAATTTTTTGTTCTGAATTGCTTTGAACGATTTCTCTTACTTGTTTAAGATTGTCTTCAACCCAATTGTCAATTAACTCTTTTAGTATATTTACTTGATGTGCATATTCTAAATTAGTGTCTTCAAGAGTCTTGTGCCCTCCTTGCGATAGATAATTTTTAATATGGCCTGTATTAGGTAATTCTTTATCAATTGAAATTTTTCGCAAGTAATTTTCAAGAGTTGTTAAAATATTATTTTTTCGTATAGTTAATGATTGAAAAATACTTTTTCTGATTTCATTTTCTTTAACTGTATAAATATTTTTTAGCTCAGGAAGTTTATTTTTAACTACCAATAATGCTTTTTCAAGAATTATTCTTTTTTCATTATCAACAAGTCTTGTATTAAGTAAACTAACAAAATCAGATGAAGATTTATATATGTCTTGGTTAATTGAAATTAAGTTAGCTAAACCATATTTGTTTTCATTTAGTAAATAATTCCATATATCATCTTCAAGTTTTTGGACAGTATCTGTTCCTTTAGATTTTTGTAGTCTCACATTTAAACTCTCTTCTGCACTTAGATAATATATTTTTTCTGACACTTTAGAATACAAATCATACTTTTTCAAGTCCTTTATTATTCTTTCTTTAAGGAGTTCTAATTTGTCATTTGATAAAGCATTTATTTTATTAAATACAAGAAAAATTTTATCCAAGGATTGTCCTAATCCTAACAAATGTTTTTTGTATTCACTAGAAAAAATAAAGCCTCCATGTTCTGCTGATGAGGCGTCTATAACATAAATTATAGCATTTGCTTTAGTAGCTGTATTCCAAGCATAGTTGTATATATCTTCATTAGGGTCATTAAATCCCGGTATATCAAAAAACGATACCCCTCTTTCAAGTTGTCTGTTAGCTAAATGTATTGCGACAATGGCTACTGCTTTCTTATTATCTTCATTTTTATCTTGAGAGGCGTGTTCTTCAATTACATTAAAAGAGAATTTTTCCGTAATTATCTTTCCATTTCTATATATAATCTTGACTAAATCTTCTTTATTAGGAAGAACTTGTATTGGAACTCCTGTAGTTTGGAAAAAACCTGTCGGAGATACATCTTTCCTTTTTAGTAATGCGTTAATTAAAGAGCTTTTTCCTACTCGAGATTGTCCTGTTATTGCAATTTTATATATAGCTTGTTCTATTTGTATGTTAAAGGAATCAATATCGTTGCTGATAGATTCAAAATTAAATGGAGTAGATATAGTTGAATACAGTTTCAATAATTCTTTACAACGGTCTTTTAGTTCAAAGTATATTCCTGGTTGAATTATTTTTCGGGATGTTGTTTTCCAACTTAGGACATATTGACGAATGTTTTCTAATGATTCTTTTGTAAGAACATTTGTCACTGGAATTTTTAATGTTATACTTTTTTGGTTTACCCAATTTTCATTAGTAGAGTCTAATTTGTTAATTAGAGTTATATCAATCCATAACATATAAAATTTTTGAGTTGAAAAATCATTCAACGCAAGCATAACAGGCAAGTTTGAACTATACCACTGAATAATTTTTTTAACAGGAATTGAAAACGAAACAGAATCCTTAATGATTTTTACATCGTCGGTAGATTTTAGTTGTACAAAGAAGAATTTACTATCAGGTCTAAAACTATCGGAATCATTAATTGGCCTTGTAATTTCAACTTGTCCATCAATGCCATAGTCTCTAACAGCCCAATTGAAGGGCATGTACCATGGTTCAATTAGTTCTTCAAAATTTCTTTTAGATTGCCATTCTTTATAGTGAGATTTTGGAATTTCAACGTTGTTGTTACTCATAATTATCTGTGTCTTTAGGAGATATTCTATATGTTATGTAGTGAGGAATATTCTCATACAATTCACAAATTTTTTTAAAATAATCCGCTCGGATTAATAACTCTGCTCCCTCGTGTTTAGGTATTTCGCATTCAATACTATCACTGTATCCTAAATTTATGTAATCCGAACTCCAATAATTGTACTTTAAGACCACATCATTCGTGGAATTTCTTGCAAATAATCCTTCAATTATATCACAAATTTTCAACTCAAGAAACTCGAATAAGTCCTCGCTAAGCCACAATATTTTATATTCTTCCAATGGGTCATGTTGAAGTATAATGCTGGTTAGCGATTCATTTTCTTCTTTTATATACTCATTACCATCCAAATCAGATATTGTTAAAGGAATAGAATTACTTAATTCTTTAGCAAAGTTAATGCCTCCATACACTTTATATTCTTGAAGCTCTCCATGACTTTTTTCTAATAATTCACTTTCATAATAGCCGATTCTTATCCATTCTTGATTATCAGTTACTGTCAATGATATAAAATCTTTTTCTAAAGTGGATGGTAAGGGCAATTTAACAGGTCTACTTGTTCTTGATAAGAATTGTGCTATAAGTTTGGATGTGTTTACTTTTAAATCTTCTACAATAATATCTTCCCCTTTAAATTTGTAAATATCCCTATATAAGTCTTTATTGACTAACTCTAAAAAATAATTAGAAGAATGGATGTGAGAAGCCATTTTTTTATATACTCGGTTAGAGTACAGTTCAAGAACGTCTTCATACTTATTCCTAAAAGTAGCCCTATACTTTTCAAATAAATTGCTTAGGTTTATTCCTGCTTTATAAATACTATAGTTTCTAAAATTGAGTTTTAAGAAAAATAAAAATTCTTCTTTAATTAAAGTAGATGGATATATAATTGTATTAGAATTTACAAGAAAAGTCCGTTTACTTTTACCATGTAATTTTTCAATAATCATATCAATCAACAAGTAGTTTGTTGGATATATTTTCTCTATTTCTGTAACGAAATGTTTTTTGTAATTCGAATCCTGTTTATCATATTCATACAGTAATTCTATAACCAAAAGTAGATTTGCTTCAAGAAAATTATCTCTGTTTTTAATAAACCATTTTAATGGTTTTATCATTTTATCAGGATAACAAGAGAGTAAATACCATATAGCTGATAAAGTAGCATGGGTACGTTCAGTTGTTGCTGCTTTAAAACGACAAAAAAGAATACAGATAAATATCTCTTCGATATTTAGGTTTAATTCATTTTCTAATCCTTTAACCCAATCAAATTCATCTTTCGAGGGTAATCTATAGTCAATAGTATTAAAGGCATTCAACCAAGCTTCTTTTATTTTATCTGAGTCAAACCCTACTTCTATTAGACCCTTTAAAAGATTAGCTGATAGGGCATTTCTGTACTGAATATTTAACTTGTCCGAAAGAAGTTCACATAAAAACTCTAAGCTTTTTTCTTTTCCAAGATTATAAGCTTTTTTAATGGCTTCAATGTCTGATAATGAAGAATAACTTCCATTAAAATTATATACATACCTCGCTGTCCAATAATAAATAGACATATCATTAGGCTTCTCAAATAGAATTCCAACATCAAATGCGTTAGACTTGTAAAGGTGGGTCTGAGAGAAAAATGATTGTACAAGTTGTTTAAAGTGATTTGGTTCAACATTAATTGAATCAAAATGATATAATAGAGAATTTACTTCTTTTATAGTCAGTTCATTTTCCGAAATGAAGTCAGTTAATTCTTCTATAGGCATTTCAGAGAATTCTTTCCTTGCTATTATGTCTTTTTTAAAGTCAAAATTAGTATCAATATCTTTAGCAAAATGCTTATTACTTTCCCTGACCTTTATATTTTTAAAATCACTACTTAAATCAAATTCTTCAAATACTGATTTAAGCGCATCTAAAAAAATAATTGAATATTCTTCCGTAGATTTTTGATTAATTTTATTGGAAGTTATTGCGATAAAATTTTTTGCTAATTCAAAATTTAATTCTTTAGACTTACGGGCAATTTCTATACAATTTAAGAGATATGATTCAGATGTTTCTATTGGAAAAGTTTGTGCAATAAATAATTTAATTAGGGGGTTAATGTTATCGTTGTTTTCCTCTGATATTAGTAAGCTTTGTAACGAATCTTCTAATCTCCAATCAATAATAGGTGTAACTAAAGAGTTAAGAAGATATAAAGCACTATCATAAGGGTTAATTTCTAAAAATCTATCATACCACGTAACAGGAAAATGACTAGTTCCCTTACCTGTAGTATGATTAGATATTGAATCTATTAATATTTTTAATTTTTTTATGTATTCATTACCTAATGCATTATCAATTTTATATATATCTACTATTGATTCTGTTAAATCGTCTACACTTGAATCTTTCCAAGAGGTATATCCCAATAGGTATTCTATTCCTTTTTCAAATTTTTGGAGAGCGGTATCTATTTCCTTTTTTAAAGAATATATTTTTGATAATTGAAAATAATAATCAGCTATATATGAATGAAGGTAATATTCTTGCTTTTCTTTTATAATGGCTTCAAATGTATCTGTAATTTTATTAATGTTTTCACTATTGGTATTTTCTGATAATAGTTGAAATAATCTATTAGTATCAAGAGGGCCGCTAAGTTCTTTTCTATAAAAAGTAGTTGTATTATTACTAACGTCAATCAATATGTCAATTATGCAAGACCATTCATTTTCTTTCTTTAATAAAATTAGACCTTCTTGGATAGAAAAGTATATTTCCTTTTCAAGAATATGTAAATCACATGTTCTAACCTGGCCTTTAAATGGAGAGGTTTCACGTTTTAATATTAAAAAGATATCTTTTAGCTCATTGAAGCTTATTTCATTGTTAGTTTTAGCTATTTTAATTTTAGAAGAAAATATTATCCAATCATAAAACCACCCTAAATTTTTAAGAGAGTCACTTATATAATTGATTAAGGTATCATTATTCTTATTAGTTAATACTGTATGAAAAAAAGTATTGAGCGTTTGTAGTTCAGTATTGTGTACATATCTGAATTTTTTTATTTGGTCTATTAGAAGTGCAAAGTCTCCTGATTGAGCTATTTTATTTTTCGAATTTAAAATATCATTTACATCTTTACTTTCAGCTTTTATCTTAGAAATGAAATCGTTGCTGCTAAAGCTATTTATCTCTTTACGAAAAATAATGCAATAGCTTGATAGATTATCTGATTGTAACTGAGACGCAATTTTGAGAATCTCTTTTTCATCTTCACATATCAATAAATATCTTATATAGTAGCCAAATAATTCTACTTCAATAGATTCTCCTTCTTTAAAGAAATCAATGTAAACCTCCCAAGGAGAAGATGTGCCATTTGAGTGACATAAGTAGCAAGCTGCTAATCCTTGTTGTAAAGGTAGGGTAGGTGCTCCATCAAAACTTAAATGTTCTGATACGTATTTAAAGCTCCTTAAATGACCTAAAGCATCTAAATAAGTTTCATAATGTGAGTCGAGAATATCCCCCGTAGTGCTTAATGTTTTATTAAGTTCATTCAATAAAATTATTTTAGGAAAATCTTTTTGTTGTAGTGCAGATTTTAACAGATATTTATAATTGTTTGAGATTGATTTCCATGAATGTCCAAACGATACTGACTTAGAAATAAAATCCTTTGAAATGTATTTTGATATGGTTTCAACATCATTTAATTCATAGAGAAACTGAAAATAAAATCGGAAAGATTTTGAGTATTCGTAAAACCCTTTTTTGTCAAACCATTCAATTATTGGTTTGAATATATTTGAACTGATGTCAACTCCTTCTGATAAAAGGTTCTCTACTATAAATCTTCTAAAGCTTTCATGATATATTATATAACCGTTTTGTGATACATTAAGCTTGAGAACAGGTTCTAAGTCTACTAACGATTTGTCTATATAATTGCCATCACCTGTTATTTCCTGTAATTCAATTTTAGTCAAACTAAAACTTACACCTGATAATATCCTTGGAAGTTTTGCACTCAGATTTAATTTTGACATTAAGTAGCAATAATAATCCTTTAGATTATTAGAATATTCAGGTAGTTGATTTAACTCTTCTTTGCTATAACTACTAAGCCTTTTTACTTCATTAGTCAAATACTTTAAGTAAAGAGGGCTTCCTTTACTTTTATCAAAAAGAAATTTTGATAATGAATAATTTTCTTCCAATGCTGTATCTTGCAATTGGAGCTTGGACATATACGATTCAACTTCGAGTTGTTCCCACTTAGGCATGGTTTCTGAAACAAAACCTTTAATTAATCCCAAATCAGAAATTGGTTGAGAAGAAATTAAAATTTTAACGTGTTCTGATACTTTCAGTTCATTTATCTTATTGATAATGTCAATATCTACTTTCGATATATCAGGATAACTTTTGAATTGAAATATGCGCTCAATATGGTCAATGCCATCAACTATTAAGATGGTTTTCTCTGTGATATTGGAAAGGAGGTTGTTGAGTTCACTTAATGTACTTGCATACCTTTTTTCTTTTTTATGCTTTAATTCACCGAAACAATCTAAAATGTCATTAATTAAGTTGCCGTAAAATACATCAAGCTTTATTCTGTCTTTTTGATGTATATCATCTAAATCTGTATAACATAAATGACGAATTACATTTATACTTTCCTCTTCTAAATATTTCTTGAAATTCTCAATAAACCATGATTTACCACTTCCTGGTTCTCCTGTTAATATAACCTTAGAATGTTGCTCTAATTTGTTTAAAATATATTTACAAAAATTATTTGGTTCAATATTTTGTGAATAGTTGATAGGAAATATTTGCCTGATTGACCCGTAATCAGTCTTTATGGAGAAATAATCAAAAATATACGATATGGTTATATTTTTGCCTGTTCCTCGAAATTTCCGTACTAAGGCTATAAGTGCTAATGCAAACTCTTCTTTAGTTTTATTTTCATTTGGGAAAATGCCTATTCCTAATTGTGATACGTAGTTTAGAACTAACTTCTCTAATTCACCTGCACTATAAAAATCTGAACTTGATTTAGGACATTCTAATTCTATTGTAAAGTTATTTAAGAAGGAATTAAAATCAGCTCGATTAATATTTGGGGATTGAGTGTTAAACCTCTTCCATGATGATTTAGGGTTACCATTTAAAGGCCAAAACTCTTCAATGTCAATTTGAAATAGCTTAGTATTATAATTGGAAAAAGATTTTTCCTCTGTTGCTTCTTTTAGAATTTTGGTAAGGTCATCTATAGGTTCATTCCAAGCTAAACACAATCTCAAAAAGCAGTTACTCTTATTTGGATGACTATTCCATGAAAAAAATAGTTTGTCAAGGGCTATTTGATATGCTGCAGAAGATAAGTCTTTCTTTTCAAAAGTATGAGAGTTAGAACTATTACTGTATTTAACTTGCTTTTTGAAAAAACCATTGTTATTTTCAATAGTTAAATCATCAAATGTATCTCCATCGTATTCTTTCTTATCAATAAAAAAGCTGCTGTCTCGTTCTTCAATTATTTCTTTTAATATGAAGTAAGCGACTAACAAATCTTGATACTCGTATCCCTGATGTGCTGAGTTTAAACTTGAGAGTGACATTTTAAAAATTTGTTATAATTTAGGGTTGTATTAAAATATATGATTCAATAGTGTTTATAAATTAATCTGAAATGTCATGTCTTTTTAATATAAATAGGTGAAAGGCAGAAGAAATTTATGGATTTACAATAACAGTTACTTCAAATGATTTGCCCGTATTTGAGCGTTGACCATTAAGGGAATAAAAATTGTTGACATTCTTTATCTTTGAAGAATCAGGAGCATAGACAAAGAAAATAACATCTTTCAAATTAGGGTAAACAAAATAGGACTCAATATCCTTTTTAAGCTGTTCTATAAATTCCTTTTCATCTTTGTAATTGTCGCTTATCATTTTTGCCTCTATCAATATACCTTCTGAATCTAAGGCAAAATCGACACGGGTATTTTTTGCTCCTGTACGCTGTACCTGCTCTTCAGGCTTTAAATCAGGAAATATGCCAATAAGCATGGTGTGCAATACATCCTGAACATCATACTCATCCTTTATTTCAATTCCTGCCCTGCTATTATAGCGGTGAACCGTTATTTTCTTGATAGCATTGCTAAAATTGTTTAGAATTTGAATAATGAGAGTCTTCGCTGATATATTGAGATATTTCGTTCTATCAAGACCTCTTGCCATGATATAATCATTGATAAGTAAAAGGTCAATGGCATCTGCATCTTTACGGATAATGGAAAAAATACTGTCTTCAGTATCATCTGATGTAATCTCATTAATTACAAAGTCGATTACTTTGTGATACTCATCCGTATCTGTAGACTCCCTAAGGAAGTCGGACAGCTTTTTCTTATAAGAGGGTAGAGCCTTTGAGATGAAATACTTTTCTTTTAAAGACCCATTATTGAATTTATCATCAATTTTATCTTCAATACTTTCTTGTGAAGCAAGATGAATGCCGACAAGCTTTATACAATCTGACGTATAATGTATGCCCTTCTTTAAAGGTTGTCTTTTGATAATCTTTAATTCATCTTCGATTGGAGATATGCTTTTATACCCTTTGGCAGAAAGTATTTCCTCATCACCACTTAACTCATCTACGGATAAAGTATTTAATTTATCTCTGTTAAAAATGTAATAGAAAGCATATTGCTGTAGTGATGGAGTTTCGAATAAACTCTTTTCTATATCTTTAGCGTGTTTGAGTAAATCTGTTAGCATTCTAAATAAACCAAAGTGTATTAATTATTTTACTGTCCTTTGCAGGACGCTTAGTATCCCAATCTTCTATTTCCTTGAGTTTCTCCATTAATCTTGACATCAAGGCAGGATACAATATGGTAACCGTTTTCTTTGATGGAGTAAAAGTTCTATGAGAAAGATGAGAAAACCAATACACTTGCTTTGATAGATAATATGGGTCAACAAAGGTAGAACGTCCGTCTATTAATATCTCTAATGGGATACTGCTTGATGCAGTGAAATGAAGAAGCTTACAGTGAGACGAGATATGAACTAATGTTCCTTTGTCTACATCTTTATTTCCGTCATTGTTGAACATTCTAAAATTGTGCCCGTATGCAAGATGAACAAAAGCATATTTAAACGTCAAATCGGTATCGGAAAATCGTTTCATCAAATTTTCAACCGCCTTAATTTCATATTGAAAGCTCGCTGATTTAAACAAATGAAAAATCAACCTGAACTCTTTCGTTTTATTAAGACTTCTATCTATCTCATTACTAATAGCTGAATATAGATAATCTTCTAAGTTTTTTGCGTAATTGTCAAAAGTAGATAATGGAGTACAATCACCTACTAAATAGCGACCATCAGAATGGAATATCTGCGCTATTCCTAATACTAATTTACCATCACTGCTCAAGGAAGAACCAACTCCAATGACAAGCTCCTCCATCCTTTTGTCTTCCTTCTCTATTGTCCAAGCAGTACCACCAATCTTAGCATAAATGTTTAATGCAATATTATTAATCGTAAATTGATTGGCATTTTTCAGATTGACGACCTGGATATCTTGGGTAGGTATGCCACTTCCTATGAGTTTTGCTTTACAAGTGTGATAAGGAGATTTCTTTACAGGAAGTGTTTTATGGTGCTCATCAACAATTACAATTGCTAAATGGGATTTCAATAAATCCTGATTATAGAATTCCGATTCATAGTTCTCAACTGCTGTTCCGCTTAATACAATTTTGTTGAATCTAAGCTTTTCTAAGTGAAGTTTCCCTTTTAGAGTAGCCTCAAGTTTGTTCCAAAATCCTTCGAGTATTCCTTCATAGGTCTTCGGACATAGAATGGATATTAATACTTCTTCTCCACTGAAACCTCCATAACTATAAGGCTTCTTTCGCTTAACCTGTTCATCATAGGATATGAATGTTTTATTACCTCTCACATCTACTTCAGTCATTGGGCATGTTGTTCCTCCAAAATAATAGCGAGTAGGGGAATTAAGTTTTTCGGAATAAATCTTATTGTTTTCTAAAGGCAAATACTTCTTGGAGATTGATGCTATAGAATTATTATCAGGAAGGAATATTTTAGAGCGGTTATTATTTAGCCATTCATAGGTAGCAGATATAAGTTTAAAACTTTCTGAATTAGCATTTAACTTGGCAACTTGTGAATCATAGTTCTCTTGTTGTCCTGTAGCAGAAAGTAGTCTCTTCAATGCTTTTGTGTTCGCAAATACTATATTGTCTTTGCCTAACAGGTCGTTATGAGCAATATTATTTTTTTCAAAATCTTGTCTTGTGTATGTGATATTTAACCTCAAGCTTGTTGAGAGTAGAAATCCATAACTGATATTCTCTCCTGTACGAAAGAAGTAGGTATTGAAATGTGTTTGGTTCTTTACACTTAATCCTTTTATAGAAGGATTGAGAAGTTCTTTGTTTGAAACGATGTCCCAATAATGGCATTGTTGTTTTTTATAAACAGCAGAGTAATTGGTTCTGAAAAAAGCTAAGATAGATTCTTCTATTATTTTACTTATAACCTTTGGATGTTCTGCGGTATTAACCGTAATGCTCTTCCCTGTAAGCGTTGTAGAAGGCAATGCCGTAATACTCCAATAGTAGATGGTATTGGCTACTTTGTAAAACTTGTAATCGGGGTTCTCTTTTCTTAGAGCTGTATATTTTTCTTTCGTATTGTAAGACACATAAGGCATCTCATAAATATTGAATTTGCTCTTACTTAATTTACATTCGAAAAAATTTACAAACAGACCTGTCATAGCTAAATCAGTCAAAGTTATTTAGTAAAATTACTGATTTTGATACTGTATATATTCCTAAAATTTAAGATGTTATAAACAGGCAAAAAGATTTTTTTAGTGAATTATTTATTTAATATTTTGATTATCAGTTATATATATTATTGTAAAAAATACACAAATTAGTAGGATATGTCAATATATTTGCATAATAAAATTTTTTTATATACATTTGTGTGTCAATCGGTATTTTTATCGGGGTTCAACTCCCTGAGACTTCATAGAGCCTGTGGGGCTCAAACAAGCTACAAATTATAATTAACAAGGTCGGTAACGATTGTGCATAGCTTAACTATGCAGCGTTATAACTGTTCTCAATCTTTGCCACTATTACCTTAATTCGTAATAGGCTGCATGACCTTTGTTTTATTTTAAAGCTACCTGAAAGGGGAATGGAAAAATAATGTAAAGTTTAAAGAATTGGTATGTCAAAAAATAAAAATATTGGGAATCACAAAATCAGTCAAATTAAATTAATGAAAGGGTATAGCAAAATGGAATTAGATATGAAAAAAGAAATTTTGTTGACGTTTACGCAATTCTTTTTGACTTATGCTGACAAGTATGAAGTTGTAGAATGTAGAACAAATTATAGGAGATATTTTTCTATAATTTGTTCTGATAAAATTGTTGAAGTAACACTATCAATAAATAAAATAAATAATGAGTGGACAGTTTGTGAATATGGGTGTACAGAACTTTCAATTAATTCAGTTGATGAGTTAAGATTGAAAATATTATCCATATTAAAATTAAAACAACCACATTTTTTCAGAAAGAAAAAAATTGAAACACTTTTAGCTGAATACAATATAAAACAGAACAAGATATGAATACACAAGTAAAAAAAAGTTTACGTAATAACGTAATTTCTGATAACCATTGTGAAATATATTACTTAAATAAGAAAGACAAAGTTCAGGTTCGATATATTTTTGTCGGGTTGATAGATGAAGCAATTAAGTATGCAAGCGAAAATTGGCTAGATGAGTATTGTTATTTTATACTCGTTGATAAAGAGATGACAGCAGTTATGGCTGTTCAAAATGTGTTAAATAAGAAAAAGTTGACAGATGAAAAGACACATGAAAAAGCAATTAAAAGTATAAATAAATTTAGTTTGCTTAATGGCTCTATTTTGGTTGAAAATGAAAATGGTAGATATAAAGAATATTTGTTAGTAGGAGATAAGAATAAATGAGAGAAAAGTTAAAAAAAATAAAAAATGAACGTATAACGGTTGTAGCAACTGTTTCTCGTTATGGTACAAAGAAAGCTTATAAAGGTAACGATTTACCAACTGTCCTTTTAACAAATATTAAAGATGCAGAGGGCAATGAACTGACGGACCACCTTTGGATTAATTTAACCAAAGGATACAATACACTGGGATGTAGCTTAGGAGATAAGATTCAGTTTAATGCTAGAGTGAAAGATTATACAAAAGGCTATAGGGGGCATCGTGAGGATGTTTATAAACCAATTTCAGTTGATTATAAATTATCTCATCCTACACAATTTTTACGGATATAAATATCCAATCGTATAATTAAGATTGATTAATATCAGTCTAATTTTTAACTATAAAGAGTATTGACAGTTCTTTATTCTGTGGTGCAACTCCACAGGATACTCCAAATAAAAAATTATTTAACTATTTCAATGGTTCAAAGACCATTGACTGATACATCATTGCTTAAAATTTAAAGGGGGACGGCTTACCGAACATATATTATTTATGAAAAGTGACTTTGATAAAGCATTTATTGAAATCGAACATGGTATTGTGACTAAATATCCATTCACGTCTCAGTGCGGTAAATATTGGGAATATTGTGATTGGTTTGCAAAATACATAAATGCAAATGGTAGCCAATATTATAAGACATACTTTAAAAGATGTGAAAATATTCATTCACAATTTTATTTAAACATATCCGAAATTAAAATAGGCGATATCTTGGAGTTTGTCGGAAAAGGTAAATTTGGTAATAAACGTAAATTCGGAATTGTAAAATCTATAAAGTTTAATAGAGTAGCAATCTATGTCACATCTATATGGTTAAAAGCTGAAGAGATACAAAGAGATATACACTCTATGATTCGAGAGGAAAAGATTAAAAAAATATTGAATAAGAACTGATTTAAACAAATAAATAAAATGGAAATAACCCAGAAATCAATACTAATGTTGATGTTCAGAATAGTTGACCACGCATCAGCTTCATCAGACATAATCAGAAAGCACAACAATAATTTATTCTTATCGGATTCAGATAAACAAACGCTAAAAGTATTAGCGCAACTTCTTATAACATATAAACTTAAACAACAGCATGCAGAAAAATAAGAAATGTATCATTTACACAAGAGTTAGTAGCATGGAACAACTCTTGACAAATTATTCAATCGAAACCCAGACGAAATCTTGCGAAGACTTTGCTTTTAGAATTGGCTTCAATGATATTAAATATATGGGAGGTGTTTCTGAAAGTGCTAAAGACGGAAATAGAAAAATATACAATGAAATGCTTAGGTATGCTATGGATAAACGTAACAACATTCAAGCAATCATTGTTTATTCTATGGACAGATTCTCACGTCATCTTGCATCAGCTGCTCCTGATATTGAGAAACTGAATAAGAAAAATATTATTCTTTACTCAGTGCAAGAACAAATTAGTTCGAATGATGATATGGGGATTCATTTTATGAATTTTAAATTGAGTAGTTCACAATTTGAAAATAGATTACGTTCTTCGAGAGCCAGAGATGGAGTTAGGAACCGAATATTAATGGGGAAGTATCCTTTTGCAACTCCACCTATTGGCTATAATAAAGATAGCGATAAGAACCTTGTCATAAATGAAGATGGCGAATTACTTCGAAAAGCTTTTAAGATGCTCTTGGATGGGTATTCAATGATGCATATAATGAAAGTTATGAGCCGATATGGAATAATTAAACCCGTAAATCGTTGGGGTGAAATTTTTCGTAATCCTATTTACGCAGGGCTAATTGTATCGAAGACAAATGATAATAAGCCTATAAAGGGCATACATCAACCTATTGTTTCAGAAAAAGATTTTTACAAGCTTCAAGGTATTTTTGAATTTAAATCAAAGCCCAGGTTAAAAGAAACTGATACTATAGATATTTTCCCTTTGAAAACATTGCTTCAATGTCCCAATGGACATGGAAGACTAACTGGTGATATAAAAAAAACTAAAAAAAATCAACCTGCTTATTACAAATGCAACAAGTGCTCATTTACTGCGTCTGCTCAAAAGGCAAATAATGCTTTTCTTAATTTATTATCGGTAGTAGAGTTTAATCAGGTCTTTAAAGATGAATTTAAAGAAATTTTAGATGCTGTATTTGAAAATACTTTTCAAGAGATGACTGTGAAGAAAAATAAATTGGCAAGAGAAATAAGTATCAAAGAGACTCAACTTACTAATTTATTCGATGCCAAGTTTGCTGAAAAAATAAACGAAAATAAATTTGAAATACTCAGTGCAAAATATACACAGTCGTTGGAAGACATGCAAAAACAATTAGTTTTTGTCACTGCCGAACTACCTGAAAAAAAGACGTTCATTGAAGATTGTTTAATAGATTTAAACAACTTTGAAAAACTTTGGGACGTAGCTGAGTATATGGACAAACAGCAAATTTTTAACACGATATTTAAAGAAAAACCATCAATCGTAAATAATAACCATAAAATTGGGTTGTCCAATATTTCTTTAAATCCTGCATTCAGAAGTAATTTGGTTGAATTAGTCCATAGGAAGGCTATTATTACAGGTAATTATTAATAATGATAAATTATATTATTATGTATATTTAATTCAATAGATAATTAAAAAGTGCTACTAATGACTATGATTCAATCAATAGAAGATGGAAGAAAAGAAGACGGAAACCGTTCAATTGCTGAAAAAATAATTAAGAGACTGCATGATTTGGACAAAACTGTTGAAAATAATCAAGGTCGTTGGGCATGGGAACTTTTACAAAATGCTAAAGACAGTATCGCAGATTTAGAACATAGAAAAGTTTCTATTCAAATTGAGCTTGATGAGGATAACGTAGAATTTAGACACAATGGAGTTCATTTTACAGAACAAGATGTTAGAGGAGTAATAAATCAAATAACTTCGAAAGAAATTGAACAGGGCAAACAATCAAAAAAAACAGGACGATTTGGTACAGGTTTTCTAACAACTCATCTTTTATCACGAATCATTCAAGTTAAAGGCGTTTTAGAAACTAAAAATAAAGACTTTTATAGTTTTGAATTTCCTTTAGACCGTGAAGGGAAAACTACAACTCAATTAATTCCTAAAATTGAAAATGCATGGACTGAATTTCACAATTCAACTAAACTAATAAATGGGCATTACAATGCTAATGATTTCAATACTTCTTTTTTATATAAACTTAATTCTATCGAACAAAAGCGAATAGCAAGAGTTGGTGTAGAAGAATTTATCAAACTAATACCTTTTGTTTTGTCATTTATTCCAAAAGTCCAACAAGTCGATATAATAGATAATACTTTATCAAGAAACATTACTTTTGAAAACAATCAAAAAGAATCAAGTCAATATGTTAAAGTCATTTCTCAGACCTTAAATGGCATAAAGTCAGAGATTCATTTATTAGTCATTTCGGATAATGATGTTTGTATAGGGTGCGAAATAGAAAAAAATGAAAAGGGTTTTAGGATAAAAAGCTTAAAAGATATCCCTAAAATATTTTGCGATTTTCCGCTTATTGGGACAGAGCAATTTCATTTTCCTGTTGTAATAAATAGTTTTTATTTTAATCCCCAAACTGAGAGGGATGGTGTATGGCTAAAAGGAACTGACGATGATGAAGTTCAAGAAAATAGAGAAATATTTGAGTCTGCGATTGAATTATTTAAAATACTTTTAAACGAAGTTTCACATAAACCCTTTTTTGATTTATTTAACATTGTTGAAACTAGGATTCCATATACGAATGAAAAATATTTTGATGAATACTGGTACAAACAGAGTATTCAAAAACCTTTGAGAGAATCTCTTATAGAAGCTAGATTGATTGAGCTTGAAGACGAAAATTTGGAGAAGATGCCTCTAAAAAAAATATGGTTTCCTGCTAAATCCTATTCTGAAAAAGTTCAAACAGAAATATGGAAATTTACTTATGACTTATTCCCTAACTTAGTTCCTAAGAAAAGTCATTCAATTTATTGGTCTGAATCATCTTGGGAAGAATGGAATAAGCTTACATATGTTGTGCTCGCTTCAACAGTTGCAACGCAAGAAAATATTGCTAAGTTAAGTGAAACACTTAGACTTGAAAATAAGGACACATATAATTGGTTAAATTCTTTTTCTGACTTTCTTCTAGCTGAAGAAAGTAATCAAATTTTATTTGAAAAGCATCTTATAACTCCAAATCAAAAAGGAATATTCAAAAAGAAATCCGATTTATATATTGATGAAATAGAAGACTCAACCTTAATAAATATTTTAAAACTACTTGGAGAAGATTGGATGGATGAACTATTAAGTAAAAAAGTGCTTTTTGGAAATTATGTTCCTAAAACCAAAAAGAATATTGCGTTAAGAATTACTGAAAAGTTAAATGACAAAATTAAAAGTTCAAATATTGTCGAAGATAATTTTGTCAAAGCCATAAGTCTTCTTTCGGAATGGTTTGAAAATAATAAAGAGGTGGGGAAAGAACATTTTTCAGAATTATATAGAAGAAGAGCAGAATTATTTATGAATACTATTGAAGATAAAGATAGTTTGTATAAAGTAATGAGAAGTAAGACTGATTTGGCTCAACTTTCAAAAGTAGCTCAGGCAATAGATTCCAATCCTCAATTGCTCAAAAATATCGAAAAAGCAGAAGAACTCTCAAATTTACTAACGCAATTTAATGTTAATGATATTTCAGAATTAAAAAGGATGTTGTTATTGGCTCAGGAAAGAAATGTGATTGATATAAAGTCTGAAATCACAGAAGATGATTTAATAGGTCTTGGAGTGACTTCAATTGAAGAGTTAGAAGTAGCCTTAAAGGATAAAAATTTATCCCTAATGTTTACTCATACTTCCACTCCTAATGTAGACATGTTCCTATCTGTTCAAAAACTTATTTCAAGAGCCAAGGATAACATTATTGACCATTTACAAACTTTACCCGACTATGACTGTAGTGAATTAGAAGTATTAGCTAATACTGTACTTGGGGGTATTAAAAAGGATGGTTTATTAATCCATATAGTAATTAGACCTTCTGATAATGGAAAGGTAATTGTTTATTATAGCTCTGAAAAAGATACTTTAGACTATGCGAATGCTGAACTTTGGATTGATAACGGAATTGAAGTACCTAGACATTTAACATTGGGAAAAATTCTTAAAAATACAGGGATTAATAAAATACCAGTTTAAATATGGATATTGAAAGAGAAATAATTCCTCTAATTGGAACTTCAGAAAGTGAAATATTAGAATATCAGGCGGTATTACCTCCTTCAAAAAATATTGCTCAACTAATCTGCTCATTTGCGAATTCTGAAGGGGGCTATATTGTGCTTGGTGTTTCAGACAATCTTGAAATAAATGGGCTAAGTGAAGATTTTCATTCAAACGCAATTACTCATAAAGCATTAGACTTATTATCACCTCAACCGAATGTTTATTATCAATACATAGCATATAAAGGCAAGAAACTTTATGTAATCAAGATTGAAAAAGCAAGCTCCACGATTTTATTAGAAAATAAAATTTACAAACGAATTGGAGCTGCAACAAAGTTACTTAATGCTCCTGAGATATTATTTAAAATAAATGGTTATTCAAGAATTAAAGAAATTAATTTGAATATTGAAGCATTGAAAATTAATGCAACGAATTCAAAAATAAAGTTATTAGAGCATTATCAAAGTATACTTAAAATTGTTGATGACTTAGGAATCTTGTTGTATCCAAATGACCCAACACAAATAACTATAAATCAAGAGGGGAAAATATTGTCAAGAATAATATTTTCATCGTTTGTTGATAATTTCGAGACTTTTTTATCAGACCTTTTATATGAAATATTTTTAGCTAATCCTTCAACATTAAAGTCTGGTCAGACTGTAACTATAGAAGAAGTTTTAAATTGTTCAGACATACAAGAATTTGTTAGATATTGCTCCAAGCAAAAATTGAGTAAGCTACAAAAAGGTAGCGTAAAGGGTTTTATCAAGGATAATAAACAGATAAGTGAATTGAATGCAATAGATAATGGACAGCAAAACGAAATTGAAAAAATTCTTCAGATTCGACACTTATATTCACATCGAAATGGAATTGTAGATGAAAAATTTCTTCAATATTTTACAGGATTATTTGCTTTGAACTCAGAACACCAAATGCCAATAAGCGAAATTTGCGATAAGCTTTGTTATTTAGTTAACATCACTCACCAAATCGATACTAAAGCAATAATTAAATTTAATTTGGCTATCGGAACATAAAGACATACGCAGAGATATACATTTCTTTCTTATAGGACAACTAGTTTATAAATAGATGTGAGTGTAAATAAAATTATATAAATGTGATAGTAAACGTATCTAAATTTAAAATTGCGCAAGGAGCATTTGCTGATGTTTTTATCGATTTACATTCAAGAACCGCTTTTAAACTTTTTAAAAGCTATAAGCATCCCGATTTAAATGGGACAGGAAAGGAAGAAATTGGCGAAACAAAAACAAACGCTTATAGAAGAAAAGTATTCGATACAGAAATAAAAGCATATAATTCGATTCAAGCTTCTAGTTTGTTGAAACAGTTTACTCCAAAGTATCATGGGACTTTAAAAGTTAAGGTACTTGATAATTGTGGAAAGGATATTTCTTTTCAATATTTAAGAAGGTGTTGTTATAAAATGGATTTCATTGAGGGCGAAAATGAGAAAATAGACTTATTAGATGACAAAATTATTAAAATTCTAGAAAAAAAGATAGGGTTTAATCTTGATGTAATTAAGGAAGCATTTATTGATATGGCTGTTATATATACTTCAGATTCAAGTGTAATTTATAATGAAAACGAATTTAAAATAATTGATTTTGCAACGTTAGACTTTTCAAAATTTGAACCATCTAAAAACAGCCTAGGAGAAAATCCTTATGATAATTTAAATATATAATTTTTTCAAAATTAAGATTTGTAAGTGCTTATAGATTTCTTAAAAGAATGTTTCGTATATGGAATAAGTCGATTGTATTTTTTCAGATACGAGATAGAATCTTCTGAATTGTTCATGAAATCTATATCTTATTTTATATTTTTAGACGAATTATGAGATGTAGCAAAATCTCTTAGAGCCCTAACTTCAGGGGATTTTATGGTTTCAATTTATATTATTTTATAATTTAAGTGTAATTAATGGAGAGTAGAAAGATTGTCACATATAATTGTTTTTCTGAAAAAGGTGTAATGGCATTGCCTGAAATAAAACAGCTAAACTCTATTATTCAATCAGGTATTGAACCAGTTATTTTTTTAGATAGTTGTGTTTGTTTACATATTATAAAGGTCGTTGATTATGGGAAGCGTGCAACTAATGTTGATATATCGAAAATTATTTCTTTAAAAGAATACATTTCTGAACACCCTATTAAGATTAACCCTTTTTTTGGATTGTTAGAGTTGTGCTTAAAAGATGATACATTTAATGTAAATAAGTTTCGTGATTTTAAACATCGCATCGATTTTTTTGATTTAATAAAAGTTAATGATTTTAAAAAATTTAAATATGACTTCAATCGTGATTATCATATTTTTAACAATGAACAAATCGAACTTCCAAGTACTCTTGAAGGCATTGATTCATTAAAAAACAGCTATTGTGCCTTATTGAAAATAAGGAGTATTGCAAAAAAAGGTTTAACTAAGCACAAGGCTATATCTAATATCAATACTTTTGTGGATTGGATGGTTAATGACTTAGAAATACTTTTGGGTATGGAATATAATTTGGCACTAAACATTTTTGGTGGCCAAACCGAATTAAGAAAAATGATTGCAGTTGATTGCAAACAAAGTGAAATCAAGAAAATCATAAAAGGAACAGCATGGGATATTTTTCATTCTAAGAATGCTTCAAATAGCTTTAGATTATATAAAATGTTCGGTGAAAATTTATTTTCTTTTTTTATGACAAATGATAATAATTTATTGAGAATATTTAAAAATACTACCCTTGAAATTGTTAAAGATGGAAATGAAAATTTTAACTCTTCGTTTCTTTATACTTCTGACTTTTCTCATCTACATTTTGAAAACAATTTTATTGATATTTACAATTTAAAGATGATGAATCTTTTTATAGATAGAAGTACTAAAATATATAATTTTGATAATGAAAAAGTCGAAAGTCTCATTAAGAATCTTGAAATAGAAAATGGCATATTGAATAATTATTGAAATGGTCTCACTAATTATATTTTAATGCTAATTATTTATTCATGTTTTACATGAATAATTTTATTCGGATTAGCATAGCTAATCTTTTATTCGTATTTCTAGTTAGTAGTAATTTTATAAAACTTTAACAATTATGACAATCAATTTCAACAGAATTTATGTGATACAATCCCTTAGTAAAGCAAATGGTGATGAATTGACTGGCCAGCAACTTTTTGACGATGTTTTACAGTATTTCAATACAAAATATGGTGATAAAGATGCTCGCATATTCAATGTCGATAACAAAAAGGAGTTGCTTCATGCATTGGAAAATATCAAAAGTCATTGTGAAACAGATGGTATAAAACCAATAATTCATTTTGAAATACATGGGCTGGAGGATAAAACTGGATTAAGTCTTAATCAAGAAGATGTTAATTGGGGGGATATTTACGTTAAATTTATTGAAATTAATGCTGCTTCTAAATGGAACTTGTTTATTACTATGGGAGTATGCTTTGGAAATTATTCTATGTTATTAATTAGACCAAGTTTGCCAGCACCTTTTACGGGGATTTTGGGTTCGTTTGAAGAACTTTTTGAATGGGATTTATATATTCGTTACAATGCTTTCTATCAAGAATTACTAAATTCTTTAGATTTCGAAAAGGCATTAGAAGCTTTACATGACTCTAATCCTGCATTACCAGATGATTATAGATACATCAACTCTGAACAAACTTTTAAGAATGTGTATCAAAAGTATTTTGATACACAATTTTCTGATGTAAAAATCAAAGAACGATTTAATTTAACAATAGCTGAGGAAAAAATAAGTTTTACTAATAGAAATATTAAGAGACAATTCTATTCCAAATTTCGGACAAATCTATTGAACACAAAAAAGGAATTTTTTATAAAAGACAAAAGAAAGTTTTTCATGTTTGATGTATTTCCTGGCCACCAGTATATTTATTGTGTGAACTGGGAACCAAACTATCACTAAAATTTTGCAAAGTTTTATCAATTAAGTGGTGACGTTGAAAATTATCTTCTAACAAACCGAAACAATATAAAGTTTTAATAAAAAAGAAGGATGGCCAGAAAAAGTTGCCAATAGTATCTAAAGAAATAGATAGCTAAATGGTTAAATGAAACTCTCTAATTCGGTGCTGGAAGGGCATCTTTTGAAACACAGAATCCGTTTCTTCTTCATGCGTTAAAATTTTTACGTCACACTAGAAAGATACTATAATATTTAAAATCTATTTGACCAAATGAGTAAAACAGACAAATATCTATCCGACACACTAAAACTCATAGAGGATATTGGTAAAGAACAAAAGTTTAAAGTAAAGGTTGGTAAAACAAAAAATCACGCTTTTAACAACAGGGAATTTAATTTTTCAAAAGCAAAAGATAGCTATTTTTTCAATACAACTACACTTATTAGAAAAGGCGTTCAAACTGACAAAGAAATAGAAGTTAAGAGAGAAACAGAAGTAAAACTAGTTAATGACGAACGACAACTTTTTACAAAAGGGAAATACATAATTCCTTCAAAAATATCCTATCTCGATTTTGACGACCCCGATGGTTTACCAATAAAACACATAGAAGGGAGTATTAACTCTATTTCAACTAAAAACAAAAGCTACTATAAAAAGCAAAGGTGTTACCGAATTATTTTACCTGTAAATCATGAAATAAACTTGAGGGGCGACTTCACGGGATGGCATTACACAGTTGACGGAAAAGGCACGTTTGGAACTTTATTAAAGTTGACTATTAACAACAATAAGTTTCACTTTTTCGCCCATAAAACGAAAGACAAGGAATATTACATCATAATTGATAGCATAAGCAAGCTAATTCTTGATGAATTTCAAAAAACTGCCAATTCTATTCTTCTTGCTTATGCATTTTTAAAAGGCGAATATCACGGAAAAGAAGCTAATATATTAACATACACATCTAATAACTTTAAAACACCTGAGAGTATTTTATCTGTCATTTTAGGAGGCGGAATTTTAGATGGTTTTCCTGTTCACACAACAAAACCTCACAGTTTGGTAAGTATTAAACAAAAAACAAAATACAAGAAAGATAAAAATGGGAAATTAATAGGCGTTGATGAAGCACATTTAAAAAAATATATGGTTGAGTTTCCTCACGAATCACTATCTAAACTTTGTGAGTTAATATGTAATAAGGGTGGTATTTTGAGAGCTGTAATATTGTTTGTGAGTAATCATTCAGCGACACTTGAATTGAAAGTACCAACATTATTTGTAGCGTTAGAAAACGTAACTAAAGTTTTGATAGGTGGAGATGTTTCTGTTCCCAGATTAATTGAAGACGATAAAATCATTAAAGAAATAAAAGCTGTTATAAACACGGCTGTAAAAGGAATTGATATTGTAGAGAAAGACAATAAAAAATCAACTTTTAGTATACAAGAACTAAAAGATTATAAGGCTAATTTCTCAAGAATTTCAAGTAAACTTCACGACTTCAACAAAGGAACTAATAATAAAAAATTGATTGAACCATTTGTAAACTTTGGTTACACACTTTCAGAGGAAGAGAAAAATTTGATTTTTGTGCATAGAAATAAGTTTTTACACGGAGATGACTATATGTCATTAGAAAAAGATTACGAATTTGAATTTAAGGAATTATTTCATATTAGTATGAGACTTCAGAGAATGATAGCAGTACTTCTTTTGAAAGCTTCAGGCTATTCTGGCTATATTCTTAACAATGCGAGAATTTATGATTATATATCTGAAAAATCCATAAATGAAGACATATTTGTTAAAATTTAAAAAGTACTAATGCAAAGCCCGAAAGTGTCACAACTAATGGAAAGAAACCACCTATCAATAATGAAATATAATTACAAATTCAGACTTTATAAATAAAGAATTTACTAACACTAGAACATGTGTTTAATAGGTTTGCTCAATTAATAATAGGTTACTTTTCTGATAGAAAATTTATACTGTTAAGTATTATTATTGTAAACAGGTAATAATTTTCAAAGAAAGGATAAAATACAGATTCAAATAATGAATGTATTATAGGTCAGAATAATTGTCCATAAAATCCATTATTTCCTGTATTTCTCTGATTAATTGGGGTGATATAGCCCCGCTGAGGGGTACAGGCTAAAAATCCCCTGAAGGTTCTAACTTCAGGGGATTTTGTTTTTTTGCTTGATGCCACTTTTTACAATCCCTGACACGTAACATACCCGGAATATACACGGAGCATAGGCGGAACATAGGCGGAATATATAGGGAGGAGATCAGGAGGAGACTACCTGCTGCCGGGCATTTGCTTGGGACGATGCCCCAAGTTGAGATATGTCAGGCTTTCAGCCTGAGAATCCGTCCATGCATAATCTATCTACTGCATCCACTGGTGAATTTCATAATCAACATATGAATCATTACTTATGAAACGCTGACCCCGGCGGGGTCAAATATGTATAGCTAACATCACCACCAACCATTTACGCACAGCCTCGAAGAGGCGTTTTTTTGTCTGTTCGCCGCGGCGAATAGGATTACAGGATTTAAGGGAAAAAGAGAATTTGTTTCCAGTAGAAAAAGCTGTTATTTTTTATTATTGATAGAAAATCTGCGTGGGTCTGTTTACCAGTTTGTATTGTTTATTATAGTACATGTACACTTACTGTACATGTCTCTGTACATGTGCCGCATTAACCTGTACACTTACTAGTATAGCTGCTGTACAGGTTGATTTTACTGGCATTAACGAATGATAACTTTTTTAAACCTGATTTTTTGTTTGCCGTTTTACCTGTAGTTTTACATCCTGTTTTTAAAAATAATTCCTTTAATTGTTATTTTATTTTAAGCTATGGCAACAACAAACTCAGATTTTGAGGGCTCTTTAGGCGGGCTCAGTTTTTACAAACGCAACGGCAAAACTGTTGTCCGCAAAAAAGGCGGACCCAGTGCAGAGCAGATCAAACATTCCAAATCGTGCCAGGCAATACGTGACAGCAACCAGGAGTTTGGCGGGGCTTCTCATGTCTGTGCGCAGATACGGAGAGGGATCGGGAAATACTGGAAAGAGTATTCCGACATGAACCTGATCGGCAACCTTACGGGAGTGTTGAAGAAGATAATCCATGCAGGTAAAGGTGCAAGAGGTATACGGGTGCTGGACATTGCCGCGCATCGCCAAAGGCTGGAAGGGTTTGAATTCAATGCGGATTGCGCGTTTGAGAGCCGGTTTAAAAACACGCTTACGATCAGTATTTCGGAAGACCGGAATACAGCGGTGCTGCAGACGGCTTTTAAGCCGGCAACGGATATCGCTGCACCGGCAGATGCAACTTCCTTTCAGCTGCTGTATACCTTTATGCGTGTGCCTGCCTATGGCGTACATGCTACTACAGGGCGCTATGTTCCGTTACACGATGCAGCGTTTGTTAGCGGGCAGGTGTATTCCGGTTTCTTTTATACGGATTTTGCTATGCGGGTGAAGCTTTCCTTACCAGTAACCTTACCTGTTTCTTCCGCCGAACAAACTGCATTGCTCTGTATCGTTGGGATTGCTTTTTACAAGGGCACAAAGCGGATGGGTAAAGAGGTGTGTGCGATGCAGGTGGTGCAGGTGGGGTGAGGGAGGATTAATCATGAAAAACTATTAAATCCCTAAAGTCTATAGCTTTAGGGATTTTTTTTTGTAATGAGGAGGGATATAGTATCCCAGGGTAAAAATAATTAACTTGAGAAGTTATATTTTTCTATAATGCAATGTAGGTTATGGTTTAATCGAAAACGTTGTTTTGTCGGTAGTCAAATAAAGTTATTGGCTTAATGATAAAGCATTTGTATGTAATCATAAATCACCATTGATTGGAATAATATACTTTACTAACAAAAATAATTAGGTAATAAAATACAAAATGAATCAGGCAGTACACAATAAACTAGTATCCTTTATTTGGTCTATCGCAGACGATTGTTTGCGTGATGTATATGTACGAGGGAAGTACCGGGATGTGATTTTGCCCATGGTGGTATTGAGGAGATTAGACGCACTCCTTGAACCAACCAAAGATGCTGTATTGGAAGAGATGGCTTTTCAGAAAGATGAAGCCAAGTTTACAGAGTGGGATGAAAATGGATTGCGCCAGGCAAGTGGTTATGTCTTTTACAATACGAGCGAATGGACGTTGCAAAGGCTACACGATACGGCAACCAATAATCAACAAATTCTTCAGGCTAATTTTGAAGACTATTTAAAAGGGTATAGTGGCAACGTAAAAGAGATCATTGAGAAATTTAATCTTAAAAGGCAAGTTCAGCACATGGCATCGAAAGATGTTTTGTTGAATGTATTAGAGAAATTTACTTCGTCGTATATCAATCTTACTCCTTTTGAAAAAAATGATCCTGATGGAAGAAAGCTTCCGCCCTTAAGCAATCTTGGGATGGGTTATGTGTTTGAAGAACTGATCCGTAAATTCAATGAAGACAATAACGAAGAAGCTGGGGAGCACTTTACACCGCGCGAAGTAATTGATTTGATGACGCATATTATTTTTGAACCCATCAAAGACAAACTTCCTCCGGTAATGACCATTTACGATCCTGCCTGTGGAAGCGGTGGTATGCTTACAGAATCACAGAATTTTATCAAGGATGAAGATGGTGAAATAAAAGCTAAAGGAGATGTGTATTTGTACGGCAAGGAAATCAATGATGAAACCTATGCCATTTGCAAATCAGATATGATGATTAAGGGGAATAACCCTGAAAACATTCGTGTAGGTTCTACGCTTTCAACCAATGAATTTGCTGGTACTACGTTTGATTTTATGCTTTCCAATCCGCCCTATGGTAAGTCCTGGGCGAGTGAGCAAAAGTTTATAAAAGATGGGAAAGATATTATTGATCCTCGTTTTAAAATCAAGCTTCAAAACTATTGGGGAATTGAAGAAGAAGCAGATGCCACACCACGCTCTTCAGATGGGCAATTACTTTTCCTGATGGAAATGGTGAATAAAATGAAACCGCTTTCTCAAAGTAAATTGGGCTCGCGCATTGCATCGGTGCATAATGGTAGTAGTTTGTTTACAGGTGATGCCGGTGGAGGCGAAAGCAATATCCGCAGGTATATTATTGAAAACGATTGGTTGGAAGCCATTGTGCAAATGCCGAATAACTTGTTTTACAATACGGGTATCACTACCTATATCTGGATTTTAAGCAACAACAAATCGAACAAAAGAAAAGGCAAGGTGCAGTTGATTGATGCCGGTTTTATGTTCCGTAAACTGCGTAAAAACTTAGGAAATAAAAACTGTGAGTTTGCTCCCGAGCACATACGCGAGATCGTATCTGTCTACGAGAAGATGCAGGCTGTTGACCGAAAGGTTGATGATGAACAAGGGATTTCTTCAAAAGTTTTTGATAACACAGATTTTGGATATTACAAAGTTACCATTGAACGACCAAAACGTTTGAAAGCACAATTCACAGCTGAACGTATTGAAGAACTTCGTTTTGATAAAACCCTGCGCGAACCGATGGCCTGGGCCTACGAAACGTATAGGGAAAAAGTATATACCGAAATTGCCAAACATGAAAAGGCAATTATTGAGTGGTGCGAAAAAAATGAGTTAAACTTAAATGCCAAGCAAACTAAGACACTTGTAACTCAAGCTACCTGGCAAAAACAGTTGGACCTGGTAACACTTGCTATGGATCTAATGAAAAAAATAGGATCGAAAGAGTTCAATGATTTTAATCTTTTTAAAGAAAGGGTAGACGAAGCATTAGCCGCAAAAAAACTAAAGCTTTCTTCTTCTGAAAAAAATGCGATTCTGAATGCAGTTAGCTGGTATGATGCAGATGCTGAAAAGGTGGTAAAAGGAACAACGAAATTAGCAGGCGATAAACTAAAAGAACTGCTTGCCTATTTGGGTTGCAAAGAAAAAGAATTGGGTGATTACGGTTACTTTGCAACGGAGAAAAAAGGCGAATACCTGGAATACGAAACAGAAAGTAATTTGCGTGATACCGAAAATGTACCGCTGAAAGAGGCTATTTATACCTACTTTTTGCGTGAAGTAAAACCACATGTAGGCGAAGCCTGGATCAATTTAGATGCTACCAAAATCGGATATGAAATAAGTTTTAATAAATATTTCTATAAGCATAAACCCTTACGAAGCATTGAAGATGTTACGGCAGACATCCTGGCCTTGGAAAAGGAAAGCGATGGACTGATTGCAGAAATTTTAGGATTGTAATTTTTTATTATGAGTCACATTACGGACATAGCGTACAAAAACTGGATTGTTGAACTGAAATCAAAAATCCGTTCGTCTCAGGTTAAGGCATCTTTGGCGATTAATGCTGCTTTGATTGAATTTTATTGGGATCTGGGCAAAATGATTGCTGAAAAGCAGACTGCCTGGGGAACAAAATTTATTGAGCAGGTTTCTCATGATTTGCAGGTTGAATTTCCAGAAATGAAAGGGCTTTCAACCACTAATCTTAAATATTGCCGTAGTTTCTACTTATTTTATCAAAATGCAATTGGTCAACAAGCTGTTGCCCAATTGCCAGTTACTCCAAATGTTCAACAAGGTGTTGGAGAAATAAGTCAACAATCTGTTGACCAATTACAACATATTGAAAAACAGGTAAATGTATTTGGGCAACAGTTTGTTGCACAAATACCCTGGGGGCATAACATACTGATTTTTACCAAATCAAAAAGTTATACAGAAGCCCAGTTTTATCTTCAGCAAACGATTAGCAATGCCTGGGGACGCGAAACCTTGGCGTTGCAGATAAAATCTCAGTTGTTTGAAAGGCAAGGGAAAGCTATAACCAATTTTAAACAGACGCTGCCAGAGCCTTTGTCTGATCTAGCGCAGCAGACGCTTAAAGATCCCTACAATTTTGATTTCGTGAATATGGCCGGTACCATGAAGGAAAAGGATTTGGAGAAACAATTGATTACACACATCTCTAAATTTTTGCTGGAGTTGGGGAAAGGTTTTGCTTTTGTAGGCCAGCAATACCATCTGGAAATAGCAGAGAACGATTACTATTTGGATTTGCTTTTTTACCACATCAAACTGAAATGTTATGTGGTGATTGAATTGAAGAACACCAAGTTTGTGCCGGAATACACAGGCAAAATGAATTTTTATTTATCTGCTGTAGATACCTTGTTGAAGCAAGACGACGATAAACCAACCATAGGTATTTTGTTGTGTCGCGATAAAAACAACATTGAAGCAGAGTTTGCCTTGCGCGACATCAACAAACCTATAGGTATAAGTGAATTTAGTTTTACCGAAATACTCCCCGAAAATCTTAAAAGCAGTTTGCCCACCGTTGAAGAACTGGAAAATGAATTGCAACATCTAACAAACGATACCGATGAAAACTAAACTACAAAAATATCCTGCATACAAAGATTCGGGTGTGGAATGGTTGGGTGAGATACCGAAGCATTGGGAATGTATTCGGATGAAACATTTGTTCAGAGATTATTCTGAAAAAAATAAACAGAATGAAGAATTGCTGTCCGTTACACAAAATCAAGGTGTTGTTCCTAGGAGTTGGGTAGAAAGTAGAATGGTTATGCCGTCTGGCGCATTAGAGTCTTTTAAGTTTATACAAAAAGGCGATTTTGCTATAAGCTTAAGGTCGTTTGAGGGTGGTTTAGAGTATTGCCATCATGATGGTATAATTAGCCCAGCTTATACTGTTTTAAAAACTAAGAGAAAAATTGCCAATCAGTATTATAAATATTTGTTTAAGTCATCAGCTTTTATTTCAGAATTACAAACAAGCATTGTTGGAATACGAGAAGGAAAAAATATTAGCTATCCTGAGCTATCTTATTCTCTTCTACCAATTCCTAAAATTGATGAGCAATCCTGTATCGCCACTTTTCTTGACGACAAAACTGCTAAGATAGACCAAGCGATATCTATCAAACAAAAGCAAATAGAACTACTTAAAGAACGCAGACAAATTCTCATACACAAAGCCGTTACCCGTGGGTTGAATCCAAAGGTTAAAATGAAGGACAGCGGTGTTGAATGGATTGGCGAGGTGCCGGAGGGTTGGGAGGTGAAGAAATTACTTGGATTATGTAATTTCATTAGAGGGAATTCAAGTTTTGGAAAAGATGATTTACTAAATGATGGAGAGTATGTTGCATTACAATATGGGAAAACATATAAAGTAAATGAAGTGAATGAAGAATATAATTATTTTGTCAATAATGAATTTTACAAGGCAAGCCAAATAGTAAATTACGGTGATACTATAATTATTGCTACATCAGAGACAATTGAAGAATTGGGGCATACTGCATATTATAAAAGAAATGATTTAGGTTTAATCGGAGGTGAACAAATATTGTTGAATCCAAATAATGATAAAATAAATAGTCATTATTTATACTTTACTTCAAGAGTGTTTTCAAAAGAACTAAGGAAATATGCAACTGGAATAAAAGTTTTTAGATTTAATATAAATGACTTGAAAACTATATACATTGCTATTCCGCCTCTTTCAGAACAACAGCAAATTGTGGAATATATAGAAACCACCACAGCCAAAATTGCCACTGCCATTTCCCTCAAAGAAAATGAAATAGAAAAGTTAAAAGAATACAAGGCGAATTTGGTTAATAGTGCGGTAACGGGTAAAATAAAGGTGAGTTAGTATGGAAACTGGTCTATTATTAACATTATTAAATAAAACAACATCACTTTCAGTTAATCAAAAGACTGGTATTGAAGTTGTAAGCTGTACCTTTAATGATTTAATAAATACCTTTCAAAAAGCTATTCCCAATACTAATATAAAAGGTCAGTTATGTATACCAGAATATCAACGACCATATGTCTGGAAAGAAAAACAGATCAATCGGCTTTTAGATGATTTTATTGAATATTATAAAAATACGGATAATGACAAACCACTTTTTTATTTAGGTAGCATAATAGTACATAAGGATGAAGGCACACTTAAAATCATTGACGGACAGCAACGAATAACAACATTATTGCTCATCAATTCTATTATCAATAAAGAAATTAAAAGTGGGATTCAATATACTTCTACTACCAGCATCAATAATATAAAACGCAATTTTTCTTACCTTAAAAGTGTACACGCAAAAGATGTTTTTGATTATGCCGATACAGAAGTCCTCAACTATATTGATTTTGATAAAATTAATGTAACGTTGGTAGTTACTGCTACCGAAGATTTAGCCTATACTTTTTTTGAAACTCAGAATACAGGAGGTGTTCGATTGAGTGGTTCTGATATAATAAAGGCACATCATTTACGAGCCATTTCTTCTGAAAAAAATATAAATTATCAGGCCCGAAAATGGGAAGGCATCGAAAGTGAAAAAATAGAAAGTATCATTCAAAATCTTACTAAAATAAGATTTTGGGATAACAGAAATTGGCGCAGGTTCCCTTTTTACAGAGATGAAAAAGGAATAAAGGAAGTCTTAATTGAAGAATTTACTGAAAATACAAAACACGACAAGGAAGATATTTCATTTTATTATAGTGCTGTAAAAATGGAGGCTGGCAGGGCATTTCAAATGCATGAAAGCAACTATAAGCAACTAAAGCAACCTTTGTCGGATGGTAATAATACTCTTGATTATATCAATGATTATGTGCACTTACACGATGTACTATTCAATAGAAGCAAAAAAGATTACAGAGTAAGCGATGCTTTTTATGATTTTAACGAAAAGTTGATGCATGGCAATTCGGGCACATTGTTCTTAAAAGAGTTGTTAGAAATTTGCATTATCACTTATGTAAGCCGTTTTGGATTTTACCGCTTATTTGAAGCCAGTTTATGGTTATATCGTTCTATTTATTCGCTAAGGGTTTCTTCAAGTAGAAACGTTAGAGAGGATAGCATTTTCAAATTCGTTTTTGAAAATCAATTTATTGATAATATCATTGAAGTTTATACAGTAGATGAACTCATTTTATATCTAAAAAGATTTAAGTACACCTTTAATACTGACAATTTAGGAGTGAAAGAATCAAAAGATAAGCACATTGGTTCATTGAATAATTATTTTAATGAGTTTGGTAAAACAGAAGATTTCAAGAAAACTCCAAAAGCTTTTGACAAAGCTTTTTTAACTGCCATTGTAACTAAAATTAAAGAAAACAATGAGCAATAAGATATTCAATACTTCAATAGTGAATCTTGCTGATTTGCAAAAGTTTAGTTTTACTATTCCTACTTATCAGCGGCCTTATGTATGGGGTGATGAACAAATTGAAAAATTATTAGGCGACTTTTATAAATCATATCAATATAACAAGGAGGAAGATTATTATATAGGCACTATTCTTACCAAAGAAAATGGGATGAAGGCTGAGTTAATTGATGGTCAACAACGTTTCACTACATTATGGTTAATAGCATTTGTATTTTCAAGAATAAATAAAAAATCAGAGATTGAGAATTTCTTGACCAATACAGATAAGTCTTTAAAAATGAATTTTGAAATAAGAACGGAAGTAGAAGATTATTTCAAAAGTTTGTTGGAGAAAGATAAAGATGAGGATATTAAAATTATTGAGAGTAGCGAGATTGCGAAATATCCCTATCTAAAAAACATAGCCAAAGCTTTAGTAAATATTAATGGAATAATTCAAACCATAACTCATGAAGAGCTTAAAAAATTTGGAGACTATATTTATACCAAGGTTCAATTAATAAAAAATACCACCCCTCATGCAATTGATTTAAATAAGCTCTTTTCTACGATTAATAGTGCCGGATTGCAATTGGAACAAACCGATATTGTTAAAGCCAATCTATTGAAATGTATTGATGAAAAAGTCTTGTATAGTAAAATTTGGGAAGCTTGTGAGAATATGAATAATTTTTTCGAAAGAAACGTTCGAGATTCTTTCCCCCAAACGGATTGGGCTACAGTAGATTTATGCAGACTCAATGAATTTGATAAAACAAAATTTCTTTTTAATGATATTAATTCAGAGATACCCATAGAAACTAAAAATTCAATATTTACTATAGAAGGGTTAACATTAGAAGATTGCGAGCCTTATGTAGAAATAAAGAAAGGGGTTATAGACGAAAAACGAGAATCAGAAGAAGTATTTTGCCGTTCCGTCATCAACTTCGGACAATTACTGTTGCATACATATAGATTGCATTTGCGAAATGAAGGTAAACCAGATTTTGAAGGTACTTTTCATGTAAATCGGATCATTGAAATATTTAAGCCAATCGAAGAACTGAATGATCCAAATGAGATAAAGCGGTTTTTTGTTTTGCTATGGAAAGTTCGATTTTTGTTTGATAAGTATATAATAAAATGGATAAGTGATGTAGATACAAAAACAGAACAGTTAGAACTTATCAATATCAATAAAAATTCTACCAATTATTATTCAAGAACCAAGTATGCCAAGTCTAGCATGCTTATGTTACAAAGTGTACTATATTTTACTGGAGATTATTTGAGACAGTTCTGGCTTACTTCTTACCTCGGATATTTATTAGAGTATCACGGAGATTTAGATGCAAATTCAGATATACATTTAGACCGCTTAGAAAAAATTGACAATAACTTATCCTTATGTAAAACAATGAACGACAAAGAGGCGTCTTTGGCATTGATTGATTCTACTGTTAATACTGACTTTGAATATGAAATATATTTAACTTCAAGTTATGGCACAAAATTTCAACACTATTGGTTTCAAAAGTTGGAGTTTATTTTGTGGAAAAACTGGTCATTTCCTAAAACTAGTGAATTTGAAAATTATAGAATTACATCTAGGAATTCAGTGGAACACATTTATCCTCAGAATCCAGAAAATATAATTAAAAATCCAAAAAATGAAAATGAGATTTTACATTCATTTGGAAATTTAGTTTTATTAAGTGTTTCACAAAACTCAGAGTACAGTAATAAATCTGTTGATGAAAAACGAAGCATGTTTAATAATAAGAATATTTCATATGATACTTTGAAGTCTTATTATATTTTTCAAAATGAAATTTGGACAAAAAAAGAAATTATTCAACATCAAAATGAAATGATTGAATTAATTTGTAAGCATTATAAAAAATAAAAATATGCCGTCACAAACCAACGAACAAGCCTTAGAATCTTCCATAGAAAAGTGCTTAACGGGTACAAGTCTGGAACAATTGAAGGAACAAAAAGTTTCTCTGCATATTGCAAACGAGCGCAGAGAATTGTACCGTGCTGGTAATGGCTATTATATTGGCTCCCCCGAAGATTTTAATGCACAGTTTGCTCTCGATGAAAAACGCTTTTGGGATTTTTTGGAAACTACCCAACAAGAAGAGTTGAGCAAACTGCAAAAGCAAAGCGATTGGAAACTTAAGATTATAGAGCGCCTTAACTATACTGTAAAGAAGTATGGCATTCTGCGTTTGTTTCGCAAAGGTCTGGATATAGACGATGCACACTTTACCTTATTGTATCCATTACCTTTAGCCAGCAGCAGCGAGACCGTACGCACAAATTTTGAAAGCAATCAATTCAGTGTTACGCGTCAGCTTCGGTATTCACTCATCAATACCAAAGAAGAAATAGACATGGTACTTTTTGTAAACGGCTTGCCCTTTGCAACCATGGAATTAAAAAACCATTGGACCGGACAGAATGCAAAAGTACACGGGCAAAATCAATATAAGACCAAACGTGACATTAATCAACCGCTGCTCAACTTCGGTCGCTGCATTGTACACTTTGCCGTAGATACCGATGAAGCATACATGACCACCCGATTAAATGGAAATGATACCTTCTTTCTTCCATTCAATTTAGGACAACGGGAACCCTTGTTTGGTAAAGGCAATCCGGTAAATCCATTTGGTCATAAGACATCCTATATGTGGGAAGAAATATTTACCCGGAAAAGCATTGCCAATATCATTCAGCATTTTGTCCGTTTCGATGGCAAAGAAACCGATCCGCTAAGTAAAAAGACTTTGTATTTCCCACGCTATCATCAATTGGATGTGGTGCGTAAACTTGTAGACGATGCTAGTAAAAAAGGCGTAGGACAAACGTATTTAATACAACACTCTGCAGGTTCGGGCAAATCCAATTCCATTACCTGGGCAGCCTATCAACTGATCGAAACCTATCCGGAAAGCGATAACTTGCCGGGCAGCAAAGGTGTCTCAAATCCATTGTTTGATTCCGTAATCGTTGTAACCGATCGCAGGTTGTTAGACAAACAGATTCGCGAAAACATCAAAGAGTTTTCGGAAGTAAAAAATATTGTTGCGCCTGCTTATTCATCTAAAGAGTTAAAAGAAAGTTTGGAGAGCGGTAAAAAAATTATCATTACCACCATACAAAAATTCCCCTTCATTGTAGACGGCATTGCCGATTTAAGTGATAAACGTTTTGCTGTTATTATAGATGAAGCACACAGCAGTCAGAGTGGCACTTCGGCAGGCACCATGAATCAGGTCATGGGAAATGCTGCAGGGGATGCTACTGAAGACGAAGAAATAGATCCACAAGATAAAATACTGGAGGCCATGCGCGCACGTAAGATGCGTGGCAATGCATCGTATCTGGCTTTTACGGCTACGCCTAAAAACAATACGCTTGAGCGCTTTGGTGTAAAACAGGAAGATGGAAAGTATAAACCTTTTCATTTGTATTCCATGAAACAAGCCATAGAAGAAGGTTTTATCCTGGATGTGCTTGCCAATTATACTACATACAAAAGCTATTACGAAATTGAAAAATCCATTGAGGATAATCCCTTATTCGAAACGGTAAAAGCACAGAAGAAATTACGTACCTACGTAGAGCAGAACAAACAAACCATTGCAACCAAAGCAGATATTATGCTTGACCATTTCATGACGAAATTGGTTAATACCAAAAGGCTGAAAGGAAAGGCAAAGGCAATGGTTGCAACACAAAGTATTGAGTCTGCTATCAACTATTATTTTGCCTTAAAGAAACTGTTAGACGAACAAGGCAATCCATTCAAAATAGCCATTGCTTTTTCAGGCGTTAAAAAAATAAAAGGCATTGAATACACCGAAGACAGTCTGAATGATTTTCCTGCACACCTGGATACAGCAAAACCAAGTGATCCCGGATATATCAGCGATAAAATTGCACGTTTCGTAAATATGGATGAATACCGCATGTTGGTTGTGGCAAACAAATACCTTACGGGCTATGACCAGCCTAAGCTTACTGCTATGTACGTTGATAAGAAACTACAAGGAGTCATTGCCGTGCAGGCCTTATCCCGTTTGAATCGTTCGGCAGATAAGCTCGGCAAGAAAACAGAAGATTTATTCATACTCGATTTTTACAATACTACTGAAGATATTAAGAAAGCATTCGATCCATTTTATACCGCAACATCGTTGAGCAAAGCAACCGACATAAATGTGTTGCATGAATTAAAATCTAATCTGGATGATACAGGGGTATATGAATGGAGTGAAGTAGAAGATTTTGTAGAGAAGTATTTTAAGGGGGTAAATGCACAAGAGCTTAGTCCCATTGTTGAGGTTGCAGCAGAACGTTTTAATGTAACCTTAGAATTAGATGATAAGGCGAAGGCCGATTATAAAATTAAAGCAAAACACTTTGTAAAGATCTATGGACAAATGGCTTCTATTATGCACTATGAAGTGCAGGCTTGGGAAAAGTTGTTTTGGTTTTTGAAATTTTTAATTCCTAAACTCATTATTGTAGACAATGCAAGTGATGTCTTGGATGGCTTGCTGAATTCTGTTGATCTTTCAACCTATGGTTTAGAACGAGTGAAATTAAATACAACGATCGTACTTGACGCTGCTGAAACAGAAGTTGATCCACAAAATCCCAATCCAAGAGGCGCACATGGCGGCGATTCGGAAGAAGACGAACTAGACTTAATTATTAAAAGCTTTAACGAACGTTGGTTTCAGGGCTGGGATGCTACGCCTGATCAACAGCGAGCAAAATTTGTTGTCATCGCACAGCGAATGCAAGCCCATTCTGATTACAATGAGAAATATGCAGAGAATTCAGACATACAAAACCGAGCTATTGCATTCGCAAAAATAATTGATGACGTAATGGGTAAGCAGCGCAAAACAGATATGGACCTTTATCGTTTATATTCTCAAGACGAAGGTTTTAAAATAGCGATGCAGGATACGATTAAACGGATATTGAGAAATTAGTTATTTAACAATTTCAACGACTCAGCGCAGTGGAAGAAATTTAGATTATTCTTTTTACCTCTTCGTCGACACAATCAATTCCCGCACATCCACATTCAATGCTTCAGCAATATCAAAAAGTGTTTCTAAAGAAGGTTGTACATCATTGGTACACCATTTAGAAACCGTCGTTTTATTTTTATCAAGGGTTTCTGTCAGCCAAAGATTGGTTTTTCCTTTTTCTGCCAGTACAGATTTCAATCTGTTAAAAATCTTCCTTTCAGTCATTTTAATTGCCTATAAGTAAATTATAGTGACAATATACACCTTTTCAAAATGCTCTAAATTGGCATAAAAGTGTAGTAATAAACAGATATGTATTATGTTTTAAGGATATTAATTTGTTTATTACATCATTAATTATTAGTATTGCAACACTTTCATATATCTTTTTTAAAACTATGCAGATAGAACTTCCGACCAACCTCAAACTTTTTAAAATGCCTCCGTCAGCAGAGGTTATGTTGTTTCTTATTTCCGAAGAAATGAAAATCAACCGCTTGGTAGAAGCCGGCTTTGATGCTGCGTATACCTGCGATTTAAGTACACTCATCCTCTCACTGGCAGGCTTTGAGTATCGGCCGGATAGTCTGTATGACGGGTACACGGAGTTGCTGGATAAGCACTGTGAAAAGGTATCGCCTATGGATGAAGAAGAATGGAAGGATGCGTTGCTTGATATGTATATGCAGATAAAGATTGAAACAGGAAATGAATGATTAGAGGCTTGTAAAGACATGTAAACGTACAGCTATGGTAACTCAAATTGAACTACCCGACCTAACAAAAAAAGAACTCATTCTAACCTTGATTAAGGCAGATATGCGTAATGTGAAACTTATATACGGTTTGGAAAATGCCGGGGCATTGGTCGAGAATTTTTATTCAAACCTGAATGTAATTGTTTTAAAGCTGATTGGCTTTGAAGAAACAGAGCGCAAAGATGAATTGTATGCCCTATACGATAAAAAAATGGCAGCTTTAATAGATCTGCATGTAACTGATTTTATAGATGGTATAAATTATCTGGCGCTTGATTTTTACAATGAATTACTTTTGCAAAAGATTAAACTGAATTGCGGTATAAACGCTGAATAGTCAACCAGCTTTGATCCTTATTTTTAAATACAAGTACGCAACAGGTTGTTGCATACTTGCGAAATGGTTTAATTTGTCCAACAAGCTGTTCAATGTTAATTAGGCAACAAGTTGTTGCCTAATTAACATTGAACAGGGTAACTATATATAGAAAATGATCATCCAATACGCTTCCGACCTGCATCTGGAATTCTCTCAGAACAGAGACTTTGTAAAGGCAAATCCTATTAGTACGCAGGCTGATATATTACTACTGGCAGGCGATATCGTACCTCCGCCGCGGCGGATGCAGTCATGCACAAACATGCGGATTTTTTCAGTTATCTCTCAGATCATTTTCAGCATACCTATTGGGTGCCGGGCAATCATGAATGGTACAATTCAGACATGGCAGACCGGAGCGGAATGCTGCACGAAAAAATCAAAGACAATGTATCGCTGGTGAATAATGCTGCAGTAGAGCAGGATGGCGTGCAGCTTATTTTTTCAACCCTCTGGTCACAGATCAGTCCTGCGTTTGCTTTTCAGATATCGCAGGGCATGAGTGATTTTCATGTGATCAAATACAAGGGCAAACCATTTTCAGTGGAGCAGTTTAACCGGCAGCATGAAGAAAGTGTTTCGTTTATACAAAAAGCCTTGCAGCAAAAATACGCAGCAACAACGGTTGTGGTGAGTCACCACATACCAACGTTTCAGCATTACCCGCAGCAGTACAAAGGCAGTGTATTAAGCGAAGCCTTTGCAACAGAGCTATATGATCTGATAGAAGCAGCAAGCCCCGATTACTGGATCTATGGTCACCACCACAGCAATGTGCCCGATTTCACCATTGGCAACACACAGCTGCTTACCAACCAGCTGGGTTATGTAAAGTGCGGGGAACATGCGGGATTTGATAGGGGCAAATGTCTTTTCCGCCGCGGCGGACACTGATTACGCTGATTTTTATGATTTACTATGATTGTTCTTTATTAAACAGTATCATATTTTTTCATTTGTATATTAAGTCAATGCTTGAATGATTTTATTTTTCAAGCGATGTTAGTTAATGCATTCAGCGTAATCCATTCAATAAACGTAATCAGTGGTTAAGACAATGGGAATGATTACTAAGGAATACAATCAAGACTGCGCAATAGCCGTCACATCTTCCGTGCAGAGGTATGATCTAAAGACTGACGGACGCCACAGAACCGATTTGCTTTTATATATACAAACAGGTAATATTAGAAAGTAAAGAAAATAACTTATTTTATATGAACATTGTTAATCGCTGTGCAATCACAATCGTCTATAAGCAACCCTTTGCGGATTGGAACGATCGCGTGTTCCCGGATATGCCTATGGAATCACATGGCTATAAAGAATCCTACACGTATCTGGTTAAAGAGGAGATGGATATTTCAGAAAAAATAATGAAAAAATATTATAAACAGATTTTTGAAGATGCATTGGAAGGCATGTGTACCGATGAATCAGAATGGCCGCCCAACAGAACATTTAAATTGTTTACAGAGTGGTTTGATTTCCATATCAGCGGCTGGGTAGTAGATCTGGTGAAGTAGTCTCCGCGGTAAACAGACAATGAACGTGATGCTATGAAATGCGAAAACAACACTGGCGCTATAATGGGCGCAATCATGCGTGTTAACGGGCGCAATCATACTTATTAAAGGGCGCAATCATGCGCCCCTACTGTGTTTCTGATCATATGAATATTTCCCAACCAAAATTATTTATGCTGCTGCTGGGCTGCAAACCTGCCGGCAGGCACACCGAACAGCACGATGTGTTTTTCGGCATCGGCGATTCCTTAAAAGAACTCGTTCCGGCGATGCATGCATTCTGGCCCGAAGCAAAAAAGAACCTGCACGCAGACGCCTGGAGAGAAGTACACACGGTACAGCAGTACACGATCCGTGCGCGGTTAAAAACAGAAGCAACAGAAACAATAGATGCAACAGGTGCATTGAACTTATTTTTTATCAACCTCGGCGGGTACCGCAAAGGAGAGTTTGAAGAACACCATTACAAAATGCTGATCGTTGCCAAAGATGCCGATGCCGCAGTAGCCTTAGCGAAGAAAGAAACCTTTTATAAACAGAATGGTTTTAAAGGCGCATCCGCACACATCGACGATAAATACGGCATCGATGCAGATGATGTTTACAGCGTGCAGGAAATTTTACCCGAAATTTTTTCGGCGCGATACACCATTGAAATCACAGCAGCAACAGAAAACGAAACCGTACCCGACAATATCCACCTGGGATACCTGCCATTATGGAAAATTACGTAGGGGCAAATTGCATTTGCCCCGTTGCACAAATCGCATTTGCCCCGTTCCGCCAGCAACAGTTGCCCCATTGCATAAATTACATTTGCCCCGTTCCGCAAGCAACGTTTCCCCCGTTTTAAATTCCGGATGCTTATGCGTTCCACCATCAATAGTATTATCCTTCGATAATACTATTGATGGTGTTGTTAACCGGTTATTGTACGCCCGTTAATTTCTTTTGTATCCGTGATAAAATCAGCGGTATCCTGCCACAAAGTTCTTGTTTGATATTTTTTTTTGACGTTATTTCAACACGCGTTTTTTAATGTCGCTGTTAATCATTACGGTGTTATTTTTAGTTGCCGCAGGTTTAACGCGATACATTTCAAATGAATATTCACTTAAACCCATTTTGTGTATGAACGGAACATAAACCCTACGAGTACATAAACCCAAAGAGGTTTACGTCTTTTTACAGAACAATCTTTTTAATTCTTTTAACTACTAATTTTTTCACACAAAAATCAACCCTATATGTTTAAAGTATTATTCAGACAATTGCTGCTGGCTTCAGCGGCAGTTTCAGTGTTGCAGGCTTCTGCACAAACAACGGTAACCTTTGCAGACGCAAAAGATACCTGGATCCGCAAACAGAATGTAACCAGCAGTTACGAAACAACCAACTACGGCAAGGCACAGAACTTCCGCCCGTACCTGTGGACACACGGCGGTGTGCCTACTGTGGGCAGAGGATTGATCCAGTATCCTGAACTAGCACAGCTTCCGTCCAACGCCGTTATTTCAAGTGCAACCTTATACCTGTTCTGTGATACAACAAGCACAACAGATATGAATGCGCATAACTACAACCTGGCAAATGACAACTCCATTTACATCAGCCGCATTACCTCTTCGTGGGTAGATACGGTTGTAACCTGGAGTACACGCCCATCGTCTGTTACAACAAACCGTGCAAGTGTTGCTGCTACGGGTTACCGTGCAACAACCAACTTCAGCGTAAATGTAACCAGCCTGGTGCAGGACATGGTTACAAACAGCAGCTACGACGGGTTCGAGCTGGCACTGCAGAGCGAATCGTATTCAAATCTGTACCGCAACCTGACACTTGCCTCTGTAAACAACCCGCGGGCAGACCTGCGTCCTAAATTAGTAGTTACCTACACCATCCCTGCCAATGCATTGCGTTTTGACGGCAGCGATGATTATGTACAGGCTGCTTCCTACAGCGCGCTGAATACCGGCAGCGGAGACTTTACCTACGAAGCCCGTATCAAGGCATCGTCTACACAGGCATACCTGTACCCGACAATTGTATCAGACCGTAATCCATCTAACCTGAACGGTGCTTCCGTATTTCTGGTGCCGGGTCCGGATGTATGGTCTTCCGGTAAACCATGGATCAATATCAACGGTACAAACTATCCATGCGCCTCCTGCCCGGTACTTACAGATAATGCTGTACACGCATTGGCCATTGTGCGCAAGGACGATACACTGAAGTATTATGTAGACGGTACCTTAAGACAGACACGTACGGTGAACACAGGTACGGGTGATATCACAGATGCCGGTAATGTACGCATCGGCCATGATCTGGCGAATGCATCGAACACCTATTTCAACGGTGATATTGCCGAAGTGCGTATCTGGAATGTGGCACGTACTGGCGCGGAGATCGCTGCCACATACAACACAACACTTGCAGGCAATGCCTACGGACTTACCGGCTACTGGAGGCTGGATGAAGGCACCGGGCAGGTTGCGTACAGCAGTGCCGTATCCAACTTCAATCATGGTACGTTAGGTTCTTCTGCATCTTCAGAATCGGTTGATCCGGTATGGGCAACAAGTACTGTAGGTATTCAGAGAGGTATTGGTTCTTCCTTTGAATTTCCGTTTAATGCAGGTACCATTGCGCAGGGCAAAACCTACAGCAACACCCAGAACAATTCAACAGGCTATGGGTTTGATAATGACCTTGGAAACCTGAGCGATGATGTGTACTACAAGTTTACCATTGCATCCACGTCTCTTGTTACTGCAGACCATTGTTCTTCAGGTTTGTCGGATACATACATCTATTTACTGAACAGCAACAAGCAGGTAGTTTATCAGATAGATGATTACGGCCCGGTATGCAGCAGCTACAGAGCGTCGTTCAGTGTGAATCTTTCAGCGGGTACGTATTACATTGTATCAGAAGGATACTCCAGCAATGCGGGCGATATCACTACACGCATCGCGGTGGCGGCATCTACCGGCACACCAATCGCGCGTACGGCTGTTGCAGAAGATCAGCATTACACAGCGGTACAGACAAACACATCTGCAGGAACAGCAGCGGCTCCGGCAACGATCTTCTCGTATCCGAATCCAGTGAAAGGCTATCTGAACTTCGGTGAAAAAGTTGAATCCTATACCTTATACAATGCATCAGGTGTTCAGGTATTGAGCGGTGCGCAGGCAGAAGGTGTCGGCACAGAATCCTTGAACCCGGGTATGTATATGTTGAAAACAAACAACCGCGTAGAAAAAATCGTTGTTGAATAAAGTTGTTGAATAAAACAGCAGGGGCAGCCTTCACAGCTGCCCCTTTTTTATTATTTCCTTGCCACAGATTCATTACGCTGCATCGTTCTCCTTCTTATGCAGCGAAAAGATCCCCGTTGCCTGGTCGGGCATTTCATCCCCGATTAAAAAACCAAAAGGTTCAAGCGCATCAACGCGGTCAAAGATTACTTTCAGAATCGCGATCAGCGGAATAGATAAGAACATACCTGCCACGCCCCACAACGTACCGCCGATCAATACTACGATAATAGAAATAAATGCATTTACCTTAACCTTCGAAGCAACAATCTTCGGTACTAAAAAATTGTTGTCGACAAACTGAATCAGCATATAGGCGAGGAACACGTAAAGCGCAGAAGCAGGGGTGTCGGTCATCAGGCCCATGATCATTGGCAGGGCAATAGCTACGATTCCACCGATATATGGAATTAAATTAAGTATTGCGCCGATGACACCAAGCAGAATCGCATAAGGAATGCCGATAAGCATTAAGGCAACACTGTTCATAACAGCTACAATACACATTTCAATCATCAGTCCGACTAAATAATTCTGTATAAGACTTTTTGTCTCTTTCAATACATCCGCCACAACCGTATGCTTATCACTTGAAAACAGTTTTGCTATGAACTGCAGCAGCAGTGGTTTGTAAAATAAAAACAGGAATATGTAGACAGGCAAAAGGAATAAGGCAAAAAACACACCCGAAACCGTACCAAGTGTGGTACCAAGCAAACCACTTGCACCTTCCATACTTTTTGCTTTCTGTTCATTGATCCAGCTGTTTACCTTTGGCGTTGTAATGTTAAAGGTATGCGACAGCCAGGTAAGACCTTTGTGTGCAAGTTCAGTGGATTTATGTTTTAATTGCGGCAGCATATCCACAAACATCGAAAACTGTGAGCCGATAAAAAACAAGATACCTGCGGTAACAACAATCATCAAGGTGATTGCAAGAAGTATTGCTACGATCCGGTTTATTTTTTTTCGCTCCAGAAAATTAACAACGGGATTTAACAATATTGCAAGCAGCCACGAAAAGGTTAAGGGCACAAGTATTTCCTGTCCCAAAAATAATACATAAAAGAAAACGAAAAGTCCGATTGTGATAACGGCCAGTTTGTGATACAGGGGTAATTTTTCAGTCATAATGGTAGGGGCAACCTTCACGGTTGCCTTTTTAAACGGTTGCCTTTTTTATAAAACATTTATGGGCACAAAGATCACACATACGAAAAATGAAACATTATACCCTGTAGCATTTGTATTACAGAAATCCCATAATGCAGGGCAACCGTGAAGGTTGCCCCTGCTGTATTAACGGACAACCGTAAAGGTTGTCCCTACTGCACTGGCAGTTTATACGGGTTTTTACCACCGTTGCGTTGTGCCGGGCGGTGGCCATGTCCGCGGGTATTGTGGTGATTGTTGAAATGCGTGCCGTTTTTGTGCAGCGCATTCTGCAGCTTAACGGTTACATAGATTTCATGTGTTCCCCTGCTGTAGCTCTTCAACGGATTGAGTGTGATGTCATAGCTGTAGCCAATAAAGATGCTGGGAATATTAATACCCACCAGCGCTACTACCGCATCGCTGCTTCTGTACGATGCACCAACGGTAAAATGTTTCACAATGTTTGCTTTAACATTCAGATCAATCTGATAGGGTGCGGCGAATACTTTACGTACCAGGGTAGAAGGTTCAATACTTAAATTTTCACTCACTACAAATTCATACCCGGCAGATAAAAAGAAGACACGGCTGGCCGGGTTGTAATTCTTATCCGCGATATCAAATAAGTTGATCGGTGTCTGCGCGAGGTTCTGCGCGGAAAATCCGACATAATACTGCGAGTTGTATAAATACACACCGGCAGCTGCATCGGGAATAAATTTCGTGATTGCAGCCGTAGTAATAACCGGATCATTGGGCTGGTCGAAATGCAGCTTGTTCGGATCAAAGCCGAATTGGTAAAAGGTGCCGGACAGGCCGAAGGAGAACCAGGTATCGCTTGCTTTGCTTACCTGGAAGTGGCGCGCAGCAGAGAAACTTAAGCCCGTGCGTCTGCTGGGGCCGGCTACCTCATTAAAGATGTTGAGGCCAAGCCCTACATACTGGCCGGTGTAGGCGTGTGCGGAAAGGGATTGTGTAACCGGGGCATCTTTCATGCCCTGCCACTGGCGGCGCACCGTTGCCATTACAGGAATTTTTTCATCTGAGCCTGCAACAGCCGGGTTCAATATAAACTGATTGAACATGTACTGGCTGTATAAGGCCCACTGCTGGGCCTGTACGTTCAGGCTCAGTGTCAATACCACAAGAATGCTGAATATGCGTTTCATAAACAAATGCTGTTATCGGATAACCGTTAATGTTCCGCTGAATGGTACATCATCACCGGAATGTAAATTTACTTCATAATAATACGTGCCGCCGGAAACGTCATGCCCTTTGTAGGTACCGTCCCACGGCTCCTGGTAACCGGTAGAAGAGAAAATGGTTTCACCCCATTGGTTAATGACTTTTACTTTTATATCCGGATACAGATCCGAATCGCGGATCACCCACACATCATTGGTATTGTCGCCGTTCGGGGAGAACGCGTTGGGTATCGTGATCAGCGTAATACAGGCTCTCGGGTTGGTAGGCACCGTAACGGTTGCAGAGAACGGACAGGCATGTGCATCTGTTACCGTTATGGTATAATTATTCCCAAGCAGGTCATACAGGTCTTTTGTATCCACGCCGTTTGACCAGGAATAGCTGTAAGGTGCTACAGCACCGCTGTTGGTCATTACAATACTTCCGTCGTCATTGTCTTTACAGGAAACCTCACTTACCGAAAACCCAAACGTAAGATTATCCGGCTGTTTAATTTCGCCCTGTACCAGTGCAGTACAGCCGTTCACATCATCAATCAGTACGTTATAGATACCTGCATGCACCGCAGAAATATCCTGTGTGGTTTGTCCGCTTGACCATAAGTAGGAGTACGGAGGTAAGCCTCCTGTTACAGTAAGGTCAATGCTGGCGTTGGAACTGTCGTAACAGACCGCGTCTGAAATGTCAAGATTGGTAACAAGCAGGAACGATTCCTTTACGTTCATGGTATCGTAAAATTCACATTGAAAAAAATCCCTGATCAGCAGGTAGTAGGTGCCTACGGGAATGTTCGCCAGGTCTTCTTCCGTTTGCCCGAGTACAATTTCAGGCGTAGACCATTTAAATGTATACGGCATAACGCCGCCGCTTACGGTGAGGTCAATGATGCCGTCTTTAAAGCCGTAACATTTTACATCGGTAATAACTTTTTCTGTCGTGATGGGGTCTGGCTGGTTTACAATGATGGATGTAAGCTTTATGCAGCCGTTCACGTCTTTAATGGTTACGTCGTGTACGCCTGCTTTCAGGTTATAGACATCCTGCAGCTGCGTGCCGTCGTCCCAGGTATAGGTATAGAAGGGAAAACCTCCGAAAGCAGTAAGATCAATGGTACCATCGCTGCCTCCGAAGCAGGAAACATTTTTTACTTCATAGGAAGAAAGTAATTGTGTGGGCTGTTTAACCATACTGCTCAGGCTGGCAATGCAGCCTTTGGTATCTTCTACCTGTACGGAATAGTTACCGGCCGCTAACCCTGCTACATCGGCAGATGTTTCACCGTTGCTCCACTGATAGGAATAGGTTGGTGTGCCGCCTGTTACAACGAGTGTTATTTTTCCTTCCGGTGTCTGATAGCAGCGCAGGTCTGTTACGTCTGCAGTGACGGCCAACGGATCGGGTTCCGCGAGTGTTACAAAATAATTGGCGTTGCATCCGGTCTGGTCGGTTATCTTAACAAAAAATGTTCCGGCCGGAAGATTGGCGTGTACATCGGTTGTGATACCGTCAAACCATTCAATAGTGTAAGCGATGCCGGATGGAATATTTACACGAACCCTGGCCGATCCGCTTTTTTCTCCGTGGCACCTGACGTCTTGTTTGTCAAAGGCAACAGTGAAGCTGCACGGGACATAGTCTGCATAGCTATAAAAAGACATGCAGCACAACACAAATACGAACAGAAAGATTTTTTTCATAATTCCTGTACTTATTTTATAATAGTGAGCGGGCTCGTTACAGAAGCAGAACCATCACCTTTGCTGAAAATATAATAATAGGTTGCCGGCGGCAATAAGTTACCGTTGTGCCTGCCGTCCCATGGTTCGAGATACGGGGACGCGCTGTATAACTGCTGTCCCCATTGATTGAATACCTGCATGGTGTTATTCGGATAAAGCCGGATGTTGCGTAATACCCAGCGGTCATTTACACCGTCGTTGTTGGGAGAGAAGGCATCCGGAATAAAGAGGCAATCTCCGTTTCCGGCGGCAACCGTAGCATCCGCGGTATGTGTACAGGATTTTTTATCTGTAACCGTAAGGGTATATATGCCGGCAGCAAGGTCTTTCAGGGAAGGTTCGGCAGAACCGTTTGACCACAGATAGGTATACGGCGGCGTACCTTTTGTTACCGCAGCCTGCAGTTCTCCGTCCTGCTGATCTGCACAGGAGATGTCTTTCACTGAAATTGTAACAAGCATGCCGGATGGAGAAGCAATCACTGCTTTGTTAACCGTTGCGCATCCTTTAGAATCCAGTATATTGATTGTATAGGTACCGGCTGCAAGATCAGAAGCGGATGTACCGCTTGCACCGTTTGACCAGCTGATCAGGTAAGGCGAGGTGCCGCCGGTTACGGCTACCTGCGCTGTTCCATCCGTACCATTGGCACAGCTCAGGTCTGTTTTGGTTACACTGCTTTCCAGTATAAACTGCGGGGCTGTAATTTCAATGTAGCTGTCTGCCGTACAATTATTTTTATCCTGCACAGTCAGAGAATAAACCCCTGCCGGCAGACTGCTGATAAGATTGGAAACAGCACTTAATTCCAGGTCTGCATTTTTCCAGGTATAGCGGTACGGCTGTGTTCCCCCGCTGACATCAGCGAGGATGCTTCCATTCCTGCCACCAAGGCAAGCCACATCGCTTAATACTGAAAGTGTGGGCAGCAGCTGTGAAGGTTCAACCAGCGTAGCGCTCAGATCACGCGTACATCCGTTTGCATCCCGCATGTTTACGGCATAGGTTCCTCCGGACAGCAGGCGTATATCCTTGTCGAATGCACCATTGGTCCACTGATAAAAGTACGGCTGCACACCGCCGCTTATATCCAGGGATACAGAGCCGTCTGCTTTTCCGAAACAGGTAGGGTTTACCGCATTCAGAATCACTGCGCGGATGTCCGGTGGCTGTGCAAGCAGAACCGAATCGGATTGTTTACATCCGTTCGCATCTGTTATGGTAACAACGTGTTTGCCTGCCGGCAATCCTGTTGGAGCAGCAGATGTTTGTCCGTTTGTCCATGCATAGGTATAGGAAGGAATACCACCGGAAGCCGTAACAGAAGCTGTTCCGGTAAAATCATTATAGCAGACCAGGTTTGAGGCAGCGATTGCGGTACGGATCGGATCCGGCTGACTGATCAGCGCATCGGCATGTACCCGGCATTGATTTACATCTGTTGCAATAACATACTGTCTTCCTGCCGGAGCGGCACTCAGGTCTTTAGATGTACTGCCTGTAGACCACTGATAGGCGACAGGTGCAGTGACGCCGGTTACATCAAAGGAAGCACCGCCTGTGGCTGTACCGAAGCACAGGGCATTACTGACGGCAACAGTTGTCTTAATTTTTCTTGGTACAAGCCGGAAGGGTTCCGTAATATATTGCTCTGAAAAACCTTCCAGTTCCCAGGTACGGTTTACATAATCGGGAAGATCAAAGCCTGCCAGGTGCACCGGCGGCGGCTGTACCAGCGGACCGATACTGATTTCAAAGCCTGGTACGGTAAGCTGAAAACACAGATCGCCTACCACCGGAATGCTGATGCAGAAGCGGGGAATAATATCGAAATCCGGAAATTCAATGCCAAATTCAAATGCGGTAAAGACCAGTTCAACATCTACGTGGTCGTAGGTACGGTTGGAAAATTCATTTGTAGAGATTACATAACTCGCATGCATATCCATGTGCGACATGTTGCAAGGATACTGGATCTTCAGATCGGCACCAAGCGGTACGTCGATGATGGAATCCGTTCCTTCAACAATATTTCCTTCTTTTATATCCGTGTATACATACCGCACATCCACGGGCAGCCGCAGCTTGAGGTTGACGGTAGGGTGGAAGCGGAACTGCTGAGATTGTGAAACGGGCATGTTCAGGTTCATCGTGAACAAGGTCCAGTTTAAGCCGATAAAGCGCCGTGTACCGCCAAAGTCCCTGATGCCGCCGGGAGGAATCTGCAGGCCAGAACTGAGGATACCGAAAAAGGTACCGATCGGCGGGGGCGCAAAGCTGAGCAGCTGAATGATATCCAGGCTTGGGATCAGGTATGGGTCACCGCCGCTGGCCACAAGGTCTTTACCTTCTTTTGATGCCGTTGTTTCTACATGCGGAATTTTAACGCTGCCACTCAACGGCGAACTTGCGGGTAAGGTACCGGATGTAGAGCCTTCCGGAATGTCAATGCTGCATACAGGCGGAATATTCAGACACGGGTAGGTGATCTCATCTTTATTCACTTTAAGAATAACCCAGTTTATATCAACCAGCGGGTCCGGAATGGCATCGCCCGCAAAATCAGGCGGGAAGATGCGGATGCTGAAACATTCAAACAAGCAGACGTCAATACCAACCTTCATGTCAAACATGATCGGCATGTCCAGACTCACTTCGCCGGTAGCCGGGTATGCAGTATTTAATTCGAAATCTTCCTGTACGGTATAATCCGTCTTTATGGTAACGGTTTCACCGGCATTAAACGTAGAGTCCTCCGGAAGTACGAGGCTGGTTTTGATGGGGTATTTGACACCAACACCGCCGCCTTCGAAACCGCTTACTTTAAAGGCCAGCGGGCCGATACCAAACGCAAATCTGCCCCAGATACCCGCACCGAATTTAAAACCGGCAACAGAAAAGATGGAGCCCGGGCGCGTATCAAACGGATACGAACTTTCAAAACGATCGAAAAAATTTGTCGTGCGGTTAATGTTAAATCCTTCGCCCGGCCCCCACATCGATTGCATGGAATCGGTTTCAAAGACTACATCGTGCTCAACCGTTTTGGTTTGTGCCTGCGCAGTCAGGCTGCACAGCAGCGCACCCAAAAGCAGAGACACTTTCAGCGTGTTCAGTAACGCATTACTGCAGGTATAAATACTATATGTTGTATTCCGCTTCATGTTTAAAACAGTAACGTGAACATACTTTCCCGTATCGGTACGGTCAATTGCGAGGCGAACATGTCGGGAAAGTTTGCCATGATAATATAGGTATCGTTGTAGGTGCCTGTGACCAGCATCATGCGCTGCATCTTCACATTTTTAACTTCAAACGTGAGGTAATACAGCACGCCTTCCCAATGAGCGGTTACCATTTTTTCAGATTTAATCAGTACAAGATTTTGTGTGCTGAAATATTCTTTCGTCAGCCCCTGGTTAAAAGCGATCGGATTTCTGCCGGCTGCTTTGGTTGATACCAGCGAACTTGAGGTTGCTTTGTGCAGTAACCCTTTGTACATATAAGTAGTATCGAAATGCTGCGGTGCCTGAATGCTCAGGCCGGTTTCCGGAAAGGTATACCGCTCTGCTTTCAGGTAGCGGCTGCCATTCTGTGCGCCGGCATTCAACGCTGTTACAAGTAAAACCATAAGAACTAAAACACGGTACATTATTTCGGCATTTTAAGAAGCTTGTAATAAAATCTGTCAGAGGCTGTTGTCAGCAGCAGCACATAAGAGCCCGGAGGAAGCTGGTCTGTGGGCATACTTTCTTCGGCATTGATTAAGAGCTGTTCTGTAAGCAGGCTGCCATTCATGTCATATACAGATGCGTTCAGCGGCAGCAGGGATAACGACTGTACATCAATGCTGATGCGGTTGTCGAACGGGTTTGGATAACACCGTACGGAAGCATTTCTGAACCCGTTTGTAATGGATAGCATGTCTACAAAAATATATACCGGCACGGATACAGAAATACATCCGGAAAGATCCTGTACCTGTACGGTGTAATCGCCGGTTTCTGCGGCAACAATAATGCGTGTATCTGCATCCGGTATGGCCGTTCCGTTCAGGAACCACTGATACGTTAATCCGGGAGAAGAAGTAAGTACATAATTTTCACCGGCTGTAATAACAGGCGGCGGCATGCAGATGTGAAGTGTGTTGGAGAAAGAGGTACAGCCATCGGCACGGCTTACGCGTATTTTGTAATCGCCGGTTGCATTCACCAGATACGACTGGCTTGTTGCGTTGGATATAGCCACGTTGTTTACGTACCATTGATAGCTGCTGCCGGGGGTAGCGCTCAGTACATTTCCGTTAGACTGTATATGCGGAACAGGAATACATACGGTTACCGGATCGGCCTCTGCACTGCATGTGCTTACATCGCTTACCTGCAGCGAATACTGTCCGTTTTCTGTTACTTTATAAATCTGGTTCACGGCGCCTGCAACAGGCGAACCGTTTTTATACCATTGATAGGAAAGGAAAGAAGCGGTAGAAATAAATTCGTTGTCAACCGTGATCACCGGTTTCACCATCGGTTTTACAGTAACCGTATGCGGACCGGATGTACTGGTACATTTCGCATTGATGGAAACAACAACCGTATACGTGCCCGAAGTGGTAACGCTATAGCTGGCACTGTTTCCTCCGGATGCAACCGTTACATTATTTTTTCTCCATTGATACAGGAAAGCGGGATCTTCTGCCGCTGAAAGCGTTACCTGTCCGCCGGCACAGAATTCCAGCGGCCCGGAGTAGGTTACCGTATTCGGCGGAACAGTGTATACATGGATATTAAATGCTGCGGATGTGTCGGCACAGCCAATGCTGTTGTATACGCGCACGGTATAATCACCGCTTGTTTTGATTGTTTGTGTGCGGCTGTTCATGCCTGGCACCGCTGTTCCGTTCAGGAACCATTCGTAAGATAAGCCGGTACCGGAAGTAGCATCAAGCCGGACAGAATCTCCGGTGCAGAAGGTTAGATTGCCTGAAGGCTGAATGGAAGCAGTGGGAACAGGGAATAAGGTAAGCGGTACAACAGCTGATGTATCGCTGCATTGATTGTTATCAGAAAGAATTACGCGGTAGCTGCCCGCCTGTTTGCCGTAAAATACGGCGGATTGAGCACCGGGCACTGTTATGCCGTTGCGCTGCCATAAATACGTGTAGGTGCCGGTAGTTGCAGTGATGCGCACAGAATCTCCGGCGCAGAAGCTACTGCTACCCGCCAGCGTAGCGGCAGCTGTTGGTTGTGCATGGATCGTTACCGTAAGCTTGGCGGATTCATTGCTGCAGTTAATCGCATTTTTTACCCGTACATGATATACACCGCTTTGCGAAGGCGTATAAGCGTTTCCGCTTACAGGCAGCACGCTTCCGTCTTTCAGCCATTGAACGGTGTTGGTTGTTGCATCGGCAGAGGTATACAGCGTAGGTAATGTATACGGACAGCTTGTTAAACTGCCGCTGCTTGTTATGTTTGCTGCTGGTGCAGAATTCACCAGTACGGTATCTTCCGGGGAAAAGGTGGCGCAGCCCAATCTGTTTTTTACCTGCACTTTGTACCGGCCTGCTGTAAAGGCTTTGTAAGCAGTAAGTGTATCATGTGTCAGCAGAATATTGTTTCTGTACCACTGATAGGAAAATGTGGGTGTTGCAGTGGTCTGCATAAAAACGGTATCGCCCTGGCAGATCGTAAACTTACCGGCAGGTGTAAGGAGCGGAGCGGGAACAGGTTCTGCAACAACGGTAAATGTACGGGAAGAATCGCGGCAGCCTTTGTTGCTTGTAAGTACAGCACGATACTTACCTGACGTTGAAGCGGTATAACTTGCACCTGTGGCACCTGATATGGGCGTGCCGGAAAGCAGCCATTTATAGGTGTTGCCAAACGAAGCATTGAGTGTTACGTTTGCTCCCTGACAGAATTCAAGCTTGCCGCTGTAATGAACGGCTGTGTCAGGCAAGGGATTGATGGTAATGAAAATTCCCGGAGAATATTTTACACAACCTACTGCAGGATCAGAGGAATGTACCACTACACGGTATAAGGCGGAATCTTTGGCATAGAAATTTGTGTTTGTAGCACCGCTTATGTTTACACCGTTTTTCTGCCACTGATAGATTAGCCCTGATCCTGTAACGGCTTGAAGCAGTATCGAATCTTTTTTACAGGCTACAACCGACGCAGGTGTTTTAACCGTTGCGCTGAAAAACGGACAGGCATCGATGCGTGCAACAAAAGCGTTCAGACCTACGCTGCTGTTACTTACAACCGAGCTGTCAATGCGCATGGACGTATTAAAATATCCGGTGATGAATACCTGTGAAGAATCGTATGCGACAATATCTGTACCGGCATCTGTTTTTCCATTGGCATAAGATTGCAGCCATTGTGTGGTGCCGTCCTGTTTGTATTTGGCTACATAAAAAGTAAAACCCGGGCTTGCTGTAATGCTTTTAGAACCTGCAGTAAGCACGGCACCGGAAGATGTTTTTTTTCCGAAGATACCGGTTGCATATACGCTTCCGTCTGTATCTCCCGTTATGCCGAATACAACTGCTGCAGAATCTGCCGCTGGAACAGTAAGGGTTTTCACCCACTGCATGACACCAGCTGTATCGTAGCGCGCAACATACCCGCCATAGCTGGCAGCCGTTGTTAATGTTGTTGTGTCTAATTTGTTATTGTTTTTATAATCTCCGCCCAGCAGGAAAAATTTCTGGCTTTTTTCAAGTTCAATCGTATTTACATGTGCTGCACGTTCTTTTTTGAGCCAGGTGAGTTTTCCGCTGGAATTAAATTTAGAAATAAAAATACCTGAGGTGCCTGTAGCAAAGGTTAAGGTATCTGATTGAACAAATACAGTATCGGTCACATTACCTGTGAGAAAAATATTGCCGTTTGTATCCTGCCACAGATCTTTACCTTCGGCACGCGAGCCGCCGTTTTTTCCTTTGGAAGATTTTAGCCAGAGGTAGGTACCTGATGCATTAAACTTCATGAGATAAAAGGCATATGTTGAAGAACGAATGGTGTCCGCGTCATTGGAAGAAATAAAAGCTCCCTTGTATTTTCCTGTAAACACCACACTGCCATCTGTGCCGGCAGATATAGATGCTGCTGTTGCTTCATCCGCTGCTTTGCGTGCAAACTGTGTTTTTACCCAAAGGAAATTTCCGTTCAGATCATAACAGGCAACAAATGCATCGTTTACCGCAGTGCTGTTTGTAACAACGGTGCTGCCGAAGGTTAACGAACCTTTGTAATGCCCGGTAATAAATAGTGCAGAAGGTGAAGCAGAAACTCCTGTTATTTCAAATAAGGTATTTGTTTCATTTCCTGTAATCTGTCTTGACCACAGGAGTTTTCCGTCTGCGGTATATTTTACCAGGTAACCATCAAACCGGGATACGGCCAGCGGCAGCGTTGTTGCAGACCCGCAGGATGGGTTATGTAATGTGTCCTGCTGAATGATGAGGTCACAGGTAAAGGTGCCGGTTCCGTATACATTTCCGGAAGCATCGCGCGCAATTGATTGTCCGAGTGAAATACTGCGTGTGTTGCCGCTGCTGATCCATTGTGCCTGGGCAATCTGTGTAAACGCGATACCGCAAACGGCTGCAAGAAATAAGAATTTCTTCATGTTGTTACAGCATTAATGTAAAACGACAGAATTGCCGATATTGGTTTTCTGGTTCATGATATCAAGCAGTGAGCCGGTGTATAAAAGTGTTTTGCCATCGGCACTGATAAAATATAAAGGATTGCTTACGTCTTTTATTTTCCGTTCAAATGTACAGGTAAGAGTATAGCGCGCGCCTTTTAACAGATCGTTCGTAAGGCTGTCGTTCCTGCTTGTAGGGCCGGTTACACTTTCTTTGGAAATATCGTTGAACTTTTCAAAATGTTTTTGATTGAATGTATAGTGCCTTGTTTCTGTAGTTCCTCCGTTGTTGGTGGCGTTGCGCAGTATGTTGATAGAGTTGTTCAGCGATTCCATGGATGCAAATGAGTACGTTGCGCCGATAATATAAGACGTGGTATCACACACCGTTTTATAATTTGAAATTCCCTGTACCGACTCCAGCATAGGCTGAAGCGCATCGAATTTGGCTTTCATCTGCAGCAGCGGGTTTGGCATTGCAGCTGCTTTTTTTGCTCGTGCAGATGTATCACCCATAGAACGCTGAAAGTCGCGGCTGAAAGCAAAGATCGGTTTCATCTGAGAAAGATCCATCAGGAAAGAATACGAGCCCGAACCATTTTCACGGATATTGATATGTTCTTTGATTTCAAAACACGAAAAAAGGGTACCTGTTATTATACAGAAACAGGCAACCCAGATGATACGTCTGAACATGAATGTAGAATTTTCTATTTGTGTTTATCCGGATGCTAAAATAATCCCGGGGTAGTATGTAGAGATTCGTTTAAGGAAAAAGATGAATACTGTTCTGTGAAGTAACAAATGCACAATTCCACATTTAACATAAATATTTGATATTAAATGCGTTGTAAAAATACCTTTTTTAGGTAATAAATCAATAGCGTGGGAAAAAAATATAGGGGCAACTCTTTCGGTTGCCCCTATATTAAAACGGTACCATATATTAAAACGGTACCCTATATTAAAACGATACCCCTATATTTAAAAGGGCAACCCTATATTTAAAAGGGCAACCCTATATTTAAAAGGGCAACCGCAAGGGTTGCCCCTACTTTATTTCAGGAGTTTTGAGGTATGGGATGCTCCGTTATAACTTATTTCAATATAATACATGCCCGCAGGTAAACGGTGAACATCTGCTTCCAATGTATTCATTCCTTTGTTAAGAACAACAGATTGATTTATTACCTGCTGATTTAAATTGTTCCATATGCGGAGAGTCGCGTTACCGGAATAGCTGTGTTCATTGAATGTTATAGTAACCTTATCTGTACAAGGGTTTGGATAAACAGTCAGTTTCATTGCAGGGGATGCTTTGCTGGTAATACCTGTTACTACCGGCGGCTCGGCTACAATTGTTTGTGTTGTATTTGTAATGATTGGTTCATTAAAATCAAACAGAATACCTGCTCTGTTGGTTATGGCATCTCCTAATGCCAAATCTGTAACTGGCTTGATGGTAAATTTAATATAGCCATGGCTTTCAGGTTCGTTGGTCTGCATGTCTGGTAAATGAATATTTTCAAATGTCCATATGGCTTTATTGCCGCGCTGCTCATATCTGTACGGGTGGCTGGCACTTAACATGGTTAATGTTTCGATATCAAGTTTGCTGCTGATTGTATCCATTACCACTACATTGATGGCATCTGCATTGCCTGTATTTTGAAAACGGATCGTGTACTCCAGGTTTTCCTGGTTGCTAATGAACACGGGTGTTACCGTACCCTCCGGCAAAACATTCTTGTCATTCGGGTCATACGATCCTCTTGCTTCGTTATGTAAAAAACAGTAGTTGCGTGTGGTGTCGCCTGCATTAATGGGCTTCAGCACAGCGCTGGATGGTAATGGTGTGCCAAGTGCTACAAAGGCCGGCAAGGTAAATGCAACAGAAATATTTTTTTTCTCTCCCGGGTACAGTACCGGAATATTCCAGGTAATAACCGTATCCTGGTGGCTGGTGTAAGGTAAGGACGCAGATTCATAGGCGAATTCAGGTGCATACGAAAAACGCAGCTCTGCATTTGTTACCGGAAAGTTTCCGGTATTGATGCAGGTGATGGTATACCCTGTAGGGAACCCCGGCCTTGGTTGTGGAGAAGCAGTAATCGTAACAGCCAGGGTTTTGATTTCTTTTGTAGGTACTAATCCAAAATCATAGGACGCGGCGTTGCTTACTCCGTCAACAATTTTAATGAGCCGAAGTGCTGAAAGCGTAAACAGGGTATCTGAAACATTTGCGCGGTAAACATATGTTCCGGGAGCAAGATATAAGGTAAATCTTCCCATGGCATCTGTAAGCGTTTGGGGTGCATCCGGTTTTGTGGCAGAGATCAATATGTCCTGTATCACTGTATCTCCCGGATCCTGTATGTTATTACCATTATAGTCTACAAACACAATTCCTCTTGCTGGTGTATAATAGGTGCAATTATTCTGTGTGGTGTTTTCAGCCGTACAGATCGTGGTAGTTGAAGGGCTGAAGTAAATCAGATCGGATGGCATATTAGGCATGCAGGTGATTGGATTTTCTCTAAAGCTCAGCCACTTCAATCCCATTGGCAAATAGGGCAGGCACCTGATCTGATTATTAGAACAGCCTAATGATAACAGTCCCGATGGGAGAGCAGGTAATTCAGAAATAAGGTTGTTGGCTATTTGCAGGAATTGTAAGGAAGGCGGTACTGCAGGTACTGCTGTAATCGTATTATCAGAAACGTTTATATAAAATATTTTATTCGCAGCGACTGAAACGGCCGGAAACTCTGTAAGCGCATTATTTGTGATGCTTATATAATACAGGGAGTCTGGTATTGCGGGCAATACAGCAATTTTATTGCTATCCGCTGCAAGGGTAGAAAAGCTATTCGGGAAGGCCGGTAACTGTGTGAGTTGATTGTTGGAGCAATGAATAACATCTATTTTTGAAGGTAAGGCGGGAAGTGCTGTAAGCTGGTTGCCGGAGCACAGGAGTACATTTAATCCATGGGGCAGGGCAGGCAGGAGCGTAAGTTTATTGTATTCACAATCCAGGAACCGCAGGGAATCAGGAAGTACATCCTCCAGTGTTGTCAGATTATTTTTCGAGCACTTCAAGGTTGTAAGATGTGTGAAAAACTGTATGCCGGAAAGATCAGAAATACCCATGTTGGATACATTCAGTTCATCCCGGTATTTAACTATATAACAGGAAGTATCCATCAGGTCTCCGCTAAAACATTCAGGAAATTCAGCGATTAAGAAACTTCTTAGTACAGGATCCGGAATTGGCTGCAGCTGCTGGGCGTAGAGCTGAATGGTTGTAAACAGCGCAACAAACAAGAGAAAGAATGTGTTTTTTTTCATAGCGGTTAAAAGCAGTGTTAGTTATAAAATATAATTGCAATATATGAAAATATGTTTACATTTTGCTTCATTTAAAAGCCTTTTAAAAAGAAGCAGGGTACTTTTTAAAAGGCATAAAGCTATTTTGCAGGTGCTTTCCCTGGATACCTGTAAAATAGAAAATGACGTAATTTATACGTTTAAAAAACCACGGAATCCTCTGGCTGCGTAATAGGATTCTGCCCCATTATGGTAAAGGAATACGGTATTATAGCGTCGGTCACAAAAGAGTGCGCCGCCCAGTTTACGGACCGGCCCTGTTGTTGCGATCCAGCTGGATGTTTTTAAATCAAATTCGCCCAGCGTCTGCAATTCTCTGTATTGCTGTTCTGTTAAAAGTTCAATGCCCATATCTGCGGCCATCTCAACAGCACTGTTTGCGGGTTTGTTTTCTTTACGCGATTCCAATGCCTGATGATCGTAACACACACTTCTGCGGCCTTTAGGGCTTTCTGCAGAACAGTCAAAAAATGTATAGGTGTTTGTTTTTTTATCGTAGCCAACTACATCCGGTTGGCCACCTGTATTTTCCATTTCATTCAGTGACCACAACGTTGCATCGGAAGCCTTTAGCTTTTCCTCTACCTTAGGCCATTCAAGGCCTTTGTGCCGGTTCATGTGTTTTTCGAAACGTGCTTTCAGAATGCTGAGCAATTCTTTTGCCTGATCGGCTGGTAATTTCTTTTTTATGTTTTTCATAAGGACGTAAATTAGAGAAAGAATGCAGTTATAATGTAACCATTTGATAGAAACGGTAAAGACCGTTACCAAATGATATTTTATTTTTCCGGTTCATAGATCAGCTGTACGACACCCGATCGGAATATATTGGTTTTGATTAGTTTTAAATTCAACCGGTGCTGTAATGTTTCAAATAAAGGCTTGCCGCTTCCCAAGGCTATCGGGTGCACAGATATTCTATAGACATCAATCAGATCTAACTGAATGAATGTTTTGATTAAACTTGCTCCTCCGTAAAGCCAGATATCTTTTCCGCCCTGCTTTTTAATTTCAGCAACATACGCTGCAATATCAGAAGCTATGATTGTTGCCTGTTTGTCCTGCATTACGGTTTTGGAAAAAAGAAATTTTTTCTTTGCATGTATCGCCTGCCAGAGCTTCTGTTCAGCAGCACTTGCGGTACTATCGGGCTGAAATTTTCCCCAGGCATCATAACTTACGCGGCCATAAAATATCGTGTCTATACTTGCGAGGAAACCTTCAACGTTCATATCGTCGTCCATGATGCACCAGTCGGTTTCTCCGTTCGGTCCTTCAATAAATCCGTCTAACGTTACAGCTAAATCCAGCAGTACTTTTTTCATTCTCTATCAATAATTTATTTCAGTCATTCAGACCTTTGCCTTCCAGAATATCGGGAATGCTTTTTTCGATCCGGGCCACGCGCGTTTTAGCTTGTTTGGCGGAAGAAAAATGCAGCAGATAGCCACGTTGGCGCCCAGGTGTCAATGCATTAAATGCTTTTTTCAACGCGGCATCTTCTTTTAAAACCTGTTTGAATTCATCCGGCATAGCAAACGCCGTTGTTTTTTTCCATTTCAACTTTTTGCCCTGATTTTTCTACCGCTATGGCTTCTTTGATATAAGCTTTAATAACTGTTTTCAACTTGTTAATTTCCTGCAGGCTGGTAAACCGCATCTGTCGCGCAGCCTGAACATTTTCCGTTTGCTGTACAAGAATGTCTTTTGGATCTTTCAGTAAACTACCCTTGAAAAAAAGCAATGCACAGTATTCTTTGAATGTATGGATCAACACAATATTTTTGTCTTCCAGTGTATAGCACGGACAGCCCCACTTTAATACTTCAGCCAGATCCGGACTGAGAACAATTGTTCTCAGCGCTTCAATTTCCTGCTGCCATGTTTTGGCTTTGGTAAAATAAAAGTCAACCTTTGAATTCATATAGGTACATATTAATAGGAATGATCTTTTTTCACTTGAAAATGGTTATACACTCCCTGCGGCTGTTTTCCGCCCGGCCGGTCTGAAATACCAGGATACAACAGTTAGTACAAGTAAAAGTGCTGGTCCGAAAAACTCCATGGCTCCATCACCGGAAGCTGCGTGCGAAGCAATCGCTCCGGACATGGAAAAGAAAAAACCAGCATACGCCCATTCTTTTACTAATGGGAATTCAGGAACAAGGATGGCTCCAACACCAAGCATTTTCCATACGCCTAAAATGGTTAAAAAATAAAGCGGATAACCCAGGTGCGCCATCATGTCGGCTTCTTCTTTCATGTGTATCAATTGTACAAGACCGGTTGAGAACATGCCTAATGCAAGCCAGATTGTTGCGATCCAGTAGATGATTTTATTTCTTTTTGTCATAGCAGTACGTAAATAATAACAGTTAATTTTTTATTTCAGTTTGGTTGGGAGTTCCTGTATTCTGTTGTGCGCCATATTTATTCCTTGCGCAAAAGGAAGCTTCAGTATATTGTCTCTGTCGGTAACCGATTTGTATATAACATGCATGTTGAGCTTGCTGGTGGTTTCTGTTGTTTTTTCAAATACCAGAAATTCGAGCTGGATTGGGAATGGGGTATTGTCCATTTCGAACGTGCGCGTTATTTTTTTATCCGGCACAAATTCGTGGATGGTGCCATTGAAGCCATGTTTGTTTCCTTTTGGGTCTGTGGTTTCAAATTGATAACTGCCGTGTTTTTTATTTTCCAGCTTTAGTACCGTTGTTCCCATCCATTGCTCCACAAATTCGGGCTCTGTGTAGGCTTTAAACAGTAATTCCACAGGCAGGTCAAATTCCCGGCTAATCAGTAAATCCTGCTTCCCGTCTTCTGCATGAATGTTCGTTTTTTTTTCCATTGTATTCAACTTTTTCTTTTTGCTGAAGCGGCATATTTTTTCATTACAGATTCAAGTTTGTTAAATCTGTCGTCCCACATCGTGCGGAATGGCTCAATAAAATCAGCCACTTCTTTCATTTTTTTTGCATTGATAAGATAGTGGATTTCTCTGCCGCTTTGTTCCTGTTTCAATAATTCACATGCTGTAAGAATCTGAAGATGTTTTGAAACCGTTGGGCGTGCAGTATCAAAGTTAGATGCAATGGCGCCCGCTGTCATAGATTGGGTAGCCAGCAGCATAAGAATTGCTCTGCGTGTCGGATCTGCTATGGCCTGAAATACGTCTCTCCTTAAATTCATTGTGTAGTTATTTGGCTACAAATATAGTGTAGTTATCTGGCTACGCAAATAATTCAATAAAAATTTTCAGAGGATAATTATAGAATGGAAAACTAGAATGGAAAACGGATATAAAAAAATAGCGCCTTGCCGGAACCCCTACCGACAAGACGCATTTACTTACCCTTCTGTTAAAAATATTACTCTTTGCAATCTTCAGTCTTGATATAAGTACCTTTTGAATCAAAGATCAGTTTTTTGTCTTTTACCTTAGCACCATAAGTTACTGTGCCCTTAGCATCTTTCATTTTGAAGTATTCTTTGTTGACAGCATCTTTATGGTTTTTGTTTACATAATCAGATACCGTTTTAGGAACTTCTTCATCTTTTAATTTTACTTTCGTACCAACCAACGTACCGGAAGCATTATAAATAGCCCAGTTTTTAGTGCTGCTTTCATCGTATTCAGCTGCATAATTACCGTCCATTTTTTTCCATGATACCATTTTTGCGTTCGGATGGTTAGATTCGAATGTGCCGACAACAGTTGCGGGTACATCTTTATCTGCTACCTTTTCAGGTTGTGTCTGCGCGTTTACCTGCAATGCAAAAGCTGCTGCTGCAAGAAATACAATTATTTTTTTCATAGCTGTGTTAGTTGTTGTTTTGATAGATCAAAGTTGGTGCATTGAAGGCTGCTATGTTTTACATGATTTCAGAAAAATGTTACAAGATTATATTTTGCCTTAAAAACACATAGCCGGTATCTAAGATCCGGCTATGTATGCATTATTATGCATTATACATTGGTACGTATGTTTTATTCTTTTTTTTCAGATTCGTACGCTGCAACAGCGCGTTTCATTCTGGCCCTTAATTTACCCTGAATTCTTCTCGGTGCCAATACCTGAAGCTGTTCGCCAAAACCAAGCAGCTCCCGTTCCAGTTCAAAATTCCAGATTACATGAATGGAAAACACTGTTCCGTCTTTTTCCCCGCGTATAATCTGCTGTGAAGCATGTATGGGTTTGGTTATAATATAGGGCGCATGTTCTTTACTGATTTTACATACAATCAATTGCGGTTCCTGATTTGGCATTTTAGAAACACCAATTACATCATCAAAATAAGTGGCGACATCAAAATCCGGTTTCATGTATTTCTCTGAACGCAGTTCCTTAAACTGTTCGATACGATCCAGTGCCAGGATCATTGTTGCTTTCGTACGTTTGTTGCAGCCAAGTATAAACCAGCGGTTGCGGTACTCTTTTAACAAATATGGATAGAATGTTATATTTTGTGCTGATGCAGCCTTAAACGATTGATATAAAATATCAACCGTTTTTTTGTTGATGATGGCTTTATGAAGCAGATCTATGTGCTGCAGTCCTTTCAGTAATTCGTTCTTTTCAAAATCGATATAGGATTTTCCTTTATGCTGGTGCGTATATAATTTATCTTCCAGCCGCGTAACCATGCCGGTTAATTCCTGAAAATACCCAAAGCCTTTAAACTGCTTCAATACATCCAGCACTTCAACCAATGTGCCCAGATCCTGTTGCGTTAACGGGGAATTGGTAATGCTGTATCCTTTGTCTTCGTAGCTGTAAAATTTTTTATCTGTTACGATAATCGGCGCGTTATACCCGAGCTTTTCGCTGCGCATATTTTGTATGTCGAGTTGTATGGTACGTCTGCTGATGCCTTTTGTCATACCTTCATATTCATACAAGGCATCGGAGCATGCTTCCATTAAGTCTTCCAGTGTCCATTTGCGGAACCGGTTCTGTAGGCAGGAATCAATTGTTTTGTATCTGACCAGAGCTAATTTATTAATCGGCATATCAATATGGGGTGAAATTTCATTTATAAAAGTACGAGTTACGGTTTTACTGCGCAATCTATTTGCGTAGTAACGGTTTTTGCCGGTAAAAGGTTAAAATTATTGTTCTTGAAAACCAGGTTGTTGATTCTATATTCTAATTTTTTATAAAAAAAAATACTGCTGCGCACATACACTGCGCGGGAGGTATGAAAATTTGTAGTGTCAATATGAAACAACAAAATTAAAAAGCATATCGGCACTATGTATAACATATTAAATGCGGATAAAAATGAAATTCAACATCAAAGCCAAACAGCCGGATACCGTTCAGAACCATGAAGGCGCAAACGCTTATAAGCTGTCTCCTGAAATGGAACTGTATGCAGCTGTTGTAACAGCTGGGCTGAGTGATACCTTTTATGAAAAAGGGGATACACGTATTGAACGCATTCAGGCATTGATGTTGAAGAACGATCCGGAGTATGTAGCAAAACTGGCAGTATATGCGCGTACCGCCATGTATCTGCGTTCCGTTCCGCTAATGCTGGCTGTTGAGCTGGCAAAAGCACAATCCGGAAATCCGGTTGTTGCAGCTGCCGTTCGCGGTGTAGTAAAACGTGCCGATGAGATCACCGAACTGCTCGCTTATTATCAGCGTGCCAATAACCGTACAGATCTTAAAAAGCTGAACAAATTATCGAAACAGATACAGAAAGGTCTGGCAACAGCTTTTAATATGTTTGATGCATATCAGTTTGCTAAATATAACCGTGAAGCAGAAATAACACTGCGTGATGCCTTGTTTCTGATTCACCCGAAAGCAAAAGATGAAGCACAGCAACTGCTGTTTAATAAAATTGCTTCGGGTACACTGGTAGTACCATATACCTGGGAAACGCAGTTGTCGGCTGTCGGGCAGATCAACTATGGAAATGCAGCGCTAAAGGCTGCTGCTGTAAAACGGACGTGGGAAGAATTGATTGATAGTGGTAAAATCGGTTACATGGCTTTGATGCGAAACCTGCGTAACCTGCTGCAGGCAAATGTATCTGAAGCGCATATCCGAAAAGTGTGTGCGTATCTGTCAGATGAGGAAGCAGTAGCAAACGCGAAACAATTTCCTTTCCGCTTTTTGGCGGCGTACCGTGAAATAAAATTGCAGGAATCTGTACATACTTCCTATATACTTACTTCACTGGAAAAAGCGGTTCTGGTAAGTGCAACAAACATAAAAGGATTTGCCCGGTCAACAAAAGTATTGATTGCCTGCGACGTTTCCGGTTCTATGCAGATGCCTGTATCTGCCAAGAGCAAAGTACTGATGTATGATATCGGACTGATGCTGGGTATGCTGCTGCATGTGCGTTGTGAACAGGTTGTAACCGGTATGTTTGGTGATAACTGGAAAGTGATCAACCTGCCAAACCGCGGCATATTGGCGCATGTAGAAGAATACTACAAACGCGAAGGGGAAGTTGGGTATGCAACAAACGGATATAAAATAATCAAATACCTGATTGCAAATAAAATTGTAATGGATAAAGTATTCGTATTTACTGATTGTCAGCTATGGAACACAGAAGATAAAGGTGAAACGATTGCACAGTTATGGAAAAAATATACGTCTATTGTTCCATCGGCAAAGCTTTATCTATTCGACCTGGCGGGTCATGGCCATGCACCGGTGGATATTCAGAACGATGGTGTGTACCTGATTGCCGGCTGGTCAGATAAGGTATTTGATGTGCTGGACGCTGTTGAACACGGCACGGATGCTGTTGAAAAAATAAAACAAGTGGTTTTATAAAGATGCCCGCTCTGTCTTGTGCTGAGGCAGAGCGGTTACAGAAAAAAATAAAAAATTGCCGGAATGCCGTAGAAACGGGATACATCGCTCAAAGAAAGGGGAAGGGCCTCTATGAAAATAGAGGAGAGGTGCAACTCCTCATGCGTAGCCCCGCTCCTGAATCGTTTATTGCTTCCGGCAATATTAAAGATGCCATGGATAAGAGATGCATGGGTACGTGCAGCGGCCGAACCTGCCGGCAAGGAATTCAGGTTTCTTTTAGTACTGATAGTTATTTTATTTATAGGGGAAAGCGCCAACGATGGCGGGTTGGGACGGACTGTAAATCCGTTGCGTATCGCTTAGCAGGTTCGAATCCTGCCTTTCCCACCAGTTTTGATGCAAAAAGTATTGCATCAAAACGTATGGAAATGTAGCAAAGATGGTCAATGCAGCGGACTGAAAATCCGATGATGCAGGTTCGAGTCCTGCCGTTTCCACAAAGGTGCCGTTGAAAAGAGTTACTTCGCTATTTACGGAAAAAACAGACTCTTTCAGTTATTGCCCTTTATATTAAAAAATAGTTTTATCTGCGCAAATCTGTTGCGCAGATAATCTGTTCCTTTGTTTTATTAAATGAATAAAGAGTAATTTTATGTCTATGAACAAAACACGTATGAATGGGGATGATCTGAAAGCGATCGGTTATGCGGAAGGAAAAGTCATCCGCATGGTACTTGATATTATTGAAAATAATTATGCTTCCCAGGAGAAAGAAGAAGTACTGAATCTGTTTAAGCAGGTTGTATTACACCCGGAACAGTTTCTGGATCATGCCGTATTAAAACACATTGCACAGACACTTATTGAAGATACTCAAGGAGCAGAAACGGATCGTATTCCCTTAAAAGAAACAGGTATTAACTATGCTGTTTTTGGAGCAGATTATATTGAAGCCGGGGCTGTTAAGCAAATGGAAATAGCGATGAAACTTCCGGTAGCCGTTGCCGGTGCATTGATGCCGGATGCACACCAGGGATATGGATTACCGATCGGTGGTGTGCTGGCCACAAAAAATGCGATTATTCCTTACGGAGTTGGTGTTGATATCGGCTGCCGTATGGCCTTGTCCATCTATGATATTCCTGCCGAATATTTTCTTGCCAATGAAGCCATGTATAAAAGAGAACTTATTGCCTGGACTTCCTTTGGCGCCGGTAACGGCTGGAACGGAAAAGACCGTGCAGCCCATGCCGTGCTGGATGATGCAGCATTTAATATGACACCGTTCATAAAAAATCTGCAGGATAAAGCTGCGCATCAGTTAGGTTCTTCAGGGGGTGGTAACCACTTTGTAGAATTTGGTATCATTGAATTTAAAACCGATGATGTTAAACTGAACATAAAAAAAGGCACGTATGTAGCCTTGCTGACACATTCCGGTTCACGCGGTTTTGGTGCTACCGTAGCGGGGAATTACACCAGACTGGCAAAAGAAATCTGTAAACTTCCGAACGAAGCTGCAAACCTTGCCTACCTGGATATGAATCGTGCCGAAGGTCAGGAATACTGGCTTGCGATGAACCTTGCCGGTGATTATGCATCTGCCTGCCATGAGATCATCCACGAACGTTTAACAAAAGCCATAGGCGGGCAGATACTGGCAAAGGTGGAGAACCATCATAATTTTGCCTGGAAGGAAATGCTGAATGGAGAAGAAGTTATTGTACATCGTAAAGGCGCCACACCAGCTGCAGAAGGTGTCATGGGTATCATTCCCGGTTCTATGACCGCACCAGGTTTTCTTGTACGGGGCAAAGGTGAAGCAGCTGCGATCCACTCTGCCTCACATGGAGCTGGCCGTCAGATGAGCCGTACACAGGCAATTAAAAACATTTCTAAAGAGGAAATGCGTAAGATCCTGAAAGATCACGGTGTAACCTTGATTGGTGCCGGTCTGGATGAAGCACCCATGGCCTATAAAAATATTGAACGGGTAATGGCGGCACAAAAACAATTGGTAGATGTTGTGGCTACATTTACACCTAAGCTGGTGCGTATGGCTGCCGATGGAAGCCGTGAAGATTAGATAGCGTTATAAAATAAATTCCTCCGGAGCGTATGGTTGCATAGTGATGCTTCAGTGCTCCGGAGGTTTTTGTTAGTAGAATTCATCAGTCAATTATTTATTTGGTTCAACCGTTTTTACCAATGCCCCTGCAGAATCGAAAAAGAACTCCTTACTTGGTGTGGCAATTTCATAACTTACAACACCTTTGAAGTTTGTTATTTTGTAATACTCCTGAACACCTTCCGTATTGTTTTTTCTTGCGTGATTCTGTGCTGAAAAGGGCAGTTCTGTTACAGGTATTTTCCATTTATTTTCCAGCAGTTTTCCCAGATTATCGTAGGAAGTCCATTGGTTTACGTTGTGCTCCTTGTAGGAAGCGATATAGGTTTGATCTTCCTTGATCCAATTCACCTGTTTGGCGTTTGGATGGTTTTTTTCAAAGGAAGTCTCAACCTGTTTCGGTACACCTGGATCCTTGATCGTGTCCGACTGTGCATACATCTGGTATGAAAGTGCTGCACAAATAATAAATACGCCTATTTGTTTCATAATTCACACGGTTTAAGGGTACTGAAGTAAAGATGCAGTTAATTTTAATCATTTATTTTACATTTTTTCTTTAAATTATTACATAATTATACGCAATTGCGTATAAAGGGATGCTGTAAATCCACTAAATTGTCTAAAAATCAAGCATATGTAAATTATGTAATTATTTGAAGGATTTATGTAAAACTTTCGGGTCGGGAAAAACTGAAATTTGAGCATCAAATCGTAAGTAAAACACAATACAGGTTCTAAAAGCCTGCTATTTATAAACACACAAGATTATGGTACAACCAATTATTGACAGCGCAGAGATGAAGACATTGTCTGCATGCACCAAAATGTTAGAAGAACAAGGTTTCAAAACACAGTTCCTTGCTTTACGTGAAGGGATCAAATCATTGGCATCAGATCGCGTGTATACTCCGGCTCAGGTAAAGATTGTAAGTTTTTACCGTTTTGAAGGAAATTCAGATCCGGAAGATAATGCTATACTGTATTCGCTTGAGACTGTAAGCGGTGAACGCGGATTATTGATAGATGCGTATGGCGCAGAGGGGGATATCAATATTACCAATTTTATTGTTGCAGTAGAAGACATTCATAAAAAAGAACATACTGTTTCAACTATTTAACTAAATAAAAAAATAAAAAATTGACCGGATAATTTACTATTACTCAACTAACCAGATACCACTATGAAAAAGCTACAGTCTAAAAAAACAAAAAAATCTTCTGCAAGAAATACAAACCAGGAGAAAGAAAGTAATAAGATCTATGTTTCTGATATGGGGATCGGTTTCAGAGTAGTAAATTTCAGAGCATTATCTGTGTAAGTAAAGAATATATATTCTTTCAACCAACAGCAGGCTGCTATTGATGCAAGACATCGATAGCAGCTTTTTTTGTTTAATACCAGAAGAACAAATCATATTTTTTAACCACCACTAACTTTTACTGTGTATTGTGCGTATTGATTTAAAACATCTTTTTACATGACATCAGAAGAATATACCAAACAGTTTACTGAAGACGATACGCCCGGCTGGCAGGCAATTGACAAGGTGATTGATACGGTCTATGCCGGACAGGAACCGAGGCATTATGCATCTGTGATGAAATACATGATTGGGGGGCCCGATCCGCTGGACGGCACAAGTATCTATGATTCCCATCAGCAAACGTTCCACCGGCATGTAATCAGTTATGGTATGTCTGAACTGTATTATGCACCTGAAAAGGCAGATAAGGAATTCAGTAACTGGGGATTTGAATTTACCATGCGCATTAAAAGTACAGAAGTAGAAGACGATCCAAAATGGGTGATTGGTTTAATGAATAATCTCGCGCGTTATGTTTTTGATACAGGGAACTGGTTTGAAGCGTATCATTATATCCCTGCGAACGGTCCTATAAAACTGGAATCGAAAACAGATAAAGTCGGTGTGCTTTTTATTACAGATCCGGAGTTAGGTACGATTTCTACGCCACACGGACAAGTAACGTTTCTGCAGTTAATCGGTATTACAGAAGCAGAGCTTGAACGCCTGAAAAAATCACCGGAAGAAGGAGAATTACTGATCGAAGAAATGCGCGTGAATAATCCGTTGTTCATTACAGAACTTTAAGTATCGGTCGGTATCTCTAAAAAATAGTTAGTTATGATTTCAACAATATAATCACTTGCAGATTGAATTATTTTGAACGTTTTGCATACTATTTTACGCAACATGGATTTAATCCGGGAAAAGGCTCTTTGACCATGCCGCACGATGCATCTGCCGGCGTGCCTGATTCGGTTTGGCTTACGTGCGGAGTTATTTTTATTAGTTTTTGTGTATACATCTATATACAAATTCAAAAAGATAAAAAGTAATACGGGCGGCACAGTTGTTATGCAGGCATATTAATTTAATGTTATTAAAAATACTTTTACATAACGCTTTACATTATCCTTTGTTAAAATCGTTATAAGCGGGTATAATTTTGATCACATGAATGATGTATGAATGTGTATTTATTTCTAACTTATATCATAACTCATTTTTACATATAAGCGTACAACCATGTATACTTGTTCATTAATTAGAAAATGAGAAGTTTATTTTTTAAAACCGTAAAATCTAATGCTAACTAAAACTGTTACAACCATGAAAAAAACCGAATCGCCAACTCCAGCAACTATTGCTCAAAGAGCAGAAAAAGAAACAGTTAGAACTGTTCGTGTATCTGATATGGGAATGCGAATAAAAGCTTCACAGGTAACAGAAACTGAAAAGAAACAAACAGAAATTATACCTACATAATATTAAAATCAAAAGCCCTCATTAATATATTTCCATAGGTGAGGGCTTTTTAATTTTTAAAGGTTTATTGAACAATAAGCCTGTTTATATAAGATTGACCAGTTGAATCGTAAAATTTGATCAGATAGATTCCATTTTTAATAGCAGTTAAATCAATATCTAATACATTTTGTTCAATATCTACCATAGATCGAATTGTTTTGCCGTCCATATTTTCTATGGTATATGATGTTATATAACAAATTGATTCATATTGTGCTTTTGCACTTATTAACGCTGCCACAACATGTGTTGTTGCAGGGTTTGGATAAAGACTTACTGCATCGTTGGGCAAATTTAATTTTATTGTATTCCGAACGATATTTGTTGCTACAGGTTGGTTAAAATCGAAAATAATATAGGCTTGGTTTGTGATACTGCTTCCTGCAGCACTGGTGTTTTTGATTGGAATTGAAAAGCGAACAAAACCTTGGGCTAATAAGGAATCTTGTTTATTGCCTACAAGATTTATTTGGTTAAACGTGCAGGTTAGAATATTATTCTGAATTTCATAAGACATACTATGAGAAGATGATTCAATAGATAATGCTGACTTGTCAAGGTGTTCAGAAAGGATGCATGTAATAATGACTTTGTCAGCAGGGTAATTTCCTGTGTTTTCAAAATGTATAGTATAATTTAATGTAGTGCCTTTTGAAACATAACCTTGAGTGCCTTCTCCCATAGGGTAAACAGTCATATCATTTGGGTCGAAAGAACCAATAATCTTCATGGAACTAAGCTGTGAATTGTTCAATAAATTTTCTTCTTGTGAATAATTTGAAATCGAAACATCAAATGTTCTGAATGCATCCAAAGGTGCATATACGGAAACGGAATCTATTAAAAATATAGCTTGCGTATCACCTGCTTCCATTGGATCAATATACCATTGATATTCATTTCCATTTGAAATGTTATTCCATGGGATAGAAGACTGAAGTATGAAAATATCATTTGGAACAATCATTCGAATGGTATCTTTTACAGACGTTAAATTTCCTGAATTTGAGTATTGAATTTTCAATTGATTTTTAAATCCACGACGCAAACTTGTTGGTGAAATTGTTATTCCCATATCTTGGCGTTGATTGCCATTTGATCTTGCTGCTATTGGACCTGCAGTGATGATTTGTCCAATTTGTGTAATAGTAGTTGTTGATGTTGAACAGGTAGATCTCCAATATGTATCGGCAACCAGACTAACAGTATATGTTCCAGTTGGGACATGCACTTCATATATACCTGAGTTATTAGTGGCACAATATATATTACCTGGTTGAATCAATACTTTTTTTCCTGATACGATTTCTTCTCCGCTATCGTAAATACAATTGTGATTTAGATCATTGAATACAATTCCTTTTAAGATACTACTGTTAGGTTCAGTGATAGAAAGTATTTGGTTACTTGGTATATCACTTAGTCGTTGAATAAAACCAGATGGCCAATAGATGATCATGCTATCAATAATTCCTGCATCTGCTAGTCCAAAATGTTGTGTTAATGAATTTTGTCCTCCCAATCCGGATTGTGCATTTATTTCGCGCATTTGCCAGATAGGTGTACCATGAATTCTAGCAAATACTTCAATGCGCCCACCTATAGCACTTTTATTTGAAGCTGTACCTGTTAATTTTGCTTCGATCCATTTATTACTGTTTCCATTATTTGTATACAATGTATTTGTTTCGTTATTCAACGTGGTTACAAATACATCCATGTCTCCGTCTTTATCAAAATCCGACCAAGTATGACCGTAACAGCTTCCTTTACTTGAGTTCAGTAGTTCGGTAATCTTTTTAGTGAATACACCATTACCGTTGTTTATGTAGAGTGCCTTTGTTTTATTATTTGCAACAAAGTATAGATCAAGATCTCCATCTTTGTCAATGTCTACCCAGTTTGTACCATGAGTAGCACCATTTCCGGTCTTTGTAATTATTGAGTTTGTGATTTTAGTGAATGTGCCATCTCCTGCATTATTGTATAGGAATGCATCTGAATTTGAATTTGTAACATACAGATCTAAATCATTGTCGTTATCATAATCTCCCCAACATGCAGATACAGAAAATCCATTGTCAGATGATACAATAGAATTTACTTTCTCAAATATTCCATTTCCTTTATTTTGATATAACGTATTTGAAAAGCCTTTGTCGTTTACAACAAATAAATCCTGATCTCCATCTTTGTCATAATCAGCCCAACTTCCCGTAATACTATAACTGGCTTCAGCAACAATAGGAGAGTTTAGTATTTCAGTAAATGTGCCATCTCCATTGTTATGAAATAAACGATTGAAACGTGTAGGCATATAATCTGTCATAAATAGATCGACAAAGCCATCGTTGTCATAATCGGCAAAAGAAACTCCATGATAATAACCCACTGTTGAATTGATGGCAGAGTTATTTATGCGGCTGAAGCTACCATTTCCATTATTTGTATATAAAAAGTTTGTTGGGTTGCCATTGTTTGCAACAACAAAATCTATATCTCCATCATTATCTGTATCTGCCCAGGATGAAGAAATAGATGCTGCACGGTCGGAGGATGATGTAAATATTCCGGAATTCCTTTTTGTAAACGTTCTATTTCCATTATTAATGTATAAAATGTTTTGTATGGCTTTTGTATTTTCTGTTACAAATAGGTCATCGTCTCCATCTCCATCAGCGTCCACCCAATTAGAAGTCCAGGATGTAGTTTTATCGGTTGATAAAATCCCCGTAGTCATTTTACTAAAAATAAAATTACTTGTGTTGGCGGAATTATCGGTTATTCCTGTTGAAGAGATTGACTGTTGTGTTTCGCCGTTTACAGTTCCTGTTAAAACTGTTTCAACACTTAATACGGTCATATCCGGAATAGAATTCCCATCGTTATATACTAATGCCGGAATAACAGTGGTATGTATTACATATGTATCTGTAGTATTCATTACTGGAATGGTAGCAAATGTAATTGAGCTATTGTCATTGGTTGTAGTAATAGTTCCGGTAATACTAGATGAAGTAGTTGTATTAATCAATTGAGAAGAGACGGGTATTAAACCAGAGCCAACAACTATTTCAACGGATGCATTTGTTGTGTTTGATTCAATAATTAAGTTATTAGTTATTTGAACTTCATTTCCTGGAATTGTTTTAGGTGTTGAAGTACTACCTGTTTGACTAAATCCTTTTACTTGAGAAGAACCGAAATACATCATCCAATTATCATTAAAATTAGTAACCATCACAGCAACCTCTTCGGTCGATTCAATAATTAAATAGGGTCTTTCTGCACCTGCTGCAGTTGTTCCGGTTCCGTTATAAATGTTTTTCCATTCCGTAAGAGTTAAAGAACAATCTGCGTATCTGCCAGCTGCAATTGTAAATGTTTTTGAAAAATGGGTTCCGTTTGTATATGCATCTTTCACTGTCACAACAGTTGCTTCATTTGAATTGGCAAATAAATATGCATGGGTATTTTGCGTAAGTTTTTTATTGGTAAATGGGTCTAATACATTCTGTTCATATCCTGGAGGAGCCATATAAACCAAAAACTTTTTCCCTGAAGCTTTCCCGTTTTCCGCAGAAGCCATTGTTGCAATGTCAGAAGTTCCTACGGAGCCGGTTTCCATCCAATTGGCTTCAAAAACAGAAACTTTTTTACCGGGAGAACAACTAACTCTGAATACTGTTGCATATGTTTGGCCATTTGTTTTACCAATCCATTCACCAGACTTCATATAGTTTAACGGATTAAAATTTTTGACATTGATCCAGGTTCCATTTACATATCGTTCCAGAATAACAGCATTATTGTCGCTCCAGGATACGATTCGAATTTCCTGCTCAGTAGTTACTTGGTACGGAACAGTAAAATAAAAAAGATCTCCCGAGCAGCTGCCATTAGATGAAGGCACATATCCGCCACCATCACGCTCATTACCAAAAAGTGCTCCGTACTGAGTTGTAACCGGTTTGTTTGATTCAATTACATAGGTATGGCCGCTTACCAGTAGATCACGCCCTTCTTTGGAATAATAAATAATATCTTGTCCTTTATTAATTAATCTTTGCGCAACTACAGTTGAAGTGAACATATCAACATTCGTTGTTCCGGAAGTTGTTGTTGGTGTATTTGAGATGCGCCTGATTGTGATCATTGTGGAATCTTCATATGCCATTACATTTACATCGCGTTGTGACGAACTGATTTTGGGTGCGTAGATAATAAATTTTGTACCCAAACCTGTTCCACTGATTGAAGGTACCCAATCGTGTTGCCAATCAGAATCGGTTGATTGAGATGCAAGAATTAAATTGTTCGCTGTTATAATAAAATAATCACCATCCTGTTTTTTTATTCCATTACTTGCGCTTGGGTTATCATCGTTAATGCCATTATCTCGGATATATAAAATATAAGATTGTCCTGCCATTAACATACCTGCCTTAGAGTCATCTGTATCGCCATCCATTCCATCATCTATAATCTGAAATATAGTACTATCGTAAATAGCTGTTACGATCAAACAGACATCTCTATGATTGCTATCGTTATTTGGTGGAATGAAAATATTGAACTTTGTTGCAGGTTCGCCTGTAGCAAATGCAGATTGAATGCAGGCTGTTGAAAGCACTAAAATAATAAGAGTATGAAGAATGTTTTTCATAGCGGTAAAAGTTTGATTTAGACAATCAATGAATAAGAAGCATGCCAAGAGTTTAAAAATGATTTTACCAGAAGTATAAGCCATTTTTTGCTTATTTAAATATTTACCTTATCTGGAATTAGGAAAACATTTCTAAAAAATGGAATTCTGTGTGTAATTCTAAATCATTATATTTTCCAGAATCTGGAAATAATTTCCATGAATTGATTCGTTTAAAATATTTTTTATGTGTCGAAAGTGTTATTTAAAGGTTTTTAATTTCGGGCATCATTCATGAAAATATCTATTACAGTTAAAGCTATTCATGAACATTCATTAAACGTATAAAATTATGGAACGCAATTTATCAACTGTAAAAACCTTAGTTCAATTTATTACTGAAAGTCAAAAGCATGTATTTGGTGCATCAGGTGATTTGTCCAAAATACTAAATGACATTGCTGTTGCAGCTAAAATCATCAATCGTGAAGTTAATAAAGCTGGACTGCTTGATATTTTAGGAATGGAAGGGGGAATGAATGTGCAGAATGAAGAAGTGAAAAAATTGGATGTGTATGCAAATGATCAATTTATCTCAGCTCTTCGATCTGGGGGGCAATGTTGTGCTATTGCTTCGGAAGAAAATACAGATATAATTCCGATCGAAAATAATGGCCATTCAAAATCAAATTATGTTGTACTTATAGATCCTTTAGATGGATCTTCAAATATTGATGTGAATGTAGCAATAGGTAGTATTTTTTCAATTTATCGTAGAGTTTCTGAATCTGGTCCAGGAGAGACTGTTGATTGTATGCAAGTAGGTAATAAGCAAGTTGCTGCAGGATACATTATTTATGGCTCATCTACGATGATGGTGTATACTACGGGTGATGGAGTGAATGGATTTACATTGGATCCTTCAATCGGAGAGTTTTGTTTATCACACCCCAACTTGAAAATCCCGGAAGATGGTTTTATTTATTCTGTTAATGAAGGTAACTACGCAGATTTTCCTCGCGAAATACAAGAATATATTTACTATTGTAAAACACCTGATTTTGAAACAAGCCGTCCATATTCATCAAGATACATAGGATCTATGGTTGCAGATTTTCATAGAAATTTAATTAAAGGGGGAATTTTTATGTATCCGGCAACGGCTAAATATCCATTAGGTAAATTACGTTTGATGTATGAATGCAATCCGTTGGCATTTATTGTAGAACAGGCTGGCGGGAAGGCTATCGATGGTGAAGGTAGAATTTTAGATATTGAACCTACAAACATTCATCAACGCACAGGCATCATCATCGGTTCAAAAAATATGGTTGAAAAAGTAGAAGCCTTTATACAAATGAATGTCGGACTGAATGTGTATCGGCTAAAATAGAATAATAAAAAAATCCCATGCCGATAGCTATATCGGCATGGGATTTTTTATTATTCTATTTGTTTTAATTTTTTTGTGATATCTTCTTGAGCAATTTTAAGTATATCATCTGTAGATTTAACTAAATCAGGTATTTCATCCAGATTGGTTTTGTTTGCTGCGAATTTTTCGATATTTCTTATTGTTTGATGTAATGCTACAATTTTGAATGCATCAACGCTGGCTTTTAACTTGTGTGCTGTTGCTTGTAGTTTTTCATAATCCTTACCTTCAGAAAATAATTTTAATTCGTTTACAATTTCTGGTGTTGATTCAATGAATAACGTAAATATTTTTTTGAGAAAAACGGTGTTATTTTGAAAGTTTTTTTCTAAATGACTATAGTTTGGTAGATATGCGTCATTGGTATCGGATTGAAATAAATGGATGTTCTTTGCATCTTGAAAGATATTTTTGTTTGAACCTGCATGTAGTTGTAATTTTCTAAATAGTGTTTCCCGATCAAATGGTTTAGAAATATAATCACTCATTCCGGCTTCAATATATTTTTCAGAATCACCAACAAGTGCATTTGCAGTTAAAGCAATAATTGGAATTTTTGCTTTCGTTTTATTTGCGTGCGATCTGATTTTTGATGTTGTCTCAATACCCCCCATATACGGCATTTGTATGTCCATTAAAATAATGTCATATTCATTTTGTTCAAAGAACTGAAAGGCTTCAATGCCATTATTAGCAACATCTACCTTTACACCAATTTCATCCATCAATGTTTTTGCAAAATATTGATTGACTTCATTGTCTTCAGCTAATAATACTTTTAAATCATGAAGTTGATATAGGTTAATTTTATTTTTATTGTTTGGAGAGACATCTAACAGATCACCTTTTTTATATGTGATTGAAAAAATAAATTTACTTCCTTTGCCAACAACGCTTTCAACCCAAATGTTACCACCTTGCATCTGAATTAAGTTCTTACTGATAGTAAGTCCAAGTCCCGTTCCTCCATATTTTCTGGATGTATCAGGGGATGCTTGAGTAAATCCTTCAAAAATGCTGTCTAATTTTTCCTGAGGTATACCTATCCCCGTATCTTTAACGGTAAATTCAAATGTGATGTCCGTTGAACTGGAATGCGGAATGCGTCCACTGATTTCTACGGAACCGTTTTCGGTAAATTTAATCGCATTGTTAATTAAATTCAAAAGTGCTTGTGTAAGTCTGAATGGATCGCCAATAACAACTCTATGGTCGAGTTTAATTGGATGTATAATCAAATCAATACCTTTTTCTTCTGCTTTGTAGGTTAAGGTCTGAATAGCACTTTTTATTACTTCACAAATATCAAATGGAATTTGTTCAATGGTTAGTTTTCCGGATTCAATTTTTGCTATATCTAAAATGTCATTAATAATAATCAATAAATTATCCGCACTATTTTTAATCAGCTGAACATGTTTCTTTTGTGTAACATCTAAGGATGTTCGCGAAATCAGTTCAGCCATACCAAGTATACCATTCATTGGAGTACGAATTTCATGACTCATATTAGCTAAGAACATTTCTTTCGCTTTTGTTGATTCTTCAGCAATTTGCTTGGCTTTGATCAGTTCCTGCTCAATTTTTTTGTTTTCAGATATATCTGTAATTCGGACAAGAATTACTTCTTTCTTATTAATAAATATTGTTTTAGCAACAATGTTTCCCCAAAATTCATTTTTCTTTTGTGTTATATAAAGGACTTCCTGATTCCAATATCCAAGTTGTTTAAACTGGTTCTGAGTGTCTGCCAATTCAGCGTCAGTTAGTGGATATTTTCTAAGAGATGTAAGAGGAATAGTATATAATGTATCAGGTTTGTCCGTTTCAAATAGTTCAAGAGTTCGTTTATTAAACTCAATAATTTTATTTGTGCAGGGATCAACTAAAAATTTTGCATCATGAGAGTGATTGAAAATTGCTTGTAGTTTTTCTTCATTTTCTTTTAATTTTTCTTCTGCTATTTGTGTATCTGTCACATCTGTGCAGCTACCAACCATTCTATATGGTTCTCCTTTTCTGTTTCGAATTGCAAAACCTCTGCACATGATCCAACGAATAGAACCATCAACATGTAAATATCTTAATGTATAGTTATATGGTTTTCGTTTTTCGAAATGGTTCTGTAAAATTTCTTTTGCTATTGATAGATCATCCGGATGCATTGTTTTTTCCCAGGAAGATATATGATTTGCTAATGTTTCATCCGTATAGCCTAGCATAGATTTCCAACGCTCACTGAGGTATAAACTTCCGGAAGCGATATCCCAATCCCAGATTCCATCGTTTGCTGCATGAATAACGAGTCTATACAACTCTTCGCTCTTAGCAAGTTTTTCTTGCACTTGTTTTATTTCAGTTATGTTTATTCCATTCCCAATGATAATTTTGATATTGTCATTTTCATCCAAAACAGGGTGGAATTTTCTTAATACATAACTGACATTTCCGTCTTTATCGGTAAAAACATCTTCCCACTCAATAGGTTTTTTAAATTCATGAAGAATATCATGGTTTTTTCGACGCATGATCGCTAAGGAATCATCTTTTCCTCTATATCTGCAATAATCCAGATCTGTCTTTCCAATAATCCATTTGCGTGTTTCCTCATCTTTAATTGCAGCAGGATTAACATATAGATATTGGTAATTTGTGTTAAACACAGCAATGTCAGACGGAATGTTATTTAAAATATCTTCATAGAATTGTTTCTGATCTTGCAGTGCTTGTTCAGTGCGTTTTCTTTCACTAATGTCTTTTGAGAAAGAAATGATGTATTCTTTCTCATGAACAGTTGTATACTTAACACTTGATTCAATGGGATAAGAAGTTTTATCAGGTTTGGTATGGGTTGATTCAAGCAAAAAATTTTGTTTTTGTTTAAAAAAATCAAATTGTTCTTCCCAGGTCATATTGTTGTAAAAAGAAGGAACAATATTTTTTATGTTCAATGTTTCAAATTCTTCAATTGTTCGTTGAAATCTATTCGCACTGCTTTCATTAATAAAAACAAAATTTCCTTCTTTGTCAATTACCTGGATAAATTCATCGAGTTGATTTAGCAATTCTTTTAGCAAGTAAATTTTTTCTTCAGATTCTTTCGTGCTGGTAATATCAGTTGCATAGATATTAACGTAGTCTTCATGTTCTACCGGAACATAAGAAACATTATACGTTCTATCTTTTATACGGATTTCATTTTTTAAAAGCATCCGGGTTTTAAAACTTGCTTTTACATTTGATACGAGAGAATCATAAGTGACATTATTGTTGGAATTGTATTTTGTAGTTGATAAAACAGAGACGAAAGGTTTTGCAGCAGCGTTTGCATAAATTACCATTCCATCAGCGGAGCAGCGGAGGATTGGGTTTGGGCTTTCTTTCGGGAAACGGGATAAACTTTCAATTTTCTTTTTTACATTAATGTAATTCGTTAGATCTTCATAATTCCATAAGTGTCCGAGATATTCATTATTATGGTAAACAGGTATGAAGTCTCGTTTTAATATTTTTCCATCAATTAATTGAAGCTCATCAGAAAGTACTTTTTTTTTATTTTCTAGTAACTCTTCAATTCTAGAGATGAATTGGTCAGGATTTTTAAATTTTATTTTTGATTGTTGTGCAGAATTGGAGCAGTCTGTTCCAATCAATTCCTGAGGTGATAGTGGAATACCAAAAATGTCACAAAACTTTTGATTTACTAAAACAATTTTTCGGTTTTCATCCTCTAATAAAATTGCAGAATCAAGGTTCACAATTAAAGAAGACAAGCGAGACGAATTGGATAATAAGTCTTGTTCTTTTCTTATATAATTCTCTAATATTTCTTTATGTGAATTACTAAACTTCTTCTTCAGTTTTTCTATTTCTAACTTGTTTTTCTCAAGCTCTATTTCAAGCTGTTTCCTAGATATTATCTCCTCTTGGAGCGATTTTTTTAAAAATTCAATTTCTTCCATAGTAGCTGCATTATGAATCAATAATACGAATATTTGATTTAATGGTTTTGATAATCATGGAATTATGTTAGATATGATTGTTAGGATGCAATTTGAAGGTATAAGAGGTTTTTAGCTTTCCATATTTTGGAAAAAAATCCTTTGAATAGAAATTAATTCTGATGAAATAGTTGTAAATGCCTGATAGATACTGATTTTTTATCTTGGCATTCAATTGGCATTGGGGTACATAACAAATACTACTGCTATGATAAAATTTTTGAAAAGAAGAGATCTTGAGCTATTACTTAAAATGTTTATTCCAGGGGGATATGTTGTCACTATTAATGATCCAAATAAGAAAATAGTTCAAGATGAAGTCAATTCATTCGTTGCTTCACATAATCAGTCAGACCAAATATATAAAGTGCTTGTTAGTTTTTCTAACAAGAATTGTTTTTCAATCGATACGTATGATTTCATTTTAGATTTTTCTAACATGGAAGTTTCAGATTTTAAATCCAAGGATTATTATTTTATAAATAATCCAGATAAAACAATGCGTTGGATTTTTCCATCAGATTTAAAGACAGCAACTTTTTTAAATTTTTATAATACTTCTAGCTTTAAAGCCAAAATGTTATCGGTTTTATTAAAGGCAGCTTATGCTTTAAATCTCAAAAAAATAGCTTGTTCAGGGAGCTTTAAAGTTTATTATAAGGAATCATTAAAAATAGAATCGAATATCGAACATATACCTCATGATGGTTATAGTTTGTTTACAGGAACAGTAGGACCCAACAGGAAATTTGTTGTTGAGGTTAATTCCAATGGTATTACTACTCATTTTGCGAAGTGGGCAATTTCTAGTATATCTCAAGTGTTAATTTCAAATGAGTTGTTAAGTATTGATAAAATTAAAAAACTCAATTTGAATTATATGGAAACTCCTAATTGCTTTTTTTCGAAAGACCTTTCAATGTCGGTTTTTGAGAATATCAAACCAAATGATATTGTTTCAACAAACGGATTAACGGATATTCATTTAAAAGCATTAGCTGAGCTATATGAAAAAACTACTTCCTATAACTTGTCAGGTATTACAACATTTCGTGAACATTTAATCACAACTATTTATTCGTTAAAATCGGATGCACGAATTGCAGATTCAGAAAATATTATTGAATTGCTTCGTAAGAGCTTAAATATTTTAGATTTTGATTCTGCCATTCCATTTTCCATGGCCCATTTTGATTTTACGCCATGGAATATGTATGCAACTTCGGATAAATTGTACGTATATGATTGGGAATTATCAGATAAAATGGCCCCTATTTTATTTGATGTGTTTCATTATATTTTTCAGAAAAATATTTTAATTGATCGCACTGATTTAATTAAAATCAAAAAAGAAATCAGTCAGGCAATGGAAAATCCAATTTTAAAAGATGTTATCAATAGATATAATGTTAATGTTGAATTATGCTATAAGGCTTATTTGCTTTATACGATCAGTTATTATTTGACTATTTATAGTCAGCAAAAATCCCTACACAAACAAGTTGAATGGTTGGTAAACATATGGTATAAAGCTCTTGAAGAGATTGTTATTAAGAAAAGTTATGGCTCACAGAGAAAAATTTTTATTGATCACTTATTTACTTTTTTAAATAAGTATGATTATTCATTGATGAAATTTTCTGAAGCATCTATATCTGAGTTACATGATTCATCTGATCTTGATCTATTAATTCGTAAAGAAGATTTAACTCAAATACTTACATACTTAAAAGGAACAGGAGCATTAAAAAAGTTGCTCGTTGTTAAAAAAACGTTTATGGCGACCATTAGTCTTTTCTTTGAAGATGGAAGTTTTTTAAGTATTGATTTACTTTATGGTTTTAAAAGAAAATCTTTGGCTATTTTATGTCCAGCGACTGTATTAGATAATTCAATAAAAACAAATCATGAAATAAAGGTTCCTAAAAGATATCATGATTTTGAATACATGTTTTTGTTTTATCAACTTAATGGTGCAAATCTGCCATCTAAATACATTACGTATTTTGAGTCGCTATCTTTGTATGATAAGACCACTGTGCTGCTACATCTTCAAGGAACATATGATTTATCTGATTACACTGCTGAAAATATCTTTCAATATTCGGATATAATTCGCACTAAAATACACGACGTTATTGATTTGAAAAATGAAAATAAAGGATGGAAATATTTCAATTCTCTGATTGATTATTGGAAAGATACATTTATTGAATCCGTAATGAATAAGGGAGTGATAATTACAGTTAGTGGTGTTGATGGTGCAGGAAAGTCAACGATCATTGAAGATTTGAAAAGTTCTTTTGTTCAAAAATTTCGTAAGAAGGTAGTTGTCTTAAGACACAGACCATCTATTTTTCCAATATTGAGTGCATGGAAGCATGGTAAAAAGAAGGCTGAAGCGATGGCTGCAGAGCGTTTGCCCAGACAAGGAACCAATGATAGCAAGTTATCATCTTTGTTTCGTTTTGGATATTATTATACAGATTATTTATTCGGTCAAGTGTATGTATATGTCAAGTATGTGCTAAGAGGGTATATAGTAATTTACGATCGATATTATTTTGATTTTATAGGAGATTCAAAACGTTCTAATTTAAAATTAAATGCGAAAGTTGTAACATGGTTATATAAATTTATTTACAAGCCCAAACTAAACATATTGTTGTATGCTTCTCCAGAAGTGATATTAAAAAGGAAGCTTGAATTGACAGAAGAGGATATTAAAACATTAACATATGATTATCGTTTTCTATTTAATAAGCTTTCTATTTCGAACAATTCATCTAAATACATATCTATTGATAATGTAAATAGAGCTGAAACGTTGGATAAGATCATTAAAGAATATATTGAAATTTCTTAAATACAAGTTTATGAAACGTATCATTGAAAAACTCATTCAATTTAGAAATCCTGTTTTTAAATTTGATTCTAACGTAAGCTCATATGTTTTGTTAATACTTTTTTGTGATAAAGCAATTTCGGTGTTAAGAGGTTTGAAAATACTGTTGTATTTTAAACGCCCTAAATTATTGATGCTTGGTAGATCTGTTCGATTTATGTATGCTCAAAATATTGTCATCGGAAAATTTGTTAAACTGGATGATGGGGTTTATTTAAGCGGATTGGGAAAAGGTAAGTTGACTTTAGCAAATAATGTGAGTATTGGTGCCTATAGTAGAATTATTGTATCAACTAGTTTAAATAATATTGGGGAATATATTCATATCGGAAATAATGTTGGTATTGGAGAGTTTGCTTATTTAGGCGGTGGTGGCGGCTTAGAGATTGGTGATGATTGTATCATAGGACAATACTTAAGTTGCCATCCGGAAAATCATAATTATGATTCTGTTGATACGTTAATCCGTCACCAGGGAGTAAGCAGGCAAGGAATTGTTATAGGGAAAAATTGTTGGATCGGTTCTAAGGTGACTATTTTAGATGGTGTCCATATAGGAAATAATTGTGTGATTGCTGCAGGTGCTGTTGTAACCAAGTCTGTTCCGGACAATTCAGTTGTTGGCGGAGTTCCTGCACGGGTGTTAAAAAGTAGAATATCTGATAAGTAAAATTTAAATAGTTATGAAAACCATTCTGGCAACAGCTTATGCAATCAATCCATACAAAGGTTCAGAAGATGGAACAGGGTGGAATCTTGTTGGCCAGATTGCACGGTTCAATAAAGTTGTTGTTGTCACGAGAGAAAATAATCAAGAGTCAATAGAAAAATATTTGAGTGAATATCCTGATTCAATTCATAAGAATATAAAATTTTTGTATTTCGACTTACCATATTGGATGCGTTTCTGGAAGAAAGGGGAAAGAGGTGCCATGCTTTATTTTTATCTGTGGCAGTTTTTTATGCCATACTTTATAAAAAAATCTAACGTTCATTTTGACATTCTTCATAATCTGAATTTTCATAACGACTGGACACCAACCTTTTTATGGAAACTCAATAAACCATTGGTATGGGGACCAATAGGCCATCATCCCAAAGCACCGTCAGAGTATGTTTATAAGCCTTATGGAAGGATTGAATATTTAAAGAGCAGAATTTTATGGGTTGTGAAAAATCTATTTTGGAAATGTGATCCCTTTCTGGGTATTGCATTAAAAAAGGCTGACAAAATCATTTGTATGAATAGTGGTGTTGAGAAAGTTCATAAAATACCAGCAGGAAAAGTGGTACGAATGTGTGCAGTAAGTTCAGATTCGAATGCCACATGTGTACTTAATGATTCAAGTATGTTTTCTATTTTATCTGTCGGCAGGCTTGTTCCTTTAAAAGGGTTCGATATAACTTTGAAGGCTTTTCATGTATTCTTTAATACATTATCCGGTGAACAAAAAAAGTGTGTTCAGCTTCATTTGGTTGGAAAAGGACCTTTGTTGAATTTCTTAAAAAATGAAATTAAGGTTTTAGGTTTAGAAAATGCTGTGTTGATTACGGAGTGGGTAGAGAAAGAAAAAATGAAAGATATTTATACCAATGCATCTGTATTTCTTTTCCCCTCACATGAAGGCGCAGGTATGGTTGTGCCAGAAGCACTCTCTTATGGTTTACCTGTAATTTGTTTCGATAATGAGGGGCCCGGTGAATTCATCGATTCAAGCTGTGGCTTAAAAGTGCCCTACTCAAATTATTCAAATTCAGTTGAAGCGTTTTCAAAACAATTAGGTTTGCTTTTTCAGGATAGTAACTTATATAGAGATTTATCTATTGGCGCTTTAAAAACGTTTAATTCTACTTTCGATTGGAACATCAAAGGAGATATTTTAAGGGATGTGTATAATTCATTAAAGAATTAAACCATGAAAAAAATAATTTGTATCCATCTGTTGAATGACTATAGCGGTAGTCCATTGGTATTATCCCAATCTATAAAAGGATTGATTGATAATGGGCATGATGTAGATGTATATACCAATAAAAATTCCGAAGGTTTTTTAACGAATATCCCAGGGGCAAATTATTTTTATTTTAATTACAGTTGGGGCAAATCCAAAGTACAAACACTGCTTTATTTTGTATTTAGTCAGCTTTTTTTATTTATTCGTTTATTAAAATATCGAAACAAAGATGTTGTAATTTATGTAAATACAATCTTGCCATTTGGTGCTGCTTTGGCTGGAAAGTTCATGAATAAAAAAGTTGTTTATCATATTCACGAAACTTCTATTAAACCGGCATTATTTAAATCCTTTTTATTTAAAGTTGTTCAATTCACCGCTTCAAACTTAATTTATGTTTCAGCCTATTTAAGAAACAATGAATCTATTGAAGGTATTAAAAGTCATACGGTTTATAATGCTTTGTCAGAAGATTTTGTTTCGAAAGCAGTCATAGCAATAGATCAGAAAGTTGTTACCAAAAATGTATTAATGCTTTGCTCACTTAAGAAATACAAAGGCGTTGATGTATACATACAATTGGCACGATTGCTTCCATCGTACTCATTTACATTAGTGCTTAATTCTAAGATAACTGAGATCAATGAATACTTAAAAGATTCGGTTTTAAGTCCCAACTTGATTATTCATTCAGCGCAAAAAGATGTTCATTCATTTTTTAAAGAAGCTGATTTAGTTTTAAATCTTTCTTTAACCGATGAATGGATAGAGACTTTTGGAATGACTGTGTTAGAAGCTATGAGTTATGGAATACCTGTAATTGTTCCACCTGTTGGGGGTATTGCTGAATTGGTGACAGATGAATTTAATGGGTTAAAAATAGATTCTAAGAATGTTGAATTGATTTCGAATCAAATTGATCGAATGTTTACGAATAAAAGTTTTTATAATTATTTGTCTTTTAATGCCAGAAAAAGGGCAAGTGATTTTACTAATGAAAATTTTATAAAGAGAATTATTGGAGTGATACAATCAAATTGATTTCCATTTTTTGGAAATGAAGTCTCTTTGAAGGATAAATTACTGCTTTTGGTACGATGTATCATTTTGCATATCAGGTGTTTATGATTATGGGTATATTTTTGTAAAAGCTTACTTATAAAAATAACACTATGAAAAAAGTAGCTATAATTGGAACTGCAGGAGTACCTGCTCGCTATGGAGGTTTTGAAACGTTAGCACATCAATTAGTAACAAATCTGAATGATGAATTCAAACTTCATGTGTATTGCAGCAACTCGTATTATAAAAAAGAAGAACGTGTTAAGTATTGGAATAAAGCGAGGCTTTTTTATGTTCCATTAAATGCAAATGGCCTGCAAAGTATTTTTTATGATATCGTAACGATTATTCATGCACTTTTCTATGCAGATGCTTTAATTGTTTTGGGTGTTTCGGGTGGTATCATGATTCCATTTATAAAGTTTTTTACAAACAAAAAAATCATTGTAAATATTGATGGCTTAGAATGGAAGCGTGATAAATGGAATTACTTTATTCGTAAGTATTTAAAATTGTCGGAGTATCTGGCGGTTAAATTTTCCGATGCAGATATAACAGATAATGCTGCTATAAAAAAATACACAGCCCTTAATTATAAAACGCTTAGTTATTTAATTGAATATGGAGCAGATCATACTCAAGCTGTAGAAATTGAAGGAGAAGATTTTATTAAATATCCATTTTTGGGTAATTCGTATGCATTTAAAGTTTGTCGCATAGAACCTGAGAATAATGTTCATGTAGTATTATCAGCTTTTTCTCAAATGCCGAAGCATAAATTGGTAATGGTTGGAAATTGGAATGTAAGCGAATATGGAAAGCAATTAAAAGAGAAATATCAAAATTCTGCAAATATCCTTCTTCTTGATCCTATTTATCATCAGCGGACAATAGACTTATTGAGATCAAACTGTTCAATATATGTTCATGGACATAGTGCTGGAGGCACGAATCCAAGCCTTGTGGAGGCCATGTTTCTTGGTAATGCGGTAATTGCATTTAACGTTTCTTATAACATTGCCACAACAGAAAATAAGGCTATTTATTTTAAAGACGAAGCTGAGTTAATTTCTGTTGTAACGAAACTTACACAAGATCAAATTAAAGCAAATGCAATACGTATGAAAGAAATTGCCGATCGGCGATATACATGGAAAGAAATTGCATCTAAATACGCCAATCTCGTTTATGGATTTGATTATAGATATGTTAAAAAATCTATTCACTCAAGTGTTAAAGTAGTTAATGAAAAGTACCTACTTAAAAGTGGAGCAGCACATTTAAATAATACTAAAATGTTTTTTGAATAAATAGTATGACTATGGAAAATATTCTATTTCAGTACGCAGATTTGTTGTTAGCATACATATTGTCATTTGCTTCAGCATTTATAGCTATACCGATTGTTATCAAACAATCTAAAAAGAATAATCTTCTTGATAAACCAGATTTCAGGAAACAGCATAAAGAGCCAATACCAACGATGGGAGGAGTAGGAATCTTTGCAGGTCTAATTGTATCAGGATTTATATGGATTGATTTACTTTCTGTTCGTGAGTCTATAGGTATTTCTGTTGCAATTTCAATGTTGCTTGTAACGGGTATCGTAGATGACATAAAAGGTCTTTCAGCAGTATTCCGTTTGGGAATTCAATGTATAGGAGGTGTATTGGCTATTCAGGCCGGACTGGTAATTCACTTACCATCTATTTTTCAATTCAGTGTAGAAACGATGATGATCATTGAATACGGGGTTACCATATTTTTAATTGCAGGTGTAACAAATGCATTTAATTTAATTGATGGTATTGATGGCTTGGCTGGTGGATTGGGATTTATAAATGCAAGCATGTTTGGTTTCTTATTCCTATATTTTGGAAATACTGGCTTTGCAGTTTTGTCATTCTCTTTTGCTGCAGCCTTACTGGCTTTTTTAAAATACAATTTCAATCCAGCCAGAATCTTTATGGGTGATACCGGTTCATTGGTATTAGGTTACCTCATGATTGTATTTGCTATCAAAGTATTTAATCTTTCTTATGCGCATACCCATTCAAATACCTTTATACTTCTCGTATTCTCAATTGTTTTAGTGCCTGTTATTGATACTGCCAGAGTGTTTCTATTTCGTATTCTGAAAGGTAAATCGCCTTTCTCTGCTGATCGTTCTCACATTCATCATTTGCTTTTAAAAACCGGGTTTAACCATAAGAAAGCTTCTTTGATTTTATGTTTTGCAAATATCGTATTGATTGTTGAAGCTTATTTATTGAGAAATGTAGATATACCACTGGCAATTTTACTACTAATTGTATCAGCAATATTTTTAATCGAAATTATTTCTATTAAACGATTATTTAAAATAAGAACCACTGTTCATATACTATACAATGAGTATAAGAAAGGGAGTGCAGACAATCAGCTTTTGTTAAAATATTTAAATGAGAAGAAAAAATATGAATGATTCAGATATTACGATTTATGTTGTCGAGGACAATGAGATCTATAGCTTGATATTGTCAAATGAATTAATGACGAAAACAGATTTTTGTATTAATGTTTTTTCTTCTGGAGAAGACATGATCAAAAATATTGAAGAAGGTAAAAAACCGCACATTATTATATCCGATTACAATCTAAGTTTACAGGGAGAATTGAAAACTGCTGTAGAATTAATTGAAAAATTAAATACAATTGATTTAATGATCCCGGTAATTATACTTACTTCAAAAGACGATATTAAAACTGCTATTGAAATATTAAAAAAGGGTGCCTTTGATTTTGTAATTAAAAATGACAATGCATTTTATCAGATTCTGTCTTCAATCAAAAAAGTTGCAGACTTGCTAAAACTTAAGGAAGAAATACGGATTCAGAAATTAAAGAGAAGCAAAGATATTAAAAGGATGGCATTATTATTTGCTCTTACAACAATAGGCTTTATAACGTTATTGTTATTAAAATAAATAAGGTTAAAGGAATCCATAAGAATTCCTTTAACCTATTCCTAACTTCTTTTTTTGAATAATTTTTTCTAAAATGCTGAATCGGTTTTTGTATCTAACTACCATAGTTAGAATAAGGATTTGATAAAAAAGAATGGAGTAATTAACCTCTCCCCATATTCCAAATTCAGTGAAAGAATTAATAAGTATGGGCATCAGTAATGTAAAGATCAATTCTTTTTGTGCTTTGTCTTCAACTTTTATGATTGTACGTACCATAAAAACCATTTGAATCAATACAATAAAAAAGCCAATGAGCCCCAAATTCATCAGTACCTGAATAAATGTATTGTGCGTCATCGCAGCAGGGTAGGTGTGGGCACCCTGAAAATATGTGGTGTAATTGATGCGCATAAATCCAAACCCTAGCAATGGTTCACGTGGTAATCCTTCTGAAAGTAGAGCCTGCCAAAACGGTAATCTTCCAGTCATGGATAGCACTTCTTCCGCGCCTGAAGTACCGGATGTTTTAGCACCTTCCTTTAAAAAAATTACATTTACAACAATTGGCATGATTAGAATGCCAACAGCAACTACTGTTGCTTTCAATGTATAACTTTTTGAAATGATCACATAATACATGGCAACTAAAAAGAAACCAATCATGGAAGACCTGGATCCTGTTATGAATAAGGCATACAATGCAATCAATATCATGATTGTATTCCAGATCAGATTGGCTTTTTGTTTTAATTCAGCAAAACAACAGGCAATAGCTACACCGCACAACATGCCAAGCTCATTCGGATTCATCATCTGTCCCCCCAATCTGCTTACTTCGCCACCATGTGTTTTTCGGATAAAAATATCCGGAGCTACAATGTTTCCGATTAAAAAGATGCTAAGATTCAATACAATCGCCGGCCCCATAATGGCGCTAATCCTAATGAAATCTTCAGGATAGTAATGATTTAACATTACAATGATATAAATAAAGAAAAAAGAAAAAACCAGCATTTCAATGTCTCGCGTAATTTGTAGTGCGGATACGGCAACATCTGAAGTCCATACAAGCGAAATAAGACCTAAAGAAAGATAAAGGCAATAAAATAGAATTGTTAATACATGCTGATATCTAAAGGATGGTATAAACCCTTTTTTTACGAGTCTATAAAAAATGAATATCGTGATGGTTGTCATTATCAACCCAATTCCTGTTTTAAGCACTTTGGCTATGGCTGCACTGTCGCTGATGGTAGAGAAACCAACCAATCTCATAAACAATATAAATATCAACCAGGGAAATATTTTCCTGGAAGCATTTAAGGTCAATAAAGGAGACTGATTTTTAAGCGTCATTTTATTTATTCTTACTGAATTTTTTACGAATGAATAATATAGCTTTTATGCTGGCCATTTTAATTGTTCTTCTTATTCCTCGATCCTTTTTCATTTTCGAAAAGCCTTCTACATCATTTAATATTAAACGGATGGAATCAAGGGCATATTCTTCTTTTAGTAGATCTGGCTCAATAAGTTGTTTGGTCTTTGTAAAGTTCGCTCTGAATAAATACAAGTTTATATCACTAACACGCATGATGGGAAGTGCATCAATAGATGTATCAAAGGAAGGAGTGTCAAGAATAATGACTTTGAAATTGTTCTTTAATAGGTTTATTTTTTCACTTAATAACGTATTTGTGAATATTGCTTCAGGGATAAGATTACTATCTCCTTCAGGCATTACATACAAATCAGATTTGTTTTGATTGTATATGCATTCATTCATTGAGGAGTCTTCAATAATGTATTCAGAAAATCCTTTCTTATTCGATAAATTATAGAATTCTCCGATAGACTTGTTTCTTAGGTTACTTCCAATTAAAAGGACAGGAACTTTCATATCGGAAAATGCATGAGCCAATCCTTGTGCAATGAATGTTTTTCCTTCTTTATCTATACTGGAAGTTAAAGATATAAGCAGCGAGTTATTATTTGTAATTAATAGTCTAGTAGCCAAAGCAAGAAAATCTTGTTTGGCAGAGTTCTTGTAATTTTCATGTCGTATGTCTGCAATAACCGGGCAAGTTGAATTTTTCTCTAACTCATCTTTGTATTTAATTCGTGAGCTGATTGCCTCATAAATATAAACGATGGCCAAACCGATTATTAATCCCAAAAAACCAAATACCAATAATGTAAATGTCTTTTTCGGTGAAACGGGTTTAGACGGTAACGTAGCTCGTTGAATGATTCTATGGAAAGAAAATGTTGCACCTTCAGCAATACTCGCTTCCGTATTTTTTTCTGTTAAGAAATTATAGATCTCTTGATTCAATTTAAAGTTCCGCTCTAAAATGATCAATTGTTTTTCTTTGGTTGGAATGCTTTCAAAAGGAATTTCTGCTAACAAAATATCTGCCTGTATTTTGTCTCGTTGAATGCGCATTCCATTTTTGGTGTTGTGAATATTTGTTTTGATATATGAGGTTACATCATCAATATTTGCATCAATGACTTTTATTTTGTCATTTTCAGGGGTATATTTTAATAATAATTCTTTTCGTTCTGCTTGAAGTTCTTTTAAACGTTTCATTAATTCCGTATACAATAAACCTCCATATCCTTCATAATTTGCTGCTTTCGATAAAAAATCTTCACTATCTTGATTGATGTATTGATCGATTGTATCCAGTGTAGCCAGATTCATTTCAACGTTTGTTAGCTGAATTTTTAGTTGGGCAACTTTTTTCAGATCTGTTTCAACTTCAAGTTTTGTATTGGTTATGTTATTTTTTAAACGATAATTTTCCAATTCATTTTCAGAGGTAATAAGTTTATCGGCAATCTCAACCAATTGTTGATCTATAAAGTCTACTGTTTTTTTAGCAGCGCCGGTTTTGATTTTTATTCCTTCTTCAATATAGGTTTCCATCAATGTATTGGTCATTAACATTGCCTTTTCTGGTACTGGGTGCTTACAAATAATGCGTATTACTGGGATGTCTTTGTCTAATTCATTTACATCAACATAGGTGCTTAATAGCTCCATCTGTTGTTCCATTGAATTGATCGTAAAAAAGTATTTATCAAAAATTGAAATGGCTGGCTTATTTTTTAAAATATCGGAGTTGAGTTTTATATATAGATCAATTCCTGGAAGTTGAATAGGCTTATTGAAAGATTGAAGTGAATGATACGGTTTTTCATTTAAAATATAAGAAAGGTTGAATTTTGTAGTATCAATCACCTGAATGTTAAAATGAATACCATAAAAGTCTGTATTGGAAATGGTATATCTAACTGCAAATGGACTGTCATAAAATAGTTCGGAGGTTCTGATATTGCCTTCTCTATAATAAGAAACGTCAAATGGAATGTTTGATAATGCAGCACGAAGCATCTCCGGAGATTTAACCACCTCCACTTCGGCCATTATTTTACTTGGATTATTGAATACATCAAAGGTTTTAAAAAGATTGGTATTTGATATATCAATGTTTGGATCTTCTAATTTTATTCTGCCTGTGCACTCATACATAGGCGTACTGTATCGAACAATTCTGCTGGCGATAAAGATCATTACTGCCATTATTCCAATAATAATAGGGAAGCCTTTAAATGCAGGCTGAAAAATCCGAATGATTTGTTGCAGATTATTCATATACTAAAATTATTCTTCATAAACTTTAATAAGTTTTTGAGCAATGGTGTTCCAGTCAAAGTTTAGCTTAATCATGTTAACGGCGTTTTGACCAATCAGTCTGATTTTATTTTCTTTTTTCCATAATTCAATTTGAAACATGGAGGTACAGATTTCATCTGGAGTATTTTTTTTTAAAAAGATACCTGCATTGCTTTTTTCAATTGTTTCTCCCATGTTCGTGAAAGAACTTACAACACATGGAATTCCCGTTGCTGCAGCTTCTAGTACTGCTGTGGGAAGTCCTTCGTTGCGTGAGGGATGATAAAATGCATCCATAGCAGCGATTTCATTAAATTTGTCATCTCCATAACGAACACCAAGAAAAAGTACAACATCAATTAAATTATTTTTTCTGACATATTTAGTTAATTCATTCAAATATTCTCCATTTCCTATCAATTTTAGTTGTCCTGTTCCATTTTGATCTTTGTATTTTTTAAAACCTTCAATTAACAAGTCCAATCCTTTTTGATCACGAGTAATGCGTCCGCAATAGCCAAAAACAGGAATACTACTTTCTGTTCTAGAAAGCATTTTAGGAATGTCTTCCATGCGTTGGCCGTTAGGAATAAGCAGTTTTTTTGATAATGCATGTACTTTGTCAATGTCATTCTTTTCTCTTTCACCTAAACAATGAATAGCTTTGCAGGTTGAAAGCATATTTTTTTCAAATAAATTGAAGTAAATGCATTTCAATAAACCATTTTTTCTAAGCGCATTTGCAGCATAATTTCCATGAGGGGTTAGTATGAAATCCAATCCATGTTTATTCAGTAGTTTTGTAAAATGATAAAATTCAGGAATAAAACCACCGTGTATGTGAAACACGGTGTCTTTAGGACATTCTTCGATAGCCTTTTTGATTTCTGCATCTAGAATCAATTTATTTCTCTTTGCCTGAAATAAATTTAGATCATAGGTTCTTTCAGTTGTTTTATCCTTCGGATCCGGGGTAATACCCCAAACACTAACTCGATAACCAAGAACGGTTTGTTCTTTAGCTAAATTGTCAACTACCTTGTTGACTCCATTCATCCTATCCGGATTTGCTTTACCTAACACTAAGTGAATGATGTGCATGATTGTATTTTTTAAGTGCGTATATATAATAAAGTTGTGTCAATAACTGTGTAATAATAATTCCTGATAGAACGCCGTATATACCAAACTCAACAATAAAAAATCTTGCTGTTAATAAACTGAATAGTGTGCTGATTGCATATCCAATTAATATGTGGTGATTTTGTTCAATGGTTTTGATTGCGAATCTGAGTGGTAATGAAATAAAAACGAGTATATAGAATAAAGCATAAATTTGCACAATAGGTGTGTACTGAATAAAGTCATTGCTATATAATATTTTTATTAAATCCTGCGTGAATAAAGCTAAAAGTATACAGATAAAAGAAGTTATTATGACCCCTTGTAACGCCATTCTTTTTAAGTAATGGATCAATGCTTCCATTCCTAAATTGTGAAATATTTTGGAAGCAGATATTGGGATATAAGATTCCATTGCAATGAATAAAACATTCAATATACCAACTATATTTTGAGCAATGCGAATGATTCCGATTTCAGCTGTACCTAAAATTCCTGCTGCTAATATGATAAAATAATTTCCTGAGAATAATTGCAGCACTGATGTTGCCATTAGCCATTTTCCCTGAATCCAGTGGGCTTTAACGCTGTATTTGATCAATGGAAAACCAATTTTCATGCCAGATGAAAAATACCCAATTGTCGCTGGAATTACATAGCTGAATGCTATTATTTTAAATACATCTTTTATCTCTACGATGATGTTTGTATACAAAAGAAATAAAAGTAGTAAAGTAGATAATACGTCTAAAAGTAAGGTGATGAAAGATTTTCCCATAAGCATAAAATATCTTCTGAAAAAATCATGCATTATAAAAGCAAATATGGAAGCAGGTAATATGAATGTTAAGTCTTTAAAATATGTAGACTGTATAAATAACTTATTAAGCTGCAATGCAAGCAGAACAAATATTGAACAAGCTAAGCTAAATATAATTTGCATAGAAAGTAAGGTATGCAAGTACAGCTTAATTTTATCCTGAATTGTTTTGTAAGCATATATCGTTGTCATAGGGCTTAAAATGAAAGCCTGCTGTAAGCCAGAGATAAATAAAACAATCATCCAGCATAATATAAATGTACCATATGATTCCAATCCTAATAATCTTGTATATAGAATGGATGTTAAAAAATTACCTCCACTAACAACAGCTTGATCTGCTAAGGCAAATCCCTTAGTACTGTGCATGCGAAGTAATGGAATATATTTTTTCATCTTAATTTATCTTGTTAAAAATGATATTAGTACTAATGTTGCGGTCAGCGCACTTGCAAATGGAATAATGATTGGTGCTTTTTTATCAATCATTTTTCCTTTTCGCATTGGTACAAATATTACATCACCAGATTCTAATACTAAATTATTTTGTTTGTATTCTTCCATACTGGTTAAATTCAGCACAAACTTTTTTGCAGTTGGTCCTTCGCCTCGTATTACATGTATTTGTTTTTTATTTGCATAGAAATCCAGTCCTCCGGCTTTGCCTAAAAGTTCTATTACCGTATTAAAATCTTTATCTATGGTATACGTACCAGGCTTAAATACTTCACCCAAAACAGTAATTTCCATATTGACAACTTTCAATACGATTACAGGGTCTACAATTAACTTTGCATACCTGGCGCGTAAAGAATCTTCAGCATTTTTTATTGTTAATCCATCTAACTTTACTTTGCCTATTTGAGGCAGATCTACTTCACCATTCTGATCAATAATGATCCATTTTCCATATACTTCATTTGAATTATATACTCCAAATAAGGAACCCACACTTAAATCATCATGATTCCATATGCTGATGGTAATTTTATCATCCTGTTTTAAGATATGTTCAACTCTTGAAGAAGGTATTGAATCACTTATAAAATTTGAATGCTTATCACTTTGAAAAAGATTTTGCGTTGCACAAGAAGTTACCATAGGTACAACAACGACTATATACAGATAGATGAAGTACGTTTTCATAACTCAAAAAATTAATTTAAAAGCTGTAAAAGCAACCAGTACAAATAAAGATGCAATTGCAAATCTTTTCAATTTGCTTCTTTTTGTTTCGGTTATTACCATTGATTTTAGCATTAGTATTTTTGTAATGGCTAACGATACATTTAAGTGTGCATCATCATCTTTAATTACATAATCAAATGCTCCGTATTTTAGACTATTGATGCCAACCTGTATATCGTCTTGAGCGGATAGAAAAATTACTTGAATGTCTGGATTGATTGATTTTACTTGTTTTAAGACTTCAATTCCATCCATAGTTCCAAGCATGTAATCAAGCACTATGATATCAGGGTTTTTATATAATTGGTTTAAACATTCCTCTCCCGAGTGAAAAATATCTACGGTATTTCTTTTTTGCTCTAATTGATATCCTATCATTTGAGCATATGTCGTGTTGTCTTCTACAACAAAAACACGTGGGTTTATATATTTTCTCATAGCAAAATCATTTGGTTGATGAATGCTTTTGCTATTACAGTGCCAGAAGGTAGAATGTTTTTAAATATTTGATTATTAGATAGTTGAATATTTTAAGTTTTCAATTAAATCTTATTTAAGGAATTTGTTTCCATAAATTGGAAATGTATACACAATACATAGGAATGAATCTATTTTTATTTAATCGATAGGCATTTGAAAAAAAATAGCCCATATATGCTTGTCTTTGATATATGTGATAATAAAGTGGGCGATGTTTTAATGGTTAAATATCGATTTCATGATCTTTGATCATTTTATAGATAGTTGATTTTCCTATATCAAGTTTTGCGGCAACTTTTAATACATTGTTGTCATACTTATTTAAAAAATGTTTAATAATACGTTTTGTGTATTCGTTTAACGTGGTTTCTTCAATCATGAAATCACTGAATGAATTCAATGAACTAAAATTAATATTTTCTTCTTCTACCGATTCAGATGTAGCCATTACAGCAGCCAAATCCGTGATTGCTTTTAATTCTCTGATATTTCCTGGATAAGGATATTTTAAAAGTTTTTCTTTTGCTTCAGTTGTAAATGAAAGTTTTATCATTTTGTTTTCTTTGCAAAAGCTTTCTAAAAAATAATTAGCTAAAAGGATAATATCATTTCCACGTTCTCTAAGAGGAGGTAAGGGAATAGGCAAGCCTAAAAGTCGATAATACAAATCTTCTCTGAAATTTCCTTTTTTGACTTCATCTGCCAAATTTTTGTGTGTAGCAACAACAATGCGTACATCAATTTTTACAGTATTATTTCCTCCTAAACGTGTTACTTCTTTTTCTTGAATAACTCGCAGTAATTTTGATTGCATGCTTAAGTCCATCTCGCCGATTTCATCCAGGAAAATTGTTCCCTGGTCTGCTTCTTCAAATTTTCCTATGCGTCTGTTTAATGCTCCTGTAAAAGCGCCTTTTTCATACCCAAACAATTCACTTTCCATTAGTTCTTTCGGTATAGCAGTCATATTTACAGGTACAAAGGCTTTGTTTTTTCTTTCGGAATTATAATGAATTGCTTTAGCAACCAGTTCTTTTCCTGTACCCGTTTCTCCGGAAATAGAAACATTAATATTAGTTTTGGAAGCTTTATCAATTAAATTGAATATTTTTTGAAGTGCTGGACTATTTCCTTTTATACTGTTTTCGAAGGTATATTTTTGATAAACTTCTTTTCTTAATACATCTACTTCTTTGCGTAATTGAAGATGTTCTTTTAAATTTCGTAAGGTATTCCAAAGATGGTCTTTGGTGTCGTCATTTTTAACAATGTAATCATATGCACCCTCTTTTAATAATGCTACTGCTGTAGATATATCTTCCTGTCCTGAAATGACAATGACCGGTATGCTAGAATCAATATTTTTTATTTTTTTTAATAATTGATTTCCTTTCATATCAGGCAAAGAATAATCAATTGTAATAACAGATGGTTTTAGATGTAATTTATCTAATAATGCTTCGGCTGTTTGGAATTTTTGAATTTGATAATCCGGATTCAGTGATAAATGAAATTCAATGATATTCGAATACATTATATCATCTTCTACAATAAAAATTGTTAAGGTTTCCATAGAACAGTTTGCAAAAACACAAAAGTATATTTAAAATTATAACTATAAAATATACATTCAAATGATATATTTTATAGTTAAATATATTGAAAAAAGATCAATTTGATTATTTTTTTATTAAAATATGTTTTTTAGTTTTTTTAAAGACTAAGATTCCGGTTTAATATATGCTTTTGGCTTACAGATTCGGCAACTGAATTTTAAATTCAGTTCCTTCCTTCAGAATAGAAGCGGTATAAATAGCTCCTTCGAGTTTGGTTAATGTTTCTTTCACAATATACAAACCTAAGCCATCTCCCTCATTGCTGCTTGTTGCACGGTAGAACATATCGTAAATATGGTCGATGTAGGCTGCATCGATGCCGATACCATTATCTCGGATAACGATGCTGCAGCCGGTTTCTACAGTTTGAATGATTAGCTCTACCTGTGGATTTGATTTTGTCAGGTCTGCATATTTGATTGAATTGGAAACAATATTGTTCATGATAATTTTGATGCGGCGGCTATCTGAGTAGAAGGGGAGTCCGGTATCAATTTTAATCGAGAAAGCAATGCGGGAATAATTTGCCAGCGAACTTAAGTTTTCTTTTACGTCTGTAACAATTTTTTCAAATGAAATTAATTCACGTTTTACTTCAAGTCTGTTGTTGCGCGAATATTCAATAATATCTTTTACTGTTTCGTCCAGCCTGTGTACCGAACGTTCAATGCGGGAAATATATTCGGGTATATCCTGATAGTTGTCTGTTTGTACATCATGTAAAACCAGATGTGTAAGTCCCAGGATTGATTTTAACGGTGCGCGCAATTCATGTGAAGCACTATATACAAAACGATCCAGGTCTTTGCTTGTCTGGATGAGCATCTGTTCATTTTCTTTTAACTCAGTAACATCCTGAACCGTACAAAGCACAGACGTTACAGCATTGTGTTCATCAAACTCCGGAACACAGATGGCATGGGCATAGCGAAAAGCTCCCTTTAATTTTGGATTTTCAAAATACAGCGAGCTCAGCTTATGTGTAGCAACTGTTTTTTGAACCATGTATTCAATACCTTTGCACAGGTCTTCGTCAAAGCCGGCTTCTTTCGGCGATTTACCCGAATAGAAATCCAGCGGTTTACCGGTTAGCTTTGTAATGGCTTTGTTAATGTATATGAAATGCAGGTCAGTGGTGATGCGCGTAATGATGTCTGTTGAATTATCCGTTAGCGTACGGAACTCTTCCCGGCTTTGGTATAAGGCATGACGCGCTTTAATTTTGTCCGTTACATTCCGCACAATAACCTGCTCGGCCGCTTTGCCATTATAGCTGAAGGCTACCGAAACAACTTCAATGTCCAGTATCTCTCCTTTTAGTGTTACTGCTTTCTGTTCAGAAATATTTCCGCTCAGATTTTCTGCATCACCAATACGGTTTTCTACTACATTTAAATAATCGGGATGAATAAAATTCATAACCGATAAACCAACCAGCTCATTTAAGTCGGTAGCTCCTAATAATTTTATTCCGGAAGGGTTGGCAAATAAAATTTCACCTTCCATGCTCTGGATATAAATGGCATCAGGTGAAATTTCAACAAGCTTTTGATACGCTTCCATGCTTTGATCGTATTCCAGCTGCAAGGCACGTACTTCGGTGAGGTTGATAGAAACACCCAGTATCCGTAATTCCCCGTCAACCGGGCTGATCAGAGGTACTTTTGATGTATATAAATAATATTTGATATCGCCGAGTGTTACAATCTGTTCGGGTAACACAACTGTTTTGCGTGTGGAAACTACTTTGTCATCACTCTGTTTAATGACAACATATTCATCGCTGTTATAAACAAAATCAATATCTGTTTTGCCCAAAAGTTCTTCCGGTTTTTTCCCGAACAGTTCTCCTTGTGCAATATTAGCCAGCAGATACTTACCGTTGTGATCTTTTAAAAAGATCGGGTGCGGTACTAAATCAATGATACGGGAGAGCCAGTGATTGGTATCGATGAGGCTCGCCGTACGCTGGCGGATTATTTCTTCAAGTTCTGCATGTTTCTGCTCCAGTTCTTTTTCTCTGCTATTTATTCTGAAATCATTCATTACCTGCTTTGCAAGCAGTACGAGTGATTTCTTTTGATTCTCAGTAAGAGTACGCGGATTTGTGTCCAGCACACATAATGCACCCAGCTTATATCCATTTTCGTCAATCAGCGGGGCGCCGCAATAATACCGCAGATAGGGTTCGCCAATAACATATGGATTATTACTGAAGCGTTCATGTACGCGGGCATCCTGAACTTCATGAACTGTATCGGATTGTATCGTTATTTCGCAAAAAGATAAGTCCCGTGTGATCTCCGCTAAAGGTGGCTTAAAAGAAGATAAAAAAACCAGATTGTCTTTATTCAGTAATGTGATAAAGGCATGCTCTGTATTACAGACCGAAGCTGCAATATAGGTCAGGTCTTTGAATTTTTCCTGGCCTTCATTGTTTTCAATCAGGTATTTTTGCAGGGCATTCAGCCGTGCTGCTTCATCGTATTCTGAAGGGTGAGGCATTGGGGTAGAATCGTTTGACATTCCGTTAGGAAGAGTAGTTAATAATGGGTCTATTAAATTATCGTTATTTAATGAACATGTGCAGTACATGTAAGATTAGAGAATAAGTTGGTTGAAAAACAAACGATTGAATCGGATTGAATCTTTAAGTGGCTGGCAGCAAGGTTTCTAACAGATGTGCCGTAAAGTCAGGAAATAAACACATTTGAATCCATTCTCTTTTTTGCCTAAAAGATTCTTGATATAAGATAATTTCAGGAAGAAAATATAGATCAACCGTTGAAAAAAAAATTTGCGTTCAGCAGCGTATGTCTCAGATTCAGGCGATAATACATTGCAGTCTTTAGTAAATAACGGGTATGGGATATCTGTAAAAGGACTGTTTTTGTTTTATTCAGGCATATCTGTTCGCTGGAGGATGGAACTTAATCTGCTGTATTTTCATTATACTGCTTACTTTCAGAGACATCATACATATGAAAAAAATTAAACTCGGCATTCTGGATCAATCGGTTGTTCAGAAAAATAAATCACCGAAAGATGCGGTTGATGAAACAGTTGATACCGTGAAACTTGCAGAGCAGTTGGGGTATTCCCGCTTTTGGGTTTCAGAACACCACAACTCTACCTTTATTGCGGGTTCAACGCCGGAAATTTTAATGGTGAAGCTGGCCGAAGTTACGGATCACATTCGCATTGGCTCAGGCGGCATTATGCTTCCTAACCACAGTGCCTTAAAAGTGGCGGAGAATTTTCGCATGTTAGAAACACTTTTCCCCGGGCGCATTGATCTGGGAATGGGCAGAGCACCGGGTACAGACAGACTCACATCCTCTTTATTAAATCCTTCAAATGATTTTGCTGAAGAAAGTTATTTACGCCAGCTGGATCATTTACAAAACTTTTTTTCAGATACGGCTTATACCAGAGATAACCGGAGAATACTTGCCGTACCGCAGTGCGAAACAGTTCCGGATCAATGGATCTTAAGCTCAAGCGGAGGAAGCAGCCTGATTGCTGCACGCTTTGGCCTTGGGCTTGTGGTTGCAAAATTTATTAATGGATTTGCCACACGGGAAGTGATTGATACGTATAAAAAGAATTTCAAACCATCGGAATATTTTCCGTTGCCCAAAGCCATGTTATCTATTTTTGTATTGTGTGCAGAAACAGATACAAAAGTTAAGGAGATGCGTAAGTTTATGGATTATATTTTTATTCAATTTGAAAAAGGCAATTTTCATGATTTCGGAGACTATGAAACCATACAGAAGTATGTGTTTACACAGGAAGAATTAGAGCGCATTAACTACAATAGCGGAAGAATTATTTCAGGTACTCCGGCATCGGTTAAACAGCAGCTGGAAAAGCTGGCAGCTGAATTTGATGTAGATGAAATTATTATTTCTACCATGGCCGGAAATGCTGCCGACCGGAAACGCTCGTTTGAACTGATTGCACAGGCATTTGAATTGACACCTGCAAATTAATTATTAAAAAATCTATACATTTACCATTGAATAGATGTATAGATAAAATGTCTGCTGAAGAGCAAATCAACCAGTTTAAAAAATTCTGCGCGGCGATCATTTCTTTTGATGAAGAAGAATGGCAGGCGATGGAAAAATGTTTACGCATTAAATTTCTTTCAAAGGACGATTATTTTTTACGGCAAGGAAAGACATGTTCCAGGATGGGATTTGTTTGTAAAGGGTACACGCGTTTATTTTTTTTAATCGATGGTGAAGAGCATACAAAAGACTTTTGTTTTGAAAACACGTTTACCGGATCTCTGGCAAGTTTTTTGGTCCGTAAGCCGGCAGCCTTTAATGTTGTTGCTATGGAAGATACATATATGCTAACCATAGAATACAATGCACTTATGGAACTGTATAAAAATTATATGTGCTGGAATACGTTTGGCCGCATCGTTGTAGAACAATTTGCCATTCGGAAAGAAAACAGAGAAGTTACTTTTTTATTGAATACACCTGAAAAGAGATACGAAGAAGTTTCTGATCAGTATCCGCATCTGCTTCAGCGCGCACCACTAAAGATGATCGCGTCATATTTGAATATGACGCCGGAAACGCTTAGCCGGATACGTTCTAAAAAAACAAAATAGCAAACATAATTTTTTATACCGGTTAGAAATTGATTTAGATCAAGCCGCGTTGTTTTTATTTCCGCATATTTTGCAGTGTATTAAACAAACAAGATATGTTACCTGCACTTCGATTCTTTTATTTACTTCTGTTTATAGTTATCGCATCACAAGGCATCTTTTATTTTTTAGCTGTTGGCAAAGCATTACAGCTGATTTCTCTTAACGGATTTATGGAACAGCGCAAAGTGATCGAACAACTAATTGAATGGCCGCTTAAGGTATTGTATTATACATCCGTTGCGCTGGCTGTAAGTTTGCTTATACTATACAGGAATAATGTTTGTTCGGTTCTTTTTTTAACAACTGCATGTTCGCTGGCATTTCTGTTAGCAGATGTGTTTTTTGCATTAACAAAATCGGTTCCGTTAAATACCTTGATCCGCAACTATACAGCTTTTTCCGATCAGGAATTATATGAAGGTATCCGTACGCAATGGTTATGTTACATTAAAACCAGAGGATTATTATCCATCAGCGGTTTGTTGATTTTACTGTCGGGATTTATGTTTGCGAAAAAAATGGTTTGATTTTTTTAAGTTCCTATAACCAATTGGTCCGATGACTTTTTTTTTCTGTCGTTCGGACAATGATTACATAAGGGCTTTACAGGTAAGATAAACGTTTGCATTACAAATAAGTAGCCGTATACTATTTGTCAGGTTCAGTACATAAAATTAAAGTGAACGGATGAATGTTAGTCATTGCTTTTGATTCCGATATTTTTCAGTAGATTTGAAATCTATCCAGCTATGATATGAATCCATCTTTTTTTCAGCTTGGGGTTTATTTTTCTATTGAAAAATTACAACAGGATCTTCTTTTTTGTGAACGGGAAGTTTGGCCGGCACATTTTAATGCGCAGCATTACACAGGCAACTGGAGCAGCATTGCACTGCGGTCGGGTTCTGGAATTACTACTGATATCAACTCCTTTCCGGATCAGACATACAAAAACACACCACTGCTTGATGCCTGTTTTTATTTTCAGGAAGTCATCGGTTGGTTTCGTTGTGATAAGCAGGCCATTCGGCTGCTACGACTAGATCCGCTGAGCGAGATCAAAGAGCACACAGATAACGATACTTCGTATGAAGATGGTTTTTTCAGAATTCATATTACGGTTTATACCAATTCAAACGTGCTGTTTTATCTGAATAATGAACGTGTACCAATGAGTGCGGGAGAATGCTGGTATGCAAATTTTCAGCTTCCGCATTTTGTAATCAATAACAGCGAACAGCCTCGGGTGCATTTGGTACTGGACTGTATCCGCAATGATTGGTCCGATGAGATCTTCAGCGCTGCAGGTTTTGATCTGACATGTTTATCACAAGAAAAAAAAATGTCAAGAGAAACAAAACAACAGATTATTGAGGAGCTTTTACGAAATCCAACAGAAATAAATATCAAACTTGCCGCTTCTTTACAGAAACAGTAATATGGAAACAGGAGTTGCTACACATCCGATTTTCAATTGGATGCCGTATAAATTGATTGAAAAAGAGGGAGTCGTTTTTGTTGAATGGATCTATCTGGGAGAAAAAAGATTTACAGATCCTTTTTTTGATGATACGATCGCCCGGTGCAAAAGTCTTCCACATAATTCAACGGGCTATAAGATCATAAGCACCGCAGATAATGTAGTGGAATGGGCTGAAGAAATAAAACCTGTACAAATATCCGGATTCATCTTTCATGTGTCACGCTGCGGTTCAACCATGGTTAGCCAATTGCTTGCAATTCCTGCTTCATGTATTGTTATTTCTGAAGCGCCTCTTATTGATCAGATTTTGAGAAACACATCCTTGAGCAGGCCTGAGAAGATACCGTTGATCCAGGCTGTATTTAAATTCTTCGGACGAAAGCGGTTCGAAGAAGAAACACAGGTGATTTTAAAAATGGATGCCTGGCACCTATTCGAAATAAAAAATATACGCAATTTTTTTCCAGATGTACCTTTCGCTATTCTATACAGAAACCCGATTGAAGTTATTCGATCTCATAAACGATTGCGTGGCATGCATATGATACCGGAGCTATTATCTCAGGCTATTTTTGCATCGGAAGAAATAGAAATAAAAAAACTTTCACTGGATCAATATGGAGTACGTGTACTTGAAAAATATTTTCAGGCAATCGCTGATTTTTCTGCCGTAGATAGCAATACGAAAATTTTTGATTACCGGCAGGGAATTGAAAATATCATCAGAGAATTAGATATTTTTTTTGCACTTTTTCATTCAGAAAAAATGTACACGCAGATGCAGGAACGGTTGAAAACACATTCAAAAAATCCAGAAGGTTCTTTTCAATGTGATGAAGAAGTACAAATAAATGATTTGGATTTAACACAAGTTAACAACTTGTATCAACAGATTGCTTTATTATCTCATCGTAAGATATATTAATATCTTTATGTCAGATTTTTTGGATAGTTGTATTTATTCGCTACTTTTCCGACAGCTATTTTAAGTTATGGAAAATTCAACAGCGTTTTTATTCTGTTGAAACTTTTGCAATGTGTTTTTTATTATCAACCAACTATAAAACAATTTACCCACTATGGATGAGTATTTAGCAATTATTAAAATTTTTGGCGGCAATTTTGCACCCCGCGGATGGGCATTATGTCAGGGACAAATTTTAAGCATCGCACAGAACACCGCATTATTTTCACTGATCGGAACTACGTATGGCGGCAATGGACAAACAACTTTTGCATTGCCTGATCTGAGAGGCCGTGCACCAATCGGCTGGGGACAAGGTCCGGGTCTTTCTGCGTATAACATTGGCCAGGTATCAGGTACCGAAACCGTATCTATTTTATTAAATAACATGCCTGCGCACAATCACGCTATTGGCGGTACAGTACAGTTACCCGTAAACGATAGCAATGCTGATGCAGACGGTCCTATCGGGGCTTATTTGGGTACACCAGGCACAGCTATTTACAGTTCAACAACAAATGCTGTAGCTGCAAATCTGAATACAAATCTTACAACTGCTGTTGTAGGGAGTAATAACCCATTGGGCATTTTACAACCGGTTTTAGCAGTGAGTTATATCATTTGTACACAAGGAATTTTCCCTTCCAGAAACTAATCAGATAACATTCAATGAATAGATGGAAGAAGGCAGCATCATGTTGTCCTTCTTCTATTTTACAGCAATTACAGTATGGAAGAATATAAAATCGGAGTCTTATTGCCGCGCTCTTCTTTATATCCGATGTTATCAATGGATCTGATCTCCGGGTTGAAGAATGGATTTAGATCGTTTGGTGTAACCAATGTCAAATTCTGTTATGAGAATATAGATTTTGGAGGAGTAGAAGCTACCGTATATTCAAAGGTCGAAAAGCTTTTGCTGGAAGAAAATGTTTCTATGATAATTGCTTTTATGGATCACACAGAAGCTTTTAAACTGGAACCTCTTTTTAGAAATATAAACAGACTGCTTATTGTTCTTGATCCGGGTGGACACATTCCATTGAATTGGCAGACCTCACCGTTTTGTTATACGTTATCTTTGCAGGCAGCTCTTGGCAGCCGGCTTACAGGTCAGTTGGCAACAACAGAAGGTTCAATGCGGCCTGTTTTTGCAACATCATTTTACGAAGGCGGTTACTTACAGTGTTTTTCTTATCTCAAAGGTTTACAGAATGGAGGAGGAGCCGTACAGGCACATTTGGTTGTGCCCTTTCAACGGGAAGATTTTAAAATAGATCCATTACATCAGGCATTTGAAATGTACAAACCAGATTCGATCCTGGCCCAGTTCTCGGCAGAGTCTGGTGCATTTTTTCTGAATGAATATATAAGCAGCGGTTTATATAAAGAATTAAAGTTGTATTCTTCACCCTTTATGCTGGAAGAAACATGGTTATCTACTATACCCTATCCTTTTGATGGCATAAGAGGATATGTAACCTGGTTTAAAGATCTTTCCTGTGATTCAAATACCTTTTTTCTGAATCAGATTGAAGAAGAAACAGGTACTGCCGGAAATATTTTTTCAATGTTTGGCTGGGAAGCAGCACAATTTATTATTCAGTGTAAACAGATCCTGAATACATACGGCAATAAAATTTTACCAGCTCAATCTGAGCTTGAAAATATTTCCTTTGAAAGTCCAAGAGGTGCAGTTAAGATGCACGCTGCAACACATCATCTGATTGCACCTATGTATATAACAGAAATCATTTCAACCATAAATAAACGCTGTAAGCTGAAGCTTATAGAAGAGGATACAGCTGTTGCAGAAAAATTTGAACACTATATTGCTGATAAACCTGAAGGGGTATTTTCAAAATGGACAAACACGTATTTATGTATATAATAAATTAACCGTTTTTTATTTTCACCAACCATCTACGCTATGAAAAAATGTTACACATGTATGCGGGCCTTACAGATCATTCTTATGGTACCGTTCTTTATTGTACTGGCTTCGGCCGCTTGTTTTGCCCAGACGACATTAATTGCGGGCGATATTTCAATTGTTGGTTTCAATGCAAATTCTCCCGATGGATTTTCATTTGTGAACTGGGTGGATCTTAGTCCGAACACGGTAATTAAATTTACGGATAATGGATTCAATAGTAGTTTAGTCAGTAATACAGTATTGAATTACCGGGAACAGGAACAATATGTCGTTTGGACAAATAACACCGGCAACATAATTCCTGCCGGTACTATTATTACGATCCAGGCAAATTCCGCAACAGCACCTACTGCTACTGTTACAAATATTGGTACAATCACATCTGTTACGAATTCTTCCAACGGAAGTGCAGCATCGAACATGTCACTCACCAATACATCCGGCGACCAGATTTTTGCTTTTCAAGGAACAGGCGGACCCAGTACAGGTTCAACAACTGCAACCTTTAGCGGCACACTTTTATTTGGTTTCAATTATTCAGGTTCATCAGGAACAGCAACAACATGGCAGGCATTGGGAGCGATCAACGGATCTACCTCTTATTTGCCTCTTGAACTTATCGCCAGTCAGATAGCCATAGGCCCGAATGTGGTAGGAGGTCAGTATACAGGCCCAACTACCGGACAGCTTTCTTTAGCGGCATATAAATTATTGGTTGCCAATACGGCTAACTGGACTACGGTAGGCACTACCGGAACCGTTATATTACCTACTTCTACAGCAGTAACTTTTACAGCAGGTACTCCGCCTGTCATCACGTCACAGCCTTCTAACAGCAGTATTTGTGCAGGAACAAACACGACATTCTCCATTACAGCATCCAATGCTTCCACGTATCAATGGCAGGTAAATACAGGTTCCGGTTTTGTGAATCTGAGCAATGGTGCACCTTATTCCGGTGTAAATACTGCTACGCTAACAATTACGGGTGCTACTTTCGCATTGAATGGCTATCAGTATCAAGCAGTAGTTACAGGTGCTTCAACACCAAATGCAACATCAAATGCAGTAACACTAACTGTTAAAGCATTACCGGCAGCAACAGCTACACCAACCTCAGCATCTGTTTGCAGTGGTACAGCAACCAACATTGCATTGACTTCTATACCAACGGGTGCAACATTTGCCTGGACAGCAGCTACAGCAAGCGGTACGGTTACCGGTTCGTCAGCAGGTTCGGGCACGTCGATTGCACAAACGCTGAGCGGTAATGGAGTAACCAATTATACCGTAACACCAACATTAAACAGTTGCCCGGGTACTCCCGTTACAGTAGCGGTTACAGTAAATCCAAATCCGGCAGCAACAGCTACACCAACCTCAGCATCTATCTGCAGCGGCTCTGCTACTAATATCGCATTAACTTCTACACCAACGGGTGCAACATTTGCGTGGATAGCAGCTACAGCAAGCGGTACAGTTACCGGTACGTCAGCAAGTTCGGGCACGTCGATTGCACAAACCTTGAGCGGTAATGGTGTAACAAATTATACCGTAACGCCAACGTTGAATAGCTGTCCGGGAACACCAATCACAGTTGCCATTACAGTAAAACCTGCTCCAACCGCAACAGCTACGCCGGCATCAGCATCTATCTGCAGCGGCTCTGCTACTAATATCGCATTAACTTCTACACCAACGGGTGCAACATTTGCCTGGACAGCAGCTACAGCAAGCGGTACGGTTACCGGTACGTCAGCAAGTTCGGGCACGTCGATTGCACAAACCTTGAGCGGTAATGGTGTAACCAATTATAGCATTACACCAACATTAAACAGTTGCCCGGGTACACCCGTTACAGTAGCGGTTACAGTAAATCCAAATCCGACAGCAACAGCTACACCAACCTCAGCATCTATCTGCAGCGGCTCTGCTACTAATATCGCATTAACTTCCACCCCAACCGGCGCATCTTTTGCGTGGACAGCAGCTACAGCAAGCGGTACGGTTACCGGTTCGTCAGCAGGTTCGGGCACGTCGATTGCACAAACACTTAGCGGTAATGGTGTAACCAATTATACCGTAACGCCAACGTTGAATAGCTGTCCGGGAACACCAATCACAGTTGCCATTACAGTAAAACCTGCTCCAACCGCAACAGCTACGCCGGCATCAGCATCTGTTTGCAGTGGTACAGCAACAAACATTGCATTGACATCAACACCAACGGGTGCAACATTTGCCTGGACAGCAGCTACAACAAGCGGTACGGTTACCGGTACGTCAGCAGGTTCGGGCACGTCGATTGCACAAACGCTGAGCGGTAACGGTGTAACCAATTATACCATTACACCAACATTAAACAGTTGCCCGGGTACACCCGTTACAGTATCAATTACTGTAAATGCAAATCCTGTTATTACAAACCAACCTTCTGCCAGCACTATCTGTACAGGAGCAAATACTACATTCAGTGTTTCAGCAGCCAATACAACCGGCTATCAATGGCAGGTAGACGCAGGTGCAGGTTTTGTAAATATTACTAACGACGGTACCTACTCCGGTGCAACGACAGCTGTACTTACAATCACCTCCGCGACAGCAGCATTAAGCAGTCATGTATACAGAGTAAACGCAACAGGAGGATGTACGCCTGCAGCTGTATCAAATAGTGTCTTGTTAACCGTAAATACAGCACCGGTCATTACAGATCAGCCGACAGATCGTTCTATCTGCGGAGGTGCAGATGCTACGTTCAGTGTTTCAGCAACCAATGCAACCGGGTATCAGTGGCAGGTAGATGCAGGTTTGGGTTTTGTGAACATTTTAAATGCGGCCCCTTATTCCGGAGCAACTACAGCAACGTTAACGATCAGCTCTGCAACGCAGGCATTGAATGAATATCTTTATAGAGCAGTAGTAACAGGTGCATGTTCACCTGCGGCAACATCAGGAAGTGCGTTATTATCTACCGCAGATAATGTAAATCCGATCATTACAGGTTGTCCGGCTGATATTGCCGTAAATGTCGGAAGTCCGAATTGCAGCAATATCGTAACCTGGACAGAACCTACGGTTACAGACAACTGCAGCAGTACCATTCTTCTGACATCTGATCACCATTCCGGGGATGTGTTTGTAGCAGGAAATACCGTTGTTACATACATTGCTAAAGATCTATCCGGCAATGAAGCTACGTGCAGCTTTACTGTGACAGTAACCGATGTGAGTATGCCTGTATTTACATCTTGTCCTGAAGATGCTGTAATAACAGCAGGCGAATATATATTTACAGCGCCTGTTGCTACGGATAATTGCAGCATCGTAACGGTAGAACAAACAGCGGGTTTAGCATCAGGCACAATTTTCCCTGAAGGTGTAACGGTACAAACATTTGAGGCTACGGATGTATCCGGAAACAAAGCAACCTGTTCATTTACGGTTACGGCATCTGTGGCAACGTCTGCACAGATGGGTAAACTGAACAATGTTCGTGTTTATCCGAATCCGGCATCCGATGTTGTTTATATTTCACCAAACACATCTTCTGCACATGAGTATGTAATCCTATTACAGGATATTTCCGGAAAAGTTATTTTACAGCAAAATCTGACTGCAGCACAAAACGATCTGAGACTGGATGTAAAAGATGTTTCTAAAGGAATTTATTTTTTAGTGATACGGGATGCTTCCAATCAGAAAATAGAAAAAATAATAATTGAGTAAAAAGTATTCTGAATAAATAGCTGAAGTCCCGGTCTGTTTTTACAGCCGGGACTTTTTTATGTTCACAGTATGTGTTATTATATTTCACCAGATCAATATCCAATGAGGTATTTATTTTTTAACGCTGTATCCCTCTATAATACATGTATATAAAGAATATCTTTTGTTTTTTGAACGATTTTTACCGGAATGTTGTTCACCCGCAGTTTGTGAAAGTAATGCAAAAATAGCTTTCGATTAACAACTGAAAAGCATAATTTGAACATTATTAATCAAACTAAATTAACCTTGAATATGAATAAGATCTCTTTGATTGCAGGCGCAATCGCATTAACACTGACAACGCTTGTATCACAGGCACAAACATTAAAAACACCGGCTCCAAGTTCTTCTCAAACAATCAAACAAGGCTTTGGTCTTGGTGATATCACGGTAGATTATTCCCGCCCTTCTGTTAAAGGCCGTACGGTATATGGTGACCTCGTTCCATTTGGTAAAGTATGGAGAACCGGTGCAAACGCTGCTACAAAAATTACATTCTCTGAAGATGTAAAAGTAGAAGATAAAGATGTGAAAGCTGGTACATATGCTGTGTATACAATCCCGAACAAAGACAGCTGGGAATTTATCCTTTACACAGATTTAACTATGGGCGGAAACACATCTGCCTATAAAGCAGAAAATGAGGTATTGCATGTAACTGTAAAGCCGACAGCATTGACAAGCAAAGTTGAAACGTTCACAATCAACCTTGCTGATGTAACAGGAACTTCTGCTACATTAGAATTGCTTTGGGATAAAACACGTGTACCGGTTAGAATTACTACAGAAATTGATGCGAAAGTGATGAAAAGCATTGAGTCAACAATGGCTGTAGATTCACGTCCGTATTTTCAGGCAGCAAATTACTATTATGAAAATAATAAAGATCTGAATCAGGCATTGGTTTGGATTAACAAAGCTGTGGAACAAAATCCAAAAGCATTCTGGATGACAATGCTTAAAGCGCGTATTGAATTGAAATTAAACGATAAAAAAGCAGCGATTGCAACAGCAGAAAAAACTGCAGCGTTAGCAACAGAAGCTAAAAATGATGATTACGTTAAAATGGCTAATGACCTGATCGTTGAAGCGAAAAAGAAATAATCTGTTTAATATAGAAATTCACAATAAAAAAGTCACGCTCTACGCGTGACTTTTTTATTTCTGATAAATGATCGCAGTTATTTTTTAGATGTAAATTTTTCAACGTTATTGCTAACGGGTTTTACTGTTTTAAGGTAAGCATAGATTGCGCCCAGATCTTCACGCGTCATTTTTGCATACATCATCCAGGGCATAATCGTATTGTATTCAGTAGGGCTAACCTTAGCGGGAGTATACAAACTGTCTGCATACATTTTAAAACGGTTTATGAATGCGGCTTCATTCCAGTCACCGATACCTGTTTCTGCATCCGGTGTAATGTTTGAAGAGCGTAGTATACCTCCTGTAATAGGGAATTCAAATCCGCCCGCAAATTCCATACCTGCGATCTTCCGGCCGTTGTCCTGTTTGGTATGGCATTCTGCGCATGCCGCAGCGTTTAATAAATACTTGCCGTATGCAACCTGAGCTTTTTTGTCTGGTATGGCGTGTGGTTCTGCTTTTGAAGGAATTGTATTGATAATAAAATTCATCGGGAAATCAGGTTTTGATTCAGGAACGTTATTTTCAATGGGAGCCAATGTTCTTAAATAAGCAATGATGGAATAAATATCTTCCGTAGCCATCTTACCATAATTGGGGTGAGGCATAACAGGAAATAATGCAGAACCGTCTTTACTTACGCCGGAAGTAATTGCACGATAGATTTCACCGTCTGTCCAGCTGGATAGCGCGGCCGGGGTGATGTTTTTAGAATAAAATATACCGGGGAAACCGAATTTCTGATCGAATATTTCTCCGCCTTTACCCCAGCTTGTTGAATCTGCAGGGCCGGAAAAGCGCGACCAATCGCGGGTTGAGTGGCAATCCATGCAAACACTGACAGAATTTGAAAGGTACCGGCCACGCTCAATCCTTTCCGGTGTTGCTTTAATGGTAATCTGTGGTGCAGAGCCGACATCGGGAAGAGCAGTTTTTACATATGTGAGAAGACCGGTTACTAATAAAATGATTGCTCCGAATACATAGAGGACAATTCGAAAAACTTTTTTCATGTTATTTAAAAAAGGTTTGTTTTGTTTTAAAAAATAAACATACAAAACTTACTGAATCAAATTTATTAGTGGGTGCCAATAAAATATTAATTCATAATTAGTATAAATAATTTTTGAATGCTTTCTGTTTTTAATATGATTTTTCAGAGGTACTGATAAAAATCAGGATTGAAATATCCGGACAACCGTAACCCTTGCGGTTGCGTCTAAAATCCGGTTGTCCGATAATCACGATATTTTTTTCGTCGGTAATACCAATTGCATGATCCACGCAATGAAGATCAATAAGACACAGCCAACAGCGTTCAGCCAGAGGTAGGCCATCCAGTCTTTCATCCAGATAGCGATAATAATTATTTCAGTAATGATTGCGGCATAAAATACAGCGGTGCCTTTTACCATTTTTAAGTAAAAGGCTACTAAAAATATTCCAAGGATGTTGCCGTAAAACAACGAACCTAATTTATTTACAGCTTCTATCAGGTTCCCTAATTTGCCGGCATATAAAGCAACCAATACGCAAAATACGCCCCATGCAGCGGTTGCCCAACGCGAAGCACTTAAGTAGGTGTTTTCATCCGCTGCTTTGTTAACGAAACGTTTATAGAAATCGATGATGCTTGTTGAGGCCAGCGAATTGATGCCGCTTGCTGTAGAGCCCATGGATGCTAATAAAATGATAGCGATCAATAAACCAACCAAACCAACTGGAAGGTATTTGGTAACAAAGCTCAGGAAAACATAATTGGTATCGTTGGGGTCGGATAAGGAATTATTTTTAGCCATCAATAGAATGGCTTTATTTTTTAATGAACGCGTGATTGTGTCATCTGTGTGCAGATTGAATTGTGCTGCATTGATTGATTGTTCATCCTTGCGGTCCATCGCAGTGATCAATGCTGCCGCATGTATTTTCTTTTGTTCGTACGCGCGTATATGTTCCTCTTCCAGGGCTTTATATTCCGGCGCATAGCGGCTCCCTTCAATACGCGCTACTTCTGTTTTGTTAAAAAACAACGGAGGTGTATTGAACTGGTAAAACACAAAAACCAAAATGCCGATCAGTAAGATGGAAAACTGCATCGGAATTTTGACCACGCTATTCATCACTAAACCCAGCCTGCTTTCTTTAATCGATTTACCTGTCAGGTAGCGCCCTACCTGTGACTGATCTGTGCCCAGGTAAGAGAGTTGTAAAAAGAAACCTCCGAGCAGTCCTGACCAGATATTGTATTGATCTTTCATATCAAAACCTGTATTGATGGCGTTCAATTTATCCATCTTTCCCGCAAGGTATAAGGAATCAATAAAACCAATTTGTGCGGGTAATAAATGAACGACCATAAAGGCTGCTACAAACAAACCTGAAAAGATAATTGCCATCTGGAACATTTGTGTGTATGCAACAGCTTTAGTGCCGCCATATACAATGTAGCTGATTACAATACCGCCTGTAAAAAGTGTTGTGTACGTGATGTGAATGCCTAATATGGAAGATAGAATAATGGAAGGTGCATAAATGGTAATACCTGTTGACAGGCCGCGCTGCAGCAGGAATAAAAATGCAGTCAGCGAGCGGGTCTTGCTGTCAAAACGGTTTTCCAGATATTCGTATGCCGTATATACATTCAGTGTTCGGAAAATTGGTATAAAGGTTTTACATAGAATCACCGTTGCAATGGGTAAACCAAAATACAGCTGTACAAACCCCATACCATCGTTATATGCCTGGCCGGGTAGAGAAATAAAGGTAATGGCACTCGCCTGCGTAGCCATTACAGATAAGCCAACCTGGTACCAGGGCAGTTCCTGGTCTGCTAATAAATACCCTTCAATATTTTTTGCGCCTCTGCTTTTCCATAAACCATACGCAACAATACTAATGATTGTAAGACCTAAGACACACCAGTCAATAATACTCATTTGAAGTAGATGGTAAAAATGTAACAGAACAACATTGTAGCAAACAGCCACATAAGAATAAATACATAGACATTATTCCATGTATTCAGAAATGGCGGCTTATCTTCCTGGTCAGTCATATTAGTTGTTTTGTGGAATGCTTAAGATATTTACAAATAAACGGTAAGCACCCGGAACACCTGCCGGCAGCTCACGGAAGAACACAAGACCTGTATAAACGAAATTGCCTTTGCCATATTTACTCACAATCAAACTTCCTTCATTAGGTTTTTCTGTCGGGTCGTTCATGGAAAGTAACGTTTGATAATGTGCATCCATCTCTGAAGCAAAGTAAATTCCACGTTCCTGTACCCAGCCATTAAAATCAGCTGCAACAATTTTATTCGGATAATTAAATACAACATTGGCTGGTTGAAGAATACGTATTTCTGCCAACTCATCTGTTACCCGTTCCCTTGAAATGGTAAACGGATACGGCCCGATCTTCGCCAGCAAGGGACCGATGCGGTTATTCGTGTTGTATTGAACAATTAAGTTTCCGCCTTGTTCAACATACTGCATCAAGGTTTTATAATATACTTGTAAACGGTCGTTGGTATTGTACGCCCGGATACCGGAAACAATGGCATCAAAGCCGCTTAAATTTCCTTTGTCAAGCAAATCGTCTGTTAAAATAGTAACGGTATAACCAACCTGCTTCAGGCATGCTACCACATCGTCGCCTGCTCCCGGAATATAACCAATATTTTTACCGGCAGTCTTCAAGTCAATGTAAACAAGATTTGATTCTGCATCGCTTAAAATAAATTGATATGGAATGTGATCGTATTCAATGCGTGTAATGCTTTTATTAAAATTCGCTGTACCTATTTTTAATGACGCTGCAATTTTGCCATTTACACATCCCTTAACCGGTTGAACCAATACATTGACAATTACTTCTTCTCCTTTTTCTTTCAATACAACATCCGGATTCAGACACGTTGCTTTCCAGCCTTCCGGTAAGGTCCATTGCAGCGTTCCGCTTATGTTGGCCTGGTTGGCTTTAACCACAAACTGAACGTTTCTGGCTATAGTATCATTAAAGGCATATACCCGTTCAGCAAGGTTTACCGTAGCAACCGGAAGCACTTCCAGCGGACGGTAGATTTCACCTTTTACCGGATCCGTATATTTGTATACAACTGGTCTGTTTACAGTAAGAAGCAGATCCTCTATCTGTAACTGAAAGCTGACACTGGCTGCAGCATCATTTTCAGCTTTACCTATTAATAATGGATTGCTTACGGAATACAATCCGCTGCTGTGCTTTTCATTCAGCCAATAAGGGTTTGCGTACGGATACGTTGCAGCAAGTTTTTCCTTGTGTTTGAATGTATACAGTTCATTTGTTTTCAGTGCAAGAGCAAGGCTGGAATCCTGGCCGATAAAATGAATGTTCTTTAATGTAACAGCCGTTTTATTTCGATTGATAATCTGCAGGGTTGTTTGAATTTCATTTCCTGGAATAGCAATATAATCTGCTGCATACGCTTCCATCCAAAGGCCGGAGCAAGCAATCAATAACGCTTGTACTTCAGAAATTTTTTCGCGTTTCCATACAGCAAGTGTTGCATCGGTTTCAGGTAAGGCTTGTAATTGTTTGTAAAGTGCAACCAGATCGGTTACAATTAACTCAGGCTGCTGTGTATTGTATTTGGCAAGGATCTTTTCAATTGTTTTTGAAAACTTTGCGGTTGCAGGAAAACGGCTCCAGCTGATGTTGATATTTTCAAACAGATCTTTTTTGGCAGAGTCCCCGCCAAGTTGTTTGAAGTATTCGATTGTCTGGCCGCGTGTTTTGGCTGTTCCAAAGCCCTGGCTTTTATGCATCGATCTGTTTTCAGAAGAAAGTTCTCCATAGGATTTTCCGAGTAACGGATTAAAACCGCCGATATCAATTTTGATCTGGTTTTCAGAAGTTGTATTGATTGTGCCAAAACTGAACGTATTCCAGAAGATGCGTTTTGCCTGCCACACCGTTGTGTATTTTAATTGTTCGGGAAAACGTGTCGGATCAGCTGCTGCTGTAAACGCTTCTATCGCAAGAATAGCCGAAGCTGTGTGATGGCCGTGACCACCTTCTCCTGTAGTAGGGAAACGTGTAATAATTACGTCGGGTTTGAAATTACGGATCACCCAGACAACATCTGCAAGAATACTGTCTTTGTTCCAGAAGCCAAATGTTTCATCCGGATTTTTAGAAAAACCAAAATCATTTGCACGGGTGAAAAACTGTTCTGCACCATCAATGCGACGGGCTCCTAGTAATTCCTGTGTACGGATAAGTCCAAGCGGTTCTCCTTGTTCTTTGCCGATCAGGTTTTGGCCGCCGTCACCGCGCGTAAGCGATAAATACGCTGTGCGTAATTTGCGTTCATAGGAAAGATAGGGCAGGAGACGGGTGTTCTCATCGTCCGGATGTGCGGCAACATATAATACAGAACCAACCGTATTCAGTTTTTGAAGTTTTTGAAGAATATCAGAAGAATTAACAGTTGGTGATTGTGCCTGAAGCGTATTGCAGCCAATCACGCTGCAAAGGAAAAGTAAGAATATTCTTTTCATGAAATAATATTGCAAATAGTATAGAGGTACAAGGTATTAAAAACATGCCTGTATAACAAGCATGCAGCGCTACTCTTATTACAGTAAACATATTCTTATTGCAGCTATTTTCCGTTAAAAAAAATCAATAAGGGAACTTTTTTTCAAAATATTTTTCACCCAGCAATCCCGAAAGAAGCTGTTGTTTGCTTTCAATACAGCTGCAGGCTTTTATTTTCATTCAAACCGCCACAGATACAGTTGTTTACTAGTACGCAGGAATCTTTTTCTATAATTAGTTGTTAAATTATACCGATCGGTATAATATTGTATTTTTAAATACCAGCCGGTATAAAACGGTAGCATATGAAAAAAAGAGATTTACATCGGAAAATTATATTTGCCTTACTTATGGGTGTGGTAACTACAGGTATTATTTCATTCACACTGATTTCCATTAATATCGGTTATACAGATAAATTTCTATCGGTGTGGTTCAGATCATGGAGTATTGCTTATGTGGTAGTTATTCCATCAATACTTATTATAGGTGCACAAATACAAAAAATAGTTGATCGTATTCTTCCGGTTGAAAAACAGTAAAACAAACATATAATAACATATTCTAACGTTTAAAAAAGATGATCAAACGAGTTGTTGTAACAGGAATAGGCGCATTGACACCTATCGGTAATAATACAGAAAGTTTCTGGAATTCCTTAATCAGCGGAACAAGCGGAGCTGCACCGATCACAAAATTTGATGCTTCTAAATTTAAAACACGGTTTGCCTGTGAGCTGAAAAACTTTGATCCGGTAAATTTTATGGAAAAAAGTGAAGCAAGAAAATACGATTTGTTCACGCAGTATGCATTGATTGCAGTTGAAGAAGCTGTACAACATGCTCAGATCAATTTTGAAACATTAAACAGAAACCGTATTGGTGTAATCTGGGGAAGCGGCAATGGAGGGATTGGTACGTTTCAGGAACAGGTAACGGAATTTGTAAAAGGAGATGGTACGCCACGTTTCAATCCATTCTTCATTCCTAAAATGATCCTGGATATTGCTGCCGGTGTTATCTCCATTAAATATGGTTTACGCGGGGCAAACTTTGCTACGGTATCAGCCTGCGCCACATCCAACACGGCTATTATTGAAGCATTCAATCACATACGCTGGGGTAAAGCAGATATGATTATTACAGGTGGTTCTGAAGCGCCGATCAATGAAGTTTCGGTAGGCGGCTTTAATGCGTCGCGTGCTTTATCTACATTAAATGAAAATCCGTCTATCGCATCCCGTCCGTTTGATACAAACCGCGATGGATTTGTAATGGGCGAAGGAGCTGGTGCGCTTATTCTTGAAAGTTATGAAAGTGCCGTGAAACGTAATGCTCCTATATTAGCTGAAGTTGTAGGTGGCGGTATGGCAGCCGATGCGTATCACTTAACGGGTACACATCCGGAAGGGGAAGGGGCATATCTTGGGATGCTGGAAGCTCTGGCGGAAGCAAACATTAGCGCGGCTGACATTGATTATGTAAACGCACACGCAACGTCTACCCCGCAAGGAGATATCAGTGAAATGAAAGCGATTGAACGTGTATTCGGTGCTTCAACAAAATTACATGTAAGTGCTACCAAATCTATGACAGGCCATTTGCTGGGCGCAGCCGGTGCGGTAGAAGCTATTGCATGTATCAAAGCTGTTCAGCACAATATTATTCCGCCTACTATCAACACCATGGAGATTGATGCGGCTATTAATCCGTCGTTTCAGTTTACGTTAGGGGAAGCGCATCATAAAACGGTTCATTATGCCATGAGTAATACGTTTGGCTTCGGCGGACATATTGCTACTGCGATCTTTAAAAAATATGAAGAATAAAGAGATGTAAATATCGACGCTTTATGACCTGAATACGTATATTGAACAAGTATACGTATTCAGTGTATTTATATAGTTATGAAAGAACTTTCTAAATCAGATCGTACGAGACAATTTATTATTGAATCAACTGCCCCTGTTTTTAATGTAAAGGGTTTAGCGGGAACTTCTCTGACAGACCTCACCGAGGCTACAAATTTAACCAAAGGCAGTATCTACGGGAATTTTGAAAATAAAGAAGCAGTCGCTATTGCAGCCTTTGATTATAACTGGGGACATGTAAAAAGTGTGCTTACAGCAAAAGTGCAAGCGTGTAACACATACAAAGAAATGCTGCTTGTCTACAGCAGTATGTATAATGATGCAGACGGCAGTTTGTTTCCGGTGGGCGGCTGTCCGCTGCTGAATACAACGATTGAGGCAGACGATACACATGATGCATTAAGAAAGAAAGCCGGAGAGGCTATTTTAAGCTGGAAAAAAAATCTGGTAACAATTATTAAAAAAGGGATTCAGGCAAAAGAATTCAGGCCGGATACAGATGTAACTAAAATTGCTTTTTCCATGATCGCTTTGGTTGAAGGAGCTATCTTAATTCACCGGGCAACAAAAAACCGTGCGTATTCTGATTATGTTTTTGAAAGCCTGGAAGATCTGATTGCCGGAATTGAAGTAAAGAAAAAATAACCGGTATAATTTTCTGTGCTACTGCTGCCAGTATTTTTTTTCGGCCGTGTGCACACATTTGACCGCCTTAATACGGGCTTATAAAAGTACCGGGAGCCCCGAATCTATTTAGTACCCCTAAACTACACTAAATAGAAAACAAGCCTCCCGGATAGATTTTAAAGCAAGCCGAATGTTATCTCCATCCACCGCCTAATGCACGGTAGAAATATACCATAGCATTTATCTGCTCTTTTTTAGTTTCAATCAATTCCATTTTAGATTCAAGTGCATCGCGTTGTGTCAGCAATACTTCCATGTAATCTGCTCTGGCAGAAGTAAACAATCCGTTTGAAATGGTAACAGATTCGTTCAGTGCCTGCACCTGAAGGAACTTCAGATCATAGCTTTTGCCAAGATTGTCTATTTTTGCAAGCTGATTCACAACTTCGATGTATGCATTCAGAATGGTACGTTCGTAATTGTAAACAGCCTGAATCTGCTTTGCATTTGCACCAATGTATATAGCCTTTATTTCATTTCTGTTGATCAATGGTGTAACCAATGTTCCGGCTAATGAAAACATCATGGATTCCGGGCTGCTGATGATAAACTTTGGATTGAATGCTTCATATCCGATACCGCCTGTAAGGCGCAACGTTGGATAGAAATTCGCTTTCGCAACTTTTACATTCAGCTTTGCTGCTGCCAGGTCATTTTCAGCTCTTTTAATATCCGCACGGTTTTGAAGCAATTGCGGAGGTACACCTTTATATATCGTATCCGGTATAATATTGATGAACGATTCAGCATTACGTTTGATTGGTGTTGGGTATCTTCCAACAAGAAAATTGATTCTGTTTTCCTTTTCAATAATTTTTTGCTGAATATCAAACTGAAGACTCTGTGTATAATACACCTGTGCTTCAAACCTGCGTACAGCAAGCTCTGTAACTTTAGCAGATTGCTTTTCCATCTTTACTATTTTAAGCGCATTGTTTTGAATGTCAATGTTCTTTTTTAAGATGTCAAGTTGATTATCCAATGCCAGTAATTCAAAATAGTTGCTGGCAATTTCTGCAACCAGGTTTGTAACCATGAAATTCTTTCCTTCAATAGAAGCAAGGTATTTATACACGGCCGCTTGTTTTGCATTGCGGAGTTTTTTCCAGATATCTACTTCCCACGAAGCATTCAGGCCGATCTGATAATCGGGTAACACTTCCGGAATCCGTTTGCCAGGTTCGATGTCTGTTGTTTGATCCACGGCACCAAAGCGCGTATAGCGGCCAACTTTTTCAGCACCTGCTCCGGCACCAACAGATACATTGGGTAAGTACATCCCTTTACGTGCGCGTACTTCCGCCTGTGCAACATTGATTTCGTATAAGGTAATGTTCAGCTCCTGGTTATTATGCAGTGCTGTATCAATAAGACTGATCAGCGTCGGGTCGGTAAAATATTCCCGCCACTTTACCAATGCCGTATTCGTGGTGTCTTTAGAATTGCCTGCTTTAACCACTTGAGAAGTATCTCCTGCAGCTGCAAAGTTCGCAGGAACAGTTGTATTGGCTGTCTTTTTTGTAAGCGTAGGTGTACAGGCCCAAACAATAAGGCTCAGACATACTACTACTGTATTTCGATAGGGGAATTTTTTAAACATGGTGGTTTTTGTCTTCGCTTAATGGATCAAAATCTTCATCTTTAATCATTTTACGTCCTTCAGCAATACTGCCGAATATGTAATACAATCCGGGTACAATGATTACACCGAATACTGTTCCGAATAGCATACCTCCAAGAGAGGCCGCTCCGATTGTTTTGTTACCAATGGCACCAGGACCATGCGCGAAAATCAACGGAATCAAACCTGCAATAAAGGCAAAGGATGTCATAAGGATTGGTCTGAAACGTGCCTTTGCACCTTCAATAGCCGATTCCAGCACGCTTAAGCCTTCGTTGTTTTTCATTACGGCATATTCAACAATCAACACGGCATTTTTACCGAGCAAACCAACAAGCATAACCAGGGCAACCTGACCATAAATGTCGTTTGCCATACCGGCAGTTTTGATCAATAAGAATGCTCCGAAAATACCGGCTGGTAAGGATAAGATTACAACCATCGGAAGAATGAAACTTTCATATTGTGCAGCAAGTACGAGATACACGAATACCAATACGATAAGGAAAATGTAAACGGCTTCATTACCACGGCCAACTTCATCTTTCTGCAAGCCTGACCAGTCAATGTCATAACCTTTAGGTAATGTTTCTGCAGCTACTTCTTTAATTGCTTCAATTGCTTCACCGCTGCTGTATCCGGCAGCAGGAGAACATCTGATAGAAGAGGTCGTGTACATGTTGTATCTGTTGATCTCGTAGATACCCTGTGTTTTTTTGATAGACATGAAAGAAGAGTAAGGGACCTGTTCACCTTTGTCATTTTTTACATAGAGTTTCAGGATGTCTGTAGGAATCCGTCTGAAAGAAGGATCTGCCTGTACGAACACTTTAAAGAAACGGCCGAATTTGATGAAACCGATGTCGTATGTACTACCGATCATGATAGAGATATTATCCATTGCTGTCTTAATGGAAACACCTTTCTGCATGGCTAGTTTGTTATCAATTTCTAATTCGTATTGCGGGTAATCTGTTCTGTAGAATGTGAACAGGGCAGTTAATTCTTTTCGTTTTTCAAGGTCTTTCATGAACTGCTTGCTCACACCATCTAAACGTTCGTAATCAATATCTGTATTTTTATCCAGTAGTTGCAGACCGATACCACCGGCAGCACCATAACCCGGTACAGCTGGCGGACCGAAGAATTCGATCTTTGCACCCGGAATGTCTTTGGTAAGTTCTTCCAGTTCTTCGGTGATCTCTACAACCGTGTGGTGTCTTTCATTCCATGGCGTTAAGTTGATCAGCAAGGTACCGGAGTTAGAGCCTCTACCTTGTGTTAAGATCTCATAACCTGCAAGGGCAGAAACAGATTGTACGCCGTGCACTTTTTTACACGCTTCCTGTAACTGCCTGCTTACCTCATAGGTTCTTTCAAGTGTTGATCCCGGCGGGGTCTGAAGAACCGCGTAGATCATACCCTGATCTTCGGATGGCACGAAACCGGAAGGAAGAATACGGGTGATACCAAATGTTAACACAGAGAAAGTGATCAGCAAACCGAAGGTTACAGTTTTTCTGTTCGCAATGACGCGCAATAAGCCAACGTATTTGCCTGTCAGTTTTTCAAAGACCCTGTTGAAGCTGTCAATGAATCTGTTCAGCATTGTTTTCTTTCTTGGCTGGCCGTGGGTATTCTTTAAGATCATCGCACACAATACCGGTGTAAGCGTTAAGGCAACAACACCTGAGATAACGATAGAAGATGCCATGGTGATGGCGAACTGTCTGAAGAAGATCCCAACCGGACCGGTCATAAACGCTACCGGTACGAATACTGATGTCATCAATAAGGTAATGGCGATAATGGCGCCACTGATCTCACCCAATACTTCTTTTACAGCTATATAAGGAGAACAATGCTTTTCTTCCATTTTTGCGTGCACGGCTTCTACCACAACAATCGCATCATCCACCACAATACCGATAGCAAGTACAAGGGCAAAGAGCGTAATAAGGTTGATGTTCAGACCAAACAGCTGCATCATAAAGAAGGCACCGATCAACGATACGGGAACGGCCAATACCGGAATGATGGTAGATCTCCAGTCGCCCAGGAAGATGAAAACCACAATTGATACAAGAATAAAGGCATCCCGTAAGGTATGTACTACTTCTTCAGTTGAGGCATCCAGGAATGTTGAAACGTCATAGTTGATTTCGTATTCAATGCCCGGCGGGAAAGACTTTTTAAGTTCTTCCAGTTTTACTTTAAGGTTTTCAATTACCTCTGTTGCATTACTTCCGGCCGCCTGGTTAATTGTAATAGCGGCAGAAGGGAATTCATCTTTATTCGAATAAATATCATAATACTCACTACCCAACTCAACGGTCGCTACATCTTTCAGTCGTAAAACTTCACCTTCCGGTGTAGCCCGGATGATGACATCGTTGTATTGAGATTCTTTATCGTATCGGCCGGGATAGGTTAATACATATTCAATGGCTTCTGATGCTTTACTGTCTGCTCTGCCAATCCTTCCCGGAGAACCAATGATACTTTGTTCATCCAGGGCTTTCATAACTTCATCGGATGAAATATTGTAAGCACGCATCCGATCCGGATTCAGCCAGATACGCATGGAATACTGACGGCTACCAAGGATACGGGCAAGACCTACACCTTCCACACGTTGTAATTCCGAAAGCATGTTGATGTACGTATAGTTGAAGATATACTTCATATCGACTTTAGAAGTATCTCTGCCATACACGTTCACATACATAAGCATGTTTGGCATCAAACGCTGTACAACAATACCTTCAAGCTGTACAAGCGGCGGAAGACGCATCTTCATCTGCTCAATACGGTTCTGTACGTTTACAAGTGCCTGATTGGGATCGGTACCCAGGTTGAATACAATCTGTAAGTTGGCTTCACCTGAACTGGCACCGGTGGTGAACATGTATTTCATGCCCGGCACACCGTTGATGGCCTGTTCTAAAGGAATAAGTACAGAATTTGTAAGTACCGTTGAACTGGCTCCCGGATACGATGCATATACCACAATCATAGGTGGCGCAATATCCGGGAACTGTGATTTAGGGAGCGTTTTGATTGCCAGCAAACCCATGAACATAATCACAAGCGAAATTACAATCGCAAGGGCTGGTCTACGTATAAATTGTTGAAACATGTTATGTCTTAGTTAAATACTTTTAGAATTTACTTATTCAGCATACATACTATTCAGCATAAATACTTAAGTGCTTAATTACATCTTTAGGCTCTTTGAAATCGTAGCTGATCTTGTCATTTTCATTTACAAGACGCAGGCCTTCTAAAAGTATTTTGTCATTTTCCTCAAGGCCGCCTGTTACAATATATAAATTAGGCATCTCAGCGGCGATTGTAATCTCTCTTGATTTAATAACATTCTCTTTGTCTACAACATATACATAACGCGCGTTAAGAATTTCAAATGTTGCTTTCTGAGGAATAAGTAATGCATTTTTATGCGGTACTGTAACAATTACGTTACCTGTTTCACCATGTCTGATCAGTCTGTCCGGATTCTGGAACGTTGCTCTGAAAGCAATGGTACCTGTCTGGTTATTGAAATCTGCTTCAATTGTTTCAACAATACCAACCTGATTGAACATATCGTTGTTAGCCATTTTCAAATTTACTTTCATTGGCTGATTGTTCTTTTGAAGATGTGTTTTGTAATCCAGGTATTCCGCTTCAGGAACGTTGAAATACACCCACATCTGGCTGATATCTGAAAGCGTTGAAAGTAAATCACCTTCATTCAATAAACTTCCTTTTCTTACTTCCAGACGGTTCATGATACCGTCAAAAGGTGCTTTGATCTGTGTGAAGCCTAAATGCGCCTGTGCAAGGGATAATTCTGCTTTCGCTTTTTCATATTTTGCTTTAGCCATCAGCAGCTCATTTTTTGATACCACATTACTATCCGCAAGAGCCTTTGTATTCAAATATTCAACTTCAGCAAAACTCAATTCAGCCTGTGCCTTTTGTTGATCTGCCTGGTAAAGCAACGGAAGGATTTGAAACATTAAGGTTCCCTGTTTTACAAACTTTCCTTCATCAATAAAATAATCCTGCAAATATCCTTTTTCAAGAGCCCTCAATTCAATGTGGCGGATAGCTCGGATCTGACAAACGTATTCTTTTGTTGTTATCGTATCCATTCTCAACGGACTGGTAACGAGTAATTTTGTTTGTTCATGCTTGGCTTCGTGCTTGTTACAGCTTGTTTGAATCGTTACAATTACCAGGCATAAGAGGATTAACGATTTTTCCCGTAGCGCTTTAAATGGGAAAAGAGCGGTTGTTGCGTGCATAATACTGCTACCAGAATTTGGGTTAAAGTTCATTGTAGGGGATATTAAGTTGATATTGATTTAATTTGGGAACCGGTTTAGTAAAACGCGGTGTATATATATAGTATATAGAAGTTTTATTTTCAGAGCGCGCTAGCATGTGTAGTAAAATCAGTTCTTGTTTTGTTTTGTTAAAAATAAATTTGAAAAATGTGGCAAATCTGAATTTAGGGAATTTTTGTTGAAAAAATATTTAATTATTTGATTTATAGTGAAAAAAGATCGTTAAAGGCTCCGTCGGGTTAGATCGGCTCTTTATAAATAATCTGCCTGCAACTCAATATAGGCAAATGGCATAGCCGGTTAACTGAATATAAACGTGCAAAACCGAATGAACAAAGAACAACTTACATTATAAAACAATATCCCACTTTCGTATGTAAACCAGTGGTTTACGTATCATCAGTTCTTTTTTAAACGCATTTGGGCCTTCAATTGTAATATAGGTGTCTGTATGATTACAGCCGGGATCGTTACAGGTAACTTCTCTTGCTGCGACACGCGCATCCCTTGGAATTTCGTCAAAGGTTAATACCCATTCTAAAATTTTACCCGTAATTATTTTATTGTCCGGATCACGCGGGTTAACAAACATGTTAGATTTTTTGTAAGGCAGCAAGCTTTGTTTTGCCCTGGTACAAGATCAATGTCGAATCAGAAACTTTATAGATCGTGGTATTCTGAAGTGTTTGCTTCACTCTGTCTTCCACATCCATATAGGCTCTGTTACAAAACTTTCTGCCGGAAAGAATGGTTCCAAAAAATAAACTGTCGCCATGGATTGAACATTCTGTACGGAACTTATTACAGCCCGTAAAACCGACCACCATCTTATCTGCATCGATTGATAACAGCCCGGCTTTTTTAAATACAAGCGTATCCGATTTTTTAGGATAGAATGCTATAAAAGACCAATTCCCAATCAGGTGTTTCGGAACAGCATCTGAACGGTTCCATCTATAGGAAAAAAAGACGGAACAGGCGAGCACACTGACAAGCAGTACCCATTTAATAGTCGTTATCTTCAAGGCTTTTTTTACTTTTTTCTTTAGGCGTAAACGTACGGTTCCACTTATACGCTTTTACTTTTTCAATGCTTTTTGTGATTGTCTCATGAGCTTCCTGCAGCACTTTTTGCGTGTACAGTTTTACATCTGTTTGTATCATCGGAACTTCCACACGTTCACTTTCTGTACGCATGGTTTTTTTACCATTGGTTGTACCCATGTAGCCCGATTCTGAATTGAGTGTATAATAATGTACCAGACGTTTTACTTTACATTTTAAACCTGTTTCTGAATAATAAAACAGGTAATCAAAAGTCATGTAGCAGTTTGAATACACTGGTTTGTGTGTGTTTTTAAGCATGCCGTGTGTTTTAAGTTTAGAGGTAACACGAACCTTAAAAGAATGCGTTGCGGTATCCACACCTACCATCTTATACTTTTCAAAATAACAGCTGTCAAAAAAACGCTTTGCCAGTATTAACGTGCTGTCCCAGGATACTGCTTTTTTAAACGGCACATCAAAATAATAGCCGTAATCCTTGCCAGTACTGTCCAGCGGAGGAATTGGTTTTTTTGCAACGCTGATAAAAGAAACTCCAAGCAGGCAGAACAGAAGGAAGTAAGATTTCATGAATGTGTTCGTTTGTATTTTAAGAATTCCTAATAGCTGATTTAATATTCTAAAATTACATTTTATTATTGAAACTGTTTTCTTCTTTTAAGACAAAATGGATTCATATAGGCTATTTCCAAGATTAAAGTTAATAATTCACCCCTAAACGAATTTTTTTTGAACAATTTTAATATTTTCGACATAAATATTTTATCTTGTAGTGAAATTCATGGGTTTTAAATCCATTTTTTTAATATTACGCATCAATGCTTGACTATTTAATTACTACCAAATGAGTGCATTAACGGTAACGCAGGACAAATTAGGGAAGACATACCACAACCTAGAATTCCTTTTAAATTGCTTCAAAGAAGTATTGATTGAAAATGGTGAAGAAGAGTTGGCCCGTTACATTCCCTGGATCAACAAGAAGGGTAAGGCTAGTCCGGACACTATAACAGAAAAACACATTCAGGTGTATTCGATTGCCTTTCAGCTGTTAAATATGGCTGAAGAAAATGGTGCTGTTAAGCTGCGCCGCAAGCATGAAAGCGAAAAATCCTTATCAAGCGTAAACGGTTTGTGGGGCAAAAGTCTTTTGATGCTGAAGCAAAAGAAAATTACACCGGAACAGATAGCAGAAGAATTATGTAATGTACGCATTGAACCTGTATTGACGGCACACCCAACGGAAGCCAAACGTACTATTGTCTTAGAACACCACAGACAATTGTATCTGCTTTTTTTACGCTGGGAAGATTCAACGTATACAGAACTTGAAAAAAGTGAGATCAGAAGAGAAATAAAATTAACGCTTGACCGTCTTTGGAGAACAGGGGAGATTTATCTGGAGAAACCGGACCTGAGTTCTGAACGTTCAAATGTACTGCATTATTTAACTACGGTATTCCCGGAAGTAGTATCCATACTGGATCGCAGATTGGGTATGGCCTGGGAACAAATGGGCTTTGATCCGGAGCTTATTATTACCTATACAAAACTTCCTAAAATATCTTTTGGTAACTGGGTAGGCGGCGACCGCGACGGGCACCCGCTGGTAACAAGTGAAGTAACCAGAGAAACGCTTGAACTGTTTCGTCTGAATGCATTTATCTTAATGCACAGACATCTTGAAAAACTGGAAAAGAATTTAAGCTTTACCTGTTTATTTAAAGAAACAATTAAACCGCTTCAGAAACGAATTAATGAATTAGTGGAAGAAACCGGTACACAGGAGTTACTGGAAAAAGAATCCAACAACAGAGAAATTTTCCGTTTCTATATTGAGCTTCTTATCATGAAGCTTCCGCTGGAAGAGAATAAAGGTGATGGCTTACGCCTGAATGAAAAGACGTACAGCTACAATGAATCTCAGAAACTGATTGAAGATCTGGTAATTTTACGTGATGCCTTACTGGCATTCGGGGCAAGAGCCATTGCATACAATGATGTACGCGACATGGTGCGTCTGGTTCAGACATTCGGTTTCCACTTGGCGCATCTGGATATTCGCCAGAACAGTAAGTTCCACGACAATGCGATTTCTCAATTGATGAATGCCGCATCGATGGATGGTGACCGTTTCCTTACACTGAACGAAGAAGAGCGTTGTAAATTTATTAATAAAGAATTGCTTTCTCTCCGTCCGTTCTCATACCCGAATACAACACTTGGGCCTGAAGCGGAAGCGGTAACTTCATGCCTGCGCGTTGTTGCTGAACACGTAGAGAAATACGGAACAAAAGCACTTGGTTCGCTGATTGTAAGTATGACGCGTTCCACGTCCGATTTATTACTGGTGTACTTATTGGCAAGAGAGGCTGGTTTATTAATTAAAACGGAAAAAGGTATTGTTTGTAAACTTCCGGTAGTTCCGTTATTTGAGACCATTGAAGATTTACAGGGAAGCCCGCATATATTAAGCAAATTTTTAGAACACCCGATTACAAAAAACAGTCTGGAGTATCACCGTACGTGTACGGGTGAAAAAGAAAAAGTACAACAGGTAATGATCGGGTATAGTGACAGTAATAAAGACGGCGGTATTCTTGCCAGCCAGTCGAATCTGTCGAATACACAATTGAAACTGGTTGATGTAGGTAAAAAATACGGTGCACGTATCCGTTTCTTCCATGGGAAAGGCGGCTCTATCAGCCGTGGTGCAGGTCCTACGCAATGGTTTATCAAAACGTTGCCGCACAATACCATTCAGGGTGATATGCGTTTGACCGAACAGGGTGAAACGATTTCTCAGAAGTATGCAAATAAAATTAATGCAGCTTTCAACCTTGAATTGCTGGAAGCAGGTACGGCAGGATATACCATTCTGCACAAGTACACCAAACACAAAAAGAACCGTTTCGATAAGCATCTGGATTATTTAGCAGAGAAAAGTAAAGAGTTCTACACGAATTTAATTACGGATAAAAACTTTATTACCTTCTTTGGTCAGGCCACACCGATTGATGTGATCGAACAAAGTAAGATCGGTTCAAGACCCGCCCGTCGTTCAGGCAAACGTACGCTGGCAGATCTTCGCGCCATTCCATGGGTATTCAGCTGGGCACAATCGCGTTTCAATATAACCAGCTGGTATGGCGTAGGGAACGCATTAGAAACGTTCTACAAAGAACAGCCTGAAGAGTTTGAATACCTGAAAAAAATGGCTTCAAGTGATACCATCATCCGGTATATTTTTACAAACGTTGATACCAGTTTGGCAGCAACCGATGAAAAGATTTTCAGAAGTTATGCAACCCTTGTTGAAGACGAGGAGGTTCGTGCAGAGATTCTGGATATGATTGTGAAGGAATACAACAAAACAAAAAAGATGCTTGCGTTGTTGTTTGATAATCCGTTTGAAGTGAGAAGATCGTTCCATCATTATTCAAACGTATTGCGTGCAGAAGCATTGAACGACCTGCACTACGATCAGATTGAACTGCTGAGGAAATGGAGAAAGATGAATACCCAGCCTCAATCTGAAAAGGCGAATAAAATATTAACCGAATTGCTTCTTACCGTGAATGCAATTGCAGGTGCGTTGCGTAATACCGGTTGATACCACCGCAATTCCGGACATAAAAAAAACATCCCGCTTACTAAGCGGGATGTTTTTTTTATGTATATTTTTACTGCTAAATTATGCCGGCATCAAAACTCAATGGTGAGTCGGGTGGTGGTGATATTTAATAGCAGAATTTGAATACGTTGGGCAAGTATGTTGCGGTGCACATGAAGCAATTAAGCTGATCACAAGTGCAGTTAAAAAAACTATCGTATATTTCATTTGTCAATTCAGTTTAGTAAGTCTATTACGCTAAAGTATTAAAAAAAAATAGATACAACAAATTAGAAAAGCGATTAAATGGCAAAAAAGGAGCACAAAGGCAGGTCCGGGGTGGTATATTCAACCAGTGAGGAGTTCAATTATTCGTACGAAGGGGAGACCGAACCGGAAACCTTACCAGCGGATAAGCAGAAGTTAAAAGTTTTGTTAGACAGCAAAGGCCGGGCAGGCAAAACCGTTACGGTTGTTTCCGGATTTGTTGGCCAAACGGCTGATCTGGAAGATCTAGGCAAAAAATTGAAAAATAAGCTGGGCGTAGGTGGTTCTGTAAAAGATGGTGAAGTGCTGATTCAGGGCGATTTCAGAGCACGGCTGGTGCCTTTATTGAATGAGATGGGATATAAGGTAAAGTAATTTTTGAGTTAGAATGGTACAGCAAGCGCTGTTCGCAGAGTTGCGAAGTGCTCTTCGGATAGCATATAAAAAGAGTTTTTTGTTCCATGGTTTCGCTTTCGTTGCTGTTGTTTCGAATTACTCTATTACAATAAACTCAAAAGATACTTCATTTACCGGAGTAAAATCAATCTGTTTGTTTTCAAATGTTTTACGAACCAGATTGGTAGCGGTAATTTTGACTGAATCGTTTGTAAGAAGTTTTTCATAAAGGGATGCGGATAATAAAAAATTTATTTGCTCATCCTTTGCCTTAACTTCTTCCTGACCGATTACTTTTCCATCTCTTAAAATAGTTACCGTAACTGTTCTGGCATAGAAGCGGGCATCTTTGGGAAGGAACGTATAAAAACTTTCATCTGATTTAAGAGATGCTGTTATACGTTGTTTCAGAAGTTGTTTCTTTAGTATTTGATGCGCAGCAACATATCTGCCTGCTCCTGCTATCGTCAATTCCATATGTGGCGTTGGAATGAAACGTACAACAAATATAAAAGAGGCAATAAAGAGCGAATCATTATATATCTTGATTTCTACCTTTTTGTCATCAGGAATAATAGTGATCATTCCTGGGTGCTCTTTTGATATAAGTAGCCGGTTTTTTTCGGGGTTTGAGATTTCAAACCTCGGTGTATAAGCTGCTGCCAGGGCTGGAACGTAAATGGCCATTTCGTTCGCACAATCTTTATATAAAGCATTTACTGAAGGGGTCATAAGCATTACTTCTGCCCGGGTTGTATAATACGTCTGCCCGATCGGGAAGATCAATTCTTTTTCAGCTTGAACAATAATTTTTCCGGACCATTTCTTTTCATACATACCGTCTTTCCAGTATTTGCCCCCTTTATAGGTTGGTTTAAATTTTAATTCAGCGATACCGTTAACTACAGGAAGTTCCTTGTCTTCCACAAATACTTTTACTTTTGAAAGATCAATCCCAAATGACTGTACTTCAATCGTAGCAATATACCAACCGCTTTCTGCTACATACTGCGTAGAAGAATTTACGGTATAACTGATCAGTTGTAACGGGTCTTTATTGGCAGTCTTCAGTCTTTTTCCGGCGTTCGTTAACATATTTTTTTCATTCTGAAGTAATACGAGTAGCAGCAGTTCGCCCGTTTTTTCATCTGAAAATTCCGCCGCGTTAACAGACTGGTTTATACCTGCAGCAAGATCTTTTGATAAAAGAGAATATTCTTTTATAAGACTATCAATGGCAAATAGTACAACTGAATCCTGTTCGGTGCTTGTATAAAATTCAGTACAGATAAACGAAGTATGTTTGTGTATCCGTTCCAATACCGGCCATTGGTCTGAAACATCTTTCGGCATAAAGGAAGAGTGCGCAACAAAGGATATTTCTTTCCAAAGACTGTTTACTTCATTGCTGGCATTGGTGTACAGAAAATGCTGTTGAGTGGGTGTTACAGACGTTTGCTGTGCATAGCAGTTTCCCGCACACAGCAACCATAAAAAAAGAAAGTATTTCATATAAGAATGTTAAAGATATAATAAATTTAATGTGCTCTGTAAAAGATTTTGTAAACTTTACAGATGGCCGTTTATATATGGCAGTGGAAAGATACTAAAAAATCAGAACGGGCTCTTTATGTAATCTTTTTTTTTAAACTAACGCAAGATATTGTGTGAATTTATCAGAGAAAAAAAGCCCATGACTTTAGTCATGGGCTTTTTGGGAAATCATAGATAATTTAGTATTTCAATAACCGGAATGTTTTGCTGTTACCATCATAAGATACTGTTACCAGATACGTACCGATCGGCAGGCCAGAGCCAAGGTAGATTTTCTGATTTGTTTGCAGCGAATAGGATTCCCATACCGTAAGACCGTTCATATCCCTCATGATTAGATGAACCGATGTAGTTGATGCGTATGGAATTTCTACTGTCGTCTGATCAGCAAACGGGTTTGCACCCATTAACAAATCATTCACTTCATTAGAAGCTGCCGGGGCAGCCGGACGTGCAGCGGAAGAAGAAGCAGCAGCGGAAGAACAAACGGAAATGTTTTTGATAAATACATTTACTTCATTATTCGGCTGCCCGTTTAATTTTAATTTATATGCCAGGTAAATAGTACCTGTTGCTGCAGCTGTAATGGTTACTGTTTTAGTTGTGAAAGAAGCAGGAATACTTCCTGAAACAGTAACCGCAGGTTGGTCAAGCGTTGCACCATTCCATGCTTCAGCTGTTGCAAAACCAATTTCAAGACTGGTAACAGGCGTTTGAGCATCGTTTTTAAAGTCAAAAGACACAGTGTAAGATTGTCCGCTTACAACGCTGATTGCTTTGCCTGTTTCAATCGCCCATAGTTCCGGATTACCCCATTGGCGGTGCTTAATATTTAATGCGTCTGCAGTAGAAACTGCTTTTGATCCCATATTCTGATCTGTCCAGCTGTTTCTGACAACCCATTGCGCAGCTACTGGTACCGCTTCGGTTATACAGTCGTTACCAGGGTTTTCAATCGGAGCAGCCGTTACCGTGATAGACACCGCGGCTGAAGTTGTTACTGCACCGGTATTATCGGTTGCTCTTGCTGTGATGGTGTAGCTGCCCGCTGCAACGCCCGTCCAGGTGAACGTGTAGGGAGCAGAAGTATTTACAGAACCTGTTAACAATGTTGAACCGTTGAAGAATTCGACTTTGGCAATAGTACCATCTGCATCCGCTGCATTTGCTGTAAGCGTTACCGAAGCCGGAGCAGTGAAGGCAGCGTTGTTTGTAGGAGCTGTTAATGAAACCGTAGGTGCAGCGTTAGCCGCAGCTGTTACCGTAATAGACACGGTTGCCGAAGTTGTTACTGCACCGGCGTTATCCGTTGCTTTTGCTGTGATCGTATAGTTCCCAGCTGCAACATTTGTCCAGGTGAAGGAATACGGTGCGCTTGCATCTGTACTTAACAACGTTGAACCGTTGAAGAATTCGACTTTGGCAATAGTACCATCTGCATCGGCTGCATTTGCTGTAAGCGTTACCGAAGCCGGAGCAGTGAAGGCAGCATTGTTTGAAGGAGCTGTTAATGAAACCGTAGGAGCAACGTTAGCCGCAGCTGTTACCGTAATAGACACGATTGCCGAAGTTGTTACTGCACCGGTGTTATCCGTTGCTTTTGCTGTGATCGTGTAATTACCCGCTGCAACACCCGTCCAGTTGAAGGAATACGGTGCGCTTGCATCTGTACTTAACAACGTTGAACCGTTGAAGAATTCGACTTTGGCAATAGTACCATCTGCATCCGCTGCATTTGCTGTAAGTGTTACCGAAGCCGGAGCAGTGAAGGCAGCGTTGTTTGAAGGAGCCGTTAACGAAACCGTAGGTGCAGCGTTAGCCGCAGCTGTTACCGTGATAGATACCGCAGCCGAAGTTGTTACTGCACCGGCGTTATCCGTTGCTTTTGCTGTGATGGTGTAGCTGCCCGCTGCAACGCCCGTCCAGGTGAAGGAATACGGTGCGCTTGCATCTGTATTCAATAAGGTAGAACCATTGAAAAATTCAACCTTCGCAATAGTACCGTCTGCATCGGCTGCATTTGCTGTAAGCGTTACCGAAGCCGGAACATTGAAGGCAGCGTTGTTTGAAGGAGCTGTCAATGAAACCGTAGGAGCAGCGTTAGCCGCAGCTGTTACCGTGATAGATACCGCAGCCGAAGTTGTTACTGCACCGGCGTTATCCGTTGCTTTTGCTGTGATGGTGTAATTGCCCGCTGCAACATTCGTCCAGTTGAAGGAATACGGTGCGCTTGCATCTGTATTCAATAAGGTAGAACCATTGAAAAATTCAACCTTCGCAATAGTACCGTCTGCATCGGCTGCATTTGCTGTAAGCGTTACCGAAGCCGGAGCATTGAAGGCAGCGTTGTTTGAAGGAGCCGTTAGCGAAACCGTAGGTGCAGCGTTTACAGGAGGCACTACAGTGCCTGAGCCCGGTAAATAAAAGTTACCTGTTAATAAAAACAGGTAAAGTGTTTTTAATGTCTGGTTAAAATAAGAATTCGCATCGTTGATGCCTTTCAGATCGGAATAGGAATTGTCAAGGTGCGATTGATTTTCGCCTGCCATCGCTGCTGCAGCAAAAGCGCCAACAAATGTTGAGTTGTGGTAGTTACTTACAGCAGAACCGTTCTGGCTGTAACCATCTTTTACATTTTGAGAACCGCCCAGGTTTACGCGAACGAAATCGGAAGATTTTTTAGAATACGTTTTTGCACTTGCATTGCCATACCAAACATAATCTACTGCAATTCTCCATGGTGTGCGGGCTGCATCGTATGAGTAATTTCTTCCGCCGTTTGCATAACCGCCTGCTGCACTTGAATAACTGCCGGATGCTGTACACCAGTCAGACACTAAACCGCCTGCGGCATTATTTACAGACAGGTTATTATTAATAACGACATAACATTTATCGGCTACATTGTTCCAGAAGGTATCATTCATATACGTTGCAAACGTTCTGAAATAACCCGGCGCAAAGTACGAAGGGTTTGTGAGGCTACTGCCGCCAAACTGGTCGCCTGGCTTTAACACATACGATCCGCTTTCTACCTCAAAATTTTTGATGGCAGTGATCAATGCCTTTGCATCATTTTTATAATTGATGGAGCCTGAAGTACTCCACTGATAGTCTGCAACGATAAGGGCCATAGCCGCATCCACTTCAGAGTCAGTAGCACCGTTAGCACCTGCAGTACCCGAACAGCCATTGATTTTCCAGTTCATTACACCGTTTCCGTTACGGTTATCTTTATAATAATTCCAAAGACCGTCAAATAATGTTCTGTCGCCTGAATAAGCAGCTAATAACATCCCGTAAGCGATACCTTCTGATACCGTCTGGCTTCTGTTGTCAAATTTTACTCTGAACCTTCCGTTGGAACAGGCTTCAACATAATTCGTTTTCCAGGTATTGTAGTTATTGATAGCATCCTGGCTATTTTTATTGCCAGGCATGGTACCATACGAGTAGGTTTTGTTTGCCGGGAATGGTTGTGTCTGAGCAACTGTTTGATGACAGACAGTTGTAAACACCAGCGAAACAAAAATAAAAGCGGAGAGTAATCTTTTTTTCATAAATGAGCTTCGGTTAGTTGGGTTCAGGATCATATTCCATTTATTGAAAACAGTGCTGGGGCTGCGTATGTTATTCAATAAATTTTATGTTACTATTACAATAATAAATATTACAATTCAATTATTTAAATAATTTAATGAATATTTTTTATTTGATAAGTCATATTTTTAGAATATTCTGTTTTTTGAATTTTAAGGCGGTTTTCTGGCAAAAGAGCGAGGAAATTATGCTTTGCAGAAATCTGGAGGCACTTTATCAAATTTCAAGTTTGTGCATATATGTAAATACACGTAACTTAAATTCCGGAAAAGAGGGTTAATTTTTATTAAAGACAGCTGATATTTGATTTGAAATTCAGAATTGAATCAATATTGAAAATTAATTTTACGATCATATTTTATATATTCATTTGAAAAATTATACCCATGAGAAAAATAATACGACCAACCTACCCGAAAGAATTTAGTATAGGCTTGCTATTACTTGTTTTTATTATTTCGTGTTTTTTGGCCCAGCAGATTTTCGTTGTTTCCATTCATGACCTGAAAGAAAATACAGATGTGTTTGTAGGGATATTTCTGATTGGTTTGGCTGTGGTAATAATGGTGCTGATTATGTGGGAAGAAATATTATTTCCGATTAAACTGAAAGAAGTACCTGGAGGAATTATATTCAGAAATCGTGTTGCGAAATTGCGCACACAGATATTGATGTATTTGTTTATTCCTGCAATCTTCGGTTTTGTTTATTTTACGTATGAAGTAAATCACCTCCGCTTCCTGCTATGGCTGCTTGCCTGCATGGTTCCTCCGATATTAGATAAAATAGTTTCGGGTATAAAAAATCTACACGATTTTCTTCAGCTTACAGATGATAAAATAGAATACAAAAACAACGAAAAAGAAGGGCATTTCAATACAGCCGATATTCAGCATATTGAGATACTTACCGATGATAAGAGTGAAGCTAAAAAAATGGAGTTGACTTTTAAAGATGGTTCGTCTGTATCTATTGATCTGGATGAAATGGAACTGGATGCCTACTACGATACGATTGATAAATTTGTAGCAAGTCATTATAAGCATTTAGTAAAGCACGCATAAAGCGCAACTTAGATGCTGGAATAAAGACAAATCCCCAACGGTATGCATTATACCGTTGGGGATTTGTCTTTTATAACGAATGACGATAAATAATAAAGCCGGGTAACTTAACGGATTAAGTACACGATTTTAAGGTATCACTTATTCTGTCACACTGATCCGTCTGACTGTTGTTCCTTTGTCTGTATTGATCTTAAGAACAAGAAGTCCTTTCATGTCTGTGCTGATGTGTTCACCGGTATGTACTTCTGTTTGTCCTAAACCATTTACTACCGTTACTTCATACACAACTGTATTTGTACTTTTAATAGAGAAGTTTCCGTTTGTAGGATTCGGGTACACAACTACATCGATTGCTGCAGCACCTTGATTTTGTATGTCTGTAGTAATATCTGTAGCCAGGGTAAGGCTGCTGCAAGGTAAAAGGTATAAGTTTGGACTTGGATTAGCTAATACGCCGGCATTCGGGTCATATACAATTGCACCGGAAGTTGATCCTGTACCTCCATCAAAACTTGCAAAAGGCTCAAGATATACAGCTCTCACAGATCCGAATTGCCCCATTTTGACACTGCCGCCTGCTGAAACATACACATACTGACGGCTGTTTTTTACAGTATATACTGCTCCACCTTTTACCCATACAGCTGCATCGTTAGGAATAACAGCTGCATCCTGCGTTCCTGTTACTATGTATGCATTTGCGGGAATAACCGGATTGCAGCTGAATACATTGATATTTTGTTCTGAGCCTGTGGCAGAGCATCCGTATTGATCATATGCGATTACAGATACTTTTTTAGTTCCCGGAGTTGTGTAGGATACAGATTGCAGACATGAAACAGGTGTTTCAGGTAAAGCTCCATCACCTAAAACCCAGCCGCAACGTACAGAACCACTTGTTTGATTTCTAAGAATAGTTGTTTCTCCTACCAGGATATTATAATTAGTGGTGTACCAATCAGGATTTGCAACATATCCCAGGCTGATATCAAATCCATTATCCGGACTGATTGTTGATGGGCTGGTAGCTACAATACGGATTCTGTAAAGTGCGCCGGGTGTTGGTGCTGCAGGCATGGTACAGGCAATCTGGCCGGTGCTTGCTGAGGATGTTAACGTACCTATATTTGTTGCGTTGGTGAACGCACCTGCAGCATTACTTAATTGAACCAGAAATACATTTCCTGCATTATAGGTTTCTGTTGATGAATAAGTAGCAGTGAATGTATTACCCGCACAATATTTATTGGAAGGAATGGATATTGTAAGACCGGTGCAGGCAGTAAGTGTAAGATTCACGGTAGCTGAAGCAGCGTTGCAGGTTCCTGTCGTAGTTAGTGTAAGTGTCACGCTGCCGTTGGTTCTGTCTGTCTGAGAAGGCGTATACGAGGCCTTTAAATTTGTGGCATCTGTAAATGTACCTCCTGTTGGAGACGACCAGATACCGGTTGTTACTCCTGCGCCGCCCACAGTACCAGTAAGCGGTATGAAATTAATATAGTTACATTTTGTTATAGGTGCGCCGGCATCAACGGTTGGTGTAAGCGTACCGATGGTTACGTTAAGTGCAGTCCAATCTGATGTACAGGATATTTCATTGGATCTTCTGACAGCCACAGAACCGCTAACCGGATTTGCTCCGTAATTCACAGTAATAGCGTTTGTACCAATACCTGAAACAATGGTTGCTCCTGCAGGTACTGACCAGTTATAGGTTGCGCCGGTTACATTAACAACAGTGTACACAACCCCATTCTGATTTTTACATGCTGTAGCCGGGCCTGTAATAGCAGATGTTGCAGCAGGTTTTGTAAGCACAGCTACTAATTCATCAAAGTATACTGTTGTGCCTGTTGAAGTATTGGGTGCGAATTGCAGTGCAAACTGATCTACTCCGGTTACCGTAGCATCCGGCTGTCCGCCGTATACAAATGTCAGAACTTCCCATTGATTCGTTTTGGTAGTGGTACTTGTATAAAAGCTGTGTCTGCCGGCAGGGTAGGCCTGTGTAGCCGTTACAGAAGATTTGTTCAGGAATAATTTAACAGGCAGGCCGCTTACAGGGCTATATACAGCCATTTTAATAACATAATTCCCGTTTTTGTAATTGTCTGCCTGCCCAATGTTTGTGCAGGATGCAACGATCATGTCATTTTGTGCGGCTGCATTACGGATATAACGCGCGCATTTAGTACTGCTGTTTACAAGGCTTGAGGCCGGGTTGGTTACTGTGCTCAGTGTACCATCCATGGAAGTATAGGTTGCATTTCGAACATAGTCAAAATCATCCCACGTGATCAGGTATTCAGATACAAAATTGTCAAAGTATATGGTTTTGCTTGCGGTTGTATTACCGGCAAACTGTATCACTACCTGGTTAACCAAGTCGCCTGCTAAAGCAGCATCTGGGTTTACCAGCCAGGCAAACGTTACTGTTTCCCACTGATTTACTTTAGTAGTTAAGGCAGTGTATTCGCTGTGTCTGCCTGTTGGATACGCCAATTGACTTTGTGTATTGTTGGCAAGTGTAATTTTTACCTCCATGCCGGCATAGGCACTGTACACATCCATTTTGAACACTTTTCTTCTGTCTCTGTAATAATCGCCGTTGCCAACCGTTGCAGCGCCAACAATACCGTCATACTGAATGGTTGAACGTTCGTATTTTCCGCATGTTGCACTGCTGTTAATATAATTAGCAGCCGGGTTTGCAGCATTCTCTGTAAATACACCATCTACATTGGCATAGGTAACGTTACGGTGTGTGTCAAAATCTTCCCATGCCTCTGTGCATTGAGCATTTGAACTGAATGCCTGTACAGATAAAAAGATGATTGATAAAAAAATGAAAATCCTGGTTTTTTCTTTTTTAAAGAGCTGTTTCATACATGTTTTTTATTAGGGTATTGGTCGCAATAAAAATGTATCTCCAGTTGGTTCAAAACTGATAACCCCTGGAAAACATTATAAGTAAATATACCTTTTAATTATATTTTTTCAAGTGTATAAATATAATTAAAATATATGCGGGTTTATACGGAGTTAATTCTAGAATATGTATTCAATGTAGAATAGAATAAGCGCATTTTAAGAAGGCTCAGGCAGTTTACCATAGCTATTTTCATATGTCTTCCCTTTTTTCGGATGCGTAAATTTTAATGCAGACCAGTATGTATCAATACTGATGGCTTTACTTTCAACCAATCCATACGAATAACCGATCTGTATTACTACAGGTAACGTAAGGTCTGTGTTACCTTGTCCTGCTTTGGGCCACGATACCCAAAGCATGCCGGTAGTTTTTAGATGCGGAATGAGTTTGGGAAATATTTTATGAAAATCGGTAGTGTTCTGTACAAAAAAATGTACGTAATCGAATGCTCCGCTCAGCGTTGTCTTACGGTCAAGTTGCGGGTAATCTATTGTCTGGATTACCTTTTCATCTGCATGCAGGAGTATCGACCGCATCCCGTTTTTTACACCCAGTTTTTCAGAAGTTTTTTTAGCCATAATCTATATGACGTTTTTAACATTTATTCCTGATAATAATTCCACGCGTTAAAAGTCCCGATCCAAAAAGTATGGAGCCGGCAATAAATGGAAAACCGGCACTTACCAAGGCTTCCATTTTTGTCGACCATAAAAAGGGAAAACAAAACAGCATTCCAAAAAGTCCTGCAAGCATGGAACAAAGTGCTGTAATGTTCAGTATGATTTTAATAAATTGATCTGTCATGTGCGTATTTGATTTTAATAAATTTGGATACACGTAAAATATATGAATTATTTTTTAACCGGTATAGGGCCAGAAAGTAGCTTTGAAAAGTCTCTCCTCTTTGAATTCAAAAATCAATACGCTGTTTGCATCTCCATGATTGATATATAAACATGTGAATGTTTTTTGCTGATGTTTTATGTTAAGTTTTTGAATGATATTTTCATATCGGTCACCAATGTGGATGCCGCGCACAAATTCTATATCCTTATCCATAATAACCGCATAGTTTATAAAACCCACAGAAGGAGATTTTATATATTGAATAACCGATTGGCCAACATGTATTTCTGTTATGCTATCATTCATTCCCGCTTCATATTCAGATTTCTGCAAGCTTTTATTCAAGGTTACATCTGATGGAAGAAACAGCAGCACGCTATCCAGTGATACAAGCCAATGTTCAAATAGAAAAGGTTTTTCGGCAATTGAATCCCATATTTCAAGGGTGTCAGATGTATGTATGGAAGATGTACCGGTATTCTGCTTTAATGAATCTGTTGAATTAGTTGATTCAACAGATTCACCGGAACCGGAACAAGACGTTAAAAGCAACGAAAGCAGCAAAAACAGAATGGCATTTTTTATACTCATGAACGTAGTTGATTAATCAGGTAAAAGCATCGATAATAGCTTTACAGCTGTCGCCCTGTTTTTTCCGGATTGGTTAAATCAATCCAGAAGATGTGTACACTTTCCCTGTCGTCGGCTGTACCATTGTTGTTTTCGTCAAGCTTAGCAAAGATGTATACCACATCGTTTGCGGGGTCATATTCTGACGCCTGGATAGAATAATTTTCTGGTAAAAGTGCACGTTTATTTTCTCCTTCCAGATCAAAATAATAAAAACGTCTCAAGTCCTGCAGGTTAATCATGCCATCTTTATTGGTATCTTCATCATACGCTGAAACCATATAAAAATTACGTGTAACGGGTTTGTTATTTAATGTATCTTTAGTAAACGCCGGATAATAAATGGTTTTTATCAATACCGGTTTTTCAAAAAGCACCTGTTGTTTCTGAGTGCCTGTATTGAAATGAGAAATATTCACCAGGTTATATCCATATGCAGCTTCAAAGCCCGGTATTAAATGGCTGTTCCAGTTATTACCGCTTTCAATTTCTTCTGAATACCTGTAATGAAAATCTGTTGAACCGATAAAAGGCTTCTGTGTTTTTTTGTTGTAGTTAACTTTAAACAGGGGCGTTAACCGGTGAGCCGGGTGGGCGGTCAACAACACTTTGTAGGGCTGCGTTTGAAATACAGCAGAGTCTTTGGCTAATCCGCTTTTCTCCGGTACGGTTTCTTCATCTGAAATTTCACTGATTGCAAAACCTTTGCTTTCAAGTTTATCGTTGGAACAACTGAACGCAATAAATACGCAGAATAAAAAAAAGGTGTGTTTTGTCATTGTTGAAGAGGATTTTCTTATAGGATATGTTTTCTGCGTTTGGTTTGCCGAGGCAAATTGTTTTTTGTTAGCTGGATGTATGAGTCACTCTCAATAAATCCTCCGGTGTATCAATACCAACAGTCTCTATCGTAGTAACAGCCGTGTGGATCGAATAGCCGCTCTCTAACCATCTCAACTGCTCAAGCGATTCCGCAAGCTCCAGTGCAGACGGTTTTAACTGAGTGATCTGTGCCAATATATCCGGACGGTATGCATACATGCCGATGTGTTTGAAAAACGTATGGTTGGCCAGCCAGTCTTTTTTATCCGCATGCTGACGCAGATACGGAATCGTCTGCCGGCTGAAGTAGATTGCTTCACCGTTTGCATTCACCAATACCTTAGGCGTATTCGGATTGAATAATGTTTCTTCGTCTTCGATTTTTTTAATCAGCGTTGCAAGCTCTACATCCGGCGTTAAAATGCCTGCCAGTGTCCGGATCTGTTCCGGCTGAATAAAAGGTTCGTCACCCTGTACATTGATGATGAAATCAAAAGGCTTATTCAATTTCTGATAGGCTTCAAAACAACGGTCGGTGCCGCTTGGGTGTTCGGGTAGCGTACGTACAACCTTACCGCCAAACCGCAGCACTTCGGCTTCAATGCGGTCGTCGTCGGTAGCAACAAGTACTTCGGTAATTTCAGGTGTGCTGCGCACCTGATCGTACACACATTGGATCATTGTTTTGCCGTTGATCTGTATCAAAGGCTTTCCCGGAAAACGGGTAGAGGCGTAGCGCGCCGGAATGATTGCTACAATAGAGATGTTACTGGACATGAATTTCTTTTACTTTTAACGAGCTGCCAACCTGCTCAATCACTTCAACTGCTTTGTTTGCTTCCACGTATTCACCGCGTGTGTACGCATCATACACATTTCCATCAAGAAGGATTTTTCCACTCGGTCTTAACACGGAATAGCTGGTCCCTTGTTTACCGGTCAATACTTCTGTATGAAAGTTTGACGTGAAGCCATCGCTTGACTGAAATGTATCCTGCAGGCTGATTTTATTGAATAATGCGCTTTTCATGAATCGGTTTCCGGCTGCAAATGCAAGAACAGTACCGGCAGTAAAGGCCGCGAGTACGGTTGCGGAAGTGATGTAAATATCGCTCTCCGGCACAAAGGTAAAATCAAAGGTGTCATTGTTTAGGCCAACCAATATCAGGGATGAAACAATTAGTACCAGGCCTGAAAGTCCCGCAAGGCCAAAGCCCGGTATAACCGTTATTTCGAGGATCAATAAAACAGCGCCTATAAAGAAGATCAGGATCTCCCAGTTTTCGGCCAGGCCATTCAGGTAAGAAGGAATAAAGTATAAAGCAATACCGACGAGTGCTGCAAACAAGGCAACGCCGATACCAGGTGTCTGCAGTTCAAAATAAATACCGCCGATGATCAGCAGCAAGAGCAAACCGCGTAAAGCCGGGTTCATAAAGAAATTAACGATCTGGTCCGTGGTACTTAATTCAAAGTGTGTAATAGCTGCATGATGCAGATGCAGGTATGTATACAATTCTTCCAGCGAATGAATTTCAGCCTCACAATAGCCATTTTTTATAGCTTCTGAGGTTGTAAAGGTGGTAACATTTCCAACCGTTAGGCTATCAGCACCTACTGCTTTACCCACCATGTTTTCAGCAAATACGGGATTACGGTGATTGGTTTCGGCTGTGGTCCGCATCATTGCGCGCATATCCGATTGGTATTTATCCGGGGCAGGCTTACCTTCGCCGTCTACAACTGTTGCTGCACCAATAATGGAACCGGCATCCATGTAAATGGAATCGCAGGCAATTGAAATTAAGGCACCCGCTGAAGCCGCATTTTTGTTTATATATACATACACCGGTTTGGGATATTTTAATAAAGCCATGCGTATTTTATCGGCATCCAGTAATGCACCGCCGTAGGTATCCATATCAAGGATAATATAATCTGCGCTGTCACGCGTTGCCGCCTGTAAACCAAGCTCCACAAAATGTGACATCTGCGGATCAATCTCCTGTCGTATCCGGATCACATATACCTGCTGAGCCAAAGTCTGATACGCATTTAATAAAAGAAACAGTAAAAATAAGAAGTTATTTTTTTTCATATGGAGCGGGTCTTTAAGGAATAGAGGCTGAAACAGGTTCCGGTTCTTTACACTCTAAAACGTTACACTTTACACTTAATTCTCCTACCTTTGACCTAAAATTAGCAAATTATACCTATGTCTTTACATGCACCGACTTTTTCTAAGTTATTTTCAGGCGTAATCTGGAAAATAATTGCCGATAGCGATACCGGAACTGTGTATGTTGAAACCCGTGATGGGGATAAACGCAAGGCTCTGTTTCATGCGTTTGATCTTCAGGCTAAAAAAATGTTGTGGGCAGATGTTTCTATCCTGGATGCATGGTGGAGCAGTTTGAAAATTGCAAATAAAGGAAACCTGCTGGTGGTTAAATTCAACGACCCGGATATGCCCGAGCAGCGTGGTTTTGCAGTGATTGACGGAAAAACGTCGAAACTGCTTTGGGGTAAAGACGATGCTCAGGTTATGCAGGCCGAACCGGATGGAATCATTGTTGCAGAAGGAAAAGAGGAAGATTCTTCGTATCTTAAATTAGATTGGGCAGCAGGTAAAACACTTGGAGCCGTTTCAGTGAAAGAAATGTTCTCTGGTTTTAATAAGAAAGCACAGACTCGATCGTTCGTATTATACCCGTTTCATTTTGAGGAAGAAAATTCTTTTTTCAGCAAAATAAAAGAATACATAGAGATCATCACCGGGCATAAAGCCGTTCGGATGATAGAATATCTGGAGAAGGGGGATAAGGTGCTGATTTCTTATTATATTTACGAAGAAGAAAAGCTGACCAATTTTATACTGGTTGCCGATGAAAAGGGAGCCTTATTGGTGCATGAAAAGTTGAATGCCGGTTTGAAGGGAATAGGCATGGATACGTTCTTCGTTCTGAAAGATCAATTAATTGTAGTTAAAAATAATAATGAATTACAGTCTTATGTTATTAAGTAAAAAAATAGTGAACCGTTTTTTTTTAGTAGTAGCCGTATCATTGTCTTTGCAATCCATTTCACAGGCAAGTGTTTGTGATTCTATTGGTGTTGAAAGAAAAGATGGGAAATTATTTGTACTGCATAGAATTGCCGCTGGCGAAACACTGTATTCACTTTCCAGAAAATACAATGTATCGGTAGATGATATTAAGAAAAATAATCCAACCTGGTCTGAAGGGTTGAAAGTAGGACAGGTATTGTATGTGCCAAGCAATGCGGCTGCGCCAACTAAAGCAACAACAACTGCATCTGCAACAGGCAAAACACACACGGTTGCTGCCGGTGAAACATTGTACAGCATTGCTACGAAATATTCCATTAGTGTAGACGCGCTAAAGAAGGCCAATCCGGGACTTACTAATTCCATCAGCGTTGGTCAGGAACTTAACCTGCCGGGTAAGGCAGGAAGCACTACTACAACCACAACAACGCCAGCAAAACCTGAAACAACCGGAACTACGCAAACAACTTCTGTAGTAAAAGAAACCGTTGAGCACAAGGTAGCAGGAGGAGAAACGTTCTATTCGATTGCAAAAAAATATAATGTAAGTGTTGAAGATATTAAAAAAGCGAACCCGGGTGTCAGTTCACTAAAAGTAGGGCAAACGATTAAAATTTCGAATGCAGAAGTAGCTCAGACAACAACCACTGCTACACCTGTTAAACCTGTAACAGCAACTACTACGACTACCACGGGAACAACAAAACCTGTCACAACTACAACACCGGCAAAACCGGCAAATGTTGAAGCAGATACCATTCAATTACAGCAGGACAAGGCACGTTTGGAAACCATGCAGACACAAACGCCGGCAACAAAACCAACAGTGCCTGCATCTGACTTTAAAAAAATCACTGAAAATGGATTTGCCGATCTGATGGCAGATAACCAGGATACACCTAAATATCTGGCGTATCATAAAACAGCGGCAGTAGGTACCATCATTCAGTTGCTGAATGAATCCAACGGAATTAAAGTATACGTTCGTGTAGTTGGTAAATTAACAGATACAGGTACAGATGGGAAAACCATCATCCGTATTTCTAAAAAAGCATATGAACGTTTGGGCGGAACGGGCTCACGCTTCTCCGCAACATTGATGTACATTCCGTAAGCAGATTAATTCATAAGATTTATAATGAATCCAAATTTTAGTTCGTATGCTGGCTGAAATTTGGATTTTTTTATACCGCACAAATACAATCAAAATGTATTTAAATTAAGTTAAACCGTACGCAAAAGACTAATACGTGATATTCTTGCGCGCTTCAGTGCCATTCCTTTTAAGGAATAGTTTTAGTAACGGAAATACAGGAACCACAGCAGTTAAATAACAGCATTCTTAAATGAATAAATATTCCAGAGATACACTCTACCAGTTATTAGAATCAAAATATAAGGAATATAACACTGTTTCTTTTATTACACTGGACCCGGTTTGTATTCCCCACCGGTTTACAAAACAGGAAGATATTGAGATCATGGGATTTATTGCTGCAGTACTGGCCTGGGGACAGCGTAAAACGATCATCAATAAATGTACGGAACTTATCGAACGCATGGATGGTGCACCACATCAGTTCATTACACAGCATCAGGAAACGGATCTGCAACAGCTCGAAGGATTTGTTCACCGTACGTTTAACGATACCGATCTGCTGTATTTTGTATTTGCGCTGAAAGAATTGTATACGGAATTTACTTCCATGGAAGACGTGTTTCTGAAAGGCATGAATAAAAAATCAGAAAATATTGAAGGCGGATTGATTGCATTCCGTAATTATTTTTTTTCGTTTGACCATCCGCATCGCACACGTAAACATATTTCATCCCCGGAGACAAAATCTGCCTGTAAAAGATTGAATATGTTTTTGAGATGGATGGTACGCAAAGATAAAAAAGGCGTGGACTTTGGTATCTGGACAAAGATACAACCCGCGCAGCTGGTTTGCCCATGTGATGTACACGTAGACCGGATTGCGCGGCAGCTGGGCCTTATCACACGCACACAGGTTGATTGGCAAACCGCTGTTGAACTGACCAATAATCTGAAATCTCTGGATCCAAAAGACCCGGTAAAATATGACTTTGCCTTGTTTGGTATGGGTGTTGTGGAAGGTATGATCTGATTACGTAAATTTTTTATCTGCTTTTTATTAAGAACTATGGAGTTATTGGAGAAATCATGTTTTGAACGCAAAAAATTACACATATCTTTGAAGATTATTTATTTACATTACTATGAAAAAATCTCTTATAATTATTCTGCTTTTTTTGTGTCCATATATCATTGCTTTCTCGCAACGCATTGTAAAATCTGCACTTGATCAATATCCAAGCTATAATGATGCAACGTATAATTTTGGCTATGATTATTCATTTGACCGTACATTCAAACTATCCGATGGTTCTATTATAACGATAAGTACAAATCAGTGCAGTTTATCTGTTAGAAAATGGGGCAAAGAATTACAGGTGCTGGATAAAACAGAAATTGAACAGTCATGTAAACAGGTTATATATCATTCTTTCTTTTTAAATGATAATGTTTATTTATTTGCGTATGAAAAATTAAAAGATGAAGAACGTCTGTATTACTATTATGAAATGTCTTGTGCAGATAAATTATCTATACAGATAAAAAAAAATACTATAAATGAATATGTGTTCTGCAATGAGGCCCAACAGGTATGTATGATCAATGCAGACAGAAACCGTATCCGCAAAATAGACATAGTATCATTTCAATCAGAAACGATGCAATTACCTGTTCAGAATACCGGATCAAAAATATTTTTTCATGATGTGAAAGATGGCTACACTGTATTTACATATAAAACAGAAAATACTGCAAAATCAAAAGAACCTTCTAATAGTATTCTTGAGACGTTTATTTTTGAATGCCGTACGTTTAAGATAAATAAAATGTCCATTGATTTTTTGCTTGATAAAAACAAATCCATCAATTATGAAATTGCTGTAAAGAACGATTCCATTTATTTTATTACTTATTCTAATGAAGAAGAACATCTGACTCTGAAGTATAAAATTCTTGGTTATGACTTTAGTGAAAATAAATCCTTTCTCGAAAAGAGCGCTTCCGTGACATTTATTAAGAAGTTTTATCACAGAAGTTTGTCAACAATGTTTTTTAGCGTTGATCCTAATACAGGTAATCTTATTTTAGTACTAAACAGGTATCAGGAACTGCAACGGACAAAAAATACAATCATGCCAATATCAATAGGCGGTTATGGAGGAATTCCAATCAATGCACATTATAGCCGTTACCATGTTTTTACTGGTTATTATTATAAAATTCAGATGGATTATCCGGTGATCTATATGAATCCGGAAGGCAATGTATTGAATGTAGACTTTATCTATTGGCCAAAGCAGGAAGCAGAAGATCAGACACTGGCTTCGTTTTTTCCTAAAATAATGTTTTCAGATGGCTTGTTGTATATTTTCACAACACAATATAGAATGTCGAAAATGACTTGCTGGATTTATAATATGAATGGAACATTAAAAGAAAAGATTTTATTGTTTGAAAATGATCCGGTAGATTCTGATAATGTAAACAGTTCAACAATTCATTCTATAGGTGATGGCTTGTATGTATTTGCAACCATTCCCAACCGGTTTGGGAAAACAGGTAACTATTATATGTTCAAAGTACATGAATAACTTTTAAGGTGTTCATACATATAAAAGTTACACTTGAATGAGTAGATTTTATGTGTATGAACACCCTTTTTTAAAAAGAATGTAAAACGTATACAATATCATACATATGTAACTTTCTTAATAAATCATGTAATAGCCTGAACACGATTCTATTGTAATTTATGGTATAATAGAAATTTTTATGCGTACTCACATCGGATGTTCGGGATATAATTACAGGGAATGGAAAGGGATGTTCTATCCGGAAGGCTTGCCGCAAAGCAAGTGGCTTGAATACTATTGTCGGCATTATAATACCGTTGAGATAAATGCAAGTTTTTATAGATTTCCGACGGGTAAATCATTGAAAACCTGGTACGACAAAACACCCGCTGATTTTAGATTTTCCCTAAAGGCAAACAATCAGATTACGCATTACAAAAAATTTAACGGTACACAATCCTTGATTTCCGAATTGTATGAGGTTGCAGCAGCAGGATTAAAAGATAAACTCGAATGCATCCTATTTCAATTACCGCCAAGTGTTAAGTATACGCCTGAAATTCTGGAACGAATTGTATCTCAATTAGACCCGGCATTTAAAAATGTACTGGAGTTTCGTGATGCAGGCTGGTGGAATAACGAAGTATATAAAGTTTTACAATCAAAGAATATTGTTTTTTGTACATCCAGCTATCCGGGCTTGCCTGAAGATTTTATAACAACGGCAGATACCGCATATATACGTATGCACGGAAATACGGAATTATATAAATCAAATTATTCTGACAATCAATTACAGCAACTCCGTAACGATCTTATTGATTCAGATGTAAAAGAAGCCTTTGTTTACTTTGATAATACATGGGGCGGTAATGCGATCGCGAATGCAAAAACAATGGAAAAATTAATGCAATTAAAACATACATAGTTATGAAAACAATCTGGACAGGTGCGATCGGGTTTGGTCTGGTAAACATACCCGTAAAATTATTCAGTGCTACACATGAGAGCAGACTTGACCTGGATATGCTGGATAAAAAAGACCATTCCAACATAAAATTCCAGCGTGTGAATGCCAAGACGGGCAAAGAAGTAGCATGGGATAATATTGTTAAAGGATATAAGATAGAAGATGATTACGTGATCCTTGATGAAAAGGATTTTGAAAAAGCGAATGCGAAAAAAACGAAAACAATTGAAATCCTGCAATTCGTTCAGGAAGATGAAATTGATTCCGTGTATTTCGAAACGCCGTATTATATTCAGCCCGACAAATCGGGCACGCGCGCGTATGCCTTGCTGCGTGAAGCATTGATAAAATCAAAGAAAGTAGCAGTAGCAAATTATGTACTTCGGAACAAAGAAGCACTGGCAATCCTGAAACCGGTCGGTAATGTTATTGTATTAAACAAGATCCGTTTTCAGGAAGAAATCTTAGATGCAGATGCACTTGATCTTCCTGCTAAAAGTGCAATCAAAGAAGGTGAAATGAAAATGGCACTTTCACTGATTGATCAGCTGACGGAAACGTTTGATATTTCTAAATACAAAGACACTTATACATCGGAATTGTTGAAGCTGATTAAGGCAAAAGCAAAAGGTACGGTTGTCAAAACAAAATCAGCGGCTTCCAAACCTACTGCAACCAAAGATCTGATGGCACAGTTAAAAGCCAGTCTGCAGCCAACGAAAAGAGCAGCAGCACGATAATTCTGTTTCATTTAATCCCATTTAATTATGGCGCTGGAAACCTATAAAGAGAAACGTAATTTCAAACATACACCTGAACCGGTAGCAAAAAAAAATGCAGCAGGTACGGAATTGAAATTTGTGATACAGCGGCATGCCGCTTCACATCTGCATTATGATTTCAGGCTTGAAATGGAAGGTGTATTAAAAAGCTGGGCCGTTCCGAAAGGTCCTTCATTAAACCCTTCAGACAAAAGACTGGCGATGATGGTAGAGGATCATCCCTTTGCATACCGTACATTTCATGGCGTAATTCCGGAAGGAAATTATGGTGCCGGTATTGTAGAGATCTGGGATGAAGGCACGTATCATGCCATCGGAAATGAAGATCGTAAAACCGGTGAAAAAGAATTATTGGCCGATCTTAAAAAAGGAAACCTGAAATTTGTACTGCATGGTAAAAAACTCAAAGGTGAATTTGCCCTGGTTAAAATAAAAAATAATAATTCATCCAAAGACAATGCCTGGCTGCTGATCAAACACAAAGATGCGTATGCAACAGAAGATGCTTACAGCAGCGAAGATTATGTTCCGGCAAATTCTAAAATTGTAAAAAAAACGGCTGCTTCTAAAAAACCGGCAACACCTGTTTCAAAAAAATCGGCTATTAAAATGGTAGATGATAAACCTGCAACAGATAAAAAAAAAGTACAGTCCGCTCCGGCACAAAAAATAAAACAAGGTAAAGACCCGATGCCGCATGAGGTGAAACCCATGCTGGCAAAATTAAAAGACGCACCATTTGATTCACCGGAATGGATTTTTGAAATCAAGTGGGATGGCTATCGGGCCATTGCAGAAATTGATCAGGGTAAGGTAGAATTGTATTCCAGAAATCTGATTTCCTTTACTAAGAAATATAAACCAATTGTTGAGTCACTTCAGTCATTCGGACACAATGTTGTGCTGGATGGAGAGGTTATTGTATTAAATGCAGACGGCACATCAAGTTTCCAGATGCTGCAGCAGTACGATGAAACTCCAAGTCCGGATCTATGTTACTGTGTTTTTGATATTCTGTTTCTGGATGGCCGGGACCTGCGGGATTTACCCTTGCTTGAGCGCAAAGCAATACTTAAAAAGGTAATACCTGATCTTCCCAATCTGAAATATAGTGACCACGTTGAAAAGGAAGGCATCCGTTTTTTTGAACTTGCAAAGAAAAATAAACTGGAAGGGATCATGGCTAAAAGAGCCGATAGTATTTACCGCCTTGGCTCAAGGTCTGACCAATGGATCAAACTTAAAATCGTAAAATCACAGGAAGCAATTATCTGTGGTTTTACGGCCCCGAGAAACTCACGGAAAGATTTTGGCGCATTGATTTTGGGTGCCTATGAAAATGGACGACTGGTATATATCGGCCATACGGGCGGAGGCTTTACAATGGCGTTACTGGCTTCCACATTAAAATTGATGAAACCGCTGATTCAGAAAGAATCTCCGTTTGATGTGAAAATAAAAACAAATGAAAAAGTAACCTGGATAAAACCTAAGCTGGTATGTGCAATTGCTTTTTCAGAATGGACAAGCGATGGACATATGCGGCAACCAATTTTTCAGGGTATGCGCATTGATAAAAAAGTCAGTGAAGTGACACGGGAATTGCCTACGGTTATAAACGTACCACAAGACAATGCTATGGAAGTAACGCGTAACATAAAACAAACAGCGGCAAAAACAAGCACGAAAAAAACGGCTCATAAAAAAGCAGCCTCAAAAAAAACAACCACTAATAAAAAGACAACGGATGTTGCAGCTGCTGAAAATTCAAAGGCCGGCGAATTTAAAATCGATGGACAGGTTTTAAAAATTTCAAACCGTTCAAAAGTTTATTGGCCGGAAGATGGTTATACAAAAGGCGACCTGATTGATTATTATATGCAGGCAGCAGATTATATACTGCCTTATTTAAAAGATCGTCCGGAGTCGTTAAACCGGCATCCGAATGGAATTGACGGCTCAAGCTTTTTTCAAAAAGATATGGGAGACACATTGCCGGACTGGATCGAAGCTAAAGAAATTTTTTCTGAATCAAACAGCAAGGATATTAACTACGTGCTATGCCAGAATAAAGCAACATTGATTTACATGGCAAATCTTGGCTGTATTGAAATCAATCCGTGGAACTCACGTGTTAAAAAAATTGAGTATCCGGATTTTATTGTGATTGATCTTGACCCAAGTGATAACAATACGTTTGATGAAGTTATTGAGACTGCGTTAGTAGTTAAAAAGATTCTGGATAAAGGAGGGATAGATGCGTATTGTAAAACATCTGGGGCTACCGGACTGCATATTTATATTCCGTTGGGCGCAAAATATACGTATGAACAGGGAAAGAATTTTGCACATATTATCGCGCAGCTTACCAATAATGAATTGCCGGAACTAACCAGTCTGGTACGGAATCCGAAAGAACGCAAAAAGCAGATTTATGTAGATTATTTGCAGAACCGCGGCGGACAAACACTTGCTGCGCCTTACAGTGTAAGGCCTAAGCCTGGGGCGACCGTTTCAACACCGCTGGAATGGAAGGAAGTTAAAAAAGGATTACATCCATCCACATTTACCATTAAAACTATTTTCAAACGTCTGGAGAAAAAAGGAGATTTGTTTAAAGGTGTATTAGGAAAAGGTATTGATATGGAGAAATGTTTGAAAAAACTGGGGGCGTAGATAATTATGAATTATGAATTATGTTCGTTTAAGGCATTCTTTAGACGAAAGTGTTTTCATCGTATAAATCCGGATAGTACATTATCAGCAAAATAAAAAAGCTGCAGGACCAACCTGCAGCTTTTTATAAGTAAGAATATATTTACACCGCTTCTTCGCGTTCCCAGAAACGATGTTTGCCAAGTGCTTTAACAAATGCCGTTGTGTCTTTATTCAGAACAATTCCTTCATCTGCATTTTTTCCGGCCTCCATAATCGCTTGTACAGATTGAATTACTAAAGCACCTTCGTCTTCGCCACCAATTACTTTACAATGTTTGTATGTATCGGTGATAAATTCAGCTACTTCTTTTATACCTTTTAATTGTTTAATTCCTTTCCCTGCAGGAATAAAAACAGCATCAAATAATACCGAAGCAGCAATCAATAAACTTTGATCCACTTTTATTTTTTTACCTTCTTCTGTTTTGATAAATCCAAGGTGAGGCGCAATGATCTTCACTACAGCACCTTTTCTTTCCAACGCATTTTTATAACTCACCACAGACGCACCACTTACCTCATCTGCACATAAAAAGGCAATCTGTTTTGTTGCAATAGAAGGGGTAACCGTTGGATTTCTCAATATGGTAAGTGCATCAGAAGATTTTGTTACCTGCTCTGCTTTTTTAGGCTCATGCTTTTCAAAATCATCATCTGCGCCCACACCATGATTCATAGGAAATGCAGGAGCAGGAACTGCGATACCAAGTCCGGCAGCTACTTTCGTTGCCAGTGTTTTGTCAATCTGAGAAAGCAAACCAACCATGCGTACGCGGATTGCTTCTGTTTCAACTTTGCCCAGTTCAAAGCGAAGTGCTTTAATAATATGCCCTTTCTCTACTTCTGTCTGGCTGTTAAAGAATAGGGTAGCCTGGCTGAAATGGTCCGAGAAACTTTCACTGCGTTCCCGAACTTTCTTTGCATCAATACGTTCGTTGAAGCTGGTGAAACCACCTTCAGCCATCTTTGCCTGGAAGGGGCAGCCGCCGCCCAATGAATTCGGGTGATAACTTACACGTCCGGTATTAATTTCCTGGCGCATGTGGCCATCGCGTTGATTGTTATGAGTAGGAGCAACACTGCGGTTAATCGGAATCTCATGAAAATTGGGACTGCCGAGGCGGGATAATTGTGTGTCCGTATAAGAGAACAATCTTCCCTGCAGTAATGGATCGTTTGTAAAATCAATGCCCGGTACCAAATGTCCGGGATGGAAAGCCACCTGTTCTGTTTCAGCAAAGAAATTATCCGGATTCCGGTTCAGTACCATTGTTCCTATAATGGTAACCGGCACTTCCTCTTCAGGCACAAGCTTGGTAGGATCCAGCAGGTCAAATGCAAATTTGTGTTCATCCGCTTCCGGAATCAATTGCACACCCAATTCCCATTCCGGAAAATTGCCGCTTTCGATTGCTTCCCACAAATCCTGACGGTGAAAATCACAATTCTTACCGGAAATTTTTTGTGCTTCATCCCATACTACACTATGCGTACCTTGTTTCGGTTTCCAGTGGAATTTTACAAAATGAGATTCATTATTCTTATTTATAAATCGGAACGTATGTACCCCAAAACCTTCCATCATCCTTAAACTGCGTGGAATTGCACGGTCAGACATGACCCACATGATCATGTGCATGGATTCGGGCATCAGTGAAATAAAATCCCAGAAAGTATCGTGCGCAGAAGCTGCCTGCGGCATTTCATGATGCGGTTCCGGTTTTACAGCATGGATCAGGTCGGGAAATTTTGCTGCATCCTGAATAAAAAAGACGGGCATGTTATTTCCTACAAGATCATAATTTCCTTCCGCTGTATAAAATTTAACAGAAAATCCACGTACATCGCGCGCGAGATCTGTAGAGCCTCTGGAACCAGCAACTGTAGAGAATCTTACGAAGACAGGTGTTTTGATTGATGGATCCTGCAAAAAGCCGGCTTTGGTATATTGCGCCATCGATTCGTGCACCTGGAAATAGCCATGTGCCGCAGATCCACGCGCATGTACGATGCGTTCAGGAATACGTTCGTGATCAAAATGTGTAATTTTTTCTCTTAAAATAAAATCTTCCAGTAAAGAAGGCCCACGCTCTCCGGCTTTTAATGAATTATTATCATCATTAATTTTCAATCCCTGATCCGTTGTCATAAATTGATCGGTGGCATCCGATGTGTTTTTTTGGAGATCCTGAAATTTAGGATCTGTACCTTCTGTCTTTGAAGTAGGCTTTTTCATAATAGCTAGTTGTTGTAAGATGTTTACAGAAGTTACAAAATGTTTTCGCTGATTTTAAATTTGCCGGTAAAAATCTTCCGGAATATCAAGTACAACACATATTATAAGTAACAGTATGTAAAAAAATAAGTAAGTAATGTAACAAACACAAAGTAAAATTTGTTATTATACCAACATGCCAAAATTGTATTTTAACCAAGCTACCCGTTACGCCGACCTGCCTTTGCATTATGGGAAAGTACCTCCGTGGCTTGCCCAGCGTATGACCTTGCTGGGCGGTGCGATCGTTGAATCAATTGTGCTTGAATATGGAAAGTCTGCCGTATTGACCAGGCTGAGTGATCCGTTCTGGTTTCAGGCATTTGGCTGTGCGCTTGGTATGGACTGGCATTCTTCCGGCATTACTACTTCTGTAATGGGTTCCCTGAAAGCAGCAGTCAATCCCAAATTCAACGATCTGGGAATTTACATTTGCGGAGGGAAAGGAAAACATTCCCGTAAAACCCCGGAAGAATTATTGTTGCTTGCAGACCGCACCGGATTGAACGGTACAGAACTGGTGCGATCAAGCAAATTGTCTGCAAAGGTTGATAACACAGCTATACAGGATGGCTTTCAGTTATACCTGCATAATTTTATTGTAACGGATGAAGGCGAGTGGGCGGTGGTGCAGCAAGGCATGAATGATGCGAACGGCATGGCACGCCGCTATCACTGGCACTCGGATAAAGTTGTTTCGTTTGTAGAAAATCCACACACATTTATATACGGAAAAAATCAGGGAGCGATTTTAAACCTGGCTGATACGGAAGCTGCTTCGGCAAAGACTGGTATTTTAGACCTTGTAAAAGAAAAACCTTCGCTGATTTTACCGGAAATAAAAAAGATCATTATGCCGCGCCACCACGAAGTGCGTGCATCCGATGTAAATTTAAAACGTCTCGGAAGTGTACTTGCATTGGCTCACCAAAGTGATCTGCGCAATTTTGAATCGCTGTTATTGCTTGAAGGTGTGGGACCACGCACTATCCAATCGCTTGCGCTGGTAAGTGAAGTGATCCATGGTACGCCTTCGCGGTTCAGTGATCCGGCGCGTTTTTCGTTTGCTCATGGCGGTAAGGACGGACATCCGTTCCCGGTTCCTACAAAGGTGTACGATGAAACAATTTCTATTCTTCAAACGTCTATTGAAAAAGCAAAGCTGGGAAATTCGGATAAACATCAGGCGATCAAAAATCTGACACTGGCTGCACAACAAATGGAAAAAGGTTTTGAACCCGACTCCACGGCCTTTGACCGCGTGATTGCGAAGGAGCGGGCAGAATCCTATAAGTATGGTGGGAGAACAGTTTTTGGCAAAGCCAAACCACCCAAAGATGATGGGCAGCTGAATCTTTTTTAAGCCCAATATACGGATCGGTTTTAACAGAAGTAACTTCCGGATTCTGAAAAAATATTTTTGAATCACATAAATTTAATAGGTTAAATTTATGCTACATTTATCTCATAAAAAACAGTATCCATTAGTGCATACTGCCACACGGTTCGCATTTTAGTTATATGAGTTTTAAGTATATACTTTTACTGCTGGTAACGGCAAGCTGTATCTCTTCCTGTACGGATAAGGTACATACTACACATGTTGACAGAGCCTTTTACTTCTGGCAAAATACCTCTTACAGATTGCAGTCTAAGGAAGCGGAATGTTTGTATAAAGATTCTGTTCAGAAATTATACGTAAAATTTTTTGAAGTAGAAGCAGATGAAAATCTGGGCAACATTCCCGTTGCAAAGTCGGAGCTGCATATAAATGCTTATGACTTTATATATGGGCCGGATTCAATCTACAACAACACGGTTATAAATTTAATGATTGTTCCTGTGATCTATATCCGTAATACTATTTTTGTGCAGGCAAACAGGAAAGACTTAGATACACTTGCAGATAATATTGTATTTCTTACAAATAAAATTTTCAAAGAAAGATATACAGGCATAACAAAAACATTTTCAGAAATTCAGATTGATTGTGACTGGACGCCGTCTACAAAGGAAAATTATTTTTACCTGTTAACACGGATTAAAACACTTTCCGAGAAATCAATTTCTGTTACGCTGCGTTTGTATCCCTATAAATACCCGGATAAAATGGGCATACCGCCGGCTGATAAAGCAATGCTGATGTGTTATAATTTAAATAATCCGTTGAGTAAGGAAAGTGAAAATACAATTCTCGAAACAGAGGAACTTAAAAAGTATTTAAAAAATGTAAAGAAATATCCGCTGCATCTGGATGTTGCTTTGCCGGTATTCAGCTGGATGCATATCTATAAGAATAATGTCTTTTCCGGATTTATACAAACTTCTAAAAGTGCTGGTTTAAAGGATATAGTAAAAGAAATAAAACCACACTGGTATGTTGTACAAAAAGATTTTCTTACGGAAGACAATATACTGTTGAAGGCAGGTGATAAACTTAAATTGGAAGAGATCACGGCTGAAAGTATTCATACTTCTATTGCTGCTATTCAGCAGCATGTTCCCTTGACCGACACCACAACTGTTTCGCTGTTTCATTTAAACCCTCATACTGTAACCAATTATTCGCATGAAGAGATTACTTCTTTTTATTCTGATTTTACTAAGTAATAGCAGAAGCATTTTTGCCTGTGGATTTTACCCGTATGGGGAAGAAGTACGTTTCAGTATGTACAGTCCGGATTTCCCTTTATTAAAGGAATTTCAGCTGTTTATCTATTCATCGGATTCGTTTAGGTCTTATTCCGAAAAAAATATAGATACAACGGCATTTGATGAGAATGTTATTTTGTGGCGAAAAACATATAAGAATATTATTTCGCTGGAATCAGTCCATGAAGCGGTGTATAAATTAGAGAAAAAAGATTTCCAGTCTTCTTCTCCCAATTCGTTTGTACGCTTGCTGATTCAGACAAAAGATACGGCTGCAATGAGTTATTTATTTTTTGCAAAAAAGTGCAGCGGACTAAATGAAAAAATCAGCGATCCGTGGGAGCGTAATGAATATGCCGTCATTCCGGTTCGAAACAAGCTCATGCAGGAAGCATTGAGACGAAGCACAACCAATATCCGGGATGACCTTAAAAAACGATATCTGTTTCTTGCGATGCGTTTGGCATATTACAATACACAACATGATGCCGTACGGAAAATATATGAAGGCAATTTCGCCGGACAGAAAGAAAGAGATATTATCGATTACTGGAGTATGTATTTTTATTGCCTTACGGAAAAAGATCCGGTGAAGGTAAATTATTATGCAGCACAGGTTTTTGCTTTTGCACCTGATAAACGTTTTATGGCACAGCAGCAATACAACGATAGTGTGCAGGTTTCGGATGTGATAAAGCTTGCTGAAAACAAACAGGAGCAGGCCGCTGTTTGGCTGCTGGCAGCAGTCAGGAATCCATATAAGTGTTTGCCTTATCTGAAAAAAATATATGCAGTAGATCCTTCATCCAAAGCATTGGTTTTTCTATTGCTGCGTGAAGTCAATAAACTGGAAGACTGGATTTATACGCCATACTACACAGAGTTCACACCTTCAATATCAGCATATAATTCGGAAGAAAATGAGTTTGATGCTGTTTACAAAGAACGTATCCGTAAAGACCGGTTGTATGCAAATGAAGTATATGCGTTCACAAAACAAATATCTGCGGCCAAGGTGTATTACCCGGCCGTATGGGAAAGTATACAGGTATATCTGAATATTATGAATCTGGATTACCGCCGTGCATTAACGGATGTTGAAGCTTTGTTAAAACAAAAACAAACGGACCCGTTTGTTACTGATCGCCTGAACATGCTTAAAACATTCTGTGAAGTTGCCGTGCAGCCAAAAGGCAATGCGTTGTTATCTGCATTTTCGAAAGCTGAGCTTATGAAGCAATATACACAGAGCAATTACAAGTTTATCTTTGCGGTTTCAAAAGAACTTGAGTTTAGAAATAATGCTCCGGATGCAGCCGCACTGCTCTCAACGGTCAATCTGTCAGAAATAACCGAACAGGAAGATGGCTGGAGGAAAACAATTTTCTGGCGCACAAGAAAAGGTTCGTATATGGTATATGGAGATTTCTATAACGATTATTTCGATTACCTGGATTTTCAATATACACCTGATCAGGTTAAAAGTGTTATTGCACGTGTGAAGCAGGAGAAAGGCACGGATGCTTACAGTGCATGGGCATACAAGCGTTTACATAAAGACCTGGATCTTTTGTATGATCTTACAGGAACAAAGTATATGCGTAAGAATAATCTTCAGGCGGCGTTACAGTATTTTGAAAAAGTGAATGATTCCATCTGGGAAAATGAACGTTACCGTTATCTCGATTCCAATCCTTTTTATACTGATTTTTATACTGAACATGAAGGATCCGTAGGAGATACCATAACATATACAAAACCGCAGCTTGTTAAAACCTTGCTCACATATTTAAAACGGGCGAATGACCCTGCTAACAAAGACCGTGATTACTACTACTTTCTGGCCGGCAACTGTTATTTGAATATGACTTGCTATGGAAATTCATGGATGATGAAGCGGTATACGTTGTCATCAAGTACGTATAACCGTACAGGTTATAACGACAGGGATTTTATACAGCCGGAATATGCAAAGCAGTATTATCTGAAAGCGAAGCAATACAGTAAGACTAAAAAATTTGCAGCGCTTTGTTTGCGTATGGCTGGGCGTTGTGAGAAATATAACTTACAGGTGTTGTATGAACAGAAGAAACGCTACGATGCGAGTAGAAGTTATGAAGACCAGATCTTCAAGGCAAATAAATATTACCGGCAGCTTAAAAAAGAATATCCGGATGATTACGATGAATTGCTCAGCAATTGCGAATCGTTTACACCGTATTTTGCAGCAAGGAGATAACACCTGTAAATAATAAAAAAGACCCGTACACATGCGGGTCTTTTTTATTATTTACAGGTGTTTGCTGATGCATTATTTCATCAGCAAATATGCTTTGATGTATTCGTTCAGATCTCCCGCAAGCACGTTGTCAACGTCTGTGCGTTCAACGCCTGTACGCACATCTTTAATAAGTTTGTACGGAAACAATACATAGTTTCGGATCTGGGAGCCAAAGTCGATTTTCTTTTTTGTTCCTTCCACTGCCGCTTTAGCCTCGTTGCGTTTGTCTATCTCAATCTGATATAAACGGGACTTTAATAATTTTAAGGCTTTATCTTTATTCTGGATCTGAGAACGTTCCTGCTGGCATTCGATGATCAAACCGGATGGTTTGTGTTTCAACCGGACGGCCGTTTCAACCTTGTTTACATTTTGTCCGCCGGCACCGCCTGCTCTGAAGGTATCCCATTCCACATCGCCCATGTTGATCTCAATGTTGATGGTTTCATCTACTTCCGGATATACATACACCGAAGCAAAGGATGTTTGTCTTTTACCATCTGCATTGAACGGAGAGTCACGTACCAAACGGTGCACGCCAATCTCTGATTTTAAATTTCCGTAAGCAAACTGGCCTTCGATTCCTAACGAAGCAAATTTGATCCCTGCAACTTCACCCGGCTGGTTTACAATTTCACGTACGGTATACCCGTTTTTTTCACCCCACATGATGTACATCCGCATCAGCATGTCTGCCCAGTCGTTGCTTTCCGTTCCGCCTGCGCCAGGGTTTATTTCAAGTACTGCGCTCAGCTGATCTTCTTCCGCGCTCAGCATTTTTTTGAATTCAAGTTCTTCCAGTACTTTAGCAACAGCTGCGAATTCAGCATCCATTTCTTTGTCGTCAATGTCGCCTGCCTGGTAAAATTCATTCAATGCTTCAAGGTCGCCTAATTTTGTAAGCAATGCATCGTATGGATCTGTCCATACTTTTTTATTTTTTATACTTCTAAGAATTTTTTCAGCTTCTTTTGAGTCATCCCAAAATGTAGGCGCCAGCGATAATTCCTGCTCTGCTTTTATTTCGTCCATTTTAGAATCATAGCCAAGATATCCCCGTAATGCAAGAATACTCGCTTTTAATTCCTTTAGTTGGTCGTTAGTCATGTATGTATTGATATGAATGGAACTGTAAATATAGTAAAAAGCTTAATGCAAAAGGCTCACAGCCTAAAGCTTTTGGCATTTGGCTTTACGCCTTTTCAGGTATCCAGAACACTTCATCTGCTCCAAAATCCTGTGCCAGCTTACGCGATACAACAAACAGGTAATCCGATAAACGGTTCAGGAACGGAAGGATGACCGGGTGTACAGGATCTTTTTCATTCAAAAGAACAACCTGGCGTTCGGCACGCCTGCATACGGTTCTGCAGAGATGTGCCATGGCAACGGACCGGTGTCCTCCGGGCAATACAAAGTATTTTTGTTCGGGCAGCACCGCCTGCATGGCATCAATCGCCTCTTCCAGCTGTTGTATATGAGCTTCTGTCAGATCAGGTGCATATAATTGCTGCTTGTCGGGCTCTGTCGCTAAGGACGCGCCCAATTCAAATATTTTATACTGAACAGTTTTAAGAAGCGCTTTCTGATCGGAGTCGTTCGGCAATTCTTCAATCAGTAAACCAATGCAGCTGTTTAATTCATCTGTAGTACCATACGCTTCAATGCGGATGTGATGCTTGGGTACTCGCGTTCCGCCGAGCAACGAGGTTTTGCCTTTATCTCCGCCTTTTGTATAGATCTTCATACGAATAAACAGTAACAGATTATTGATTTACCGGTGCAGAATAAAATTGATTTTTAATCGATGTTATTTCAGCAGTTGTTAAACTGCTTTCAATATTTTGTAATTCATCGCCGGCCGTTTTATACAAACCAAGTTTAATACATGCATTGATATAAGCCAGACTTAAGGGTTTAGAATACTGAATGACTTTTTTCGCTTCCACTAATTTTTCTACCGCTTCAATTTCACCTACGGTTGCAGCAAGATAGTCTGCATAATCAATCTGTACCAACGGATCATATCCAATCAGGGATATCGCTTTTTTATAGTAAGGCAGCGCCTTCAGGCTATCCGGACTGTTTTGCAGTACACGTGCCGTATAATAATCAATGTAGCCAAGATTTTTGGGTAATAGGGAAGTAGACGTTAGTTCTTTTTTCAATGCATCCCATTGTTTCAGGCCTGCAAGTATTTTTAAATACTGCAGGTTTGCCTGTGCAAGCACTGCTGCCGGTAGATTTTCCGGTGTGCTTAATGTATTCCATGCCGACATAGCCGCTATGTAATCCATGCGTGCGTTCAGTTGTTCAACGGTATTTAATTCCAATAATAATATCTGTACGGGATCTTTAATTGTGTTTTTGAATGCAGCAGCTTCTGTTGCTGTAAGCGCATGATAATGCAGTGCCTGTACTTTTTGTCTGGCGCTTAAGGTATCATACGTAGAAACGGAAGGCTTTGCCAACGATGCGCGCAAGGTGCGTGCCATATTTGCTACACCCGGCATAAGACTTGCTGATAAGGCTTGCAGTGTTTCCGTTACCTCAGATGGATTTCCTGCTTCTAATGCCGCTAAACATTTATAGGCGACCATGCGCTGATCCGGATGCGTGATCAATTTGCGGTAAGTCTCATATGCTTCCTGATTCAAACCGGCCTTTAGCTGCCAGTTAGCAAGTGTAATCAGATAGGTTGGTGTCGGTTCTTTTTCGGTTATTTCTTTTAGCAACGCCATTGCTTCAACGATGCTTGTTTGCGAATAATATACATGAATGGCTTTTGCATACAGCAGATTAGATGCATAAAATGCATTGGCTTCATATTTACTGTAACGGCTTAATGTGTGGTCAAGTAAGGTGTCTTTTTCAGCTAATGAATTAAACGCTAAATTATATAAGGCTGTGAATTGTTCTGCTGTTAACAGCGTATCTGTTAACATATTTCCGGAAAGAATGTTGTCTTCGATCTTTTTGCCAAGCATGGTTGTGATCGCAATCTTATTGGCAATATACGTAGGAGAGTGCGCTGTATTTGTTTGATTTAAGATGGCCGCACATTCTTCCAGTTTTCCCTTGGCACCAAAGTACGCCAGTAAATTTGCCGCGGGAATATCATCATCGGTATACTTTGCAGCTTTGTTGAAGAAGTACGCCGCCGAATCTGATTCGCTGAAAATGCGGTAGATATAACCAAGATTGTTTAAGAGATGCGGATCGTTTGGATAATCTTTCAAACCATCCTGAATCATAAACATAGCCGGAAACAACTGATTGTTGTTGATATAAAAATTGCTGAGCGCGGTGTACGCAAACGGACTTGTATTTTTATTTAATGCATTTTCATAATACTTAAATGCCAGTTCTTTTTCAGCCTGCTGTTCGTAATACGTAGCAAGTGTGTACGAACTGCGTTGATTCTGAAATTCATTTGTATAAGCTTCTTTATAAAATGAAACAGCGAGTTCATCCTGTCCGGTATATAAATACACATCGGCGATTGAATTGTAGTAAGCAGCTTTTGAACTGCTGAAAACAAAACGGTTTGTTGAAAACAAAAAATACAATACGATCACCCAGCCCATGCCGCGCGCTACAAAAAACGGTACCTGATAGGTGATGTAAAACTGTTTGTAAACTTCTTCTTTGTTTTTATATTTTGTCCAGAAGTTGGCAAGTACATAAACGAAAATTCCCAGCCCCATGCCGATCTGAATGTATAAGGCAGAAAGTTCAAGCGTAGTAATTAAGGCATCGTTTGCTGTTGCATATCCAAAAGAAATGGTACTGAATGTTATAATGCCCAGTGTCAGATACAGAATGGCTCCAAGCGGGTTGAACGGTAACATACTGTTTACACTTTCTTTTTTTTCAAACATCCAGATTCCAAGCACTGCAGAGATTGCAAGTACAGCGAATGGCTGAAGCAATACAATGCCCATATCTTTAATGAAAGCCGGCTGGTAATAAACCAGATATAAATTGATCAGGTACAGGGTTCCGATCAGAATGAAATTCCAGATGGAATTCCCTTTTTTGAAATCCGATTTACCATAGGATGTGATCATCACTAAAAACTGTAAAAAGTCATATCCAACAATAAACATGAAGATGATGCAGATAATGATAGGAACAACAAGTGAATAGTTCGCTACATATAATAATGGGGCAGATACATCGCTTGTGAAAATTATGGCAAGTACAATCAATGCCATGGATGCAGTTAATGCACCCAGGCGTAAAAAGAAATTTGTGTTTTTTCCGAAGGCATTGAAATAATATGTTAAGCCGCCAAACAGAATAATGATCAAAGCAGTAGGAGCTTTGCTATGTATACCGAAAATTCCGATCAGTTCGGTATGCATGCCAACGGCAAAAAATAAAAACAATGTCATGCCGGCCAGATACAGCCAGAGATCCACATAGCTGATAATGGTTAAGAAACAGACAAAAGCGATTAAGACACAAGCTAAATAGGTGTAGGAAATCCATGGATGTATGGTTACTCCGCCTGATACATATCTTTTTTGTAATAAGAATTGTGTGCTTTCCTGAGAAATGTCAAACTGGTTTACATTGAATACTTCTAAGCCAAGCGTAATATTTCTCCACTCACCGGTTGTATTCCACCCGATCGTATATAAGTCTCCGTACACATACGAGATGCAAACGGCAGCAATGCCTGAAAGGAATAAAATTAAAAGGGCTACGTAGAGCGCTCTGTATGAGCTTTTCCACTGTAGCCAGAAGAATAAATCGTTCATATTAGTTATTAGTTTCTAGTTGCTAGTTTCCAGACAAGAAAAACTATCAACCATTATATTTTCAATGATTCTTATGATATGTATGTTGTTTATCTTGTCTGGAATCTAGTAACTAATTACTAGTACCTGGTAACTATGAGAGGAATTTAGGAACTCTGAAATAATCTGAATCTTTTTTAGGCGCATTTTTTAATGCCTCTTCGTGGCTGATGGTTACTTTGTCGATGTCTTCACGCAGCACATTCAATTCATGACTCATGTGAATCAAGGGCTCTACATTATCAGTATTCACTTCATTTAATTTATCGATCCAGGATAAAATTTTATTGAAGTCTGTTGAAAATGCTTCCAGTGATTTATCATCAAACTCAAGACGCGCCAGGTGCGCAATCTTTCCAATTGTTTTAGTATCTAAACTCATACCTTTTCTTTTTCGTTATATATTTCCGGAAAATGTTTTCTTAATTCGTCAGCAATTACCTGCTTGGTTTTTTCTTTCAGCCATGTCACATCATCCATGGTTAAACCAGTTGTTTCAATAGGTTCATGAACAACTGTTTTCATGAGCCTTCTGCGCGGTACGTAGTTACCATCGTCTGGAAGAATAAGCCAGTTATTTACAATCGTCATAGGCACGATCGCCACTTGTTTTTCAATGGCTATTCTGAACGCACCATCTTTAAACTCCATTAATACAGGCGCATGGTTTTTAGAAATAGTTCCTTCGGGAAAAATAGCCAGGTTGTACCCCAGGTCTATTTTCTGCATGGATTGAACAATTGTATCGTATTTGCTTTTTGAACTTTTACGGTCAACGGAAACATATAGATTACGGAACATGTAACCGAAGAACGGCACTTTACCCAACGACGATTTTCCAATAAATACATTGTATCCCGGTAAGGCATAGCACATGGTTGGGATATCCAGGTAGGAGGCATGGTTGGCGCAATAGATATATTGTTTTTTCTTATTCACTTTAAAACGCCATTCCACTTTGGTGGGAAGAAAACAAAACATAAACACGGTGTGCGCCCAGATCTTATTCAGGAAATGTCCGTACTTTTTCCACGACTCCCGCTGAACTGAGATACAAAAAGGGATATACAGGCAGGAGAATACAATAACAAAGGTGGTCCACACCCATACCATGTATATTTTTTCAATTACTTTTTTCATTTCTATAGTTTCTAGCTGCTAGTTCCTAGCTGCTAGACAAATCTTTGTAAGACGTTTGGTCCTTTTCTCTAATGTAAATTTAATGAGCATTTATTTTAGTCTGGAAACTATTATCTAGTAACTGGAAACTATCATAAAAGCTTTCAACAAACCGGCAATACTTAAGCTATCGGTAATTTCACCCCTCATAACCATAGCAACGGCATCTTTCAAAGATACTCTTTTTATGATTAATTGTTCGGTGTCTTCCGGGTTGCTTGGGCCGGGTGTCAGATCTGTTGCAAGAAACAGGAATCCTTCTTCATCTGTCACCGAATTAGAGGTATGAATCCGTCCCAGCTCGCTCCAGGTAGCAGCATGTAAGCCTGTTTCTTCTTCCAGCTCGCGTTTTGCCGTTTCCAGAGGCGCTTCATTCATTGGTCCGCCGCCTTCCGGAATTTCCCAGGAATATTCGTTCAGGGTATATCTGAACTGCCCCACCAGATAGGTATATCCTTCTGAATCAACAGGGACGATACCTATTGCCTTGTTTTTAAAAGAAACTACCCCATATATACCGGGTGCCCCGTTGGGTTTTAAAACATCTTCTTCCCGCACCGCAATCCATGGGTTATCATAAATCGGGCGGGACCGGATCGTTTTCCACGGGTTTTCAAATTCGGTCGACATAAGATTGTATAGAATATCTTGCAAATTACGAACTTAACGGCACTTGGGAAAGCCCTTCCGCTACTAAAAATAGCTGTAATACAAGAAATGGAAGCAGGAGGCAATGCTTTTTTTGCACATAGTGCTTTCAGTCACTTTTTTCATTTAGGCTTTAATGTAATACCTTATTATCTTTGTGGATATGTCGCTTTTATCATTTCATTCTGAAGGAAAAATTGAAGCCGGTCTGGACGAGGCGGGCAGAGGTTGCATGGCTGGTCCGGTCGTTGCTGCAGCTGTTATTCTTCCACCCAATTACAAGCATTCATTGTTGAATGATTCTAAAAAGTTAACCATAAAACAGCGCGAATTGCTGCGTCAGGATATCATCCGCGATGCACTTGATTATCACGTAGCGGAAGTTTCCCATACCGTTATTGATCAGATCAATATTTTAAACGCTACCATGAAAGCCATGCACAAGGCAGTAAAAGGCTTAAAGAAACAGCAACCAAATTTACTTCTTATTGACGGCAACCGATTCAAACAATACACCGGCATTGAACATGTATGTATTGTGCAGGGAGATGGACTTTATTTATCTATAGCTGCAGCTTCCGTATTAGCTAAAACGCACCGTGATTCCCTTATGGAAAGACTTGCCAAAGAGCATCCTGAATACGGTTGGGATGTAAATGCCGGATACGCTACAGAAAAGCACAGGCTTGCCATGGAGACACATGGGCTTACTCCTTACCACAGAACGTCCTTCCATTTCAAACCAAAACAATTAGATCTTTTTTAAGATTTAATCAGCAATAAAAAAATATTATTTTCATTACCCATGAGCGAAACAGCTGAAGTTATTAAATCTATTCCTTTACAGGATGTACACGTTGCCTTAGGTGCAAAGATGGTGCCATTTGCCGGTTATATGATGCCCGTGCGTTATTCTTCTGATATTGAAGAACACATGGCGGTGCGCAATGCGGCCGGAATGTTTGATGTTTCGCATATGGGTGAGTTTACATTAAAAGGCCCGAAGGCATTGGAAGTAATTCAGCGCATTACTACAAACGATGCATCTGTACTGCCTATTGGCAAAGTGCAGTACACAGCTTTAACTAACCCCAAAGGTGGTATCATAGATGATTTGCTGGTATATCACATCGGCGAAGAGTCCTATTACATTGTTGTCAACGCATCGAATATTGAAAAAGATAAAGCGTGGTTTTTAAAAAATCTAGCTGCTGAAGGCGCGGATTTTCAGGATATTTCTGAAAACACCTGTCTGTTTGCCGTACAGGGGCCAAAAGCGCATGAAGTACTGGCTCAGTTAACCACTTATCCGGTTGCCGGTATGGAATATTATAGCTGCGCGCATATGGAGCTTGCAGGCCACAAGGATGTATTGGTTGCAACAACGGGTTATACAGGTGCCGGCGGGTTTGAAGTATATGTATCGAATGACATCGCAAAAGATGTCTGGACGAAACTTATGCAGGCCGGAGAAGCAGTAGGCATGAAGCCTGTAGGCCTTGGTGCACGCGATACCCTGCGCCTGGAAATGGGGTATTGTTTATATGGTAATGACATTACAGATGAGACTACGCCATTGGAAGCAGGTTTAGGCTGGATCACCAAGTTTACAAAAACATTCACAGGTTCAGATATTTTACAGGAACAGAAAAAAAACGGTGTAGCACGTCAGCTGGTAGGCTTTGAAATGATTGAGCGTGGAATACCGCGCGGTCATTATGAATTGGCCGATGCAGCAGGAAATAAAATCGGTGAAGTCACATCAGGCACACAATCACCGTGTTTAGGAAAAGGAATCGGTATGGGCTATGTTGAAAAGAAATATGCTGCAGCAGGTACAGAACTATTCGTAAATATTAGAGGTAAATTAATTAAAGCACAAGTTGTTAAGTTTCCGTTTTTACCTAAAAAATAAAAACTACAGATTTCAAACAGATTTACCAATTAGTTTGTTCCGCTAAAGATTTGCGCAGCACTCTAAAAATCTGATTGACTTTATTCGCCCATAACCAGAACAGTACAATCGGTAATAAATACATTCAATGAAGAAAATAGATGTTTGTTTATCACCCGAAATGGTGCATTTACATAAGACAGAGGGGAAAGTTGTTGTTGTAATAGATATCCTGCGCGCTACATCCTGCATGACTACTGCGCTGGCAAACGGCATAGCAAGTATTACGGCAGTAGCTACATTAGATGAATGCCTTGCGTTAGGAAAAGAAGGTTGCTTAACAGCGGCAGAACGGGATGGTAAAAAAGTAGAAGGATTTGATTTTGGGAATTCCCCATTCAGTTATCAGGACCCGGCATTAAAAGGAAAAAGTATTGTTGTAACAACCACCAACGGTACACAGGCAATTGTAAAATCGGCAGGTGCGAAAGAAATACTTGTAGGTTCATTTTTGAACTTTACATCCATTGTTAATTATTTACGCAGTCAGCCAAACGATGTGTTGATGCATTGTGCAGGATGGAAAGGCAAAATGAATTTAGAAGATACGCTGTTTGCAGGTGCTGTTGTAGATGCATTAAAAGGCGATTTTTCTCACGATGAAGATTCTGTGTTAACAGCCTTGAATCTGTTTTATACAGCAAAAAATGATATGATGGGTTTTTTATTAAACTCCTCGCACGTAAGAAGGCTGCAGGGATTGGGTATTATAAAAGATATTGAATTCTGCTTAACCAAAGATGTGTATGACGTGCTTCCTATCATGCGTGATGGAAAGTTAGTTGCCCAATAATTTTATCAGATATTTTATTTAGAACTCAAATTCAATGCAACGGGAAAAAGTTGATGTGTTGGTAATAGGAGCAGGGCCTGCAGGAACTGTTGCTGCTTCGTTAGTTAATAAAAGTGGTTTCAAGGTGAAAATTGTTGAGAAGCAAAAGTTTCCGCGCTTTGTTATTGGAGAAAGTTTATTGCCAAGATGTATGGAGCATCTGGATGAAGCGGGTTTCCTGGATGCCGTGAAGGCACAAGGATTTCAGCAAAAATTCGGAGCAAAGTTTGTACGCGGAAAAGAAATTGCTGACTTTAATTTCTCGGATCAGTTCTCTAATGGATGGAACTGGACCTGGCAGGTACCGCGTGGGAATTTTGATAAAACCCTTGCCGATGAAGCTGCCAGACAAGGTGTTGATGTAGAATATGAAGTTGGTGTTACAGATATTAAGTTTTTTGGTACGGATTCCGTTACTACAATAGAAGATATTAACGGCAACAAAAGAGAAATAGAAGCACGGTTTATTATTGATGCAAGCGGCTACGGACGTGTAATACCACGTATGTTTGGTTTGGACAAACCATCAGGATTTGAATCCAGAAGAACATTATTCACGCACATTAAAGATGTAAAACGTCCGGTTGCTGCAGAAATGGAAGGCAATAGAATTACAGCCGTAGTGCATAAACCAAAAGTATGGATCTGGGTAATTCCTTTTTCAAATGGTAATACATCTGTTGGTTTTGTAGGCGAGCCTTCTTATTTCGATGAATACACGGGTACACCCGAAGAAAGAATGCGTGCCATGATTGCGAATGAAGGACATATAGCAGAACGTTTCAAAAGTGAAGAATTTTTATTTGAACCAAGAACCATTGAAGGGTATGCAATCTCTGCAAGTAAATTATATGGTGATGGTTTTGTGCTGACTGGAAATGCAACCGAATTCCTGGATCCGATATTTTCTTCCGGAGCTACTTTTGCTATGGAGTCAGGTTCAAAAGGCGGGAAGCTGGCTGTTCAATTCCTGAAAGGCGAAGAAGTAAACTGGGAAAAAGATTTTGTAGAACACATGATGCAGGGTATCGATACATTCCGTTCGTTTGTAACAGGCTGGTACGATGGAACACTGCATGCTGTATTCTTCGCGAAGAACCCGGATCCGGATCACAAACGTATGATCTGTTCTGTACTTGCAGGTTACGTATGGGATAAAAATAATCCTTTTGTAAAAAAACACAATACAATTCTGAAAACCTTAGCTAAGGTCATTCAGATGGGTGAAGAGGCATAAGCTACTTCAATAAGAAATTTAAATAAAAAAACGCTGCCGATGACGCAGCGTTTTTTTATTTAATTCAAATAGATTACTTCGTGCTGAACGCACGCCTGTATATAAATTTTTCAAATCCGTCTTTTGAAAACATAGGCGAACTGCAATAGCTGGCGGTACACGCAACAATAAAATTTTTATCAAACGAATCAAACAATTCGTATTTATCAGACGGGATCGTTGTTGACGTATAGATCGTATTGTCAAAATAAAACGCTGGAAAGGAAAGCGAACTGTTGAGGAAATCTGTTTTCAGCTCCGTTCCGTTTTTAATCATTAATACGGCTTTAAGCGGTTCGGTATTTAATTCTTCGTATGCACTGAGTATACCGGGTTCTGTAGACATTGTTTTCACAAGATTTTCATTGGTTAAGAAACCAAAGATCGTTTGTGCCAGTATTTTGTATTTGGGTTCATTAAAAACATGCGAACAATAATTTAAGAGACGGCATGCTTCAATATTTTCAGTAATATTATAACTGCCTTTAATCGGACTGTTTCCGATAAAGGAAATCATATATCCCTTTTTTGAATAAAAGGTTCCGGCTACTTCCTGTATGATCCGTAACGCCTCAGATTTGTAGGCAGCGTCTTGTGTGGCACGATACAGCAGCAAAGCGGATTTAACTATTGCTATATTATCTTTCAGCGAAATACTATTTGTGTAATTGCTTCCGTGCGCATAGGCATTGTTGGTTTTGTTGTTTTTTTTGATAAAATCAAAACAACGTACCGCTTTTTCAAGGTAGGTATTATTGCCTGTTGCTGCTGATAAAATAATGCAGGCTTCAATCATTTCCGCATTATCGCTGGTGTAGCTGTTTTTATCAATTGCTGGAATACCTTTTTTGATGCGGTCAGCATTGTTTAATTTAAAATACTCGGTCGCTTTTTCTCCGGGTGTTACATCTGCATCCTGAGAATTATAAAAACCACCTTTTGGATCATCTAAAAAACGTTGTACGTATTTTGCAGCAGATTCAGCATGGCTTAATGCATCCGCATCGTTAAAGCGTTTGTAATACCAGCAATACATTTTTATATAACGTGCCTGAATGGATAACAATTTTTCATAATGCAGGTGATTCCAGTCACTGTGTGTAGAATACTGGAATACACCACCCCAAACATTATCATTGAGGCCGGCAGAATTTACAACGCTGTTGTAAAGCCATTTAGTTAAGATTGAATCGTTTTCGCTGTGGTTGAAAGCATATTCAAACGTTTCAAAATCAATGTATTTTTGCGCATAATTAAATCCGCCGCCCTCAATATCCAGCGAACTGTAAAATTTCTTTTTTAAGGTGTTCAACGCCTGTTGTGTGGATGAATCGCTTGCGACCGCAGGCTCTATCTGCACTGAATCCGTAGGCATGGGTGTTGGATTCTTTACCAGTTTTTTTAACAGCGCAATAAATCTGTCTGAGGAAATAAAACCGGCTTCTTTCAGCAGCTCATTACCATCTGCATCAAACACAATGGTTGCCGGCCAGCCGTACGCAGCATATAAACTTGTCAGATCCTGGCGCTCGTCGTGATCTTCCTTGCAGGCAATATAACTTTTATTAAGAAGCTCCAGCACAAAAGGGTCTGTATACGTTTGTTCTTCCATTACATGACACCAGTGACACCAGTTGGCACCTAAATGCAGCAATACAAGCTTGTGTTCTTTTTTTGCCTTATTAAAAATTGCCGCATCGAAATGCTGCCACTCAGGAACGTTTTCTTTCTTTTTTTCATGCACCAGAAAAAAATAGGCGATTACAGCTCCTAATAATAAAATCGGGATGATAAGTTTCTTAACCATAGTACCTATACGTAAACATCTGAATAAACGGTTTTGAAGGATGAATTGTATAATATTAAAATAATAATCAGGAAGTGTTACAGCTTATGCGTTTAAAGTTACATAAGTATAAGAAAAGAAGTAATGCAGATTAACAAAAGTAAGCAGCATAAATAACTGCAAAAAAAAGTAATACGGTCAATATGCTGTACATTGACCGTATTGATAATTATTTCGGCAAGTCGAAATATTTTATAGAAAAAACCATTTCGTTCTTTTGGTTTTTAAATGCAATCAACGTTTTGTTGAAATCATTTTTACCATTTAATACATTTACTTTGTCTTTTATCTTGTTTGGATTTGAGTAATCAAAATTTTCACAGATCAGATCATCCACACAGATAACAATAGTGCTGTAATCAATTTCAGCCTGATTATTTTTTGCAAAGGCACTTTTACAAGCGTCAGAACCTAGATAGGTATCCATCAATGCATATAAATTTTTGTATTCAGATGGTGTAAGCATAGGGTGTATTAATTTTGTAAGGGGGTGCAAACATAATCAAAAAAAAGGCCAATTGAATTCTTCATAGTATTTTTTTAATACAAGCCAATCACTACGCCATAATACATAAGGTATTACAAGTGATGGAATTTATTATTCGAAACGTAGTATATTATTTTTTTTCTTAATTATTCAGATATCAAAACTCCATTTATTTTTTTTCGTTAGTTAAAATTAATTCAGTTCCTGTACGATGTTTTTTTTAGTGTATGCTTAGTCAACGTTAATTTTATATCTTATGCTGTTTGTGCCGAATTTAGATCCTGTTAACAAAGATTTTATTTTACATTCCTGTAAACTCAAATCAGAAAAAATCAGAAATCAAATTGATGAAGTGATCGGTATCATGTATACCATTCAATATGATTCGGGCGAATGGTACAGAAAGA